>JBFJXR010000030.1:0-34154 GCA_041622995.1 Nevskiales bacterium
AGCGCAACTCGGCACGTTGTCAGCAGATATGAAAGCCAACAAGTTTGCACCTTATCTTGGCTTCGGAATTGGCACGCCATTTATCCGCAAACACCCAGGCTTTGCAATTCGTGGTGAGCTTGGACTGATGTTCCCGGGCACCCCTGATGCAGACATAAGCAGCAACAGTGCCGCATGCAATAATGACCCGAACTGTGTCGCTGCACTGCGTAAGGAAGAGGATGATATTGAAGATGACGCAAAATGGTTTGCAATATTCCCCGTCTTTAATCTGATAGTTGGATATTCGTTCTAGCAAATAAAGATTTTAGTGTCGGAGTCACTAAGCCTCTGACTCCGACACCATTAACTCATTTATTTTTTTCGGCTCTGGCTTATTGACCAGCCCCCGTTCCGTCACAAGCACATCCACCAGCCCCGCCGGGGTCACATCAAACACTGGGTTCCATGCATCGACACCCTGCGCCGCCATACGAATACCCCCGATAGTTAACAATTCATCTGCAGAGCGTTGCTCGATGGGAATGTCGCTTCCCGTTTGCGTATTCACGTCTATAGTTCCGGTCGGTGCCACTACCATAAACTTCACACCGTGATGTTTCGCCAGCACAGCCAGGGAATAGGTTCCAATCTTGTTGGCAACATCACCATTGGCAGCAATGCGGTCTGCACCCACCACTACCCAGTCGACTGCTCCTGAAACCATAAGGCTGGCGGCTGCCGAATCGGCAATGAGCTGGGCATCTATGCCCTCTTTAGTCAGTTCCCAGGCCGTGAGCCTTGCACCCTGTAGCCAGGGGCGCGTTTCACCTGCGTATACAGATTTCAACTTGCCTAGTGCATGTGCAGTACGAATTACTCCTAAGGCTGTGCCGTGCCCTGCTGTTGCCAGTGAGCCGGTGTTGCAATGTGTAAGGACAGATACCTCACCTTCAAAACAGCTGGCACCCAGTCCAGCCATGTACAGATTCTGCTCGAGATCTTCTATGTGCATGACCACGGCGGCATTAAGCAAAGCAGCAGCATTGCTACCGACAACTCGCATGCGTGCCAGAGCCCAATGCAGATTCACAGCTGTAGGCCGGCTATCCGCCAGCACTTCATAAGCCACATCGAGGTCATCGCCCCGCTTTGCGGCCAGCGCTATTCCATAAGCAGCTGTGATGCCTATTGCTGGCGCACCACGCACGACCATGTCCTGAATGGCTTTGGCCACTTCAGCAGCTGTATGAAGCGGGATATACAACTCTTCCAGCGGCAGCTTTCGCTGATCCAGCAGGTAAAGCACGTCATCACGCCATTCAATGGGGCGTATGGATTGGCGGGACAGTTTTTCAAGGCCGGAAAGAGATTCAGCCTCACTCATTGTCTTTGTCATGAATGGTATAGTGCGCGTTCCAAAAAACACATTATTGCATTCATTAATATGGCGCATGCTGAAACCCTGATCCACGCACGCTGGATTGTGCCGGTGATCCCTGAAAAGACCGTTCTAGAGAACCATAGCCTCGTGCTGAATAACGGCCGTATTGAAGCCATACTTCCGACCTCAGAGGCCACCGGTCAATTTGATGCTGATGAGGTCATCACGCTGAATAAGCACGCCATTATCCCTGGCCTGGTAAACGCCCACACGCACTCGGCCATGAGCCTGATGCGCGGTCTGGCCGACGACCTGCCCCTGATGGACTGGCTTAACGACCACATCTGGCCAGCTGAGGCCGCCCATGTCGGCGAACAATTTTGTGCCGACGGTGTACGTCTGGCAGCCGCAGAGATGCTCCGTGGTGGCACCACATGCTTTAACGACATGTACTTCTTTCCGGACGTGACCGCCAGAACGGCTGCCGATATTGGCATGCGTGCTGCAGTCGGCATGATCCTGATTGATTTCCCGACGGTGTATGCCCAGACAGCGGACGAATACCTGGAAAAAGGTCAGGCCATGCGTGATGAGTTTCGTGGCCACCCGCTGATTCAGACCAGCTTTGCACCCCACGCACCCTATACCGTTTCTGACGAGCCATTAAAAAAGATCGTCACGCGCAATGGCGAGATGGAACTGCGTATCAATATTCATTTACACGAAACGGCTTTAGAAGTCGACGATGCCGTGAAGAAAACAGGACAACGACCACTGGCAAGACTGGAAGCGCTGGGTTTGCTGACCCCTGACCTGATTGCCGTACACATGACGCAGCTGAGTAACGACGAAATCGACAAACTGGCTGCGGCCAATGCCCATGTCGTGCACTGCCCGGAATCCAATATGAAACTGGCCAGCGGCTTTTGCCCGGTCGATAAACTATTGAAAGCCGGCGTCAATGTCGCCCTGGGCACGGATGGTGCTGCAAGCAATAACGATGTCGATATGCTGGGTGAAATGCGAACAGCCGCATTATTGGCCAAGGCCGTGGCAGAAGACGCCAGCGCCCTACCCGCCCACCAGGCATTGCATATGGCAACATTTGCAGGGGCCAAGGCATTGGGTCTTGACGAACAGACCGGCTCAATTGAAACCGGTAAATGGGCAGATTTATGTGCTATCGAACTGGACAGTATTGAAACCCAGCCGATGTATAACGTGATCTCCCAGATCGTATATGCCGCAGGGCGTCGCCATGTAAGCGATACCTGGGTTGCCGGTCGCCGACTGTTACGTAGTGGCAAACTCACCACCATCAGTGAAACCGATGTGCTGGGAAAAGCAGCGCAGTGGCGTGAAAAACTGAATGCCCAGGCCGAGCACTAAACCAACCATGAACGACAACCACACAACCAACGTTGATCCTGAAGAAATCAGCAAATTCGCCAAACTGGCAGACAAGTGGTGGGATGAGGAAGGGGATATGAAACCCCTGCATCAGATCAATCCGCTGCGGCTACGCTTTATCGAAAAAAACCGCCCACTAACAGGAATTAAGGCACTGGATGTCGGCTGCGGCGGCGGCATTCTGTCTGAGTCCATGGCGCTGGCCGGGGCCGAAGTGACTGGCATTGACCTCGCTGAGGAATCATTAAAAGTCGCTCAGGAACATGCTGATGCTGCAGGTGCAAATGCCCATTATGACTGCGTACCGGTTGAGGCCTTCGCCGATGAGAAACCTGCCAGCTTTGATATCGTCACCTGTATGGAAATGCTCGAGCATGTGCCTGACCCCACCTCGGTCATTAATTCCTGTGCAAAGCTGGTTAAGCCAGGTGGCAAGGTGTTTTTCTCTACTCTGAACCGTCATCCGAAGGCCTACGCACTTGCCATTGTCGGCGCTGAATATCTGCTCGGTATGCTGCCACGGGGCACACATGACTACAGCAAGTTCATCAAGCCCTCCGAACTGGACGAATGGTCGCGACTGGCCGGCCTGCAATTAATTGACATAACAGGCATTCATTACAACCCCCTGCTCCAGCATTACAAACTCGACAGCAATGTCGATGTGAACTACATCATGGCCTGCGAACGGCCCGTATAACCCTATGACTACGAAATGCATTCTTTTTGATCTAGACGGCACGCTGGTGGATACCGCCCCCGACCTGGGCGCTGCCCTTAACAGCCTGCTCATTGAGGATGGTCGCAAGCCGCTCGATGCCGAGGTGATGCGCCCCTACTCTTCACAAGGTTCACGGGGACTATTAAGACTCGGCTACGGCATCAATCAGGAAGATTCCGGCTATACGGAAATGCGTGAACGCTATCTGAAGGTCTATGCAGAAAACCTCTGTAACGACAGCGTCGTATTCGAGGGCATCAACGAGCTTTTACTCGAACTGGATACGTTAGGAATCGCCTGGGGTGTGGTGACCAACAAGCCAAGCAACCTGGCCAACCCATTAATGGATCAGCTTACGTTCGCCACACCGCCTGCCTGTATTATCGGCGCGGATCAGGTGCCCAAGCCAAAACCGGACCCGGCAGCCCTTGAACTTGCCTGCGAGCTTACCGGATTTCATGCAGAAAACTGCATCTACGTTGGTGATGCCCGGCGTGACATTGTCGCCGGTTGCCGTGCCGGTATGCGCACAGTAGCCGTAACCTATGGCTATATTCAGAAAGGTGACTTCCCTGATCAATGGGGCGCCGACCGGATCATTAACCAGCCTTCAGAAATACTCGACTGCCTGATTGCAGAGGCCGCCTGACAAATGAAATCACAAGAATTACTGGCCTACCAGCCTGCCGCAGATTTACTCCAAGATAAAATCATCCTCGTCACTGGTGCCGGCAGCGGTCTTGGACGGGAGATTGCCAAGGGCTGTGCCGCCCATGGCGCAACGGTTGTGCTCCTTGGCCGCACCACCAAGAAGCTGGAAATGGTTTACGACAGCATCGTGAAAGCCGGCCACCCTGAGCCAGCCATTTACCCCATGAACCTCGAAGGTGCCAGCTGGGCCGACTTTGAAACACTGGCAGCTACACTGGAACGTGAATTTGGCAGACTCGATGGACTGGTACACAACGCTGTCCATTTCGACAGCCTGCGACCTATGGCCGAGATCACACCACCGGCTTGGATGAAGTCGCTGCAAACCAACCTCAATGCGCCCGCGTTTCTGACACAGGTTTGCCTGGAACTGATGCAGAAAACCAAAGACAGCTCGGTGTTATTTTTAACCGATAGCGCTGGCACTGATGGCAAGGCCTTCTGGGGCCCCTATGCGGTAGCCAAGGCCGGGCTGGATGCCTTAAGCCATCTATGGGCGTCAGAACTGCAGAATGCAAATCTGCGCATGAACAGCCTTGATCCCGGCCCGATAAAAAGCCAGCTTCATGAGCTGGCCTACCCCGCCGCGGCAACTGATACCTATCGCGATGCCACAGCTGCCGTGCCTGCCTGTCTGTATTTGCTGGGCTCGGATAGTAATGGTGTTACTGGTCAGCGCCTAGTGATTGAAGCGCCACGGCATCAGATGGCGTAGCAGTACGTATTTCTGAATAACGACACGCCGTAAACCCATCCATGGGGGCTCGATGGCCGCGTCCATGCGGCCAACGGTCATAATTCAGGAATACGCACTGCCTCGTGCCTGAGATGATTCAGATTACGGGGAAGTTGTACTGATACTGGTTTCAAACCGTCGGCGACAGGACGTCGCCGACGGCGCTTACATGGATGTATTTACAGCGTTTTGAAACCAGTATCGGTACAGCTTCTAACTAGCAATCTAGTCTTTATATACCGCCGGCTGCTTGGTCATTGCGGCCTGGACGGCTGCCATCTGATTCGGCTGGCCAATAATTGACTTCTGCAATGTTTCTTCCAGTTTCAGTGCTTCTGCTGCCGGTGCCAACCATGCATCGTTGAAAAGTTTTTTCGCTGCCCGTGTAGCGTCAGGAGATTTATTGGCTATCTCGGCAGCCAGTTTCATGGCCTCACCAAGACTGTCTTCTTCAATTCTGGTAATCAATCCCAGATCGAAAGCTTCCCGAGCATCAACAACCCGACCTGTATAAGTGAGCTCCTTGGCGACATCAATACGGGTCAGTCGCGTAATAGTCTGAGTGATCGCCATATCCGGTATCAGACCATACTTGGTTTCCATAATTGACATGCGTGTATCCGGCTTGGCGATCCGGATATCTGCACCGAGCGCCAGCTGACAGCCACCGCCGTAACAAAAACCCTGCAAGGCCGCGATAACCGGCATACGCAGTTGCTGCCACTCATAGGCCATGGCCTGGGCATTATTGGCGATGTCTTCAGAGTTTTGTCTTTCAAAGGCCGCGTCGATCTTCACTTCACCGGTCATGAAGCTGGGGAAATCCAGCCCGGAGCAGAAGCTTTTGCCATCACCGGATATCACGACCACACGGACTTCATTCTCATCATGCAGTCGACGTGCCGCATTGGCGATAGCCTGAAACATCTGCCAGTCGAGCGCATTGTGCTTATCGGCACGTAGCATGCGCACATGGGCTATATGATTTTTAATTTCAATGCTTACGCGTTCTTCGCTCATTTTCTATCCTGAGTTTAATAGTTAATTAATCGCTCGATTTACCCGATACAGCCTTACGCTGGATGGAAGGTCGAACATTGAGCCAGGGCTCGAGTCTGGACGGATCAAAGGGGTCGCGACCCTGCAAATACAGTTCCATGTAATGCAGATCGTCATAACCCCAGAACAATTCATTATCGATGCGCATACTCGGCACACCAAATACACCTTTCTCTATGGCAAACTTCCCGGCATCAATGAGCTTCTGCTTGACTGCCGGTGATTTGGACGCCGCCAATACCTCATTGGCGTCAAAGCCGGCATTGGTCAGCAGCGCACCCAATACATCCGGATCGCTGATGTCACGGCCGTCAGCCCAGGTGGCCCGAAATATGGCATCAATGAGTCGCTTCTTATCTACAGGCGGCAAATCTACCGTTGCTACTCTTAGCGCCATGATGGGATTAAATGGATGCGAGGCAGGTGGACGCAGTGGCACATTCAGCTCGGCGGCCTTCCGTATGACATCGCGTATCATCCAGTGGGCTTTCGGCGGCACTTCCGCAGGCCCTTTCTGACCGTAATGCTCGAGAAAACCCGCAAACAATACCGGGATGGGCTCGACTTCCCGCCCATACTTACTGGCGGTGCGATGGATCTGAGTCCATGCCAGGTAGGCATTGTGCGAAATGAAATCGAAATAGAATTTAATCGGTGCGGTCATGCGTTTTCCGTAAGGCCATTTCACATTGCTCATTCAACAGACAGTCCTTACACAAAGGACGTGTTCGGCAATTGCGTTTGGCATGCTCAACAAACAATGCATGGTACTGCCCGAACAGATCGCTGTCCGCAGGCAGGGTAAGTTCAAATACCGCCCGCAGCTCTTCATAGCTTGCCCTGCCTGGCAGCCACCCCAAACGCGAAAGTACGCGACGTGTGTAGGTATCTACAACAAATACTGGCCGCTTGAACGCATAGAGCAGAATCGCGTCTGCGGTTTCCGGGCCAATACCTTTGACGGTGAGTAATGATTCACGCAGTGCGGTTGTGTCCTGCTTATCGAGGCGCTGAAAACCGCCACTGCCTGTAAACCAGCGGCAAAGATTCAGCAGGCGACCGGTTTTAACCCGGAAACTGCCGGAAGACCGTATAGCCTCATGCAATGCCGGTTCACCTGCCAACAACAATGATTTTGCCTCCAACCAATTGCGCTGGCGCAGGTTTTCTATCGCCGGCTCGACATTGATCCATGCTGTGTTTTGAACGAGGACAGCGCCGACCAGAATCTCAAAGCGTTCTTTCGCTGGCCACCAGGCCTGATGCCCATACGCTGAATCAAGCTGCTGATACAGACCCGACAGGTCTGATGTCGGTGCCAGCTGCAGTGGCATTAGCGCTTGTTGCGTCCCCAAACAGAATCCGTCTTTTCGCCTGTGCTTTTGGCGGGTGTATCCCGTTTCGGCTTGCTGGTCGTATTTGATCTGGACGTATTCGAGCCGGGTGTATTTGATTTGCGAGCCGGCGCTTCTTTATCGCCTGATCGGGGTGTATTGAATTTCTTATCACGGCGGGACTTACTTGTACGAGGTCCGGAATCATCTTTGCGTGAACCAGATGCTTTTGCCGACTTGCGGGCAGGGGCAGCACGTCTCGGTTTTTCCTTGACGCCCAGGACCGGCACAGGTGTGTAATCCACGACAGCACAAAGCGCCTTGAGTGAATCTTTCGGCAGCTCGATTGCTGTGCCGGCCTTGATGCCGCCGATAAGCGCAATGGGCCCGAAACGCACGCGCATCAAACGACTGACTTCCAGCCCCTGGCTCTCCCACAGGCGCCGCACTTCACGGTTCTTGCCTTCACGCAGAATCACATGGAACCAGCGATTACGCTGATCGCCCTCTTTGCCTTTCGCTTCCTTGATCGCTTCGAAGCAGGCTTCACCATCTTCAAGCTGCACGCCGGTTTTCAGGGTATTCAGTATTTCGTTAGTGACTTCACCATGCACGCGCACCGCATATTCTCGCTCTACTTCATAGCTCGGATGCATCAGGCGTCGCGCCAGTTCACCATCATTCGTCAGCAGCAACAAACCCGAAGTATTGATATCCAGACGACCGATGGCTATCCAGCGCCCGCCTTCAAGGCGAGGAAGGCGTTTGAAAATGGTAGGTCGCTTCTCAGGATCATCACGAGTGACGATCTCGCCCGCCATCTTTTTGTAGAGTAGAACGCGTGTCGGCTGATGCACAGACTTGCGAAGATTCACCGGCCGATCATCAATGCTGACCGAATCCTTTTCTTCAATCTGCTGCCCGATCACAGCAACCTTGCCGTTGATCTTGATACGCCCTTCGGCGACCCAGCTTTCAATCTGCCGACGCGAAGCAATACCTGCCTGTGCCAGCCGCTTGTGAATACGTTCAGCCATCAGGCGCTCGTCACAGGGGTTGATTCTGACTCATCTTCTTCCCGAATTTCTTCGACCATTTCTACGGCTGCTTCCTCGACTATTTCCTGTTCGATTGTCTCGTCACTTTGATCGCCGTTACTTTCTTCCGCAGACTCGCTGACATCTGAGGAGGCTTCAACTTCTTCAGCCTCACTCTCAGCCACTGCAACCACCCCGGTTTCAGCCTGTATCCTTTCCAGCGCTTCGCCAAGACTGTCAAGATCGCGCAACTCAGGCAGACTGGGTAGCTGATCCAGATTCTTCAAACAAAAGTCATCGAGGAATGTCTTGGTGGTGCCGAGCAATTCCGGACGCCCGGGCGTTTCGCGTACGCCAACAACCTTGACCCATTCACGTTCCATGAGCGTCTTGATGATATTGGGGCTAAGGGACACACCACGTATTTCCTCAATTTCACCACGGGATATCGGCTGCCGATAAACAATGAGCGCCAGCGTTTCGAGCAAGGCACGTGAGAATCGCGGCGGCCGCTCTTCCCAGAGCTTGCCGACATAAGAAGAGAAATCCTGACGCACCTGGATACGGAACCCGCTTGAAACTTCGATCAACTCAACTGCGCGTCCCGATAATTCGGAGTCCAGTTGCTTGAGCGCATCACGAACTGCTTTACGCTCAGGCATATCACGTGTTTCGAAACTGCCCTGTATCTGTTCGATGCTCAGTGGTCCACCGGCTGCCAGCAGCAATGCTTCCACGATCGGCGGCAATTCCAAATTGCCCTGTTCGCTCTTCACGAGCTCACTCTTCTCTGGCTCGATATTTTCCAACTCAGTACTTTCTTGCTCACTCATCGACTGATGTCACCTCGACCTCTTTACCGCTAACGCCTGCGCCCGCGACACGTACAAACAGCACACCATAGGCGGCTTCCTGATTTACTTCCAGCACCGAACCTTTCACCAGCTCCAGTATGGCAATAAAAGTCACCACAACCCCCATGCGTCCTTCATCCTTGGGGAATAATGTTATGAATTCTGCTTCACGCACGGATTGCAGGCGATCCAGAATCTGGCTCATGCGCTCACGTACCGAAAGTGGCTCACGTTCTACCTGGTGACTGGTAAATAACTCTGCGCGCAACATCGCGTCGCGAAATGCCAGTACCAGTTCCTTAATCTCGGGCTGCGGTAGCTGTTCAGCTACACGAATCTTGTCGGGCTTGGCTTCGGCAGGCCAAATTTCACGGCCCACCCTGGGCAATGCCTCGAGATTCTCAGCCGCTTCCTTGAAGCGTTCAAATTCCTGTAAACGACGCACGAGTTCAATCCGGGGGTCTTCACCCTCCTCGTCCGCGGACTCTGGCTTGGGCAGCAATAATCGTGACTTGATCTCGGCCAGCATAGCCGCCATCAGCAGATACTCCGCCGCCAACTCGAACTTCATGTCACGCATGAGTTCGATGTATTCCATGTATTGAGTGGCAATACGATTAACCGGGATATCGAGTATGTCGATGTTCTGCTTGCGGATCAGGTAAAGCAGCAAATCCAGCGGGCCTTCAAAGGCTTCGAGAAATACCTGCAAGGCGTCTGGCGGAATATAAAGATCATCCGGCAGTTCCACATAAGGCTTGCCGCCCACCTTGACGCTGGTGTCTGCATTGGCAGCCTCCTGCGTTATGTCAGGTATAACAACATCTTCACTCATGCAGGCAGGAATCCTATCGCATCATATACACGGTCAATCATTGGCTGGGCACGCTCGCGGGCATCGGCTGCACCTTGCTTCAGGATTTTCTCCAGACCTGCCCTATCCGCATACAACTCGGCATATCTTGCCTGAATCGGCTCCAAGAATGCCACGGTAGCATCTGCAGTATCTGTTTTCAGATTGCCATATCCCTTACCCACATAGTCCGCGGCAATCTTGTCCATGTCCTGATCGGTCACCGCAGCGAGTATGCTCATCAGGTTACTTACGCCCGGCTTATTGACCGGGTCAAACCTGATTTCACTGTCCGAGTCGGTTACGGCACGTTTAAGTTTCTTGCTGACCTTTTTCGGCTCATCCAGCAAGCGGATGACGTTGCTTTCCACATCATCCGATTTGGACATCTTCGCCATCGGGTCCTGCAGACTCATGATGCGGGCGCCCACCTCGGGAATAAAGGGTTCAGGCACGGTCAGTACCGGTTTTTCTTCCGAGCCGTATATGCCGTTAAAACGCTGGGCCACATCGCGGGTCATTTCCAGATGCTGTTTCTGGTCATTGCCCACCGGAACAAGGTCCGTACCGTATAAAAGAATATCAGCTGCCATCAGTACCGGGTAGTTATACAGGCCTGCATTGATATTGTCGGCGTGCTTGCTGGATTTATCCTTGAACTGTGTCATACGGTTCAATTCACCTGTGTAGGTGTAGCAGTTGAGTATCCAGGCCAATTGACTGTGCTGCGGCACGTGAGACTGAACAAAAATCGTGTTTTTCGCCGGATCGATGCCACAGGCCATATACAGGCAGAGGAATTCATAACAACGCTCACGCAGGATGGCCGGATCCTGACGCACTGTAATGGCATGCAGATCGACCAGCGTAAACAGGCAATCGTAATCATCCTGCATCTTCACCCAGTTACGCAGGGCACCTATGTAATTACCTATCGTCAGATGTCCGGAAGGCTGGATTCCACTCAATAAAACAGGTTTGTCTTTCTTGTTAACCACGTAACACCACTTAAAAAATTCTTACATCAATACCGAGCATGCTGAGCATTGTCGCTGAAACAGAACGCAATATGGGGAACAACACACTACCCAATGCGCCGGACACCAGTAATACCACCACGATAACCAGGCCAAAGGGCTCGATGCGATCCACTTGCCTGGCTATGTTCTCCGGCAAGAAACCATTGAGCACGCGGCTGCCGTCCAGCGGGGGAATCGGGAACAGATTGAGGATCATCAGGATGCAGTTGATCGCGATACCGGCAATACTCATGAATGCCAGACCTTCCCACACCCCTTGCCCACCCAGCATTAATGCGAGCTTGAGCATTAATCCCCAGAACACCGCCATCAGGAGGTTCGCGGCAGGACCGGCCAAGGCCACCTTGGCCATATCCTGGCGCGGATTACGCAGGTTCTGCATCACCACTGGCACGGGTTTGGCCCAGCCAAAAATAAATCCACCGGCGAGCAGCATGATCATGGGCACGACCACGGTACCGACAGGATCCACGTGTTTAATAGGGTTCAGGCTTAATCTGCCAAGCATGGCCGCGGTTTGATCGCCATAACGACGTGCAACCCAGCCATGCGCCACTTCATGCAGCGTCACCGCAAACAAAACGGGAATAGCCCAAACGATAATCAGTTGGATGGTATTGAGATCCTGCATCGGCCAATTATACGGGCAATAAGATAGATGGGTCGGCTTAATCCAGCCCTAAAACGGCCAGATCACCCTTGCCTTTGCGCCAGACCTCGGGCACCGCACCTGTCAGATCGATCACGGTTGTCGGCTCAAGCCCGCAATCACCGCCATCTATGAGTATATCCAGCTCCTTTTCAAGACGTTCCTCGATAATATAGGGCTCGGTTAGCGGCAGCTCATCTCCCGGTAACTGCAGGGTGGAGCTCATTAGCGGCTCTCCCAAAGCTGACAATATAGCCTGCACGATATTGTGCTCTGGCACACGCACACCTATCGTCTTTCGACTCTGATTCTGTAAACGCTTGGGAACTTCGCGCGTCGCCTGAAGAATGAAGGTATATGGCCCGGGCAACGCATGCTTCAGCATACGATAGTCACGGTTGTCGACCTTCGCATAAACGGCAATTTGCGCCATATCACTACATACCAAGGTAAAGTTATTTTTTTTATCGTGACCACGTATTCGACTAATTTTATCCATCGCCGTTTTATCACCAATATGACAGCCAAGTGCATAACAGGAATCTGTCGGGTAGGCGATGATCGCCCCCGAATGCAATGCTGCAACCACTTGCTGTATGACACGCGGCTGTGGATTGTCAGGATGCAGATAGACAGTTTTCACGATGAACAGTTGCTCAAGCGCTTTGAAGGTTGGGGAAGTATAATGATCCTTTACGCCAATGGCTTGTTGTTGGCTTCGCATTAAATAGAATTCTTTAGTATGAAAGCCCTGATAGATCTGATTCCGGCCGTGCTGTTTTTTGTTGCACTGGTTAAATATGACATTTTTATTGCCACGGCAGTACTTATCCCCTGCCTTTATGTGGCCGCAATAGGTCACTGGATTATTGATAAAAAAGTGCCCAAAACCCAACTCTGGGTTGCCACTATTGCGCTGGTCTTAGGCGGCTCTACGTTGCTGCTTCAGGATCCACTGTTCATCAAGATCAAACCCAGCGTGGTGTATCTCATTTTCGCCGTTGCCCTGTTTGGCAGCCGCTTTATCGGTGACAAGCCCCTGCTTGCTCGCATACCCCAGCAGGTTCTCGTGGTGCCGCCGCAAATCTGGGACAGAATACATACGGCATGGGCATTATTCTTTCTGTTCAATGCCGCGCTCAATATCTATGTCTTCATGAATTTCGATGATGTCACCTGGGGAGCCTATAAGGCCTTTGGCGTCACCATCATGATGCTGGTATTCATGCTGGCGCATATCCCCTTCCTGCATGGCTATATGCAAGTAGAAGAACCAGAAAAGAAGGAAACGCCCTGATGTTTTATGCCATCAATGGCACGGATGTACCCGACAGCCTGCCACTGCGCAAACAGGTACGCGAGCAGCATCTGGCGCGCCTGAATGAGTTAAAAGACAAAGGACGCCTTTTATTGGCAGGCCCCTACCCGACGATTGATGCAAATGACCCGGGTGAAGACGGGTTCACGGGCAGCCTTATTGTCGCCGAGTTTGAATCATTGGAAGCTGCGCAGGCCTGGGCCGATGCCGACCCATATATTGAAGCGGGTGTTTATGCCTCAGTAACCGTTAAGCCATTCAAGAAAGTATTACCGTGAAAGACCGTATAGAACGTATTCGCCAGGCTCTGCAATCTGCATTCTCTCCAAGCGAACTCGATATTATCGACGAGAGTCATCTGCATGCTGGTCACGCGGGCGCCCGAAGTGGCAAAGGTCATTACCGTGTGACGATAACTAGTGCAGCCTTTGCTGATAAATCCATGCTGGAACAGCATCGCATGATTTATGAGGCACTAGAAGAAATGATGAAGACGGATATTCATGCCCTTAGCGTGAAGTCTAAAAGTTGATAACAATAAATCCGGGCGATCACTTGGAAAGCTTAGTAGCAGGTGTCATCCCTAATCGTGACACGCCGTGAACCCATCCATGGGGTCTCGTCGGCCGCGTCCATGCGACCAACGGTCACGATTAGGGATGACACCTGCTACGTACCCATGCTAATGACACCAACTTATAACGACTATTAGCCGAGCCAGAAGGTTTAAGAAGGCAATATCTGTCCGATAAACTCTTCGCAGGTCTTCTGATCCATATAACGCGGCACCGCGTACGTGAACCGTGCTTCCTTCAGAGCAGCATCTGCGATCTTGGGAATATCAACCGCCTGCAAAGCATCGAGTTTGGTGGGAATCCCGAAAGCGGCATTCATTTCACGGATACGGTCAATAAAGTTCTCAGCCAGCTGCTGAATATTCTCATTACCCTTTTTCATGTCGCAATGCACCGCCAATTCAGCGAGGCGTTCCATGCAGTTGCTTTTGGAATACTCCAGCACATACGGAAGCACAATCGCATTTCCGAGCCCATGCGGCGTGTGATAAAGAGCACCAAAATTATGAGATATGGCATGCACATAACCCACACCTGCCTGAGTAAACGCAAAACCTGCATAGTAAGACGCCAGGGCCATATTCTGTCGCGCTTCGAGATCACTGCCGTTTTCTACTGCCGTTGGCAAATACTTCATGATGAGCTTAGTTGCTGCAATCGCTTTTTCGTCCGTACGCTTTAAAGCGTTATTGGAAATATAAGCCTCAATGGCATGTGTCAGAGCATCCATGCCGGTCGCAGAGGTAATATGCGCTGGCAAACCTGTCATGAGTGATGCGTCCAGAGCCGCCATCTGGGGAACAAGTTTAAGATCAATCACAGCAAATTTACGCTGTGCTTCAGGATCCGAAACCACCGCTGCAATCGTCACCTCTGAACCCGTGCCTGCAGTCGTGGGAATCGCATATAAAGGCAAAATGCCACGGAAGACACGGAACAAACCCGCCATCTTGCTTACAGGCTTGTTATTGGTCGCACGTGCCGCAATGATCTTGGCCGCATCCATGGAAGAGCCACCGCCAACCGCGAGTATGGAATCGCAGTCATTACTCTTCAATACTTCCAGACCCTGTTCAATCAAGACGATAGTTGGATCTGGCTGTATGCCATCAAACACAACAACTTCCAGGCCACTCTTTTTCAACTCTTCTTCGAGAGGAGCGATCAGGCCCAGTTTGGGCAGCATCTCATCAGTAACAATCAGAACCTTTTTGACACCCGTCTTTGCAATAGCCCGGCAAAGCTCAAGAGAGGCTCCCGGACCACTGAACAATTCTGGCTCGCGGAAAGGTAGCATCCAGGTAACCAACTTAAAGATCGCCATATAAATGCGGTAAAACAGGAACTGTGGTCGAAATGGATTCATTATTCTCTCCCGGCTATCTAAAAGATCAGCCAATACTTAATCAGTTAATAATACGTGCAAGTCATCTTCAGTCAGGACGGGTATTCCCAGCTCCTCAGCCTTGGTCAACTTGGATCCAGCCGCTTCCCCTGCGACTACATAATCAGTTTTTTTCGATACACTTCCAGTCACTTTTCCGCCTGCAGCCTGGATCAAAGCCTTGGCATCATCTCTTGACATGGTGGGTAATGAACCCGTCAAAACGAATATTTTACCCTTTAACGCCTGTGAACCCTCTATTTTTTCAACCTGGGGCCAATGCACGCCTGCATTCAACAGCTCTGTAATTACAGTTCGGTTATGGGATTCGTGAAAAAACTGGCAAATATGAGCAGCCACAATCGCACCAACATCCTCAACTGACTGTAAGCTGGGGCAACGATCCCTGGCTTTTTCCTCAGACAGGCTTTCCCAGTCACTCTCTGCGGCGGCTATAAGTGAATCAAGATCAGAAAAGTATGTTGCCAATGACTGAGCAGTGCTTTCGCCTACTTCCCGAATCCCAAGGGCATAAAGAAAACGTGCGAAACTGGTTTCCTTACTGGACTGTATGGCATCGATGACATTCTGTGCCGACTTTTCAGCCATACGCTCCAGACTGGCGAGTTCAACAGCAGTCAATGTAAAAATATCAGCCGGAGATTTAAGCCTGCCAGTTTCAACAAGTTGCGAGAGCAGCTTTTCTCCCAGACCTTCAATGTCCAGCGCGCGGCGGGAAACAAAATGAACCAGCGCACCATGTAGTTGCGCACGGCAGGTCAAACCGGCAGTGCATCGCGCAACCGCTTCACCTTCAACGCGCTCAACTGCTGAATCACATACCGGACACTGGACTGGCATTTCAACTACACGCGCATTGGCCGGGCGTTTTTCAGCAATTACACGTGCGACTTCAGGAATCACATCTCCTGCACGACGTACAACAACCGTATCACCAATGCGCACATCCTTGCGCTCAACTTCGTCCATGTTGTGCAAAGTGGCATTACTGACGGTCACTCCTCCAACAAAGACAGGTTCAAGACGCGCGACTGGTGTTATCGCACCCGTACGGCCAACCTGAAACTCGACATCATTCAGTAAAGTCATGACTTCTTCAGCTGGAAACTTGTGTGCGATCGCCCAACGCGGTGCGCGAGCGACAAAACCCAGCTCATCACGCCATGACAGCTTGTCAACCTTATAAACCACACCATCAATCTCGTAGCCCAGATCAGGACGTTGCTTGCCGATGTTCTGATAGAACTTCAGACAGCCATCGACATCCTGGACGCTTTCAATCAATGGATTAACTGGGAGTCCCCACTCTTTTAGCTGGGAGAGCACTTGCATATGCGTATTCGGCAGAGTCCAGCCATCAATCTGCCCCAATCCATAAAAATATGCTGCCAGTGGACGCTCAGCAGTTAATCGTGAATCCAGCTGGCGAAGGCTGCCCGCGGCAGCATTCCGCGGGTTAACAAAGGTTTTTTCACCAGCGGCTTCTGCGCGTTCGTTATACACCTTGAATCCGGCCAGTGGCATATAGACTTCACCACGCACTTCAAGCACTGCCGGAATATTGTCACCGCGCAACCTCAACGGCACGGCAGAAATCGTTCGAACATTTGCCGTGATGTCTTCACCGCTGCTGCCATCACCGCGTGTAGCAGCTGTCACCAATACGCCGTTTTTATATATGACTGTAAGTGCAGCCCCATCCAGCTTGGGTTCAGCCACATAAGCTACATGTTCTACACCCAGGACTTTTTTTACCCGCTTGTCGAAGTCTTTGAGTTCAGATTCAGTAAAACAGTTACCAAGAGACAGCATCGGTACTGCATGTTGCACGCTGGAAAAATGACCAGAAGCCTCCCCGCCAACCCTTTGAGTGGGTGACTCGGGCGTAATCAGCTCAGGATGCTGTTGTTCGAGTTCTTCGAGTTCACGAAAGAGTCGATCATAGTCCGCATCGGGAATCTGGGGGTCATCAAGAACGTAATAACGGTAATTATGATCTTCGAGTTCGCGACGCAGACGTTCAATATGTGCCTGAACAGGTTCAGGCATGCTGGGCCTTTATCAGGCGTTTACGATCATCTTCAGCAATTTCATCGAGAAGATACTGTGCAGTCTGCCTCTTCAGCAAAGATCGCTTGTCATCAAGCACCTCGCCATGCAGAAGTTCAGCCAACCGATTGGCTGTTTCCATCATTTCCTTACAGGCAGGCACGCCATCAAGCGGACCCGGCAATGCCATAAACAGCGCAAGACCCGGTGTCTGTAGATCTGCAGCTTCGTCAGGATTCAGGAAACCCGGTTTCAACATATTCGCTACTGAATAGACCGGCTCAGGCACGCCATTTTGTTCTGTAATGCGGTGATAGACATCCTGCATTCCGAACTGAAGCTTGCATTCGCGTAAGGCGGCGTGAATCTCTTCACCGTTGAAGAACTGACCGTCTTTACATGCAACATGCAGAACAACAATACGAGTCGGCTCACTTTCAGATTTACGATTTAAACCTGCAGGATTAAGCTCAGGTTCGCTTCTGTGATTATCAGGTACCGGGTCTACCGGACGCACATCAAAGTCTGGCAAATCGTCGTCATTTGCCAGAGACGGTGAAGAATCTGCTGGTAAATCCGGAAGATCGTCTGCCCCTAGCACCCCGTCAAACTGAACGGTATCTGAATTTTGTTTCCTGGACACTGGTACTGGGTCAAAGTCTGAATCCGGGTCTGGCGCGAAGGTTTCCTGACCTTCAACATCAGGACTTTGCATGTCACCCCAAAGATCCGGGCCTTCACGGCGTTTGATCACCACATACAGTGCAATGACTCCGCCGATAGTCAGAAAAAGTAATAACCATTGCAATACGCTCATGATTTTTCCCTATCTACCCATACCTAACCGGCCAATTCCACAGCCTGCTCAACATCCACACTCACCAGCCTTGATACACCCGGTTCCTGCATGGTGACACCATTTAACTGGTGCATAAGCTCCATGGTGATCTTATTATGCGTAATAACAATGAACTGAACACCTTCTGACATCTTGTTCACCAGATTACAGAAGCGTGCAACATTGGCGTCATCCAGAGGCGCATCCACCTCATCCAGCATGCAAAATGGCGCCGGATTCAGTTTGAACAAGGCAAATAGCAGGGCGACAGCAGTCATTGCCTTTTCACCACCGGAAAGCATTTGAATACTGCTATTACGTTTACCCGGTGGGCGGGCCATTACCCGAACGCCTGCATCCAGAAGATCCTCACCAGTCATCTCCAGACTGGCCTCACCACCGCCAAACAGATTCGGGAATATCTCACGGAAAGTCGTATCAACTGCATTAAAGGTTTCCTTGAAGCGGGTACGGGTTTCCTTATCTATCTTGCTAATCGCCGTTTCCAGCGTTTCAAGAGCCTCAGTCAGATCGGCATGCTGTTCAATAAGATAAGCCTCACGCTGCTGCTGTTCCTCGTATTCACCAATCGCAGCCAGGTTGATTGGTCCCAATCGCTGAATTCGACGATCCATGGCTGCAAGCTGCTCTTCCCATACGCTGATACTTGCGCCCTCTTCGATTTCTTCTTTTAAGGTATTCAGATTGAAACCGGTTTCTGCTATCTGTTCTTCCAGGGTCTGGCGTCGCACGTCCATACCCTGAAATGCCAGACGGGCCTGTTCGAGTTTTTCTCGCACACCCTGCATCACCTGTTCGGCAGACTGAACCTTGCGCATGGTGACTTCAGCCTGACCTTCGATTTCACTCAGGTGTTTACGTGCGATATCGAGCTTCTCTTTGGCCTGATCGCGCCGAGTTCGGATTTCTGTCTGGCGCTCTTCGTTTTGAACTTCTGGCACGTCGGCATTCTGCAAAGAGATTTCACCCTGTACGAGCTGAGCCTGAAGCGCTTCCTGTCGAGCACTGTAGTCTTTCAGATTCTGCTCGCTGCCACGTTGTGCGCTTCGCTGTGCTGATAAATCAATTTCAAGCCGCTGGCGTTCACTCGCCACCTGTTCACGAGATTCACGCAAGCGGTGTAACGTTTCGCGTAAGCGTTTGAGCTCTTCCTGCAAAGCCTGTCGCTCGGCACCCACCTGTTCCACTCTGGCCAGGCTGGTTGTCAGGCGCTCACGACCTGTCTGTATTTCAGCCCCCTGCTCCTTATCCTGTTGGTCGAGTTCTGCAAGCTCTTCTTCAAGTGTGGAAGCACGTGCAAGTGCCTGTTCCAGTCGTACAGAATTTGCACGACGACTGGCCTGACATTCGGCATGTTTTCGCCGCTCGGTCTCAACCTGTTCTGCAAGCTGACTCCGCTCTGTCTGGAGCAGGTTCACCTTCTCACGCAATCCGGATAAATCGGTTTCCAGGCTTTCAACCCGTTTGGCAAGCGATTGTGATTCCTTGCGTAACTGCTTGATGCCCTGTTCGCGGGAAATGATGCCGCCATCCTCCTGCTCATTCGAGCTATGACGTAACCAGCCTGCACCAACACAATGCCCTTCCCTAGTCACCAGCATCTGGCCGGGGCGCAACGATTGCACTTGCGATTGTGCTTCCTGCACAGAATCCACGCAGTAGACCTGTTGCAGCAATCCAAGCACCGCATCAGGCGCCTTTACATGAACCGCGAGAGTGGTAAGCCCTGAAACCCTCTCAGGTCTTCCTGCATTTCCAACAGCTGCGTCAACTAACGCCAGTGCGGCCTTTGGCCATGTATCTACATTTTCAATTGCCTGACCCAGATCAGGGAGACAAAGCGCCTGCAATAGCGAGCCAAGTACAGCTTCTACAGCTGACTCCCATCCTTCAGCAACTTCAATCTGTTGAGCCAAACGGGAGGAATCCTGCCAACCACTAATCTCCAACCATGATTGCAACTCAGGATCGTCTTCTTTTAATGCCGCCTGTTGTAAAGCCTCTAATGAGGCCAGCCGACCTTTGGCTGCCTGCATGCCCTGACGCGCTTCATGCAATTGCCCTTCAAGCTCGGCACGTTGATCGCGCAGTACGGTTATGTCTGCTTCATGTTGCTCAAGTGATTGCTGGGCAGTCGCGAGACTTTGTCCTAACTGGTTAAATTCATCGTCAGATGCCTTGAGTTTCTGTTGAAGTGACTCTGGCGCGAGACTGGCGCGTTCCTGGGCGAGCTTTTCGCGACGACGATGTGTTTGTTCAATTTGCTGTTCTAACTGGGAAACACGCGCTTTTTCGGCTTCTGCCTGTTGCAGGGGCGCCTGTGATTCAGAGTTAAAGTGCTCCCATTTCTCCAGCGCAGCCTGTGCTTCCCGTTCGGCGTTAAGGACCTGTTCGCGTAAATCCGCCTCATTGGCAGTCGCCGCAGCCACCTGCTTCTCAAGTTCTGTAATCTTGCCAGCTGCATCCGTCTGGCGGGCTTGCTCAGTGGCGGTACGTGCAGCCAGTTCTTCCAGCTGTTGGCGCAGGCCGGCAAGTTCGCGTTTCTGTACCTCACGGATTTCGCGGGCGTGAGTCAATGCCTGTTCCAGTCGACTGACTTCTGCTTCGGCTGAGTAGTAAGCCGCCTGTGCATCCTGGCAATGATGACTGGCTTCATTCTGGGAGATTCGCTGACGCTCTCGTTCCTGCTCAGCAGCCTGAAGCTGTGCCTGCTTTTCGCGCTGCTCGCTTTCTGCTGTTTCAATGGTCTGCCTGTGCTGGCTGCTTTCAGCGTCCAGATTCGACCATTTCAGATATAAAAGTTCTGCTTTAAGTTTGCGCTCTTCCTTCTTGTATTTCTGGAATTTTTCTGCATTTTCTGACTGTCGCTTCAACTGCGCAAGACGCTGCGTAAGTTCCGAGCGCAAATCATTGATTCGATCAAGGTTTTCACGCGTACTGCGAATTCTGTTTTCGGTTTCCCGCCTTCTTTCCTTGTATTTGGAAATTCCGGCCGCTTCTTCCAGGATAAGTCGTACTTCTTCCGGTTTGGACTCGATCATTCGCGAAATCATGCCCTGCTCGATAATGGCATAATTATTACGCCCACCCAGACCGGTGCCCAGAAACAGGTCAACGATATCTCGACGACGACTGCGCGATCCGTTTATAAAATAGCGGGAATCTCCATCTCGCGAAGCTTCACGACGAACGGAAATTTCACTGAACCCTGAATACTGCCCACCGAGCTTGCCTTCACTGTTATCAAAGATCAGCTCTACTGCTGCACGCCCCACAGGTTTACGACTGCGTGAACCATTGAAGATCACATCCATCAACGCCGAGCCGCGCAATTGCTTGGCACTGGTTTCACCTGTAACCCATCGCACAGCGTCAATAACATTGGATTTACCACAGCCATTAGGCCCGACAACACCAATAAGGTTGCCCGGAAGCTGCAGCGCAGTCGGATCTACAAAGGATTTGAACCCAGCGAGTTTTATCGCGGTCAGACGCATGAATACTGTTTTTTTCTAGTGTGGCAGAAGTGGGCTAGTGTAACCTATTCACCCACCGGGTTTGCCACCCTTTACTGAAATTATTTCTGAACGATCAATTTAATGACTACTGAGCCAACTAAAGACCTCGAAACCTTCCCTAACCCCCAGCCCGGCCGCGATTACACGATTCGAATCCGACTACCGGAATTCACCTGTCTTTGTCCGAAAACCGGCCAACCCGATTTTGCAGAACTACTCCTTGAGTATGTCCCGGATGAATTATGCGTTGAGCTTAAGTCCCTCAAACTCTATATCTGGGCATTTCGTGAGCAGGGCGCATTTCATGAAGCCGTCACCAATGAAATTCTAGGTGATCTTGTAACAGCTACGCAGCCGCGCTTCATGCGCCTTACCGCTGACTTCAATGTACGCGGCGGCGTCTATACATCGGTTGTCGCCGAGCACCGCGGCCCTGACTGGCAAGCACCAGTAGCTGTTACGCTTCCCTGATCGCAGGATTCAGACATGTCCAAAGCTCTTGATCACCCCGCCAAAGCTGGTCCGCTAGCAGGCGTTGCCTACCTGTTTCGTGGTTTACCACTATTGAAACAGCCAGGTGTCTGGCCTTGGGCGGTCATCCCTTTTCTGATTAACGTTGTCCTCTTAAGCGTTATGGGTTGGGCCAGTGTTCGTTGGGTAGGCGGCATGATTGATGGCTGGCTCGCCGGACTGCCTGACTGGCTGGGCTGGATAAGCGGTGTTTTGCACTTCGTGCTGATTGCCGCCGTCATCCTGGTCATATTTCAGATCTTCACACTGATGGCCAACCTGGTGGCTTCACCTTTCAATGGTTTCCTGTCCGCTGCAATCGAGGAAAAACTCACGGGTAAACGTCCGGATACAGGCATGACGCTGATGCAGGAAGGACTGATTACGTTTCGTAATGAACTGGGTAAGCTGTGGTTCCTTCTGACCCGTGCTTCACTGGTGGCTTTGCTGAGTATTTTTCTCTTTGTCATTCCGGGACTGAATGCCCTGCTGCCTTTCGTCTGGTTTCTTTTTGGCGCCTATATGCTCTCCCTTGAGTACATGGACTATCCAATGGGTAACCATGGTCTTACATTCAAGGAGAAACGAGCGATGCTGGGACGCAATCGCACATTCACGCTGGGCTTTGGCGCCATCACAACCGTTCTCACCACCCTGCCTATTATCAATCTTCTGATCATTCCGACGGCAGTAGCCGGCAGTACACTGGCATGGGTGGAACAACTGAAGCAGACACGACCTGGCGCTGATCAGGCCTGATAACCTTGGAGACAACATGAATTCTGCTCACAGCATCAAAAAAGCGCTTGTATTGTTTACATTAGGTCTGATGCCGGTCGCAGCACAGGCAGGCAACGAAACCCAGCTGCGAGTACCCATCTTTGACGATAAAAGTCTTACGCAAAGTTGCGACCGCATACTTGAAGTTGCACAGGCCGATTACAAGTCATTAACCGCACTGCCTGAACAACTAGCCAACGTTCGCACCGTTCTTCAAGCCTGGGATACTTACACGTCACGTGTCGAAGATGTTCTGGGTCCGGTATATATCCAGACCTATACCCATCCGGAAAAGTCAGTTCGCGATGCAGGTGAGGCCTGTATCGTTAAAATCACCGCATTTGAAACCAGTCTTTTCCAGAATGCTGAACTCTACAAGCGCGTTCAGGCTGTGCAAACAAATGAACCCATTGACAGCAAACTGCGACAGGATCTTCTGCATGCATTTCAGGATACCGGCGTAGATTTGCCTGAAGCAAAAAGAAAGCGGGCTAAGGAAATACTGGATCAACTGCAATTACTTTCCCAGGAATTCAGTCGAAATCTGCGTGAAAACAAGACCAAACTTGAATTTACCCAGGATGAGCAGACCGGCCTGTCAGATGATTACCTGGAACGCGTCAAGAAACTAAAAACTGGCCGAATCGAGGTTGGCTTTGACTACCCCGACTACATACCTTTCATGCGATATGCGGAAAGCAGCAAGGCTAGAGAACGCTATTACCGGGCGTTCTCCAATCGAGGTGGTCCACGTAATCTGGAAATACTGGATGAAGTCGTACAACTCAGGCTTGAGTTTGCCGAACTGCAAGGCAAAGACAGTTATGCAGAACATGTCACCCAACGCAAGATGGTGGGAAATCCTGATACCGTCATCGATTTTCTTGATGAGGTTGAAGATGTCGTGCTTGAAGTCGAAGAGCGTGATATTGAACTACTGGCCGCACTCAAGGCTGAGCATCTGAAAATTCCGGTTGATGATGCCGAAATTAACCCTTGGGACAAGGAATTCTACCTTGAGCGTTTACGTAAACAACGCTACGACATCGACCAACAGGCGTTGCGTGCCTATTTCCCGACCACAGCCACACTCAACTGGATTCTTCAAATAAGCAGTGAGCTGTATGGCATCGGCTTTAAGAAGGTTAATGCCCCTGTATGGCATGAAGATGTGCTTTATTACGAGGTCATGGACGCCAAACAGCAGAAAACCATCGGCGCGCTTTACCTTGATCTTTACCCACGTGAAGGAAAGTACGGCCATGCGGCGGCATTCCCGATCAGGGGCAGCAGTACCCGGCTGAATCGCCTGCCTATTACAGCTTTGGTCACCAACTTCAACCGTGATGGCCTAACGCAAAGAGAAGTAGAAACATTCCTGCATGAATTCGGGCACGCCTTGCATGGCGTATTGTCGAATACGCGCTACGTAAACCATGCCGGTACACAGGTTGAAAGAGATTTCGTGGAAGCCCCTTCACAAATGTATGAAGCATGGGCGCGGCAACCTGCAACGCTTGCCTTAATGGCGAACCATTGCAGCGTCTGCCCGACCATTGACCCCGACCTCGCACAGCGTCTGAACGCTGCCCGCCTGCTCGGCCAGGGTCTGCAGTATGCCCGGCAATGGCTGTATGCCAGCTTTGATATGGCACTGGCTGGAGATGACCCGGACCCGGCACTTGAAACCTGGCAGGACATGGAAGACGACAGCGCCCTCGGACATGTTGAAGGCACAGAGTTCCCAGGCACTTTCGGACATATTGTTGGCGGCTATGCTGCCGGCTATTACGGCTATATGTGGTCTGAAGTCATTGCGCTGGATATGTTGTCGGCGTATGGCGACAACCTCATGAACCCCGAGGTGGGTAAGGCCTTCAGGGAAAAGGTTCTGGCTCGAGGCTCTGAAGTACCCGCCGCTGTGATGGTGCAGGATTTTCTAGGCCGCGCACCTAGCTCCACGGCCTTCTTTAGTGAAATCACCGGAGAAGTCGATTCAGACTAGTGTATTAAAATATTCCCCGAGACGTGCGACCCCGACATTGAGGCGCTCCATCCCTGAAGTATAGGCAAAACGCAGATGCTGGCCTGACTTGTGGCTACCAAAGTCCACGCCCGGAGTAATGACCACGCCGGTTTCCTTCAGCACGGTTTTGCAGAATCCTAGACTGTCATTGGTATATCGACTCGCATCGGCATACACATAGAACGCCCCTTTGGGGTCAACAGGAATTTCCAGACCCAGCGATCTTAAGCCGGGTAGCAGGTGATCACGACGTTCTTGGAATTGCTGTCTGCGCTCTTCCAGTAATGGTCTTGTTTCATCTGACAAGGCGGCCAATGCTGAATATTGCCCGGGCGTGGATGGCGAGATGAAAAAATTCTGGGCCAGTCGTTCCAATGCACCGACCGAGGCTTCCGGCGCAATGAGCCAGCCAACCCGCCAACCCGTCATGCCGTAGTACTTCGAGAAGCTGTTTACAACATACGCCTCCGGTGCGACTGTAAGTACAGTAGTCAGATCGCAGCCATAGATAAGCCCCTGATAAATCTCATCCACTATCAGCTGTATTTCACGATTCCGCGCCCAGTCAGCGATGCGCTTCAACTCGTCAAGTGAAAGCACACTTCCGGACGGGTTACTGGGTGTCGCCAATAGAACAGCCCGTGTTTGACTCGTACAGGCTGACTCTAGCTGTTCGACGGTAGGCTGATAGTGCGTACTGGCGTCAACCGGCACAGGCACAGCACGGGCACCAAACAATCGTGCCACATGTCGGTTACAAGGGTATCCCGGGTCTGCCATTAAGATGTCATCCCCCTGGTCAAGCAACATTCCCATTATGAGTTGCAGCGCCCCGGATGCGCCGGGTGTCACGATGACTCTGACCGGATCAATTTCCACACCATAAAAGCTGGCGTACTCATGCGCTATAGCCGCACGTAATGCAGGCAATCCGAGCGCTGCTGTATATTGTGTCCTGCCTGCATCAAGAGCGGCCTTACCTGCCGCTATCACCGGCTGCGGGCAACCAAAATCAGGCTCCCCTACCTCCATGTGCACTACATCCCGACCCGCGGCCTCTTCGGCATGAGCGAGATTCATTAACTCCATGACATAAAACGGGTTGATGTCATGCAAACGGGCTGATGTCACAATGATCCTTGTTTTAGTGTAAATGTAGCAGCGTCAGGCTTTAGCCTGATGACTTTCGAGCATTTCGCTGAGCATTGCCAGCGTTACACAAACCGCACCCTGATCTTCCCCTTTGGAAAATTCAATCGGCTCAATGCATTCACCCAATTGGTTCACCACCATACTGGCATCACTGAAATCATGATCGCGCGTATCATCATTCATTGTAATGAGGGTCGCAATGCCGGCACCATGTGCGGCGCGTAATCCCATTTCGGAATCTTCAATCGCAATACATTCGGAGGCTGTTATATCCAGACGGCGCATGGCCTCAAGATAAAGGTCAGGTGCTGGCTTTTTACGCTTCACCTGCTCTCCGCTCACGACTTCCGCAATTTCGTCTAACAGTTCATCACCAAGGGTATGCTTGAGAAACGGCTCAAGACTGCGCCAGCTGGCATTTGTCACGATTGCCAGATCAAGGCCATTGTCGCGCGCCTCACGCATCAGGCGTACTACTCCGGACCTGAGCGGAACCTTCCCACTACTGACTCGTTTCTGAAAGTGTCGGCTTTTCACTGCATGAATATCTGACACCCAGCTATCCGGATCACTCTCAGCCTGCGTCTTATGCGCACCGAGCCTGGGTTTATGATGCTTGATGTAATGCCGCAGTCGCTCACGCCCACCCGGCTGCCAAAGCAGTTTTCTATAGAGTTCCGGGGTCCAGCGCCACTCAAGCCCAACCTCTTTAAAGGCTGCATTGTAGGCTGGAAGATGCCCGTGAGGCTCAGTATCCGCCAGCGTTCCATCTACATCAAATAACAGGGCCTTCAAGGCCATTTGTGAGTTTCCTGCGCCAGTTTTTACATAGCCTATCTTCGCTGCGCATAAATGCAAGCTTCAAAAGGTATTTAACGATACAATTCCACGCTTGAATCAAGAATTTCTTGTACAGACAGAGCGACTTTGGTATACGTTCTGTCTGTTTTGCAGAACCAGAAACCATCTGGCTCTATTTTATACACTGACATGAAGGAATACACTGTCGATGGCAGCTAAGGAATCGACCGTAAAGGCAGAAGCTTTTTCAGGATTCACGCCCTATAAAATTAAGCGTGGCGAAAAGTATATGTCTGAATCGCAAATCGAACATTTCCGTGAAATTTTGCTTGCATGGAAACGAGAGTTAATGGAAGAAGTGGATCGCACAGTTCATCACATGCAAGATGAAGCATCCAACTTCCCCGATCCTACTGATCGCGCCACTCAGGAGTCCGAGTTTAGTCTCGAGCTTCGTACAAGAGATCGTGAACGCAAACTCATTCGCAAGATTGACAAGTCTATTGCCAGTCTTGATCAGGATGACTTTGGCTACTGCGAATCCTGTGGCACCGAAATAGGTATACGACGTCTTGAGGCCCGGCCTACTGCAACACTATGCGTAGATTGCAAGAGTCTTGAAGAAATTCGTGAGCGCCAGTTAGGCAAGTAAACATTTAAAGATAAGCTGGCAGGCCTGTGGCCTGCCTTTTTATTTTACTCATCTGCCAACCTCTGAATGGCGATTTCACTATGAATAAAGTTTGTATTGTCGCGGCTACTCGCACAGCAATTGGTAATTTTGGCGGCAGTCTGTCCAGTGTTGCAGCCCCTGATCTCGGTGCTCGACTCATCACACAGCTTTTGAAGGACGCTGGAATTGTGGCCGCAAATATTGATGAAGTGATACTCGGTCAGGTATTGACCGCTGGTTCCGGGCAAAACCCGGCGCGCCAGGCTGCCATCAAGGCCGGGTTGCCTGTCGAAATTCCGGCAATGACAATAAACAAGGTTTGCGGAAGCGGCCTTAAGGCCGTGCATCTCGCTGCACAAGCGATTCAATGTGGCGATGCCGACATAGTTATTGCGGGTGGTCAGGAAAACATGAGTCAGGCCCCACACATCCTCCCCCAGTCCCGTGATGGCAAACGAATGGGCGACTGGAATATGGTCGACAGCATGGTCAAAGATGGTCTTTGGGATGCTTTCAATGATTACCACATGGGCTGTACTGCTGAAAATCTGGTTGAGAAATACGCGCTCAGTCGCGACGACCAGGACGCCTTTGCCGCACAATCACAACAGCGCGCTATTGCCGCGCAACAGGCCGGTTATTTTAAAAAAGAAATTACCCCTGTAGAAATCCCGCAACGTAAGGGTGACCCTGTTGTATTTGATCAGGATGAATATCCTCGTGATGGCACTACAGCCGAAAGCCTATCGAAATTACGCGCTGCATTTGCCAGGGACGGATCAGTAACAGCAGGTAATGCATCAGGACTTAATGATGGCGCAGCCATCCTGATACTCGCCAGCGAATCCAAGACTAAAGAACTCGGACTTACAGTTCTTGCCACCATAGCCGGATATGCCAGTGCAGGCGTTGATCCCGCCATTATGGGCATTGGTCCGGTTCCTGCCAGCCGGCGCTGCCTTACCAAAGCCGGTTGGACCGATGATGATCTCGATCTCATTGAAGCCAATGAAGCATTTGCCGCCCAAAGTCTGGCGGTACTCAAAGAAACTGGCTGGCCAACAGATAAAGTTAATGTAAATGGGGGTGCCATTGCACTGGGGCATCCTATCGGCGCATCAGGCGCACGTATACTCGTAACCTTGATACATGAGATGTTACGACGTGACGCACACAAGGGCCTGGCTACACTTTGTATTGGCGGCGGCCAGGGTGTTGCCATTGCTATTGAACGCTGAAAACCCTACAGTTGACTGGGCGTTAGGCTAGCTATCTGGCAGAATGGCTCGCATGGAGAAAACACCTTGAATCCGAGTGAAAACAGGATGAGCGAATCTACTAATCGCATCATCAAAAAATATCCCAATCGCAGGCTCTACGATACGGAAGTCAGCCGCTATATCACACTTAATGATGTACGTGATTTGGTGCTTGCACGAAAGCAATTCAAAGTCGTTGATAAGCAAAGTGGTGAGGATATAACCCGCTCTATTCTTCTACAGGTCATTAGTGAGGAAGAAGAAGGTGGCAACCCCATGTTCACTACTGAAGTCCTCGTGCAGTTTATACGCTTCTACGGTGACTCCATGCAGAATAGCGTTAGTCGCTACCTTGAATTGAGCATGCATTTCTTTGATGAGCAGCAATCCCAGTTCAAGGACCGCCTACAACGCATACTTGGCAGTACTACCCCGTTACAGGCGCTACGTGAAATCTCCCAGCAGCAAATGCCACTATGGAAAACCGTGCGCAAGGAATTCATAAATAGCCTGAATCCAGGCACTACACCCCGAAAAAAGACCAGCAAAAGCGAATAAACGCCAACTTTGGTTCCAGCCTAAGTATTTAAAAATATTCGAGTTTCAAACCAGCTGATTTATTCAGCCTTATCGTGTCATTTTTTCATCTGAACACAACACATTAATCATCCGAATCTTGTTGACAGTTTTGGCTGTTACTCCTATACTGCACCGCAACATACCAAACGGTAGCTAAGACAGGCAAATAAAAGGCCCGCTAGCAGGCCCAAGGGTTAAACCGATTGGTAAACCAAGTCTCCTCCGAAAGGTCGCAAAGACCTTTCTCGCACTTTGCCCCCTCCCCAGGGGGTTTTTTTTATCCGTCGCACGACGAATAGTATTCAAACCAAAAGAGCAATACCCCTACTCTCTCAGGCATGGCATTAATATGCCAAAATATACCAGAAACAACAAAGCCGTAGCCCTGAAAATCAAGGCTACGGCTTTTTACTTACTCTGCTGTGGCTTGCTCAGTTTCGCCGACTGCTTTCATGCTCAGGCGAACACGTCCCTGCTTGTCGACTTCCAGCACCTTAACACGAACCACATCACCTTCACTCAGGTGATCAGAAACACTTTCGATACGCTCATCAGAAATCTGTGAGATATGTACCAGACCGTCCTTACCCGGAGCCAGTGCCACAAAGGCACCGAAGTCCATCAATCGCACAACCTTGCCTTCGTAGATTGCGCCAACTTCGATTTCCTTGGTCAGGTCTTCGATACGCTTGATGGCCGCTTCTGCAGCTGACTTATCGACAGCAGCCACGTTAATAGTACCGTCGTCAGTAATATCAATCGTCGTACCGGTTTCTTCGGTAATGGCACGGATGGTTGCACCACCCTTACCAATAACGTCACGGATCTTCTCAGGGTTGATCTTGATCGTTGTGATACGAGGTGCCCATTCAGACATTTCAGCACGTGGCTGACTCATGACCTGGGACATTTCCTCAAGAATCGTCAGACGGCCTTCTTTGGCCTGCTCAAGAGCAGCTTCCATGATGTCACGGGTAATGCCCGTGATCTTGATGTCCATCTGCAGCGCGGTCACACCATCAGTTGTACCAGCGACCTTGAAGTCCATATCGCCGAGATGATCTTCATCACCCAGGATATCGGTTAAAACTGCGAAACGGTTATCTTCTTTGATCAGTCCCATCGCAACACCGGCCACAGGTGATTTAACGGGTACACCCGCATCCATCAGCGCCAGTGATGTACCACAGACAGAAGCCATGGAACTGGAACCGTTGGACTCGGTGATTTCGGATACCACACGAATCACATAGGGAAATTCGCTATCGAGGTTTGGCATTACACCCAGCACTCCGCGTTTTGCCAATCGGCCATGACCGATTTCGCGACGCTTGGGCGAACCCATAAAGCCGGTCTCACCAACGCAATAGGGAGGGAAGTTATAATGCAGCATGAAGGCATCCTTGTACTCACCCTCAACCGCATCAATAATTTGCGCATCGCGACCTGTACCCAGTGTCACAACAACCAGGGCCTGCGTTTCACCACGAGTGAATAACGCAGAACCATGCGTGCGTGGCAATACACCAACCTTGACTGAAATCGGACGTACAGTACGGGTATCGCGACCATCAATACGTGGATTGCCATTTAGAATGCGTTCACGAACTGTGGTCTTCTCTACCTTGGCAATCATGCCCTTGATTTCATCAGCACTGAAGCCTTCTTCACCTTCAGCAGCCGCCAGTTTCTCAACTGCAGCATCACGAATAACAGCCAGTTGATCCTGACGTGCCATTTTTTCAGCTACTTGGTAAGCAGCGTCAACATCGGCAGCAACCGCTGATGTCACGGCTTCCTGCAAAGCTGTATTCACTGGCGCAGGTTCCCATTCCCAGGCTTCGTTGCCCACTTCGGCAGCCATTTCGTTAATGGCATTGATTGCAATCTGCTGCTGCTCATGTCCAAACAACACAGCGCCAAGCATGACTTCCTCGGAAAGCTCTTTGGCTTCTGACTCAACCATCAGCACCGCATCAGCAGTACCGGCGACGACCAGGTCAAGTTGGGTATCGACTAGCTGGGTTTTCGTCGGGTTCAGTATGTAGTCACCATCTTTGTAACCTACGCGCGCTGCGGCAATCGGACCCGCGAACGGCATGCCAGACAGCGTCAGGGCTGCAGAAGCACCAATCATGGCAGGAATATCCGGATCAATTTCAGCATTCAGTGATATCACTGTTGCCACGATCTGAACTTCGTTCATGAAGCCCTTCGGGAATAAAGGACGCACTGGGCGATCGATCAAACGACAGGTCAGTGTTTCCTTCTCGCTTGGGCGCCCTTCACGCTTGAAGAACCCACCAGGAATCTTGCCACCCGCATAGGTGCGTTCCTGATAGTTCACAGTCAAAGGGAAGAAGGCCGCATTAGGGGCAGCGTTACGCTTGCCGGTAACGTTAACCATGACGACGGTATCTTCAACACTCACAATAACCGTGGAAGTTGCCTGACGGGCAACTTCACCGGTTTCAATTGTGTATGTGTGCTGGCCGTACTGAAAAGACTTTTTACATGTCGGTTGTAAGGGGGTCACTAGCTTACTCTCTATAAACAGCTGAACCCGGCCTCGCGACTGCCCCTACCGGGCAAGCACGAAAACCAGGTTCGGGGTGATTGGTGCCTTAGCGGCGCAGGCCGAGTTCGGCAATAAGGCTGCGATAGCGTTCTGCATCACAGCTCTTCAGATAATCCAGCAGCTTGCGACGCTGGTTAACCATTTTCAGTAGTCCACGGCGTGAATGATGATCAGCCTTGTGTTCTGCAAAATGGCCGGTTAACTGGTTAATACGTTCAGAAAGCAAGGCGACCTGTACTTCGGGCGAGCCAGTATCGGCCTCTGCACGTGCGTACTTGCCGATTACCTCTTGCTTGGTAGCGGAATCCAACGACATCTTTGGTTTTCTCCAAATATCTTAAATCTAAATCTATAGCTTGTTTCAGCGAACGCGCAATTTTACCGGCACAAACGCCGTGCCACAAGGAAAAAGCGCTCTAAATGTGTATTTCTAGGCAATTTTCTTCGCAGGACGCTCCTGCATCATGCGTCGAGGGCCGATTCGACCGTCATCAAGCACTTCTCCTACACCGAGGAATGCCCTCACATCATCATAAATGCGCACCAAACCACTGGTTGGCGCCTTTGCTACCTGTACTGCCTGCCCTTTTTGCAGGTAATAAGCACTGTCTTTATCCAGTACGACTTCGGGCCAGTGACCCAAAGCACTATCAATCGGTAGCAACTTCGCATCGATCAGTGCCTGCCTGGCTGGAATGTCGATATCGGGATCCTTCTTGAACAATGCTTCAAGATCGACAAAGCTCGTCATATCGGCCGTTTGAAATGGCCCCACATGTAAACGACGCAATGCAGTGACATGCGCCTCCGTTCCCAATGCAATCGCAATATCCTCAACAAGGGTACGAACATAGGTGCCTTTTGAGCAGCGTAATTGCATCTCAAGCGTATCGCCTTTGAACCGGGTCATGACGAGCTCGAAGATATTGATTTTTCTGGCTTTACGCTCGACTTCTATGCCTTCACGTGCCAGCTCATAGAGGCGCTTACCTTCATGCTTGACTGCAGAATACATCGGAGGAATCTGGTCCTGTTCCCCATGAAAATCTGCAATAGCCGATTCTATCTTCGTAGCTGTCAGATGATCAAATGGTTTACGGTCGGTGATTTCACCCTCGGCGTCACCGGTACTGCTCTTTTCACCCAGCCTGGCTTGCACCCAATAGGTTTTGTCTGCATCCAGCAAAAAGCCAGACAATTTAGTGGCCTCACCAAAACAGATTGGCAACATGCCACTGGCAAGCGGATCAAGGCTGCCTGTATGCCCGGCTTTCCGGGCACGGTATAAACGCTTTACATCCTGCAGCGCAGCATTGGAACTCAGGCCCAGCGCTTTATCCAGTAACAGAATACCGTCCAGTTTACGGCCATCCGGTCCGCGGCGCCGTCCCATTTCAGTTGTTCTCTGGGTCTGTGGCGAAATCCTGGTCGGAATCATCTGCCTTAACGACAGGCTTCTTGCCAACTGCTTTATCAATCAACGCGTCCATGCGCATGGCATCTACCTGGAGGTTATCTGCCAGAAAATGCAATTGAGGAATACTTCTCAGCCGCAAACGTTTACCTAAACGCCTACGCAACATGATCGCAGCGTCCTGCAGGGCTTCAACAGATTTTTCACAGCCGCCGTCAAAATCCAGACTGCTGATATAAACCTTGGCATGACCGAAGTCGCGTGTCACCTGGACTTCTGTGACCGAGGGCATTTTCAAGCGGGGATCCTGAAGTTCTTCCCGGATAAGAGTACTTAGCTCACGCTTGATCTGCTCGGCCACGCGGTTGACGCGGGAATATTCCTTTGGCATTCAGATATATCTATTGATTTGTATCAGGTAGTTTCTTCGGTGACGCTACGCTGTACTTCAATACGTTCAAAGACCTCTATCTGATCACCGGATTTGATGTCATTGTAATCTTTCACGCCAATGCCACATTCTGTACCCGAGTCCACACGCTTCACATCATCTTTATGACGACGCAGTGATTCAAGTTCGCCTTCAAAGATAACAACATTATCCCGAAGCACACGAATTGGCAGATCACGAGCTACAAAGCCATCGATTACAAGACAACCGGCAATACTGCCAAGTTTGGAAGAACGAAATACGTCCTTAACCTCAGCAAGACCAACAATATTTTCCCTGGTTTCAGTACCCAGCAAACCAGTGATCGCATCTTTAATCTGATCAATCACTTCATAGATGACACTGTAATACCGCACGTCAACGCCTGTTTCCTGAATGGCATTACGGGCGACACTGTCTGCACGGACATTGAAACCAATCACGATTGCACGAGAAGCAAG
>JBFJXR010000031.1:0-33883 GCA_041622995.1 Nevskiales bacterium
AGCTTTTGCAGGCGTGTGAATTCGAAGCCTATCCCGACACGCGTGTCGTCTTCGCCAAACAGTCCGCCAAATGCACCGGCAAGTGATGCACGTCCCTTGAGCGCTCTCTGGTATGCAAGAGGAACTCTCATGTCCCAGCCAGGGAAGACATTGCGTTTGTCGAGATACATGAGTGTTGCCAGACCCCATGCTTCCTCGTCAAAAGTCAGGTCGTCGTAGAGAGTGCCTACACAGCAGCCTTCGACACTTGCTACAGGTTCCTGGTCTTCAACCTGAACCCATCCGATTTCACCAACGAAAATCATAGTGTCGAAGTAGAATTGAGGGCGATAAGTGTAAATGGCATTCAGTATGACCTGATTACTATTGGCACGTGTAGGTGAGGGCACCAGGCCGTTTACGCCGTTATCAACATCAACCAGTGTGTCGATGCCTTCACGCCGGATGATTTCGCCGCCGACATTCCAGCCAAATAGCAGGCTTGAAAACCCGACGGCGTACAGATCAACATTGTCATAGTAGAGAATGTTGAATGTCTCGGGGACGACTAGCCCCATATCACCCGTGGTCAGGCCGGGGAAGGTAACGCCCGGAGCCGTTTCGAAAGGTTCTATGGCGGTCAGGCTACCGTAATTCATTTGAACCGCAGGCGTTTTCTGATGGTAACGCAGGTAATAGGCGCCTAGTTGAGTGGTATCAGTAATCGCGTAATCAATACCGAAACCGTATTGCTTGTCATCCTTGTCAGGTTCGATTTCGCCTGCAAAGGTCGGCCCAAGGTTTCGTGGAGCATTATAAGGGACAGGTGCGCCATCAATGGGCAAAAACACCGAGGGCAATGCCTCTATGGGCAACTGCAGAAGTATTGCTTCCAGTTGTTGGCTGTTCAACTGGCCATCAAAAGCCTGATTGATTGTCATGACCACTTCGGCCAGGTCATTCGGGTCTGAAATATCGAAGCTGGCCAGAACATCTGGTGCAAAGGGGTTGCGGATGCCGTAGGCGAACTCTGTGCCAGGGCCAACAACGTCAGCCACTGAGTAAAAGTCACCTACCGGACTCAGTTCAAATGGCTTGAATTCAAACTGGTACTGGGCAAGCAGTGTGATTTTGTCATTCAGGCTGAATCGCATTGATGCCTGGTTGATTGGTAAAAGAATACTTTTGACTTCAGCGCCTGGTAGATTTGCCTTGGTTGCATCAGCCGTAGCCTGGGAGAGGGCGAGACCGTTAAAGAACAGGCTCTGTCCCCATGCAGCAATGTGCTTGCCCACTCGTAACTGCAATGACATGGTATCGCCAAAGTAGAATGAGCCATAAGCATAGGCGTCTAGCATTCGGACACGGGTGCCACTGAATTCATCGGCAGCATCGGTGAAGGTGTTAAACGGTTGCTGGGTTGTGCTGATTGTAAGGGGCGAGGTGTTGTCGTTATCGTTATTGTCGGCATACACATCGTCAAAGAAGGCATCTCCACGAATCAGTACACCAAAGTCTCGCCAGTTGAATTCGATATCGCCGATGGCTGATACGCGATTGTTAACCATCGCATATTTCTCAAAATTGCGGTCGCCATCGTCAAAGTTATTGGATTCAGGGAATTTCAGCTTTTCTGAAATCGGCACAGATTCGCGGGTTTCTGAAGCGACAATGCGGCTGTCCGGTTCTTCGATTCGCCAGGATGCAGCGTAACTGCCTACCAAAGTATATTTGGCATCGATTCCCCAAAAATTGAAATTGCCCGCATGGGCGCTATTGATGCCGAAAAACAGGCCAATCGTAATCGTAACGCCAAGTGCACTTAGTCTTGTCGGTCTATTACAGTTCGACCCGGTTCCCTTAAAAAAAACTTTCATCAAATTCCCCTCCAGAAATCTCTTGCCAGTATAACGGTGGAGCTAAAGTTCATGATTGAATTCATTTCTGAAACTTCCCACCATTTGCCTTTCTTATCCCTTTAGTCAGCATTCCATAATAAAATGCCAACCTGTAATTGCTCTTGTGACACAGCTTTTATCGTTTTTATTAAGTTATTGATATTGCAATATAAGCAATACCTGACATATACACAATTTATGACAGTGCGCAGAGTAAGTCGAGCAGGTCAAATCAGCTTCATCCGAATGGAGTAAAGGGTTCCGGGGGCTCTTGATGTTAGACTCTGGTGTTTGAAGACTTGGCCATGCGGCCCTTCATTATTTCAGGGTGAAATATTATATTTTGGCAGGCAGTAGTGGTGAATGCCGGTCACTGGGGAGTTTATGAAACGTTTAAGTCCAATTGATGCATCATTTCTGTTTATGGAATCAACCCGCACGCCCATGCATGTTGGGTCACTGCTGATTTTCAAGATGCCGAAAAATGCACCGTCTGATTATTTCCAGAGTCTTGTAGCTACCATGCGCTCTGAGCCGTTCATGCCGCCACCTTTTGATCAGAAACTGGCAGACACTCGTTTTTCCAAGATCAGGCCTGCATGGACAAAAGCTGATCTGGATATGGAATATCACGTGCGTCATTCCGCACTGCCAAAACCGGGCGGTGAGCGTGAACTTGGCACGCTGGTTCAACGCCTGCATTCGCATCCCATGGATTTTGATCGACCTCTCTGGGAGGCTCATCTGATCGAAGGGCTGGAAGGTCGTCGCTTTGCGTTTTACTTCAAGGCGCACCACTGTGCCATTGATGGCATGGGCGCGATGATCATGGTGCGTAAATGGTTGAAGTCTGATCCGGATGACATGACACCTCCGGGTGCCATGATGCTGGTTAAATCAGAAGCCGTACAAAACAAGAAGATGACGGCTTTGCTCAAGTCAGCAATTACCAAGGCGGCTACTTCAGCGAAGGGTCTGGGCGAGTTGAGCAGGAACCTGCTGGAAATGCGTAAGGGCGAAGACAGCATGATCAAGGCGTCGATGAATACGCCCAAAAGTCTGTTTAATGTGCCGGTGAATCAGCAACGTCGTCTGGGTACGCAGTTAATCAAGCTGGAACGCTTTAAGCAATTGTCTAAAACCCTGGGCGTAACCGTGAATGACGTGACGCTGGCTGTCGTTGGCGGTGCAACAAGACGTTATCTACTGGAGCAGGGAGCATTGCCTAAAAAGTCACTGATGTCTTCAGTGCCTATTGGTCTGGAACGAGGCGAGGGTGAGGGGGGGAATGCGGTTGCCGGTTTTGTCTGTCCACTGGGAACGGATATTGCTGATCCGATTGCCAGGGTTAAGAAAATCAACAAGGCAACCACAAGAGCCAAAGCTGATCTGCTGAAAATGTCACGGCCGGCGCTAGATAATCTGGCACTGAGTGGGCTTGGGCCTCTCATCGTGGGTCAGATGACTGGCACTTTGCCCAAAATGGCGCCCATGTTTAATTTTGTGGTTTCCAACGTTGTGTTGACCAAGCACAAGCTGTACCTGATGGGAGCCGAACTGGAAGCAATGTATCCCATCTCATTCCTGTTCGACGGCTATGCCCTGAACGTGACTGTCATCGGCTACGGCGAGAACGTGGCCATTGGCTTTGTGGGGTGTCGTGACGCCATACCCAAATTGCAGTCATTGGCAGTGTATGCGGGTGATGCCGTGACAGAAATGGAAGAGGCTGCCGGTATAGCTGCCAAACCTGTCAGGAAGCCGGTTAAAAAGTCCGTTAACGTTAATAAGTCCGAATCCGCTGCAGCAAAGAAAGTGAGTTCAAAGCCAGTCGCACCTCGCCGCAAGGTTGCAGCAGTTCGCAAGACGAAAAAAACGAAAGCAAAGGCCTGATAACTAGATAAACTGCTTCTGGATGAGGAGATCGAGTAGCGCATCGACTTCTTCATCCAGACTCATCTGCTGGGTGTTGAGTACGAGTTCGGGATTGATAGGTGCTTCGTATGGGTCATCAATACCGGTGAAGTTCTTTATTTCACCGGCCCTTGCCTTTTTGTAGAGGCCCTTGGGGTCGCGCAACTCGGCTTCTTCCAGTGGGACATCAACGTGGCACTCTATGAATGTCATATTTGCATCTTCATGCAGTTGTCGTACTAATGCGCGATCTTCCTTGTAAGGACTAATGAAGCTGGAAAGCACAATAGCCCCTGCATCGACAAACAGTTTTGATATCTCACCGATGCGACGTATATTTTCCGTACGATCCTCGGCCGAAAAGCCGAGATTCCGGTTAATACCCATTCGGATATTGTCGCCATCCAGTCTGTAAACCAGGTGTCCGCGCTGATACAGCGCCTTTTCCAGAGCGACTGCAATGGTGCTTTTCCCTGACCCGGATAGTCCGGTAAACCAGAGTGTGACTCCTTTCTGTTTGAGCAGGGTATGGCGGTCTTCGCGGGTGATCTCGCCCTCATGCCATATGACATTGGTGGCCTTATGTATGGTCGATTCCTGCATGTTGACATTTCCCTGATTTAAAGTGAGACTGTGTATCAATTGATACTGAGTATCGTATTATTAAAAGGTGAATGTCAATGGCTCAATCCTTACGTGAGCAGAAAAAGCAGCAGGTGCGTGAAAGTATCGTCGAGGCTGCGACGAGTCTGCTCAAGTCAAAAGGACTGGATGGCTTTTCTGCAAATGATATTGCACTCAAGGCTGGCGTTGGGCGGGCAACGTTCTTTCGTTATTTTGAATCCAAGGAAGCGGCACTGGTCACAGGCTTCTATGAAGATCAGCTGACAGCCATGGTAAAAGCGCTTGAGATAGCGCCCGCGGATTTAAGCCCGGTTGATACCCTGATCTGGCTATTCAAATTGCTTGAAGAAAGTCAGGGGCCAGACAATATAGAAATTCTTAAGCAGGGTACCCTGCTGCGTTCGTTTCCATCCCTGCGTGCGAAGGCGATGGAATTTCAGGTTGGCTACGAATCTGCAGTATCCAATGCTATAGCGCACCGGTTTAATGATCTTCGTGAGAACGATATTCGTCCAGGCCTATTGGCGACTGCGGCATTAACCGTTGTCAGGTCTGCTATAGATCAATGGATTGATCAGGGTGCTGAAGGTGATGTGCAAAGCATGGTGCAGGATGCGTTGGCGTTTCTAAAAGCAGGATTTCCGGCCTAGCAAGTTGAGGAGAGAGTCATTAAGAAGTTACTGATTAAATTACTGGGCGGATTCAGGAAGGTGCGTCTGCTGATATTAAAGATGCGAGGACTGACTGAGGATGATGTGTCGGCCCAACGCATTGTCAGCGGTAAAGCCTGGGAAGAATATTGCGACACGCTCAAAGCAGCAGGTAGTGCACTGGTATTCCCCGGTGCCCCTACCGATTCCTTTAACCAGGCAGAAGGTTATCGCTACCTTTCACGGTTGGTCAGGGCGGGTCTGGAAGCCTTCATTGAGTATGCCGACCCCAAAGCCCCGGTATTGAAACGCATGGTTCATGAAACCGTGAAGATGGGATCGGACAACCCGGATAATAATTACCAGAACGCCACGATAAGCGGCGAATATGAATATCGTATTTCGGGAACTCGTGGCACTGTTCATTATCTGGGCTTTGGATCGCAGAAGGGGAGCTATGGCAAGGATGGTGGACTGAAGACTATTGCCTATGTGGAGGCCGCAGATCTGGAAATTGCCGAGGATGGTAGTTTCGAATTGATTCTGAGCTGTAAGAAGAAACGGGGTAACTGGTTGCCGCTGGAGCCGGATGCAAGTCTGGTGATTGTGCGTCAGACCTTCAAGGATCGTGACACGGAAATTCCCGCCGATCTTCAAATAGAACGTATTGGCGGTGACGGTCTGCCAACACCTGTGACTGCACAGGCGATAGATAAGGGACTGGATACCGCCAGCACTCTGGTGGCGGGTGCTTCCATGATGTTTGCCAAGTGGGCGCGGGACTGGCAGAAGTTACCGAATCAGTTGCCGATGTTTGATCCCGAGGTTTCAGTGGCAGCAGGTGGCGATCCCAATATTGTTTATTACCATGGTTACTGGACGCTGGCCGCAGATGAGGCACTGATTATCGAGGCGACCCCGCCAGAATGTGAAACCTGGAATTTCCAGTTAGACAATCATTGGCTGGAATCTCTTGACTACCGCTACTTCCAGATTCACGTCAACAAGCACACAGCGAAATATCGCGATGATGGCTCGGTGCAGATTGTAGTGGCGCATCAGGATCCTGGTGTAGCTAACTGGATCAATACCTGTTCTCATGATTGTGGTGCCATGAGTTTTCGCTGGATCAGCGCCAAAGAACATCCACAGCCGCAATGTCGTGTTGTGAAATTTTCTGAGATTCAGGCATGAGTCAGTCAATTCCATTTAAGCCCTATCGGCCGTTAGGCATCAAGGTATTCAATGTTGTCGGGCAGCTATTCAGCCTGTTGGGTATGAGAACCAGTCTGCAACCTGAGTCCCTGATTTCCGCTGCACGTCACAAGACCGGATTGAGTGATTTTGGTGATGAGTCCTTTATGGAAGGCCTGTCTGTTTTGGCCATGGCACTCGACAAAGAAGCGAACCTGCATGCCTTTGGACGTTTCGTGGCGCGTGACCGCTTGGTGGGCTTTTTGTCTGTGCGTCTGAAAGTGCAGGCGCTGATCCAACAGCACCCGGAGATACTGCAGCAGCAAATCAAGGCACCTTTGGTCATTGCCGGCCTGCAACGCACCGGGACAACCATGCTGCATCGTTTGCTGGCGGCTGACCCAGATAACCGCGCCATGATGTCCTGGGAGTCGATTGATCCCACGCCCGTAGATGTGAAACCCGGCAAGACTGACCCTCGCCTCAAGAAGGCCGAATTGGCTGAGAAGGCGCTGAAATATATGGCGCCCGAGTTTTTTGCCATTCACCCGGTTGAGGCGACAGCACCGGAAGAAGACATCCTGTTGCTGGAATACAGTTTTTTGAGCGATGTGCCGGAATCCATGTATTGTGTACCGAGCTATGGTGCATGGCTAAAGCAACAGGACATGACGCCCGCCTATGAATACCTGAAGCTTTTGCTGAAATTATTGCAGTGGCAGAACGCGGGCGAGCGCTGGGTGTTGAAAACACCGGCCCACCTCGGTCAACTGGGAACTCTGCTGCAAGTATTTCCGGATGCAAAGGTGATCCAGACACATCGTGACCCGACCAAAACAACCGCATCTTTTTCCAGCATGGTGACGCATGGCACAGGTGTTTTTACAGATACCGTGGACGCACATGAACGGGCTATGCTCTGGTTGAACAAAAACGCCAACATGCTGAAACATGCTCAACAGGTTCGAATACAGCACCCGGATTCGGTGATGGATGTTTACTATGCGGATCTTATTCACGACCCTATGGCTGAGGTTGAGCGTATATACGCTTTTGCAGGTTTGGAGCTTACTGATGCCGCACGTGATGCCATGGAGGCTTCGCGTAAGGCCAACAGGAAAGATCGTCACGGCAAGCATAAGTACGCACTCGAAGAGTTTGGATTGAGTGTGGCAATTGTTGATGAGAAATACGCGGGTTACCGGGAAGCATTCAATATTCCGTCAGAGAACGGGCAGGCAGATACAACCAAGAGGGCAGCAGCATGAGTTCTGCAGACACTAGCGACTACAACAATCCGGTTTCGGCCACACTGAATGGCATCGTAGACCTGTTCAGGAAGAAAGAGCGAATCGGCAAGCTTGCAGATGATGAAAGACTTGATGGAAAGACTTGCCTGGTCACCGGTGCAAACTCCGGTCTGGGAAAGGCAACTGCCATACAACTCGCGAAACGTGGGGCTCAGGTCATTATGGCCTGTCGAAGTGAGGCGTCTGATGCTCTGCAGGAAGTTAAATCTGAAAGTGGAAACAAGAATATAGAGGTTGTGCACCTGGATCTTGCTGATCTGGATTCAGTTGATATTTTTTGTGATGTGCTGAAATCCAGAGGCATAATACTCGATAGAGTCATTCTGAATGCCGGGATTGTGCCGAAGAAACCTCTCAAGACTAAACAGGGTTTCGAAATGATGTTTGGTGTACATTTTGTCGGCAATATGAAAATGCTCAAAAGATTGCTGGCAGATGGCACGATCCCGAATAATACTTTTGCAGTTAGTCCCAATGGCCGCGATAGTGACAAGCCAAGAATCGTATTTGTATCATCTGAAACACATCGTTCTGGTACGCCTATCGATTTCAATACGCTTGGAGATACAGTCGAGTACTCCGCCATGGGAAGTATCGCCCAGTATGGTCACAGCAAACTGGTTATGACGACCTGGTTACAGGCGCTGGCAAAACGACTTCAGTCTGATGAGGGTGTCGATGTGTCAGTGCACTGCCTGTGTCCGGGGCCGATAAATTCCAATATCGCACGTGATGCGCCCGCGTTATTCAAGCCGGTACTGGGTGTTGTGATGGGTGTGTTATTTGCCAGCCCGGATAAAGCCTGTGAGCCTGTAATCTATCTTAACTGTGCACAGGCGATCGAGGGAGAGACGGCACTTTACCTGCATTTGATGACAAAGAAACCAGCCGCTGCACAGGCACTCGATGCCTCTGTTAGTGAGCAGCTTTGGAAAGTCAGCCAGAAGTTTCTGCCCTGATTGCAGTTAAAAGTTAAAAAAACCGCCGCATAAATATTAATTGCGGCGGGATTTTTTTCCAGAGCCAGGGTTCTAGGGCGTAATCGAAATTGTAGGTCCTACAATCGTACCTAGTCCGGTGATATTGGGCGTTAGCCCGGATGTCGTACTGCCGTTCACGCCAATGACAATTACCTGATAGGTTTTAGTTGTAGGTGTAGGTGTAGGTGTAGGTGTAGGTGTAGGTGTAGGTGTAGGTGTAGGTGTAGGCGTAGGCGTAGGCGTAGGCGTAGGCGTAGGCGTAGGCGTAGGGGCGGGCGCAGTCGCAGCTGGTCCGCCATCGTCGTCATCATCACTGCTACTGCTGGCAAGTCCAAGTAAAGCCAGCTCACAACCCGATAGCGAAATTGAGAGTACGCTGCCAAGCACTATGGCGTAAATCAGTTTTCTGTTACTCGACCGCCATCCAATAAAGCCGATGAGCGGCAAGAGCAGTGCACTGCCTGCAAACATGGGAATGACCCAGGCAGTCAGTGTGGTGTTGTAGTCATAACTGAGGTAATAACGCTGGGATGTGCCCGGCACTATGACTTCCGGTGTGCCACTCAGGTCAAAGGCAATTGTGCCATTATCGGCTGTGTACGTTGCCGTTTTTAATTTAACATCTTTCGTCGGGTCAAACGTTCCATCACCATCATCTCTCCATAGATTGACTGCGGTGACATCCAGTTGGTCATTGCCGCTACCGAGTGCCTTGATGGCAAGTGTAGTTACATTGACGTTCTCGGTGCCGTTCAGGTCGACCTTCACGCCACCCATCAGGACATTCAGCGCGCCCGGCGTGGATGTGCTGTCAGCCGGTGAGATGTTGGTCAGGGTAATGGTTGGCACAATGGATAAGGTAGCAACAGCAGGCGCAGCTGCCTGTATGCCATTCCCATCCAGAGCGCTGGTCGTATTGGTATAAATACCCGGTGTAGCAGAAGCGGGCACTTTGACTTTGACCACTATGGTGCACGAACCACCAGCCGCCAGTCGAGCATCCCTAAGAATTACTGTACTCGTGCCTTCGAGCACCGAGCCGGTGCCACAGACATCGTTGACTGTGCCGGTGGTGCTTGCAAGCCCGGTGAGCATGGCTTCAAGATTGTCGGTGAATCCGATGTTCGTGGCCGGGTTCATTGTGTCCGGGTTGGTAATGGTAAATGTCAGATCAACCGTTTCGTTTGGTGAAACCGGGCCGCTGAAAATTTTGCTGAAACCAAGATATCCAACGGTGAGCTTATCAATGGCTGGATCGCCAACAATGGCAAGGGCATTGATTTCTCCAGTGATTACACTAGTGGTGTTGGTGAATTTTCCGTTTGCCGCCGCCGCTGGTACAGAAGCAGTAATGGTAATCGTACAGCTGCCGCCTGCGGCGACTGAACCGCCACTATAACTGAAGGTGGATACCGGAAAACCGGATGCCATGCCGCCACAGTCGTTGAATACTGCGCCGGTGGCCTGCATGCCAGCCAGAACAGCGTCGAGATTATCAGTAAAGCTGATATTGGTCGCAGCGTTTGCCGGATCCAGATTCTGAATGGTGAACTGCAGATTGACACTGTCACCGGGTTTTACGGGGTCATTGGTAAATGATTTACTAAAAGCGAGCAGGCTGTTATTGACGATGAGTCGATCTCTTGCGGGTAGAGAATTTCCCTGAGAATGAAAAAGATTACTTGTAACATTCCGGTAATTACCAGAGGGAGCTGCTGCGGGAATCAGTACATCGACTTCAATAGAGCATGATACGCCTGATACTACAGATCCACCCGTGTAAGTCAGGAAATTTGTGCCAGACAATGTGCCGCCGCAAGTATCTGTTACGGCACCAGTGCCATCGGCAGATAAACCGCTTAATGTTTTATCAAGGTCATCACTAAAGAAAAATATATTAGCGTCATCAGTAGGATGAAGGTTTTGAATTGTGAATTTAAGCCTTGTGGTTTCACCTGAGATCACGGGGTCGGACGTGAATTCTTTAGTGAATAACAAGCCGTTGATGGCAAGGTCATCTGTTGCGGGGGCCCCGGATACCGGAATAGCACCAATGTTTGCGGTGATATTGGATGTCGTATTAGTGAAGCTGCCGGATGGAGCACCATCAGGAATCTTCAGGGTCACCGTAAGTTGGCAGCTATCTCCAGGTGTCAGTGATCCGGCGGAAAAATCAATCATTAATGGGTTACCAATATTAACAGTGCTTCCAGCACAGGTATTGGTGTCAACACTTAATGCCTGCAGACCAGCTACCACAGCATTAAGATCGTCGGTGAAGGTTATGCCCGTAGCGTCGCCTGTGGCCAATGCGTCATGCGTCAAAGTGAACTGAAGCGCTACATTGCCACCAGGTTGCACCGGGTCATTTATGAACTCCTTACGCAGGCTTGGGCCGCCCACGATGACGAGGTCATCTTTCGCTGCTTTACCGGTCACTGTACCGCCATTCATGGTGGCTGTGATATTGCTGGTGGTGTTGGGATAGATGCCGTTAGGCGCACCTGGAATTACATCCAGCTTGATTGAAAATGTACAGGAACCCCCTGCAACCAGGTTTGCGCCTGAAACAGTCAAGCTGGCGGAGGGGTTAAAGGCAAGTTCATCAGACGGTGTAAATGTAAAAGTAGAGCCTGCGCCGCAGCTGCCATCAGCTGGAACTGTGTCAGCGGTTTTAATAATGTCGGCAAACGTATCCGAGAAACTGATATCGGCCGCATCAAATACAGTATTACTATTGGTGATAGTGAATTTCAGCTCGGTTATGCCACCAGCCCCCACGGGGTCATCAACGAATTCTTTTGTAAGCGTTGGGGCAATGGATACAAATAAGGTATCTGTTGCCTGGTTACCGGTGACCGGATTCCCGCCTACCGTACCCGTAATGTCTGAGGTAATGTTTTGATACGCGCCCTGTCCCGCAGCAGCCGGGACGGTAAGTAGGGTTTCAATGCTACAGCTGCCACCTGCGGCTATGTTTCCTCCGGAGAAAGAGACAGAGGTGGTGCCGGCACCTGAGACCGTGCCACCACAGTTATTGCTTACCAGTGAATCAAATCGGAGGCCTGTTAAGGTCGCATTGAGGTCGTCTGTAAATGCCACAGCCGTAGCGGCATCATTCCTGTTTAAATTACGAAGCGTAAATAGCAGATGGGTCTGCCCACCTGGCGTTGCCGGGTCATCGGTGAATTCTTTGGAGATGGCAAGAGGGGTTTGCGTAACCGTTAATACTGCGCCGGCTTTGCCTCCATCTCTGTTCTCGTCGGCTACCTCAGCCATTAAATTGCTTGAAGTGTTTTCGACGGTGCCTAAGCCCATAGTCACAACATCGAGGTTTACTGTGCAGGTAGTGCCTGCCTCCATGGCCCTAAAGCCGGCAACATCAAAACCGGCATACTGGTAGCTAACCGTGTTGCTGCCTGGAGTTGCGGTAAGCGTAGATTGATCTGGATTTTGAAAACAGTTGGTTGTTCCATTTGCCGGGTCTGCAATTACCATCCCTGAGGGAAAGGTATCCGAAAAATTCAAAGCCGTTACAGCGCTTGCGTTTGCAGTATTATCAACAGTAAAGGTTAACGTGCTGCGAGCCCCTGATGCGACAGTTGCCGGATTGAATGCTTTACTGAATCCTGGGCGGTTCGTGGCGACTGTCAGGCTGGCAGTGGCGGTACCGCTGTTGCCCGCGGTTGAGGTCAGGTCGCCAGTGAGGTTGTCGTAGGGTTGTGGCACTAACGCTGTAATATTAACGGTGATGAAACAGGTCTGGCCTATGCCCAGTTTGCCACCAGTAAAGCTGATGGTGTTGCCACCATTCGGTGCGACCAGAGTGCCGCCGCAAGTGTTCTTCGGACTCGCTGGTGTAGCAATGGTCATGCCAGCCGGTAAAGGGTCTGTGAATGCGATATCGTCAGCAGTTACACCATCTTTACTATTATTCTGGATATCAAATCGCAATGTGCTGATTGAGCCCGGGCCTATGGTGGAGGGTTGGAATACTTTCGTAAAGGTTGGCGGAGGCGGGCCTGCGATGACCGCAAGTGCTGATAAAGGTGTGATTAATGCTGCAATAAAGCACAGTGCCAATATGGGTGAAAAAATTTTGATCAATAAGCCGCGAATGCTTTTATTGTTATTGCTCATCGTAACGCTTCCTCAAATGCTTCCGTTTATCGGTCACCATTATCATTTCCGCATGATATTGATTTCCAATCTTCTAGGGGAGTCTAGTACTTAAATACCACCTCTGCCAGTTATCAATTTCGATGTAAAAGATACATTGATATATATTGTTTCTGGTAAAGCTTTGATCGAACCCGAAATGTCGTATTAAACCTAACACTCAGGGCATGACTTCCGTAACACTAGTGCGAAATTGACTCAGGCTGTGACAGGCGTGCATTCCTTGTTGATGGCCATCAGTACCTGGAACATGCGTGCCACCCCGATGGCAGCCATGGACTTACCTGTATTGAGGAAGGTGGCCGATATATCGCGTTGTGGGTCAGCCCAGCCAAGCATATTCAACAGGCCAAGGTGACCGAAGGCCTGACCGCAATTCGGGCCGTAAATGCCAACCGGATCACCACCTAACATGAAGGCAGGTGAATATTTCATTGGTAGAAGCAATGTGCGGTCAATCTGGATTCCGCTGGCGGGTTCAAGGGTTTGCTGTACTGTCGTCCTGGAAAATATCTGTTGCCCGTTCCATTCGCCACCGTTGAGCAGCATTTCGAATACCTTGCACAGGTCATCGGCCGACGCATAAATGTTGCCTGCCGGCACGATTGATGACATGAAAGCGTCACCATTGGATTCTTCAACGGCATCGTCGAAGGGCACAGAAACAATACGTTCCATGTACAGGTTGAATGGCCAGATCAGGCCCTGACCTGTCGCAGCGTTAACCGGGACCTGGTCACGAATTTCAGGCGCAGCACCATAGGTTAGATACTGGCACCCAAGCGGTTTGGCCAGCCAGTCATGCAGAGCATCCTGCAATTCAATGTCACCGATGCGGCGAATCAATTCACCAACGATATAGCCCGCAGTCAGCGCGTGGTAGGACTGCTTGCGCTTGCCTCCGTCCATGGACTCAGCCTCGCAAAGAAGCTGTACAACATGGTTGTAATCACGCAGTAATTCAGGGTCACGATATTCTTTGGGTATAAAAGGAATGCCGGCTCGGTGAGTAAGCAGGTCGAGTACCGTGATGTGACCCTTGCCACCCTGGGCAAACTCGGGAATATGTTCGCAGACCCTGTCTTCGAGACTGAGTTTGCCATCTTCAATCAGCTTGAAAAGCAGAAGTGCCGTGACGGCCTTGGATGCCGAGAACAGACATTGAGGCGCATCGGGATCAAGAGGATGCTGTGGGCCGGGGTGGCCGGGAGTGTTGCCACGCACGCAGCCAACGGTTCGTTTGATAACGACTTTGCCGTGCCGTCGCAGAACCAGGGTAATCGCAGGGTGCACGCCGGTTCGGTACATTTTTTCCACGTTTTGCCAGATGTGATTCACTCCGGCTGTCGTCATTTCTGCATCAACAGGATCACACTCAGCATCGTGATCAATGGTGGTTACGGATGCCAGGTCGTCAGCGACCTGTACTCGGCGCTTGCCTACAAAAAGCATGGCTTCTCCTGCCTGTTATGTTCTGCCCGTAGTTGGGTTATTCGGGTAAAAAAGATTTCAATTCAACGGTCTCATCGGCCAGCGCTGCTTTATCAGGCGCCACACGTTCTGCTATCAGCTTTTTCGACATCATGAAATCCTTGGGTCGACTGATGGCATCCATGGAGATAATGACACCGTCTTTCAGATAGAACACTGAAAAACTTCTTTCATCGGGATTGCCGCGAACGACAGTTTCGTCGTATCCCTGCGATAAACCAACCATCTGCAGTTTAAGGTCGTATTGGTCAGACCAGAACCAGGGTTGGGCATCGTAGACCGAGTCGATACCGACCAGATTGTCGGCTGCAGTACGTGCCTGATCCATGGCGTTCTGAACTGACTCCAGTCGCATCCTTCGTCCATAGAACAGATTGGGGTAGTTGGTGCAGTCACCGGCGGCGTAGATATTTTCATCCGAAGTGCAGGCGTGATCGTCCACTATGATGCCGTTATCCACTTCCAGACCAGCTGCCTCGGCCAGCTCTGTATTGGGAATCAGGCCAATACCTACCACAACAAAGTCCGCTTCAATTTTACTGCCGTCTCCAAGAACGACATGAGTCACTTCCGGCGAACCTTCGAAGCCTGTGACAGCAGCACCCGTGCGTAGATCCACGCCAGCCTCGCGATGCGTTTTTTCATAAAAGGCAGATGCTTCAGGTGAAGCTACTCGAGCCAGTACCCGGTCCAGGCCTTCAAGTACGGTGACATTCATGCCCTGTTTGACGGCGACGGCAGCAACTTCAAGTCCAATAAAACCACCACCAATGATGATGATTTTCTTACCTTCGCCGCATCGGGCCTTGATGGCATCTACATCTGCGATGCTGCGTAGAAGAAATACGTTGTCTGCTTCCGCACCTTCTACAGGCAGCGGACGTGGTCGACCACCGGTAGTCAATACGAGTTTGTCGTAGGAAAGTGGTTCTCCATTGGACAGAATAACTGACTTGTTCTCACGGTTAATGCTTTCAACCTTGGTGTTGGTCAGGCACTCAATACCGGCTGCTTCCAGTTTTTCGGCCTTCATGACATAGAGACTGTCCAGCGTTGCTTCGCCCGAAAGATAGGTCTTGGAAAGTGGAGGGCGTTTGTATGGGATGTAATCCTCATCGGCGATAATTACGATGCGGCCTTCAAAGCCTTTTTTATGCAGTTCCATGGCGCAGGTGCCGCCAGCCTGGCCTGCACCTACGATGACAACTGTCTGATCGGCTGTTAATTCAGTCATGACTATAAAACTCTTGCTTGTGAACCCTGGATATATTCGGCTGTTAAGGCGCCGTGAGGGGCACTATTGTACAGCGCCTTGTGCATAGGGTTTCAGTGGGGGTTCTTCCGAGGCGGTGTGCGGATCCATCATGCCATTCTCGATTTCAGTCGGGAACAGCATGGCCATCTCGACCAGAAATGTGGGTGGTAAGGACACGCCCGGTACAAGTGCCGGGGCTGTGCAAAGTGCAGCAGCACCTCCGGCACGTTCAATATCTGCGGGGCCATCGTTCAAAATGGCATCCAGTGTCAGCAGTAATGTGGTGGCATCGGTTATGCCAATAGTTACGTGGTCCGCAATAAGTGCGGGGCAAACGTCCTGCAGGAGAATGTTCGTGACCTTGGGGTTGTTTTGTTCCCAGTCGAGCGCTGCGGTCGGTACCGGATCTACCGGCTGCACCAGTTCATCAAACTGCGTATAAATACTGGTGTAGTCCACATCACCGGGCGTTTCGTCGCCCGCATTCAGGGCTTCTTCAAAATTCGAATCAGTCGCCATCTGGAAAAAGGATTCCGGCATGCCGCTGGTCGTCACCAGTGCATTAGTGACAGGGTTATCACCGGCATTATCAGTGCCATGGTTTGGGCCAGCATGAAGGACAAAGTCCTCAACAAGGGCATTTGCCGAGGGCCACCATTTGAGTGCCCAGCGTGGCATCAGTGCACCCTGACTGTGACCGATCATGGCAACCTTACGACCGCTTTGCTCATGAATGTAACGGATGGCATTGACTACGTATTCAGCCGAAACCTGTAGGTCACCCATGCCACGATCGGGGTAGGTGACGGTGCAGACATCAAACCCCATTTCTTCCAGGACGGGGCCATAAGACCAGTCATATTGCTCCCAGCCTGCTGTAAAGGTGCCATGCACAAGCAGGACAGGGGGTTTATCTGTGTTCTCGAAACCAGAGCAGATAATATTGTTGTCCAGTGTGCTTTGATCGGTTTCAAACGCGGGCTCAGCGTTGAAGCTGCCAGCATCGCCGCCGCCAGGCAGTACGCCCGTATCGCCACTGCTGTCACCGCCGCAGGCAGCCATCAGTAGTGTCAGTGAAAAGAAGCTGTATCTAATTAAATTTATAAATTTCATGGGTGTTCTCTAACTAATTCGGATACCCGAGGCTTGCAAGGGTTTCAGTAATTTCACCAAGAATAGCCGGGTCGTCAATGGTGGCTGGCATGGCATAGTCTTCGCCATTGGCAATGGAGCGCATGGTTTTTCGAAGCACTTTGCCGGAGCGTGTCTTAGGCAGTCTTTTCACCACAGCCGCTTGTTTGAATGCAGCGACTGCGCCTATGTCTTCACGTACCCTGGCGATGAGTTCAGCTACGATCTCAGAATGCTCACGATCCACACCGGCTTTGAGCACAACCATACCTACCGGCACCTGCCCCTTGAGCTTGTCAGCCACACCAATGACTGCGCATTCTGCAACATCCTGGTGGCCTGATAGTACTTCTTCCATACCGCCCGTCGACAGGCGATGACCTGAAACATTAATGATGTCGTCAATACGGGACATGATGGAGACATAACCGTCTTCATCAATAAAGCCCGCATCACCGGTGAGGTAGTAACCGGGGTAGCGAGTCAGGTAATTCTCGACATAACCCGCTTCGTTGTTCCACATCGTGGTGAGTGAGCCGGGCGCGAGAGGAAGCTTGATGACCAGGTTGCCGATTTCACCACGAGGCACCTGGTTACCGTCTTCATCCAGCACTTGCAAGTCAAAGCCGGGTACCGGCACTGAGGACGAGCCTGGCTTGATTGGCATGGGCTCAATGCCCATACAGTTGGCAATCGCAGGCCAGCCGAGTTCGGTCTGCCACCAGTGATCCACGACGGGCACATTCAGCATTCTGCCTGCCCAGTTAATGGTGTCAGGGTCAGAGCGTTCGCCAGCGAGGAATAAAGTCTTCAGGCTGGAGAGGTCGTATTGTTTAAGCAGTGTGCCATCCGGGTCTTCTTTTTTGATGGCACGGAAAGCTGTGGGCGCAGTAAACAAAGCCTTGACCTTGTAATCGGAGATCACACGCCAGAACGCACCCGCATCCGGTGTGCCGACTGGCTTGCCCTCGTACATGATCATGGTGCAGCCATGAATCAGTGGGCCGTAAACAATGTAGGAGTGTCCAACCACCCAGCCAATATCAGAAGCGGCCCAGAATACATCGCCGGGCTCGATGTCGTAGACAGCTTTCAGGGAATAAGTCATCGCGACGGCATGACTGCCGTTGTCACGAACTACACCTTTAGGTTTTCCCGTCGTGCCGGAGGTATAGAGCACATAAAGAGGGTCAGTGGACTCCACAGGTACGCAATCCACTGACTCGGCATCCGCTGCGACTGTTAACCAGTCAAGATCACGACCCTCAGTCATGGCTGCCTGTGACTGCGAACGCTGAAGAATAATGCAACGGCCGACCTTGTGGCTGGCGAGTTCCAAAGCTTCATCAAGTAGTGGTTTGTATTCAACCGTCCGGCCCGGTTCTATTCCACAGGAGGCGGCCAGCACGAGTTTAGGCTCGGCTGCATCAATGCGTTTGGCCAGTTCCGGGGCAGCAAAGCCGCCAAAGACCACAGAATGGATTGCGCCGATGCGGGCACAGGCCAGCATGGCAACGGCCGCTTCCGGCACCATGGGCATATAGATAACGACCCGGTCACCTTTGCTGATGCCCTGCGCAACGAGCACACCGGCAAATGTGGCGACTTCGTCACGCAATTCGCGGTAACTAAATTTCCTGATGCTGTGAGTGACCGGGCTGTCATAGATCAGTGCAGTTTGGTCTGCTCGACCATTGTCTACATGTCGGTCGAGTGCGTTGTAGCAGGTATTGAACAGCCCTCCGGTGAACCACTTGTAGAGCGGGGCATTGCCATCATCCAGCACCTTGTACCACTTTTTGTGCCAGTGCAGGGTTTCTGCCTGCTCAGCCCAATAGGCCTCCGGGTTGTCTACAGAACGTTGGTATTCAGCCTGGTATTTTGTTTCAGTCATTGGTCTGCCATTGGTCTGCTAAGGGTAGTGGCTGCCGGATTATAATGTTTTCTGCATAGGCCGTCGGCCGCATGGACGCGGCTATTGAGCCCCCCTTGACGGGGTCACGTCGTGACGAAACGGAAAATATCGCACTTCGGCAGATTAGTGGGCATTCAGTCAGATACTTCGATTCGCTCATGACTAACCCAGATGTTGATCTGCGAACCTGACAATATCCTGTTTGGCGATTTCAGTTTCAGGAAATAGCACTGAAAATAGCGGAAACGCATGAGGCAATACTGGCCAGATATCGAGTTGTGTCGGCACTCCCGCATCCATGGCGCGTTGGGCGCAAAGTACCGAATCGTCACGTAATACTTCTGTGTCTCCGGCAATAAAATGCATTGGGGGCATGCCATGGTAATCCGCATATAGCGGAGAAAGTTCCGGGTCAGAAGCATCCCAGTCCCGTGTATACAGATCGTCCAGGTTGCCCATGCTGCCAATGGGGATCAGGGGGTCGCGGCGTGGTGCATAGGATCTTGAAGGTGGCAGGTGAATACGGCCCATCTCGGTGACCGGGGAGAGTAATGTCGCGACAGCAGGCAAGGGTGCACCCGCCTTACGAATACGCTGGAGCATGCCCAGTGCCAGATTGCCGCCGGCAGAATCACCGCCAATCATGATTTTCCTTGCATCGTATCCGGCTTCAAGCAACCCCATGTAGGCGCGCTCGCAATCATCCAGTGAGTGCGGGAACTGGTTGTAGGGTCCCAGACGATAGTCAGGCAGGAAGCCGCTGGCATTAAGTAACTTGCTGAGGTGGGCCAGCATGCCGAGATGCGCCGGGTTTGAAGCCGGGATAATAAATCCGCCGCCATGCAGCCAGAGAATGACGCGGCCATCGGTGTTGAGGAACTCACCGACTGTCGGGCCAGGTACGCCGTTAACAATACGAAAGTTTTGCGTAAGCCCAAAGGTATTCCTGCAGGGTTGTGAAGCGATAAACGTGTGTGCCTTGCCAAGCCTGCGTTTTTTGTCACCTTTAACAAACCAGGACATGATCGGCTTGAGTGTCCACTTCAGCAGCTTGGTGAGCACCTTGCTACGCAGACTTATTTTTACGTCCTTGATCTGGATGGCAGGTAAGGTCGTAATTAAATTGCTTGAGACTTCACTCATGGATTCACTCGCTATTTTCAGGTCGCCAGTGTTCCGTATTACAGGCATTAAGGCCTCATCCGCTTAGATGAGACCTGAATGTCGACTAAAGACGAAACACTCCGTAACTTGGATCCTTGATTTCTGTATTCAGTGCCGCAGAGATTGAAATACCCAACGCATTGCGTGTGTCCACAGGATCAAGAATACCGTCATCCCAGATTTCCGAAGTCGACCAATAGGCGCTGGACTTGCGTTTGAATTCCTCGACCACCGGCTGCCGGATTTCTTCAATCTGTTCAGGCGTGAGTGTTTCGCCCGCACGAGCCAGTTGACGTACCTTGACCTCGGCCAGCGTATTCGCGGCCTGCTCGGCACCCATCACGGAGATTTCATGTTGCGGCCAGGTGAACAGGAAGCGCGAATCAAATGCACGGCCACTCATACCGTAATTGCCGGCACCAAATGAGCCGTGACACATGACGGTAAATTTGGGCACTTCACAGCCCGTCATCGCCATCAGCATCTTGGCGCCGTCCTTGGTGATACCGCGTTCTTCATAGGCCTTGCCGACCATGAAGCCGGTGATGTTCTGCAGGAACACGATGGGCGTACGGTTCTGGTTACACAGCTGGATAAAGTGGGCGGCTTTCAATGAAGAGTCATTAAACAGCACACCGTTGTTGGCCAGAATGCCGATCTTGTAGCCCCATAAATGGGCGTAACCACAGATCAGCGAGGTGCCGAATTTTGGCTGGTATTCGTGGAAGCGGGAACCATCGACTATGCGTGCGATGACTTCGCGCATATCAAACTGCTGCTTGATGTCCTTGGGCAGTACGCCATACAACTCATCGGGATCATAGTAGGGATCTTCTGGTTCCTGCCATTCGATGCGGGCCTTATTCGGGGTCTTGAACTGGCCGACGATATCGCGACAAATGGCCAGGGCCTCTTCTTCACTGGAAGCAGGGTAGTCGGCTGTGCCTGATGTGGTGGTGTGCATGTCGCAGCCACCCAGTTCATCAACCGTGACTTCCTCGCCGGTCGCAGCTTTCACCAGGGGCGGGCCGGCCAGGAATATGGCCCCGGTGCCACGCACGATGACGTTATAGTCAGACAGGCCGGGTACGTAGGCGCCGCCTGCCGTGCAGTGACCCAAAACAACCGACACCTGTTGTACGCCCATTTTCGATAGCACGCACTGGTTGCGGAAAATTCGTCCTGCATAATATTTGTCAGCAAAAAACTCGGCCTGTAAAGGCAGGAAGCCTCCGGCAGAATCGCATAGATGAATGACGGGCAGGCGGTTCTCTATCGCAATATCCAGTGCCCGAATGACTTTCTTGATGGTCAATGGGTACCAGGCGCCACCTTTCACACTACCGTCGCCGGCATTGATCATCACTTCACGCCCGGCAACAATCCCGATACCGGTCACACAGCCGCTGCCGGGTGCTTCACCGCCATAGGCCTCGCCTGCCGCCAGCGTAGATAGCTCAAGGAACGGGGTGCCGGGATCAAGCAGACGCTTCAGACGATCACGCACCAGCATTTTGTTCTGCTTGGCAAGACGATCCAGGTCACGTTGTGGGCGTTCGAAGCGGGCTTTTTCCTGCTTGGCTTTCAGGATCTCTGCATTTTTCTTATTATGCGCGTAATTCGCTTTGAACTCTTCGGATTGGGTGTTCAGGGCTGAAATGATGCGTTTCATTTTTCTTCTCCTTCTTCTGGCACCAGTGTCACAAGGACGGCATCTTTATCGAAGGTCTGGCCTACTGCTACGTGCAGGGTCTCGACCACGCCATCCCGGGGCGCAACGATTGTGGTTTCCATTTTCATGCTTTCCATGACGAGAATCGTCTGACCAGTTACGACCTGATCACCTTCTACAACGTTCAGTGACACCAGGCTGCCGGGCATTGTGGATTTAACACTGTCTGCAGCAGAGCCTTCCGACATTTCTGCGAGTCGTTGCAATGAATGTTCGAACTGTAGGTGATAGCTTTCACCGTCGAGATGGATATAAACGTCGTCACCGTCGACGGCGAGCGTAATGTGGTCAACGCTGCTGCCCGTTGTGAGAATCTGGTCGCCTTCCTGGCCCGCAATGAGATTTACCGGAATCGTCTGCCCATCTACGTGCAGGCGATAGCCGTTCTTGGCGCGTGACAGTCCAACATCGTATTCGGTTTCGTTTAATTTAAATCCGTGTTTCACTTTTACATTCCCCCCTAGTTCTGCCACTCGCCAATGGCGGCGTGCAGGTCGGGTGTGAGGTCGGTGACATCGCGTATGGGGCGATTACTCAGTGCGGCAGCCGCCAGCAGTTTGTGTATCTGACTTTCGGGCAACTCCGGTTCGGCGGCAATGTCGGGATTGGCATCCAGAAAGCCGGTATGTACATCGCCGGCAATAAATGCAGGATGGTTTAACAGGCGCCGCAGGAATGCAGTGTTGGTTTTGCAGCCTAGCAATACCAGGTCACGCAGGGCCGCATCGGCACGTGTACGTGCTTCATCGCGGTTGGCACCCCGTATGACAAGCTTGGCCAGCATGGGGTCAAAGGCTGCTGTGACTGCGGCACCTTCCACTATGCCGGCATCCATACGTACGCCTTCACCGGTTGGGACTTTCCATTTCAGGATGGGGCCAGTGGTGGGGGTGAATCCAGCGGCCGCATCCTCTGCATAAATACGGAACTCTATTGCATGACCCTGGCTGGTGATTTCTTCCTGTGTGTAGCCAAGCGGTTCGCCAGCTGCGATGCGTAGCTGTTCGGCGACCAGGTCCTTGCCAGTGATTTCTTCAGTGACCGGATGCTCTACCTGTAGCCGGGTATTGGTTTCAAGAAAGTAGAATTCGGCGTTGCCATCGGATTCACCAAAGATAAATTCGACAGTACCGGCGTTGCGGTAGCCGGCACTACGGGCTATGCCAGCGGCCGTCTCGCAGATTTCGGTACGCATCTTGTCATCTAGTGCTGGTGATGGCGTTTCCTCTACGATCTTCTGGAAACGCCTTTGTACTGAACATTCACGCTCAAACAAATGCACAACATTACCGTGCGAATCACCCAGTACCTGTACTTCAATGTGGCGCGGATTCTCTATGAATTTTTCCACATAGAGTCGGCCATCGCCGAAGTAGCGCTGGCCCTCACTGCGGGCACGTTCAATTTCGCCTTCCAGCTGATCGGCGTCACGCACCACGCGCATGCCTTTGCCGCCGCCACCTGCGGCAGGCTTGATCAGGAGGGGCAGGGGCAGGGCTTTGGCCCGTTCCAAAAAGGTGGCCGGGTCATCATCTTCTATGGCCGATGGTGCGACAGGAAAGCCTTCTTTTTCGACAAAGGCACGAGCGCGAACCTTGTCACCCATAAGATCTATCTGTTCGGGAGTAGGACCAACGAAGGCGATGCCAGCATCCGTAACGGCCTGACAAAAGCCGGCGTTCTCTGAAAGAAAGCCATAGCCGGGATGTATCGCGCCAGCACCAGTCTCTTTTGCAGCGGCCAGAATCTGGTTCGCATCAAGGTACGCAGCCACGGGCGTGTCACCGGTGATTTCCACCGCAACATCCGCAAGCGCTATTGCCGGTGTATTGAGGTCGGCCCTGTGATAAACCACGACGCTCTTCAGGCCCAGTAATTTTACCGTTCGCAGTATGCGGGCAGCGATTTCACCGCGATTAGCGACGAGTACCGTATCAAACGGCCACTTGCTTGTATCAATCATGATGCTGAATCCAGTTTTTGTTCCAGTCGGGTAGCGAGCTCAGTGAGTCGCTGGGTTTCGGTGTGTAAATTCTGTGTGGGGATGCCCTGCCAGAGCAGGCCTGTGATCTGTTCTGCTATGGCATCAATATCCAGCTTGCCGTGGCCACAGAGATAGGGCCAAGCATGGTGTTCGATGCCACCGTAGATCATGTCACGAAGCAGGCTGGCCGGGAGGTCGTTGCGAATCTGGCCACTTTGCATGCCTTCTTCAAGCACCTGCACAAGCAGTTCGGTGTAGCGTTTGTTCAGACCCTGTAGTTTCGAGCCGTGGTAGTCCTTCTCGACACGAAACTCGTTAAAGGTGAGGCGGCAGAAGTCCGGGTTGTCACGCAGGGTGCGTAAATGACGCCAGATCAGGAATTGCAGCCGGGCGCGAGCGCCATGAATGCCATTCAGGTCCTCGGCATAGTCCCCGAACATGCCTTCATACCAATGCGTAAGCACAGAGAGGAGCAGTTCGCGTTTGCTCTCGAAGTATTTATAGATCGTGCCTTCTACGACACCAACACGTGCAGCGATCTCGGCCATGGAGCTCTGCTCATAACCCTTATCACTGAACAGCTCGCGGGCCGCCTGCAGGATTTCTGCAATGCGTTCTTCGCGAGAAATGCGTGGGGCGGTCGCAGACATGGGGTTTAGTTGCCCGTCCACTCTGGCTTGCGTTTTTCCTGGAATGCAGCCAGTCCCTCGGCAGCATCTTTCGTGCTGGACATCACCGGCACCATGGTCTGTGCATATTCCAGTGCGCTACGCAGATCCATGTCGCGAGTTGCTGCATAAGCTTGTTTGCCCAGTCGAATGGCTGTGGGTGATTTGTCGACTATGCGATTCAGGAACCAGTCGAGCTTTTCATCGAGTTCTTCACGGGGTACGACGTAGTTAAACAATCCCCATTCGAGACCATCTGCAGCGGTGAAATGTTCACCTGTGATGCACATTTCCTGCAATTTGCGCGGCGGTAGCTGACGGATCATATAAGGCAGAATCATCATTGGTGTGAGGCCAATCTTGGATTCCGAGGTGCCAATCTTGATGTCATCTGCGGCTATGGCCATGTCGCAGGCACAGAGCAGGCCAAAGCCGCCAGCCATGGCCGCGCCATTTACACGCGCGATGACGGGCAGGGGGCAATCCTGCAGTTGTTTGAAGAGTTGCACGATGTAATGGCGCGGGCGGGAAAAGTCGACATCAAAGGCGAAGCCTTTCACACCCTTGGTTAGGTCGGCACCTGCGCAGAAAGCCCGGTCACCTGCGCCCGTCAGTACGATGGCGCGTGCGCCATTCTCAACAGCGTCAGAGATGCCTTCGGAAATACGGGCAATCACATCGGCATTCATCGCATTGCGACGTTCTTCGCGGTTGATTGTGATCCATTGGACCTGGTCACGGCGCTCAATCAGGACTTCTTCAGACATGGCTGTCTCCAGTAATATTGACTATTGGTGAGTTAGACTCACCACCAATTTATGACTATCCTGCACCTAGATAATCTGAAATGCAATGTATCGTTTGGATGAATTATGAGTATAAAGTGAGTTAGACTCACTTAAATGAATGAGGAGTACTGGGCCTGTCAGTGATAAGTTTCACTGCCGTGGGCAAGGTGAGAGAGGGGAGATGAGCAAGGCAGCTGTTGTGTTCTCATTGGATGAGTTATCCGCATTGGTGCAGGCCGGTCCTGCACCTGTGGAATTTTCTCCTATGGGCGACAGCAAGGCGCTTGTGCTCAAACTCGAAGATTGCGAATCAGCGGATGCGGCAAGATTTGCAACCTGGTTGAGATCACTGGTTTGTCCTGTTATTGGTATTGGCAATGATGATGCCTTGTTGGCAGATGCTTGCGATGTCCTTCTGGAACAGGACGACGAGGCGGATGAGCTTGTCGAAAGGATCGATGATAAGCCGATAGCTTCCAGCGTATTTGTTCAGGTGCTACGGGCTACCGAGAACATGCCGATGCCCCAGGCTTTGTCTGTAGAGTCGATGGCCTACGCAACCTTGCAGGCGGGACCTGAATACAGCAAATGGTTGGCGAGACTGAAGCCTCAGCTTGAAATGCAGGATGACAGTGGACCGGCAGTCGTATTGGAAAGAGATGGCAGTGATCTGTATCTGGAATTGAACAGACCTTCCAACCGGAATGCCATGTCGGTCGAGATGCGAGATGCATTAAACGATGTACTGGGTCAGGTGTTGCTTGATGAGGAAATCAGATCCGTCCAGATAACCGGCCGGGGCAAGTGTTTCTCAACAGGTGGCGATCTGACTGAATTCGGCACGGTACCCGATGCGGCCACCGGGCATATTGTGCGCGGGCTGAGTGTGCCGGGCGCCTTGCTGGCGCAATGTGCCGAGAGAGTCAATGTTTTGCTGCATGGTGCCTGCATAGGATCGGGGTTGGAGTTTCCTGCATTTGCAGGGCAGGTGACGGCAAAAACGATTACGCATTTTCTTTTGCCGGAGATCAGCATGGGGCTGATCCCAGGGGCAGGGGGCTGCATCAGTATCGCTCGAAGAATTGGCCGTCAGCGATGCGGCTGGTTGGCGTTGAGTGGTCAGAGAATCAAGTCTCAACAGGCCCTTGAATGGGGTCTGATAGACGATGTTATTGATTAGATTTGTTATTTAACTTATTGATTTAATACTATTACGGAATGGATATGACAGATTCACAACCCAGTGTTATGCAAGCCTTCACAGGGCTTTCAGACGAAGAAGCAGAAATTCTTTATCAGGCCGATCGCTTTGCAAAAGCGGAGCTTTATCCTGTCGCCCAGCGTATGGATGATGAGGAATGGTGGCCTACGGAGGTTTTTCCGAAGATCGGTGAAACCGGCTACTTCGGTATTACGGCGCCGGAGGAATACGGCGGTTCGAATATGGACATTATGACCAGTGGTCTGATCCTGCAGGCATTTTCCCGCTGGAATCATTCCATGGGGCTGGCCTGGGTGGCACATGAGAATCTCTGCCTGCACAACATTCTTCGAAATGCCAATGATGAGCAGAAGAAGAAGTACGTGCCGGGACTGGTCAGTGGTCAGCTTATCGGTGCGCTAGGTTTGACCGAGCCGGGTGCTGGTTCAGATGCTCTCGGATCCATGAGTACAACGGCACGTCGTGAAGGCGATGAATATGTGCTGAACGGCCGTAAGATATATATCACCAATGGCCCCGTGGCTGACGTACTGCTGGTTTACGCGAAAACGGATAAGGGCAAAGGGGCGCAGGGAATTTCAGCGTTCATCGTTGAGAAGGGTGCGCCAGGATTTTCGGTTGCACAGAAGCTGATCAAGATGGGTTTTCGTGGCAGCCAGACAGCCGAACTGGTATTCGATGACTGCCGGATTCCTGCAGAGAATCTGGTTGGCGCCGAGGATAAAGGTGTGAAGGTGGTCATGAGCGGGCTCGATCTGGAACGCGCCATGATTTCACCAATCTGCCTGGGTATTGCTGAACGTGCCCTACAGCTTTCCATTGACTACGCCAGCCAGCGCAAACAGTTTGGGCAGACCATCAGTAACTTCCAGTTGATCCGCGGCAAGCTGGCCGATATGTACGTTTGGGTTGAGTCCATGCGACTTTTTACCTATCAGACTCTGCGTGCAGCGAATGTGGTTGGTGAAGATGGCGGTGGTCGTGGTGATATTCATAAGCTCACAGCAGCGGGTGTGATGTATACCGCTGAAACGCTGAACAAGGTGTTGAATGAAGCTATTCAGATTCACGGGGGCAGTGGTTATATCTGGGAGTCTGAAATCAATCGTTTGTATCGCTCTATAAAGTTGCTTGAGATTGGTGCGGGTACGACTGAAGTTCGCAAGATCATCATCAGTGATGATCTGTTGCGGACATAAATCTACAAGCTTCAAAATTAGCGAGGTGTTTTCTGGGTTCTTCGTCCAGACCGTTGGCCGCATGGATGCGGCCATCGAGCCCCCATGGATGGGTTTACGGCGAGTCTAGACGAAGATGCCCCGGAAATACTGAACATTCAAATTCAGCACAATTTTTATGAACGAAAATACACAACAAGACCTCGAAGACTTATGGGCAGAACCCACGGTTTATCGAAATGACCTTTTTGCTGGCAAAGTCGCTCTTGTTACAGGTGGCGGAAGTGGCATCGGTCAGGCAACAGCCTTGCTATTCGCCAGACTGGGTGCAAAGGTGGCGATATGCGGCCGTACTGCAGAAAAGCTCGACAGGGTCACTGACTTTATCGTCAGCAAGGGTGGTGTGGCATTAGGAATACCGACAGATATTCGTGAAACGGAACAGATTGATGCGCTGTTTAATCAGGTTGTCGAAACCTTTGGTGGTCTTGATTATCTGGTGAATAACGCTGGTGGGCAGTTTCCTGCCCATGCCATTGACTTCTCTCCCAATGGTTGGAAAGCCGTCATCAACAACAACCTGAATGGCAGCTGGTTCATGATGCAGCGTGCAGCCCATTATTGGCGAGATGCAGAACGTCCGGGTTCGATAGTTAATGTTGTCGTGGTGATTGAGCGTGGTATGCCAGGTGTTGCTCATACAGCTGCTTCCCGAGCTGGGGTCATAGGCGTGAGTCGTACTGTTGCCGTGGAATGGGCACCGCTGAATATTCGGGTTAATTGTGTGGCCCCGGGTTTGACGGCAACTAAGGGGCTTGATGTATATCCCCCAGAAGCAGTTAAGGAGTTTCCCAAAGCCAATCCCATGCGTCGTCCAGGTACAGCAATGGAAATGGCGGAGGCCTGTATTTACCTCAGCGCGCCTTCGGGTAGCTTTATCACGGGTGAGGTGATAGCTGTTGATGGGGGAGGCAAACTCTGGGGGGAGCTTTGGACTGCTGGTCGCCCTGATTACTTTAAAGATTGAACTTTTAAGCCCGACTTTTTCATGTGGGGATCAATAAAAACCAAGCATAATCTGCTACTTGTGTCATAGTCTTTATGAGAAAAGTGTGTTACAAAAGAACCTTTATTAACAGTCATAATTAAAATTTCATTGGCTTGCTCATAATTGAGGTTGTCTAGTATCTATCGTTATATTTTTTGGCATGGTTAATATATGTTCATGAAAAGTAGTGAAGCTGGATGGGCAGATGATGGGAAGTGCTGAAAATGAAGAGGTTTCTGTGGCAGGAGAAGAGCAAGAAGCTGGGTCGTCTGTATCTGAGGAGTTATCTACAGATCCAGAGGTGACTAAGCCAGATGTTATTGATGAAGCATGGGACAACACTACAGTAGGTAGTAAGGACCCATTGCTTGGATGTCTTTTAATCCTGTCTAAGCTACATGGTCGTCCGATTAATGCCATTTCCGCGGTTTCCGGCCTTCCACTTGATAATGGTTTATTGACACCTTCTCTCTTCGAGCGGGCAGCCAAGCGAGCCGAACTTGCTTGCAGCATGGTGAAGCTGCCCATTACAGAACTGAATAAGGCCCTTTTTCCTACTTTATTGCTACTTGAGGGCGGCAGAGCCTGCGTTCTTAATGAGGTGACCTCAAGCGGTAAGGCCAAAGTGATCTATCCTGAGTTGGATGAGTCCGAGACTGAGATATCAATTGATAAACTTCAGTCTGAATACACGGGTATTGCTGTCTACGTTAGGCCCTTGTTCAGATTTGATCCTCGAGCCCCTGAAATCAGGGGGACCAGGCATAAGCACTGGTTTTGGGGGGCAATTCTGGAGCATAAAACCTTATACAAGGACGTGCTAAAAGCTGCATTTTTGATTAATTCGTTAGCGTTGGCTGTGCCATTGTTTACGATGAATGTTTATGACCGGGTAGTGCCCAATAACGCGACAGATACCCTGTGGGTGCTTGCTACCGGTGTTTTCATAGTTTTGATTGCAGACTTTATGCTTCGCACCATGCGGGGTTATTTTATTGACCTCGCGAGTAGCCGCATCGATGTAAAACTTTCCTCGTTTATCATGGAAAGGGTGTTGGGTATCCGTATGGCGAATCGCCCGATATCAGCGGGCTCGTTTGCCTCGAATTTACGCTCTTTTGAGCAAGTCAGGGATTTTATTGCCTCGGCTACGGTAACGGCATTGATAGATGTTCCGTTTGCCCTGATTTTTGTATTGGTGATCGGTTGGATAGCTTGGCCTATGGCCTTGCCTATTGTTGTGGGCATGTTAGTCGTTATTGGCTTTGCACTATCTGTGCAGGGCAAAATGCATGATCTGACGGAAAGTACTTATCGTGCAGGTGCTCAGCGTAACGCGACTCTGATAGAAAGTCTTGTCGGCCTGGAAACACTTAAGGCCATGAATGCTGAAAGCATCATGCAACGTAAGTGGGAGCAAAGCGCAGCATTTCTGGCAAGAGTAGCTGCACAGTTACGATTGCTTTCTTCGGTTACCATTAACGGTACTGTCTGGATTCAGCAATTGGTCAATATTATTGTTGTTGTACTGGGCGTATATCTCATCGTCGATAATGAGTTATCGATGGGCGGCCTGATTGCTGTAATGATGCTCTCAAGCAGGGCACTCGGTCCGTTGGGCCAGGTGGCTGGTTTATTGACGCAATACCATAATGCGGCAACGGCTCTTAAAACTCTCGAAGAGATCGTGGGTCAGGATGTCGAGAGGCCAGATGATGCCAACTTTGTTTCAAGAAAAGATTTCAAAGGCGAAATTAGTTTTAAGGATGTGAGCTTTTCCTATCCGAACGAGGGTACAGAAGCCTTAAAGCATGTCAGTTTTACAATTCAACCTGGCGAGCGAGTGGCGATACTGGGAAGCATTGGTTCAGGTAAAACGACGCTGCAAAAATTGATGCTAGGCTTGTATGCGCCTGCCAGTGGTAGCGTGCTTCTTGATGGCGTTGATTTGCGTCAGCTTGATCCCTCAGAGCTTCGTCGGAATATAGGTTATGTGCCACAGGATATTGTTCTGTTCTTTGGAACGTTACGAGATAACATCGTGGTATCGGCTCCCCATGCTGATGATGCCGCCATTTTAAGAGCCGCTGATCTTGGTGGACTCAATAGTCTGGTTAATCGACATCCTAAAGGGTTTGATCTTCAGGTGGGTGAACGTGGTGAGCTACTGTCAGGCGGGCAGCGTCAGGGCATTGCGATCGCCAGAGCCATGATAAATGACCCCTCAATTCTACTCATGGATGAGCCAACAGGTTCCATGGATCATTCGAGTGAAGAGCTAATCAAGAAAAAGTTGACTGAATTGGGCCCTGATAAAACCATTGTGTTGATTACACACAGAACATCACTTCTTTCCATTGTTGATCGGATTATCGTGATTGATCAAGGTAAGGTCGTAGCCGACGGAGGCAAAAAGCAGGTAATTGAAGCATTGCGGCAGGGCAAGATTGGAAAGGCATCGTAATGCAACAGATACTTCAGGAAGCACGAAAGATACTGGATGCAATTTTCGCGCCATGGATACCCAAAGATACTAAAACATCACTGAGTTGGTCGGAGGATGCAGCCTGGGCACAAATTCAGCAAGAGCCGTTACGTGCCAAGGCATTGATCAACTATGCCTTGATTGTGCTTTTGTTATTAGTGATATGGTCGGCATTCGCTGAGGTTGATGAGGTCACCAGGGGCGAGGCCAGAGTCATCCCGTCTTCTCAATTGCAGATTGTGCAATCCGTTGATGGGGGTGTGGTTGAGGAGATTTTTATTAGGGAAGGCCAAATTGTAGAGAAAGGCCAGGTCCTTTTAAAAATTGACCCTACAAGATTTGTATCCAATTTACGTGAAAGCAAGGCGCAATATCTGGCGCTTCAGGCTAAAGCGGTTAGATTACGTGCACTGATTGATGGAACGCCGTTCAGTCCGCCTAAAACGCTTGAAAAGGACATCCCAAATATAGTTGCTCAGGAAAGGGCCCTGTATAAGTCCAGCTTGAGCGAAATGGAAGCTCAGGAAAGTATTGCCAGAGAGCAGCTGGAGCAGCGGAAACAAGAGCTTGCCGAGGCGCAGGCCAATTATCGGCAGGCCTCGCAGTCCTATGAATTGGCAGCTCGGGAACTCAAGTTTACTAAGCCATTGGTGGCCTCAGGTGCGGTCTCAGAAGTGGATTTGTTAAGACTGGAGCGTGATCTTGCACGATTCAGGGGCGAAAAGGCACAGTCTCAGGCAAAAGGTAAAAGACTTGAGTCTTCAATAGTCGAAGCTCAAAGCAAAATAGGTGAAGTCAAACTGATATTCAAAAATCAGTTGAGTAATGAGTTGTCTGAGACCTTGGCAACACTTAAGGGGTTGTCTGAAGGTAGTCGTGCGCTTGAAGACCGGGTGAGTAAGGCTGAAGTTCGATCCCTCGTAAAGGGCACCGTAAAGCGGCTACTGGTCAACACCATTGGGGGTGTTGTGCAACCGGGTACAGAGCTGGTCGAAATTGTTCCTCTGGACGACGCACTTTTTTTGGAGGCCAAAATTCTGCCTAAAGATATCGGTTTTTTACGTCCACTCCAGGAGGCGACAGTCAAATTCACTGCTTATGACTTTGCAATTTATGGTGGGTTGGAGGCAATCGTCGATAGCATAGGCGCCGACACTGTTATAGATGAAAATGGTGATGCACATTACATTGTGAGGGTGAAGACCAAAGAGGCTAACCTTAGAGATGATCTGCTCATCATTCCGGGCATGGTTGCCCAGGTAGATATCCTGACGGGCAAAAAAACGGTACTGAATTATCTGTTAAAACCTGTGCTTAGGGCACATGCTAATGCCTTAAGTGAGCGTTGATGACAATGATTTTTGTGCAATCTGATGCAGATAGGGCACTGCCGAAAAACATAACTGAGGCATTTCCGGATATTCTCCCCAGTTCATGGGAAATGATTAATTCAGATAAATCGGAAATTGCCATTATTCTCCTAGATGCTATTGAGCCTAGAGATCTGGTAAATAAAATAAAAATTTCGAAACCATTATGCCCAGTAATTTATCTCTCCATGAAGCCAAATGCGATCGAGGCTTTTAGTGTTTTCCGCATGGGTGCACGTGGGTATTGCCATGCATTTTCTTCAGTTGCATTATTGAAGCAAGTAGTTAGTGTCGTAGAGGGCGGAGGGATTTGGGTGGGTCCTGAGTTTATGCCTTATCTGTTGCAGGGTGTCAGCAAGGCACTTGACAAAAAAATGGATCATGGAGCCGACATTGATGCTCAAGAAAGCCCGTTACTTGAGAAACTTTCAAATCGAGAGCAGGAAGTTGCTCTGGAAGTTGCCAAGGGAGTGTCCAATAAAGAAGTGGCTAGGAACCTAAATATTACCGAGCGTACTGTAAAGGCACATCTGAGCGCGGTCTTTGAAAAACTTGGAATCAGAGACCGGATTCATCTAGTTCTGGTGCTAAAATCAAATAAATAATAATAAATACATGGAGTTACTCTTACTGTACTTCAGTACAATTATTTTATGTAGTGTTTTTCCTTACACTAATTGCCATACATCTAAATCCGACCTGAAATCGAGAGAAGAAAGTGGCAGAAAACGAAGGGAAAGTATCCGTTGTTGGAAAAGCGTATGTAAGCGTTGAAGATGGTCAGCAGCGTGAAATCAAGACTGGAGATGTGATCCGTGTTGGTGAAACCATTACCACGGATACAGATGCGAGTCTTGAGATTATCCTAGACGGTTCTAGTCAGGTATTTCTCCCGGAAAATCAATCCATAACGCTTACTGACAACCTATTATCCACTTCTGATTTGGCTATATCCGAAGCGGCTCTTTCATCCAGTCAGATCAACGACATACTTGAAGCGATTGATCAGCCGGGTGAGATTGATAGCCTGCTGGAACCTACTGCGGCGGGAATCTCAGGCGCATCAGGCGACGAAGGTAATTATTTCGTACGTCTGGCGAGAATAGTTGAGGAAGCAGGCTTCCCTGATTTTATTGTGACAGATGGATTTGCATTTGATGATCCGGCATTCGAAGAAGGTGCGCCACTTGGATTGGCTCAGGATGCAGCTATCCCAAATCAGAATCCTGATGCGGTAGATGATAATGTTCCAGTAAAAGAAGATGGTGGCGGCGTCATCATTGATGTTCTGGCTAACGATACAGATCCTGATGGCGGCCTAATTACAATTGTAGGTATTACCCAGCCTGTCCACGGAATCGTAGAAATCGTCGACGGGGTTCTGGTTTACACGCCGGATCCAGATTACAACGGTCCAGATACCTTTACTTACACTATCGAAGATGGCCAGGGTGGCACTGATACGGGCGTTGTAAATGTTTCCGTTGACCCGGTAAATGATAATCCTGTCGCTGTGGATGACGTCCACTCGGTGACAGAGGATGCGGCCACCACAACGATTGATGTCCTGGCGAATGATACCGACCTCGATCTGGACACCCTGAGCGTGACGGCTGTAACCCAGCCGGCCCACGGCACCGTCACCCTGATTGGCGGTGTAGTGAGCTATACCCCCGACGCCAACTTCAACGGCACTGACAGCTTCACTTATACGATTTCAGACG
>JBFJXR010000032.1:0-31642 GCA_041622995.1 Nevskiales bacterium
GCCAGTTGCTGCAGACACAGGTTTTTGAGCTTGCGATCACCGACTTGCTGTCCATTAAACTCGTAAGGCGTTCTGCTAGACAGCAACTGGTAGGTCTCCAGGTAATGTTCATGCAGACCTGCGGATAATGCTAATTCAATACCATCTCGTGCCTTGACCAATGCATCTACAGGGACAGGGTCATAGTGCTCGGCCAATAAAGTTTCTGATGGTACCCTTAATAGCTCAGCTGCAAGCGCCCTGTCCGCTGTTGTTGAAAGAAACTGCCTGCTTATATCCAATAGAGCATCCAGACAGGGTTCTTCATCCGCTATAAATTCACCGAGCAGATTCTGATAAAGCCGTTGCATGGCATCCCAGCGACTGAACCCATCCGATTCAGCAGCAGCAATCAGCAGTAGGTCTTCACGGCTATAAAGGTAGTCGAGTTTTACTGGCGCGCTGAAGTTACGGAGGAATACCGGTGTCGGCTCTTGCTGGATATCAGTAAAATTGTGCGACTGCTGTTTATTCGTAATGAGCAATTGATCCGCGGCCATGATCTGACCTTCAGGATCCAGCAAACTCAGTGCCAGCGGAATGGGCACGGCTGATTTGTCTTTCTGACCCTGTGTATCTGGCGTATGCTGCTCAAAGTCCAGGGTCAGAGTTTTTTGCTCGGCATTGAATGTCTGCTTGACCGTGAGCTGTGGCGTGCCGGCCTGGCTATACCAGGCCTGAAAATCGTCAAGGTTCTGGCCACTGGACTCATTTAAGGCAAGTACAAAATCATCAATAGTGGCCGCAGTACCGTCATGCTTTTCGAGGTAGTGCTGTACGCCCTTGCTGAAAGCTTCCTGACCCAGCAGGCCGCGCATCATGCGAATGAGTTCAGAACCTTTTTCATAGACTGTCAGAGTGTAGAAGTTATTCACTTCAATATAGGATTCCGGTCGTACCGGGTGTGCCATCGGACTCGCATCCTCGGCAAACTGATTGCTGCGTAGCATTCTTACCTGATCGATACGCTGCGTACTTGAAGCAAGGCTATCCTCCATGAACTGTTGCTCACGAAATACGGTCAGCCCCTCTTTGAGACTCAGTTGAAACCAGTCACGGCAAGTGACCCTGTTTCCTGTCCAGTTATGGAAGTATTCATGCCCGATGACCGCCTGTATCAGTTCATAATCCGTATCAGTCGCGGTATCTGTAGTGGCGAGCACATACTTGCTATTGAACACATTCAGGCCCTTGTTCTCCATGGCGCCCATGTTGAAACTGCTGACAGCCACGACCATATAAAGATCCAGGTCGTATTCGAGGCCATAGGTCTTTTCGTCCCAGGCCATTGCTGCCTTGAGTGAGTAAATGGCCTGATCACAACGTGATTCATCCCCGCGTTCTACGTAAAACTGTATGGCGACTTCACGCTCTGAGGCTGTTGTGTAACTGTCTTCTACACAGGCCAGATCACCGGCCACCATGGCAAACAGGTAACAAGGCTTGGGATGCGGATCTTCCCAGGTAACCCTGTGACGCCCCTCTTCCAGTACTTCAGTCGACACCTGGTTGCCATTCGCCAGCAGTACCGGGTAGTCAGTCTGACTGGCCTCGATACTTACGCGGTAGACGGACAATACGTCGGGTCTATCCAGAAAATACGTGATGCGGCTAAAGCCATTCGCTTCACATTGGGAACAGAGAATATTCCCGGAACGATAGAAACCTTCACAGCTGGTGTTTGTATCAGGGTCGGTCCTCGTCACCAGCGTCAGTTGAAATTGATCAGGCAACCCATGAAGGCTTAGATCAGTTTCAGTAAGCTCAAATTCATTAGTCGCTAACTCACGACCATCAACTGCGACAGAAAGCAATTCCTGTCCCCTGCCTTGCAAAACCAGCACATCAGAGGAACCGTTTTTGCTCTGGATGCTCAAATGCGATGTAACTACACAACCATCGCCTTGAATATTTACATCAAGATCAACCGTCTTGACCCAGTGTGAAGGTGGCTGGTAATCGTTACGTCGAATCTCTTTTTTAGCTTCGATATTAGACATCACGGATGTCTACAAACGCCTCAGAACGACACTGCCTGCAGAGTATCCAGCGCCAAAGGCAGACAATACGCCTATATCGCCGGGCTGCATGTCCTCGTGGTACTTGTGAAATGCAATGACAGAACCCGCAGAGCTGGTGTTGGCATATTCATTAAGTATTATTGGCGCTTCTTCAGTACTGGGCTCACGGCCAAGCACTTTTTTGCTAATCAGAAGATTCATGCTCAGGTTAGCCTGGTGCAGCCAGAACCGCTTCACACTCTGTGGATCAATATCAAGCTCACCAAGGTGCGTAACCAGCATCTGGGCCACCATGGGAACCACTTCTTTGAATACCTTGCGACCTTCCTGCACAAACAGGATGTCCTTATCACTGCGTGGATCTATTTCAGCTCGATTCAGGAAGCCAAAATTGTTGCGGATATTATTGGAAAATTTGGTTTGCAGCTTGGTGCCAAGCACCTCGAACTTATCATTTGAAGTTACCGAGTCAGAATTCTCGACAATGAGCGCTGTGGCCGCATCACCGAAGATGAAATGACTGTCCCGGTCCCTGAAATTGAGATGACCACTGCAAATTTCAGGATTTACCACCAGTACACAACCTGCACTGCCATTTCGTACCGAATCCACTGCTGCCTGCAAGGCAAATGCAGCAGATGCACAGGCTACATTCAAGTCATAGGCCCAACCATCAATGCCCAGGTATTCCTGAACCTCAACCGCCAACGCCGGGTAAGCACGTGGCATATTCGAACAGCCGACTAAAATTGCATCGATATCAGCAGGTGCTTTACCTGCTGTGGCCATGGCCTGCTCTGCCGCCCTACAGGCCATTTCAGCCAGTATGGATGGCTCATCATTGCTTCGGGTACGAATCTGCGGCTTCATCAACTCAGGGTCGAGAATTCCCTTTTTATCCACCACGAAGCGACTCTTGATGCCTGATGCCTTATGGATAAAGTCGCTATTCGATGGTTCCAGAGGTTCAATCTCACCCGCTGCAATTTCAGCAGCATGCATCTGATTGTGACGCTCGACATACTCATTAAAGGTTTCGACCAATTCCTCATTGGAAATTGATTCTTCTGGAGTAAAGAGACCTGTGCCGCTAATGACTACCTGAGACATACCAAGGAAATCCTGTCTAAATTAAAGATCTTATAGTCCCATTGTCGGTAGCCTGAACAAGGCTGGCAAGTGCAATATCAGAATTAGAGAAATACCAATACTGCAAAGCAGCATTATTCAATCACTAAATCCCCTTGATTTTGATTGGCTTTCGGCTGAGCAAGCAGTCCATGACTTTGCCATATATCCTGAAGCCACTGACTAACGATAGCCTCTCTGCGCACACTCAAATGCGTACCGGGATACCAGTTTATTCGACAATCACCCCAGTGTTCATGAAGCTTTACTATAGGTGCAAGGGGAACGATACGATCATGACTTCCTGCGATAATGGCACGAGTATTCACTGGAAGCTGACTTTGCATCTCAAGTGGTGATACAGGCTTGAGCAGCCTTTTGATCATTTCTACGGTAACGCCCTTTTTTTCGAAACCGTTCACCAGACTGGCCGGCGCGTTCAATTCAAATACCCTGCCCGGATCTACCAGTGGAATACCGGCAATTAAAGAATCAATGTCCGGTTCTAGGCAGCCAAGCAAGCTGGCGTTAAGTCCACCCAGGCTTATGCCATATACACCGAGTCTGCTGACCTCACGGTGCTTCCGTAGCCAATGTATACAGGCTCGCAAATCAGACTGCGCCTGTCCCTCAGCGTGAACAAGATTGAGTAAATCACCTTCAAAAAAGCCATCTCCGCTGCGAAAGCCTTCTTTTCTATGACCATGTAATGGCAGCAAGGGCATGATGAGGTTGAAACCTAATTTGTGATGTAGCCAGCCTGGCGAGAATAACTGGAAATCCATATATGGCCAGCCCATGCGATACCCGTGTATACACATTAACCAGGGTCTACTGGCATCCTGATGCTCGAATATACGGGCATGAACTTTATGCGTAGATTCATAGGCCATCCAGCGCTTTGAACCCGGTAAGTCATCATGAGCCTGATACTGGGAGGTAAACTGTAACTCCTCGTAATTGAGACCGAGCGCAGTCTTATTTATCAGTTCTACACTAGATAATTCCTGCGGTCGTACATGAAAACTGGCAGGGTTATCAAGCCAGCCATTTCTTTGCATGACGTCCAGAGCCACATGAACTTCGTCTGCGATCGCTACGACTCGACGAGCCCTGGGTGTACTTGATGCAGATACAAAATATCCGAGCATCAACTCGTCAAATGCCAATTTCAGCGCCAGTTTCCAGCTACCACTTACAGGCGGGACGCCATTGATATCCCTATGACGTAAATAGGATCCCGCACCACTTAACAGGAAAAAGATGGGCATCAAGCCTAAAAGCAGCCCGAACAACCATTGACCTTGTGTCGCCCACAATGTGGAAGTCAGGAAAATAGTAAAGACAGGCAGCCACGCACAGTACTGGGTTAATCGCCTGCGCTGACAAGCAAATATCCATCCATACCCACCTAATAGAAAAGCAAAAGAAGCTATGTACTGCGAGATCAAAACCCAAGGGGTAGCGTGAGTGTTTACCAGCCAAATGGCAGAGCAAATCAGATATGGGAAAGCAATCAGTACACGGAGGGGAAGATTTAACTGGTAAGGCTGTTGCCAAGTATCCGCCATATTATTCTGGGAGATAAAAATTAACGACAGCAATCAGCGCCATTAACAGGCCTGCCTGTAGCAGCCAATAGGCCGTAAACCGTTTGCGCAATGCCTGGGTAGCCAATCCAGAAAACAAGGCAAGCGAGATGAAGATGCCGGTTTGCACGGATAACGATTCGAAACTGGCCTGAATAATGGGTTCGTCCCTGTATACCCAGTAAATCAGTAGAACAACAGAAAGAACCAGCGCCATAGTCGTGGAGGCTGCCAGTATCAGATAATTAAACCCCATCAGGTAACGCATTAACGTGAACGCTTTGGCTGAACGATGCTTTTTAGCCCTGGGACGACCTGCGTAAATACTTTCCTGTTTGTAGCCGCCACCTTAACGAGCGTCATCGCCAGAAAGCGAGCTGCTTTATCACGATGCTGAAAAACGCTACCAACCATCTTGAGTTCTCGCTCGTCCATGATGGTAATCACATCTTCCTCTTCGTCGCCTGTACGCACTGTAAAACTCATACGCACATCCAAAGGCTCCTGCTTGCGCCTGGAACTTGTGGCGGTAAATTTTGATTTGCTGTCTGCCGTATTTTTTGCCATAAACTCTAGTTTAGAGTGCGCTTTGAGTCAGGTCTATGACTTATTTACCCTGAAGAGCGCAAACAAACATCATTTTTACCGGGAAATCTATGCAAAAGCTCGTTTGCTTCGCACATGGCAAGGAAAGCGGTCCCTGGGGGACTAAAATCAACTACCTCGCAGACATTGCTCGCAAGCATGAATGGGCAGTCATGAGCCCGGATTTTAGTCATACGCATGACCCCCACGAGCGTCTGGTTCATTTACTTGGTCTGGCACCTTATGCAGACAAGTTAATCCTGGTGGGTTCCAGCATGGGCGCTTATGTCGCAGGGATGGCATGCCAACAGCTCAGGCCCCAGGCATGCTTGCTAATGGCGCCCGCATTTTATTTTGAAGGATGGGATGAAGAACCTGAAGCCTGTCCTGCTGATACGGTTGTCGTTCATGGATGGAATGACGATATCGTTTCGGTAGATGTCGCAATCAGGTTTGCGAAAAAAAGAAAGGCGACGTTACATATTCTTGATAGTGGCCACAATCTGAATGATCAACTGCAGGTACTGGGTCACATATTCAAGGATATGCTGGTCAGGGCAGATGAGAGCGGATAAATGTACGTTAACCGATCTCTAATGCCGAGACAGCTTCCGCAATTAATTGGGGGCCCCGGTAAATATAGCCCGTGTAAATTTGCACAAGTTCAGCACCTGCATCGCACTTCGCTCTGGCGTCAGCACCGGTAAGCACGCCTCCCACACCTATTATGGGTAATTCACCACGCAAATGATCGGAAAGCAGCGAAATAGTACGCGTTGAAAGCGAATTAAGTGGCGCACCACTTAAGCCCCCTTGTTCCTCCGAACCATCTACATCTTCCATGTGGGGCCGACTGATGGTGGTATTGGTGGCGATGACAGCATCCATCTGGTTACGCTTTAAAGCATCGCTTACCGCGATAATGCCCGGCTCATCCATGTCGGGTGCGATTTTTACGGCAATGGGTACATATTTGCCATGCTTATCAGTGAGTCGTGCCTGGGATTTTTTAAGCGAAGACAACAAGGGGTCCAGGGCTTCACCTTTTTGCAGGTCACGTAATCCCTTGGTGTTTGGTGAAGAAATATTAACGGTAATATAGCTGGCTGCTTGATAAGCCTTCTCCAGACAATGCAGATAGTCATCTTCAGCCTGTTCAATGGGTGTATCAAAGTTTTTACCAATGTTGATACCGAGAATTCCCTGGTAATTGGCCTTTGAAATACGTTGAAGCGCGTAATCAATGCCCTTGTTATTAAAGCCAAGGCGATTAATCAATGCCTTTTGCTCGGGAAACCTGAACATGCGGGGTCTTGGATTACCCCGTTGAGCCCTCGGTGTGAGGGTGCCGACCTCGATAAACCCGAATCCCATTAATGCCCAGGCTTCGATACATTCGGCATTTTTATCCAGCCCTGCAGCCAGACCTATCGGATTTGGAAATGTGAGTCCCATCACTTCCCGTGGCGTAGCAATAATTTTCTGTCCAAACAGGGCACCGGATACCTTTGGTATGCGGCTGAGCATGGCTATTGTTAATTCATGCGCACGCTCGGCATCCAGGCAAAACAGGGCTTCTTTGGCGATTGAATACAACATCACTTATTGCTGTGTAATTTGGTGAATAGGTACCGGCACAGCTTCAGATGATCCCCGTTTGGCAAGCTGCGGCACATATTCCATCCAGCCATCCTGTAAATCGCGTTTCTTCACCGCGATTTTATCTTTTGCGAGTATTAATGGCATACGTATCAGATTACTGGCCAGATCACGTAATAACAGCAATTTGGAGCTGTCCTCATAGATCGAACCAAATGAACCAACAGCAGCAAATAATGAGCGTGAAAGGTGCATGTAATCACTGCGCAATACTATTCCCAACTGCTGGGAGTTTGCTGCGAGTTGCATCACAGTCTGTGCACGCTGATGTAGCCCCTGAAGACCTTCTTTCGTGAGTACAAACAGGAAATTTCCTGCCTTTAGCGGCTTGATACCCCGCTTGTCTAGGGTTTCACCCAGCAAGTCGTGTATCTCGTCCCAGCGTTCACGATTTCCCTGGGGGTCGGTGCTCATTTTAATAAGCGCCTCGGTAAGTAGGATTCTGTCTGCGACGACAGCACCCACCAAATAGTTCCACACCGCGGCCCATTTACCATCCATATTGACGGAGTTCCCCCAGTCAATGAGATGCAGTTCTCCATCCGGGCCCACCATGACATTCCCCGGGTGTAAATCCCCATGGCATTCCTGATAGACCACTAACTGGTACAGCACACTGTATAAAAAGCGCTCAGCCAGACGCTTCTGCATTTTTCTGCGCCTTCTAGCGGGTAAACGTTGCAAGGCGTTTACCAGGCTATTGGCATCCTCTATATATTCCATTTCGAGAATACGTGTTGAAGATGTGAATAGAATCGGTACATTCCACATCACAGATTCACGACTACGCTCGTAAAAAAGCCGCTGAACCCGTGCTTCTTCTTCAAAATTCAGCTCACGTGTAAAGCCTTTGACAAATTCGTCTACCTGATCCTGTAATGCCTGCAGGAAAGGCGCAAGTTTTGAATGTGGCGCCCAATACTGTGTACTCATGATGGCCAGATTCAATACGAGCTTACCGATGACGAATTCCCGATCCAGATTGTGTCGCCCGACCTTAACAACTACAGCACGTAATACTTCTTCCCCATTGATATTAAATGGTTTTTTTGCAATGTAAATTGACCCTATTGAGCCAGAGCGAATTGGCTTGCTGGCATCAAAGTCCATATACAACTGATCCGGGTGCTTGCCAAAGGTTTCCATGAAGGCCTGAATCACCTCCTCTGGACTCATTGGAGGAACATCTTCCTGGAATACTGCGAGCTCTTTCGCTATTTCCTTTGGAAGGAAATCCGAGTTCGCAGCCGCGATCTGGGCCATTTTGACGAAGAAGGGCCCAAACTCCTTGACCATCTGAGCAACTATTTCAGCCTGTAGCTTGAAATCCTTCGGGTCGGCCTGGAAAAATGGCCTGATATACCGTAATGCCTTGATCTGTCTTCGAATAATTTTAACGTCATTACTGACTATCGCGGCCCGGCGCATGAGTTCTTTTAATTGCCATTCATTAAAGCGCTTACCTGCTTTTAACAGATTAATGACTTCAACAATCATGGGTTCATAGGTACGTAATACGAGACGCACCATATCGAGACTCATTTCACCCAGCCCCTTGATTTCAGGACTGCTGAATAATTCTTCGAAGAAATTCCAGAATTCTCTTAATACTGGCTCGGGTATCTCAACCGGACTTCTTGCCACCATCTGATCAACAACGAACCTGATCAGGTTTTCAGTCGACTGTTCATTCGGAATCATGCGCCTTTGACGCAAAAAATCAGTTAGATTCTGGGTAGTCTGGGTAATGGGGTGTTCATAAAGTGTGTCAAACAATTCATCTATCGCAAGGCCCAACTCCTCACGGTGTATATCCCTGTCGTGAGCCAGCAAATTCACCAAAGGTAATACACCCTTCGAGATTTGAATGGTATGACCGGTAAGCTGGGTGATTTCCGATATCAGGGCTTTGCCACGGCGTAAACCGAGCCCTTTTACAAGACCTCCGGATAAGCCATTGCGCATACGAGTACGTGCCACAGGCGCTTTCACCTTGGCAGCTTTCAGTGACTCACCTTTGTGGACCGTCTTGCTTTTAGTTATTCGCTGTGTGGACTTGGGCATCTATCACCTGTGTGAACATCAATGAATGGCTCCACCTCAAACAGGTGGAGCCATACGATGACGGGCTGATTTATGCGCCCAGCATGTTCTGGCCGCAGATTCGCAATACATTGCCACTGGCACCAACAGCGCCAGGCGTAGCAAAGAAAGTAATGGCTTCGGCCACGTCTACAGGTAAACCACCCTGAGACAAAGAATTGAATCGACGTCCTACTTCACGAATTGCAAACGGGATAGCCGCAGTCATCTGGGTTTCAATAAATCCCGGGGCAACAGCATTGACGGTAATTCCCTGATCAGCTACTTGCTGGCTCAATGTAGCTACATAGCCAATCAACCCCGCCTTGGAAGCAGCGTAATTGGTTTGGCCCATATTGCCTGCAATACCACTGATGGAAGAGACGCAGATAATTCTACCGCCCTTGCGGATCACCTTGTCAGCCAATAACTTTTTATTAACCCTGGCTATCGCAGCAAGATTTATTTCAAGCACCATGTTCCACAGTTCAGGCTTCATGCGCGCTATTGTCTTATCGCGTGTAACACCGGCGTTATGCACAATCGCATCAAGCCCTTTATGGTTCTTGTTGCAATAATCTGCAATCAGCTGAGGCGCATTCGCATCAGTGATATCAGCGGCCAGTACTTCCCCGCCAATTGCATCCGCTACTTTTTGAAGGTTTTCTTCTTCACCGGGGCGGTCCAGGCAAATTACCTTAGCGCCTTCACGGGCCATAACTTCAGCAATACCTGCACCAATGCCCCGGGCTGCACCGGTCACGACGACAACCTTACCCGACAGCGATGCTTCCCACTGGTTTCCGGTGTCACCTGCTGCAAGTCCGGTTATGCGTAATGCCTGACCTGTAATAAATGCAGAGCTCTTGGAGAGGAAGAATCGTAAAGCTGCTTCAGCCCGCGCTTCAGCACCTGGCTCGACATACAGGTGTTGCGCTGTAATACCTTTTTTACCGAATTCCTTGCCTAAACTGCGCACGACACCTTCAAGTCCGCGCATGACTGCAGCATCTTCTGCATCGGAAGCACTTTCTGGCGTACGCCCAAGAATGATGATGCGACCATTGCGCTTGAGGCGACGGACGTTGGGACTCAGAAATGCATGCAACTCACTCATTTCTTGCGCAGTTGTAATGCCACTGCCATCAAAAACCAGCGCGGAAAATTTACTTTCATCTTCTTCAGTCGTTGCGCGTACTGGCACCGTATTTGCCGATGCTGAGCGCTTAATATCTTCCAGCCCCCCTGATACTGTCGGCACAAATACATCTGCACCGCTGCTATTCAGTGTCGAAAGGCAGGTTTGAATAAGGCTACTGCCTGCGGCTGCGCCAAATAATACGCTCATGCCCTTTAAACCCTGTGTCTGCCAAGGGCCATCTGCGCGCTCAAGATCAGGAGGTACAGGTAATCCTAGGCTGGCAATCACTCGCTGTCCTACAGGGGACTGCATGATTTGCATATAACGGTCGCTCATTTAATTGATCCTCTATTACTTAAAAATACCCAATAAAAACTATTTAAGACATCTGGGCTTGGTGGCGCTATTATGCCATTGTCACGGGAGACGTTGACTATCCTCTTTCTGTAATGGATAGTTTCGTGGTTGGCAGTAAGGTACCAAGACGGCTAAGCTAGCCACCTTTCTTATGCGCTTGTTTTAATTGGGGGAAGCAATTCGATGCGTAAAGACACGCTTATAATGACACTTACAATGGTCATAGTGACTATTGGTGTTTACTACGGTTTAGAAATTTTTCTGCGCGGAAACGCAGATGATCATAGCAATCAGTTTGAAGTAACTGCGCCACCAAGCAGGGTAATAACAACAAGCGAAGGTGAGACAGGTGCTGCTCCCGATGACGTTGTTATCGAAGATGACGCTGCCGCCAGTTACTTTGAAGATACTGTCGATGAATCTTCATCTGAGGAAGAAGTCGTTGAAGAAATGATGGTTGCAGACAGTGAACCAGAGGAAGTTGCTGAAGAAGAAGCGTCAGCGGAAGAATCTGAGATGGTTATGTCGGAACCAGAGCCTGAAGTGGTTACAGATGCGCCCGCGGAAGACCAAAGCAGCGCCTCTGCTGACGAACTGACTGAAATTGCAGTTCAAGCCGCAATCGATGAAGCCGTTAAAGCAGCGGCCGAAGCAGCGGAAAAAGCAGTTCGCGAAGCGATGGAAGCCCGCCGCTCAGCAAATCAATAATCAAATCGCAGTTGCGACTTAGATAATCAGGGAGAACATCGTTATGGCATCAGGCAGCAGCCTTTCGAAAGGCATATTAGTCCTGTTGTTCGTAGGCGCCGTCTTTATGGGCCTGACCTTTTTACTGGACAAGGCTCCTGAGCAGACACCTATAGCATCAACTCCATCGACTAGCACTGGCACTGGTGATCATGCAAATGACCCAGCTGTCGCAGAAGCACGTGAGATCGGCAGCGAAATTGGCGCTCGCATTGGTGAAGAAATCGGAAGGCGTGTTGGTGAAACACTGGTCGCCAATCTTGATATGCCCGCTGAAGAAGTGTCTGAGCCCGCTGAAGAACCCACTTTAATGGCGGATGCTTCCGGGGACATGCCAGATGAAACTCCAGTTGATGAAGAATCGGTCAGCGAGCCTGCGCAACCTGAAGTTACAGATGAACCTGAAGTGATCTCTGCGGCAGAACCTGAGCCAGAACCTGAACCGGTGGCAGAGGAAGTAGTAGCACCTGAATCAGAAGCGGAATCTGTACAAGAGATTGCCGAAGAAGAGGACTACGGTGCTGAAGAGGCCGCTTCGGAAGTAGAAGTTACCGAGAGTGAGGAGCAGACAATACCTGCCCCCGCAGTAGAGTCTGAACCTGATCCTAGCAAAAAATTCGTTTTTGCTTCCTCCGGATGGTGGAATCAATCATCAGGTAGCAACGGATTCAGTGTCAAACATGTAGGTCAGGCAGTCACTGCCACCGGAATCAAGAGCAGCATTGTTGTAATTCTTTCTGCCCCCTTCAACGGCAGGCAGTCGCTTGAAGATATGATTACGATTAATGATTCTGAAGGCAGCGCGGTAAGTGGCACCTGGCGTCGTTCTGCAAACTCAAGGAATCTGTTTTTCAGGGTTATAGAGCCTGGCACCTATCAAGTTAGCATATCGGCTGATTTAAGCTCCTCGGACGGTGTAAGCCTTGGTGAAGCGCTTTCAGGCCCGATTACAATACAATAATTATCAGGGGCGCCAGTTTCTGGCGCCCTGCTTTCCTCACAAACTGATAAAATAGCCGGCCTCCAATCAGCTGGCTGGCAATTCTGTGTCTGGTAATTCTGTCTCTATAACAAAATTAACTTTGAATCGTCGTGTCTGTGTTGCACCCATGATGGACTGGACTGATCGGCATGACAGGTACTTTTTGCGTCTGATTTCCCGCAATGCCCTGCTCTATACAGAAATGATTACAACAGGTGCTTTGCTGCACGGGGACAAAGACAGGTTTCTCATGTTTAATGATGCAGAACATCCGCTTGCGTTGCAGTTGGGTGGTTGTGAGCCAGCAAAACTTGCCCAATGCGCCCGACTTGCTGAAGAACATGGTTATGACGAGGTCAACCTGAATGTAGGTTGCCCAAGTGACCGGGTTCAGGCTGCACGATTTGGCGCCTGCCTGATGTTAGACGCTGAACTCGTTGCTGATTGTGTAAAGGCCATGCAATCTGTCTGTGATATACCTGTGACTGTCAAATGCCGGATTGGTATAGATGAGCAGGACAGTTATGAGTTCTTCAGCCATTTCGTAAATACCGTAGCGAATGCCGGATGCAATGTGTTCATTGTTCACGCCCGCAAGGCCTGGCTGAGTGGTCTGAGTCCTAAACAAAACCGTGAAGTTCCACCATTGCATTACGAATATGTCTATCGTCTAAAAAAGGACCGACCAGATCTTGAAATCATCATTAATGGTGGAATAGAGACGCTGGATGATGCACAGATACATTTGAATCATGTAGATGGCGTAATGCTTGGACGTGCCGCATATAAAACCCCTTACTTGCTGTCTGAGGTGGATCAGCGTTTTTACTCTGACCCAGGCACGATACAGACACGAGAAGAAATTGCCCTGCGCATGTGTGATTATATTGAGAGGTCAATGGATCAGGGTGTTCCTTTCAAGAGTATCAGCCGCCATATGCTGGGACTGTTTCAGGGTCAGTATGGCGGGAGAATATGGCGCCGTATATTAAGCGAACAAGGCTCTAAAGACGATGCCGGCATCAATACACTCATGCAAGCACTGGAAGCGGTAAGCAAACCAAAAACAGAAACGCAGGCAGCCTGACAAATTTTATCGAATTTAACTTATTTATTTATGGAGATATATTGTGAGCACAGTTGTACTGGAAACGAGCAAGGGCAATATTACCCTCTCATTAAATGACGAATTAGCGCCTAATACAGTCGCCAACTTCCTGCAGTATGTAGAAACAGATTTTTTCGCTGACACCCTCTTCCATCGTGTTATTCCCGGGTTCATGATACAGGGAGGCGGCATGACCTCTGGTATGAATAATAAAACAGGCGAAGCCCCTATTCAAAATGAAGCAGACAATGGCCTGAAAAACACACGCGGCACCGTCGCCATGGCCCGCACTTCTGACCCTCACTCTGCCAGTTCGCAGTTTTTCATCAATCTAAAGGATAATGATTTTCTGGATTTCCGAGGCTCAACTCCAGATGCCTGGGGCTACTGCGTTTTTGCTGAGGTCACGGAAGGTATGGATGTAGTGGACAGTATCGCTGCTGTTGAAACCGGTCGGTCTGGCATGCACCAGGACGTGCCAGTTGAAGAGCTCTTCATACTTTCAGCCAGAACTGTCTAGCTCAGGGTCTTACTGAATGCTTCTGCATTTCATCTCTGACCTGCATCTGGAAGATGCCAAACCCGGCATAACAAAAATTCTGCTTCGATATCTTGAAAACCAGGCCAGGGAGGCAGATGCAGTCTACCTCCTCGGTGATATATTCGAGTACTGGCTGGGTGATGATGTTTCACAGCCACGATATAGGGCTGTATGCGATGCTTTAAAAGAGCTGACCAAATCAGGCACCCGCCTGTTTTTCATGCGTGGCAATCGTGATTTTCTGGTTGGAGATGTTTTTGCTGAAACAACAGGCTGCCAACTGCTGGAAGACCCGCATTCCATCCAAATTGGCAAACGACGTGCGCTTGTCAGTCATGGAGATATGCTATGTACTGATGATATTGAGCATCAACACTTCAGGCAGCTAGTCAGTCAACCCGAAGTACGAGCACGTCTGCTATCTCTGACAGGGCAGCAACGTGAGCAGATGGCTCAACAGCTACGTAGCATGAGTAAGAGTGGTAATGCCCACAAGGCTGCTGAAATCATGGATGTCACACAAAGCACTGTTGAATCGCTAATGACTGAACATGAGGTTGATTTGCTGATTCATGGTCATACACATCGTTGTGCGACACATGACTTCGAATTGCATGGAAAGGCTGCTCAACGTGTAGTGTTATCTGACTGGCACGAGGACAAGGGTAACGTCCTTGTTTGCGATGGCGACCATAAAAGTTTTAGAACGCTTACCTAGGTGCAGACCCGACCTTATGCAGCATCAAGCGAAGCTAACCAGTTCAACTCGGATTCAGAAAACCCGGCTTTTTTACGTGCATCCATATTGAATGGACCCCGTGGCAATGAATACATATATTGCTCAAGCAAGCCCGGGAATATCGCAACAGGGTCGAGTTGCTTTTGCGCACAGAAGTAACGGTACCATCGACTCCCTATTTCTACGTGGGCCACTTCCTCATTCAGAATGTTTACGAGGATGGCCGCAGTTTCGTTATCTCCTGCAGATACAAGGCGTTTTATCATGCCAGGGGTTACATCCAGTCCACGCGCTTCCAAAACCCTTGGAACTAGCGCCATTCGCACCATTGGGTCATGCGCAGTCTTGACTGCTGCATCCCAAAGTCCGTTATGCGCCTGCAATTCGCCATAGGCGCTACCCAGCTCCTGTAAACGGCATTGCAGCCAACCAAAGTGCCGTGCCTCATCCTTTGCGACTGATATCCAGTCCTGATAATAGGCAGCCGGATGCCCGCGGAAGCGCCATGCGGCATCTAATGCCAAATTTATTGCATTAAATTCGATATGCGCAACAGCATGGATCAATGCGAGTCGACCTTTTTCCGAATTCAAGCGCCTCTTACCCACTAATCCTGGATGTACCAGTTCAGGCAGTGCAGGTCGACCAGGAGACAGATTTCCTGTCATCACTTCAGCCTCGGATGTCCTGCCACCTTCAGTCAATACGGGCAACACATCCGGAATTCTAGCCACAAGGCGTTGCTTTTCTTCAGTGTCCCCGGCATTCAGGGCAGCATCAATTAGCCCAAAATACTCTTTAAGATTCAGCCCCATGGTGCTAATCAGGTAATCCACGGGTAACATCCGTAATGATGTCATCGATATTTTCGAGGCCCACGGAAACCCTGAGTAACCCATCTCCGATACCTGCTAATGCTCTGGCTTCAGGACTGATGCGACCATGTGTTGTAGTTGCCGGGTGCGTGATGGTTGTACGCGCATCACCAAGATTTGCCGTAATGGAAACCATTTGCGTGGCATCTACCAGTTTCCAGGCAGCATCTCTACCACCCTTCACATCAAATGAGACAATCCCGCCAAATCCTGATTGCTGGCGCCTTGCCAATTCATGTTGTGGATGACTGCTTAATCCGGCGTAATACACTTTTTCAATGCCAGGGTGTGACTCAAAATGTTCTGCTAGCTTCTGTGCACCTGCACAGTGGGCGCGGACACGTAAATCCAGCGTTTCCAGTGCCTTGAGCATTACCCAGGCGTTAAACGGACTCATACATGGCCCTGCAGTGCGAATGAAACCAAATACTTTCTCACCTACCAGTTCCGCATTTCCCACTACCGCACCACCGATACAGCGCCCCTGCCCGTCGAGATACTTGGTTGCAGAGTGAATCACTATGTCTGCACCAAGTTCCAGAGGCTTCTGAAGCACCGGAGTACAGAAACAATTATCCACAACCAGAAGAATGCCAGCCTCTTTAGTTATTGCAGCCAATGCTTCTATATCGACAATTTCTGTTAGAGGATTTGACGGGGTTTCAAGGAAAAACATACGAGTTGATTCCTCAATTGCCTCCTGCCATTCGCTCACGTCTACAGGGTTAACATAAGTTACATTTATGCCGAATGGCTTAATGTAATTTTCAAACAGGCTGATAGAGGAACCGAACAGTGTACGTGAAGCGACAATATGGTCACCCTGTTTCAATAACGCCATACAGGTCGCCAGGATGGCAGCCATGCCGGATGCAGTAGCCACACAGGACTCGCCACCCTCAAGTACAGCCAAACGGCGCTCAAAGGCCTGCACAGTAGGGTTTGTGAAACGAGAGTAAATATTACCCTCTTCTTCGCCACTGAATCGTGCCGCAGCCTCAGATGCACTTTTGAATACGTAGCTGGATGTCGCGTAAATAGGACAGGTATGCTCCCGTTCTTCTCCGGGCGTCCAGCCAGCCCTGATACCGAGTGTTGCTGTACCCCATTCCGCATTGTCATCAATCATGTCTAATCCTTCCTTTCGGCATACTACGGGCATAAAAAAACCCGTAAGCACTGCTTAACGGGCCGACGCCGATTTAGCAGTATTTGTTAAGCGCCCGCAAGCGGAGCAAATCGGCGCAAGATACACAGGCTAAAACTGACGAACGCGCTTGTCAATGTCTTGCCACACCTGGAACAACTCTTACAGCGAGTTTCTGACCACTAAATGCAAACCGATATACCCTTCCGGCAACCAGGGTCTGAGGCTCCGAACTCAATAGTTCAGGTTCAAGGCAAGATTTTACGTTGTCAGCCAAATCCGGTCGTTTACTAATGAGTCTGCGAGCTTTTTTCCATATGTCATAGCCTCTGGAATCCTGCTGTAGCTGGACACTATGAACGGTACTGTCTCTACTATTTTCAATAACAAATGATTTTAGACTCGATAGACGAAAGTAGTCGGACCAACCTAGAACACGGCAGTGATCTTTGAATCTCAAGGTTCTAAGCTCGAGCTGTATCTCACTGCCTTTTGGCTGCCACCGGTATACATGACCTTTAACCAGATCCCTGATGATGGCCAATTGCTCAGTCGCGACTGCAGTCAGATCAACTTCTGCTACGTCACGTTCCTGATGTATTCTGGAATAATCTTCAAGATTGATAGAAATATGCTGCAGGTAGTAGCTAATAACGGCGGTAAAGAATGCAAACAACAAGTAGCCAAACGCGCGGCGATAGTGTTTTCTGTAGATTTTACGCAGACATATCAGGAATAGCAGTCCTGCAAAGGCAAATAGAGCGGCAATCAATTTTAGCTCGCGTTATGAAGGTCCAAAATTTCATTACCTTGTCGATTGCGCCCTTCCTTGGCCGCGTCAGATCTGAACAACTCCAGCTGAAGCAAGTAATCCTCACTGACATCCTGTGTAACATACTCACCAGTAAACACTGAACACTCGAACTCTTCTATATTAGGATTGCCAGCCTTAACGGCCGATATCAAATCCTCCAGATCCTGATAGATAAGGCGATCAGCACCAATCAACTGACAGATTTCATCTTCAGTTCTTCCATGGGCAATTAACTCTTTGGCCGTCGGCATATCTATTCCATACACATTTGGATAACGTACCGGCGGAGCTGCGGATGCGAAGTAAACTTTTTTGGCACCAGCGTCCCGCGCCATTTGAATGATCTCCTGAGATGTCGTGCCACGCACGATAGAGTCATCCACCAACAGAACATTCTTGCCATGAAACTCCAGATCAATCGCATTCAGTTTCTGACGTACTGATTTTTTACGTTGCTGCTGACCTGGCATGATAAATGTCCGGCCGATGTAGCGATTTTTAATAAACCCCTCGCGATATTTCACATCCAATTGAGTGGCGAGTTCTACGGCCGCAGTACGACTGGTTGAAGGTATTGGAATTACTACATCAATATCATGGTCTTTCCATTCACGCAGGATCTTATCGGCCAGATACTCTCCCATTCTCAACCGGGATTTGTAAACATACACGTCATCAATTTTTGAATCTGGGCGCGCAAGATAAACATATTCAAATATGCAGGGAGATGTCACCGGATTTTCAGCACATTGTCGCACTTCAATGCTGCCATCTATACCGAAAAACACAGCCTCACCAGATTTGATATCGCCAATAAGATCAAACCCCAGAGCATCAAGTGCAACACTTTCGGAGGCAATTATGTAATCAACACCTTCAGGAGTTTCTCGCTTGCCATAAACCGCAGGCCGGATGCCATAAGGATCCCTGAAACCTACAATCCCGTAACCACTTATTTGTGCGACAGCAGCATAGGCGCCATGACATCGCTGATGAACCATCGAAATAGCTTCGAAAATGTCATCCGTCGTAAGCCGAAGCTTGCCCTGCTTGAGCAATTCATGAGCAAAAACATTAAGTAAAATTTCTGAATCAGAGTCAGTATTCAGATGACGGCGATCCGTAAGAAACAACTCTTCCTTAAGCTCTGCCGCATTTGTAAGGTTTCCATTATGCGCCAGGCATATGCCATAAGGCGTATTTACGTAGAGCGGCTGCGCCTCTGCTGAGCTTGTGCAGCCAGCAGTTGGATAACGTACATGTCCAATGCCTACGTTGCCTTCGAGCTTTAGCATATGATGGCTCTGAAAGACATCACGAACGAGTCCATTATCTTTTCTTAAATAAAGCTTCTGGCCATCACTGGTCACGATACCCGCAGCATCCTGTCCACGATGTTGCAATACAGTAAGCGCATCATACAGCTCCTGATTGACAGGTTGATGGGACATGATTCCAACTATTCCGCACATACGTGACGACTCCCTACGGGGTGCTATTTTCAGGTGGGATTGATCTATCTGGCTGAGCAGCTTCATCCTGCTCAAGATAGGCATCTATGTCTTCAGGCAATAATGCTTTCATTTTTTCAGCCCAGGGAGAAAAATATTCAATAACTGTTGATGATTGATACCAGGGGTCCTTACTTACAACCGTCACACTCGCAAGAAGAATAAATATCAATACAATAACGACGCCACGACCAGCACCAAATACCAGTCCGAGCATCTTGTCAGTGCCGGCAAACCCACTGCTCTTCACCAGTTTGCCAACAAAATAGTTAATAACAGCACCAACAATTAATACACCCAGAAACAGGGCTGCATATGAAGCTGCAAGTCTAACTGATGGAGTCGAAACGTATTCAGACAGATTTTCTGCCAGGATCGGGCCTAAAACAAATGCCACGTAGGCTGCAATTAACCAACTAGCCAGTGAAAGCGCTTCACGGAAGAAACCACGAAACAGTCCGATAAGACCGGACAGCAAAATCACCGCGAGAATGACGTAATCAGCAATCGTCATCGAAATATCTGAACCTATGGAATAGGCCGCTATTCTAGCAGCATGTCAGCATTAGCTACACGCCTTTATTACTGCTTCATGACGGCCACAGCTTGATCTAGTTCCTTGGTGAGATTTGAGGCTGCATTATCAGCACTTTCGCGCTTCGCATAAGGTCCGACTCTTACCCTGTAATAAGTTTTTTCATTAACGACTGCATTAGTGAGGAAACTGTTCCAACCTTTTGACTGCAATCGATCGGCCAGAGCCTGCGCACTGGATTTGTTCGTTACGCTCGAGACCTGAACTATCCATTCTCCACTAGCATCTGTAGCGGGTAGTGCGTCGGGCTGTTGAGCGCTTACCGGCTCCGACTTTCTGACCGGCTCATCAACTGGCTTGGGCGCAGGTTTTGGCACCTCAGCTTTGATGGGCGCTGGCTTGGGAGCCTTTGCCTCTTCATCGGGTGTGGCGACATCTTCTTTGACTACAGGTTCTGCGACTGGCTCAGGTTCAGGTGCCTCCTGCTTTATAGGCTCAGGGTCTGTAACGGGTACTTCTTCAGGCACCTGTTGTGCGGCGGCAATTCGATCAAGTTCACGAATATCGTAATTGCGAATCTGCGCATTTGTCTGCTGGGATCCGGATGACTGTTCGTCGCGTGAGCCGACCCACCATGCAATGATAGAAAATGTCGCCAACAGCACCCCTGCCCCAACTAAACGACGTTTTAATTCTTCAGACATCCAATGTGCTCCGTTCAATAATTTCCAGAATTTCTTCTACAATATAGAAAGACCCGAATACAACAACCCTGTCTTCGGTGTTGGTATTCAACACTAGCTTATGCCACGCCTCTTCCGCATTTTGATAAGTTTCTGCTTCTACTCCAGCACTCTCAACTCTTTGTAGTAATTCAGTTGCAGTGCAGGCACGTGGTACATGCGTAAGACCACTCAGATACCACTTATCTATAACCGGTTTCATCAGCGCGGAAATTGACTCAATAGGCTTATCTCGCATAGCGGAATAAAGCGCAATTGTGCACCTGCCCTGTTGAGTTAATGCCGGCTTGGCTGCCAATTCATCTGCCAGATATGCGAGAGCTTCGACATTATGACCAACATCGAACCTTATATTCAGGCACTTGCCATTGATATTTATCCTGCGCCACTCTCCTCTGCACTCAGGTAGGCTACGGAATATCAATTCGGATGTCTTATCTAAATCAACTGGCAAACGTTCTTCGACTAACTTAAGGCAGGTTAAGACCGCAGCTGCATTTAATACCTGAAACTGGGGAATATCTACCCGTGAGATATTTGTAATTTCAGTATCTGCATAACGCCAGTTCCAGGTGACCGCATTAATTTCATATGAATAATCACGCCCCAAAACTGCCAAGTTGGATTTAACCCTGGCAGCTGTCTGCAATACCGTATCAACCGGATCAGGGTCGTTATAAACTGAATTCCGTAAACTCCTGAAAATACCTGCCTTTTCAATGCCGATCTCATTCCGACTGTTACCCAGCCAATCAGTATGATCCAAACCAATGTTAGTCACTACTGACAGGTCGGCATCGATGATGTTTACCGCATCCAGTCGCCCTCCAAGACCTACTTCAAGAATAATGACGTCGAGATCTGTTTCTGAAAGTATCTTTAATGCAGCCAGGGTTCCGAATTCAAAATATGTAAGTGGAACCTGGTCTCGCGCCAACTCGACTGCCTCAAAGGCTTCACAAAACCGTTTATCACTACAAGGTACTGAATTAACAGTAACCCGTTCGTTGTAACGTCGTAAATGCGGAGATGTATAGCAGCCAACATTATAACCTGCAGACTTATACGCATTAGCAAGCATGGAAACAGTCGATCCCTTGCCGTTTGTTCCACCTACTACAATAACGAAAGGATCCGGATTGATCACATCCAGCTGAATGGCTACTGACTTAACCCGGTCAAGGCCAAGTTCTATTTCTTCCGGATGCAATGTCTCTTGCCACGCCAACCAGTCAGCTAGCGTATTAAAAGGAGGAAGTTTCAAAAGCGGATTATCAGTTACTGGCTTCAGAATGAGCGATCGACTGCTGTGTAAGTATACTGAGAATCTTGTGTACTTCCTGACGCATTTCACGACGATCCACAATCATGTCAACAGCACCATGCTGAAGCAGGAATTCGCTGCTCTGAAAGCCTTCCGGCAATGTCTGACGCACTGTTTGCTCAATAACCCTTGGACCGGCAAATCCGATTAACGCCTTGGGTTCTGCAATATTGATATCACCAAGCATGGCTAGGCTTGCTGCCACACCACCCATTGTCGGATTGGTAAGGATAGAAATAAACGGAATCCCCCTGTCTGAAAGCTTACGTAGTCCGGCGCTGGTCTTGGACATTTGCATGAGTGATAGCAAACCCTCCTGCATACGCGCGCCGCCACTGGCAGAGAAACAAATCAGAGGGCTGGAATTACTCAGCGCAGCATTTACACCTCGAATGAATTTCTCACCCACTACACTGCCCATGGAACCACCCATGAAATTGAAGTTAAAAGCACATACAACTACTGGCAGTTCAAGTAGTTGGCCCTGCATCACTACCATGGCATCATTTTCACCACTATCTTTCTGCGCCTGTACCAATCTATCCTTGTAACGCTTGGTATCTTTGAATTTAAGTGGATCCAAAGGGCTGACCGACTGCGCAATTTCAACGCGCTGCTGGGGGTCCAGAAAACTGTCTATTCGTTCACGGGCATTCATGCGACGGTGATCGCCACACTTTGGACACACATGCAGGTTTCTGTCGAGTTCAGCTTTATAAAGCACAGAACTACAGTTATCGCATTTACTCCATACACCTTCAGGTACTGAACGGCGATCTGTACCTTCAGTACGGATTTTTGAAGGAATAATCTGGCTGATCCAACTCATTTTCTATCCCCGGTTCCTACTGATTACGCAGGTATTTTTAAGTGTAATACTTCAATGTCAATTTTGCTTCGATTCAACGATCCATCGCAGTTCGCATTCCTTTCAGAATTGCGGGTACCTGTTCAAGAATAGCCTTTTCATCATTACCCAGAGCCTCAATTCTTGATACCAACGTACTCCCCACTACAACTGCATCCGCCACTTTAGCCACTTTGGCTGCCGACTCTGCATCACGTATTCCAAAGCCAACAGCAACTGGTATTTCTGTATGCTTCCTTATCTCTGTCAATTTCGCTGCAACCTGTTCTACATCCAGGCTGGCTGAACCAGTAACGCCCTTTAAGGATACGTAATAGAGATAACCTGACCCTACCTCTGCAATATTGGCGATACGTTCCACTGGACTCGTTGGGGCAATCAAAAAAACAGGATCAATTGAATGCTGCTTGAGGATAGGCACTGCAATTTCTGATTCTTCAACAGTAAGGTCAACCAGCAGCACTCCATCCACTCCGGCTGACGAACAAGAGGCAGCGAATGTTTCGTAGCCCATGGATTCAACTGGATTAAGGTATCCCATAATGACTACAGGTGTTGAATCATCAACTTTTCTGAATTCAGCAACACAGGCTATAACATCAGTCAGTGAAACAGATTTTGCAAGGGCTCGTTCACAGGCAGCCTGGATCACTGGTCCATCAGCCATCGGATCAGAGAATGGCACTCCCAATTCAATAATATCTGCACCTGCGACTGCCATTGCGTGCATGAGTTTTACAGTTGTCTCCAGCCCTGGGTCACCCGCTGTAATGTAAGGGATTAATGCTGCCTTTCCCTGTTTATTCAGCCCTTTTAGGCATTGCGTGATTCTACTCACAGAGTCACCCCTTCCATATCCGCAACGGTATTAATGTCCTTGTCGCCGCGACCCGAAAGATTTACCAGCAGAATCTGATCAGGCGTCATAGTTGCCGCCAGTTTCAGAGCGTATGCAATCGCATGAGAAGACTCCAGAGCTGGGATTATTCCTTCTACCCTCGTTAGTTTATGAAAAGCAGCTAAAGCTTCGTCGTCATGAATACTTACGTAATTAGCACGCTTAATGTCTTTTAACCACGCATGCTCGGGGCCCACTGCAGGATAATCGAGTCCAGCCGAAATAGAGTGAGTTTCACTAATCTGGCCATTCTCGTCCTGAATCACGTAGGTACGATTGCCATGGAGTACTCCAGGGCGAGCAGCATTCTCTGACAGTCTGGTTGCATGTTTCCCTGTCCCCACCCCTTCTCCGCCAGCCTCAACGCCATACATGGAGACATCGTCATCCAGAAAAGGATAAAACAGGCCCATGGCATTGGAACCACCGCCTACACAGGCAACCAAAGCATCGGGTAACTTACCGGCCTGAATCTGTATTTGCTCCCTTGCTTCCTGACCAATTACAGACTGAAAGTCACGTACCATTTCCGGATACGGATGGGGACCCGCTACGGTACCAATAATGTAAAAGGTGTTATCAACGTTTGAGACCCAATCTCTCAATGCTTCATTCAGGGCATCTTTAAGTGTTTTCGAGCCGGATTCTACGGGCACTACTTTCGCGCCCAATAAACGCATGCGGTAAACGTTGGGAGATTGTCGTTTAATATCTTCAGCGCCCATGTACACGACACATTCAAGACCTAACCTCGCAGCCACTGTCGCGCTGGCAACGCCATGTTGTCCGGCGCCAGTCTCTGCAATGATGCGTGTCTTGCCCATGCGACTCGCCAATAGTGCCTGCCCGACCGTATTGTTTATTTTATGGGCACCCGTGTGATTCAGGTCTTCACGCTTAAGGTATATCTGTGCCCCACCGGTTTCCTTACTAAGACGTTCCGCGTGATATATGGGCGTGGGCCGCCCTACGTAGTGTTTAAGTTCCTTTTCGAACTCAGCGAGAAAAACAGGATCCTGACGATACTTGTCATAAGCCTGTCGTAACTCCTCAAGGGGCTGCATTAATGTTTCAGCTACGAACCTGCCACCATAAGGGCCAAAATGCCCGCGTGCGTCAGGTTGTTTTCCAATCAATTCCGTTGTCATTTCACTCACTGTCTGCACAAATAACCTGTGCCACAAACTGTTTAACTAATTCAGGATCTTTTCGACCCGGGGAGGCTTCAACGCCACTGCTGACATCAACAGCATAAGGACGGGTCAGACGGATTGCTTCAGCCACATTACTAGTATTCAAACCACCCGCCAATATAACTGGCTTACTCATATTCCTTGGCAGTTGCGCCCAGTCAAATGTTTTACCGGTGCCGCCGGGCTGACCCGCAATATTGCTATCAAATAGAAACCCACTTGCATCTTGGTATTTTTGAGCCATCTCAAGTTGCCTGCGTGCTTCATCCAAACCTATAGTTTTTAAATATGGCATTGAAAACGAATCGCAAAATTCAGGGCTTTCAGTGCCATGAAATTGCAATAAATCCAGTTTTACCGTTTTAAGTACATGTGCAACTTCTGTCTCATGTGGATTCAGGAACAAACCAACTTTCGCTATAAACGGTGGCAATTGATCGATGACCGTCTGAACCTGCCCAGCTTCTACTGCCCTTGAACTTGGAGGATAAAAGACAAATCCCAATGCATCTGCTCCGGCCCTGATCGAAATCATCGCATCATCAATACAGGTAATCCCGCAAATCTTGATGCGGGTACGGGTATTTGTACGAATCTGTGATTCGAGCATGAAAACTAATTTCCAGAAATAAGGCGGCGTAGTTTATCAAGCACTGACGGGCTTAACATATTTAATGAAAATTCATTAGAAACTGAGATGAATTAATTTTTGGCAACCCGAAGGTTTCCGGATACTCAACTGACATAAAATAAAGGCCTGCTGCGTCTGCTGTGACGCCTGCCTTTGAGCGCATTTTACTTTCTAGAACCTCAGATACCCATTCAACAGGTTGTTTCCCACTGCCTACCGCTATCAGCACACCAGCGATATTTCTAACCATATGATGTAGAAATGCATTCGCCTCGACATCAATTAATATCAGGGAATTGTCTCTGCTAACTGATAATTTCTTTAAGTTCCGCATCGAGGATTTTGATTGGCACTCGGCTGCGCGGAAAGCAGAGAAATCATTTTCCCCAAGCAAGCACTGCCCTGCATGATGCATCAGCTCTGAATCAAGCGACTGTCGACTCCAGGTTACGCGGCCATTCAGTAACGCACTGCGCGCTTGTTGATCATGTATCACGTATCGGTATTGACGTCCCAAAGCGCTGTATCGCGCATGAAACTCGCTGTCTACATTTTGAATCCAGCGTAAACTAATATCAGGTGGTAATAGCGCATTAGCTCCAAAAAGCCATGACACTGGCTCTCGAACAGCATCCGTATCAAAGTGAATAACCTGACCAAGGGCATGGACACCGGCATCTGTTCGACCTGCGCAGGATATCGTAACAGTAGCATTCGCTATTTGGCTTAACGCTCTTTCAATTTCACCCTGAACCGTGACTGCATGATGCTGTCTTTGCCAACCAGAATATTTACTACCGACATATTCAACGAGTGCAGCAAGCCTCATTTCCGTGCAATTAATTTAACCAGTTGATCGCAATAAGTGGGTAAATCAGGCACGAGACAACAGGTCTTGAGCTTCCTGACGCTGTTGCTCATTGCCCATTTCAGTGACTTCATCCAGCAATGCTCTGGCCATTTCAGGTTCGCCCATATCCATATATGCACGCGCCAAATCCAACTTCACAGAAACTTCTTCTTCATCACCAGTATTACCGGAAGGCCCATCAAGTGCCGGGTCATCAGCAATAGGAGTGTCTTCCAGATCATCAAGTTCAGGTTCGTTACTATCGAGCGAGAGCTCACCTGCATCACCGTCATCGACCGGGTCCACACGTCCTGAATATGCATCCGACGAAGAATCTTCCAGTGAATCTGTAGGTGTAATGGACTCAAATGCACCTTCTGCATTCTCCTCAACATCTTCCTCTGAATCAGTTACAGACAAGGTGTCGATATCAAGTTCCAGTGGAAAATCCGAATCAGATTCACCAGTATCATCGTCCAATGATTCTTCTAAGGACTCTGTTGTGGATTCTTCTGATGAAGCATCTGAAGGTTCAGTTAAATCCATAGTGGAGAAATCCAGATCATCCGTGTCAGAATCGCTTTCTGTTTCGCCTGTGTCTGACAGGGTTAAACCTTCATCCAGATTTGATAATTCTTCCTCAGTCGCTGTGTCGGCTTTCTTCTCAGATTGACTCTGATCACCCAGATCAAATCCACTTAGATCGAAATCCAGTGCATCGTCGTTACTATCAGATGATGACTCCTCTTCCGCCTCAGGCTGAACATCTATCTCAACATCCGCCTCGGCAACTTCGATCGGGGATTCACTATCTGACAAGTCATCACTCACAGATGCTTTTGCAACTGTGACTGCAGAGGATGATTTACCGGTACCGAATAACTCGGAACGAGGCGCTATCTCCTGCCCCATGGCAACAACCTGTTTCCAGTCATCATCTTCAACCCCGGCTGACTTCCAGTCCTGTGCAGCATTCACAAATTCATCTGCCATGCTGCCCGAATGGAAAACTTCCAGAAGTTTGAGTCTAAGATCTACACGTGATGGATTATCATCAATTCCTCTTTGAAGCACTGATGCAGCTTCATCATACAAACCGTATGCGAGATGAACATCCGCTTCTCCCAGATAGTCAATTTCCTCACTGCTCATCTCACGGATGGGGGACTCGTCGCCTGCCTCCAACTCTACTGTAGTGGCGTCATCAAATTCTGAAAATTCATCTTGCCGCTCGGAGCCCGAACTTTCTATTGGTTCATCAACCTGTGGGTTTACTTCTCCCAGATCCAGTTCATCTGCACCCGCAGTACTCGCTGTGTATTCATCTATAGAGTCTGGCACACCGCCTTCGTCGCTCCAGACACTATCTGGAGAATTACTATCCGTCAGAGGTTCGCTTTTTTTTTCCTCGGAATTTCCTTCCGACTCACCCTCTACATCCTCAGCTGAGACGTAGGCAAACTGGGAACCGACGTTTTTTACGCTTCTTTTGCGATACCACCAGTACGTCAATGGAATAACTACAATAAGCAGGATTCCCAGAAGCAATGTGACTGGACTGACTACTTCAGTGATCTGACTTAAAAAATCACCTGACTCTGGCGGGGCTTCATCTACAACAGTTTCCTGTTCGGCTGGATCGATCGTGGGCTCGGCACTGACTGAGGAATCAACGGCTACTTCCTCTGCAGACTCACCTTCTTCCCAAACACTTGGCATTTCAAGATCTTCTCCTGATTCCAATGCCTGATCAGCTTCAGCAACTATCTCATCTTCTGTTAATGCATCTCCTTCTGCGGTAGCTGATGCTGCCGCCATACCCGGCACAGATTCAGGAGTAGACGACTTTGCCGTATCATCAGATGAACTGCCCCCGGCCGATAGCTCGGGTTCTTCTATCTCCGGAGCTGGCGCGATTTCAATAGCTTCTGCTTCAACTTCTTCAGTTGCCTCAGAAATTACGGGTACTGGCTTCGCAGGTGCCGGTGCCACTACTGGTGCAGGGGCAGGTGCAGGTGGGTTATATCTGCGCTTTTGCTGAGTAACCTCACTTTTCGCCTGCGAAGGATCAATTGCCCGTATTACGTCGTTTGATGGAATCGTAAGGATTGAGCCTGACTTCAGCTGGTTGATATTTCCGTCGAAAGCCTGAGGGTTAGCCTGATATATGGCCAACTGCATCTGATCCATAGTGATGCTTCGGTCAGTTCTTTGACTGAATGCCACACTCCATAGCGTTTCTTGCCTTTTAACTGGCCCATACGTTCTGGAATCAGATTTCTTGACAGGGGCAGGATCAAATGCCGGCTGATCACCGACTTTGTTAACGTTATTCTCACCCAGGGGCTGTGTTGCTACATCAGCACTCCCTTCTTCGGCCTGCCCGCTTCGCGCCGCGGCAACTGGCGAAGGATCTAGCAGGAGAGTGTACTCCCGCATGACACTTCCACCGAGCCAACGAACTTCTACAAGGAAATTTACAAATGGTTCCTTAATTCGTTTTTCTGTCGAAATCGTAATGAGCAATTCATCTTCAGCAGTGCCGTCAATAACTTCGACACTCATGTTTTCGACGATTGCGTCCCGTCTCACGCCTGCGCGTTTGAATTTGGCGGCATCGGGAATGATTGCGCGAATAGTGTCTCGCTCGTCATATTTGACGGCACGCACGACTATAGTCGCCCTGAGTGGCTGATTCAGATGAGACTGAGGAGTAGCATTCCCCAGGCTCAACGCCAGAACCGCTGGACTGAATAATAAAATCGTCAACGCGGCGACGAAGGCGTTCAAACGCATGTCTTCCCCTTTATTGGCCGTGGAAACGGCAACAACAAATGCATGTAAGGTCTTTATACCACTAGAGATATTCGTTTACCAAGCACTCTGCAATCTGAATACTGTTCAGGGCAGCCCCTTTTCGCACATTATCGGCCACAACCCAGAGATTTAAACCACGCTCATGGGAAATATCTTCGCGTATGCGCCCTACATAAACCGGGTCATTATTAGCCCCTTCTGTCACTGCAGTCGGATAACCCCCATCCACATGGTGATCAACAATCACGATACCCGGGGATTTCGCCAATAGCTCACGTGCAGCCTGTGCTGACAGCTTTTCGCGCGTTTCTATATGTAATGCTTCAGAGTGTCCAAAGAACACTGGAACGCGCACAGCTGTCGGGTTTACGCGGATACTGTCGTCTTCCATTATCTTGTTGGTTTCCCAAACCATTTTCATTTCTTCCTTGGTATATCCATTCTCCTGGAAGGCATCGATATGAGGTAGCACATTGAATGCGATCTGCTTGGGATACACCTCTGTTTTGACCTCACGGCCATTCAATAGCGCTGCAGTCTGACCTGCCAATTCTTCGATTGCATCCTTACCAGTGCCAGAAACAGCCTGGTAAGTGCAGACATTAATGCGCTCAATACCAACTGCATCATGTATAGGCTTCAGTGCGACAAGCATCTGAATTGTCGAGCAGTTCGGATTCGCAATAATGCCGCGATTTTTATAACCCGCAATGGCATGTGCGTTAACTTCTGGTACGACGAGTGGAATGTCCTCGTCGTAACGAAACTGGGAAGTATTATCGACCACCACACAACCCGCTGCTGCGGCCTTGGGTGCAAACACTGCGCTCACAGAGGCGCCAGGTGAAAACAAACCAATCTGAACCTTGGAGAAATCGAATTCATCAAGATTTTCTACCACCAGCATGCTGTCACCATATTGCACTCGCTTACCTGCTGAGCGCTCGCTTGCCAGTGCATACACCTTGCCCACCGGGAAACGGCCATCAGCAGCATGCTCGGCCAAAATCTCAAGCATGACCTCGCCTACTGCGCCGGTGGCGCCTACAACAGCTACATCAAACTTCTTGTCACTCATGTTTTAATCCAGATCTTTAAAAAAATGAAAGGAGGCAATCTGCATTCCTTCACGAAAATAAAATTTGTGGGCGCGTCCACGCTGGGTGCCAGAGTCCAGCTTAATGCGCTGACAACCCGCATTCCGGGCAATCAATTCAACTGAATCCAGTAACGCTTTTCCTGTGCCATACGAACGTTTCTTCTCATCGGTCACCAAATCATCGATATAACAATGCAGTCCATCAAAAGTGTTTTCATGCAACCGATAAACCGCCACGCCGACTACATCTTCACTTTCAGTTGCGAGCAGCATACGTCCACCACCCTCGAATACACGTCTCATCTGCGCTGAGTAATTGTCAGCAAGATGTGGACGAAGCTGGCGATGCACAGATTCTGCTTTTTGCAGCCATTCCTGTTGCACCACACTACCGTCAGCAGCAGTCACCGGAATAAGTTGATAGCTCACTAGCCCTTTATTGCGGCGACAACCGCATCACCCATCTCTACCGTGCCAATAATCGTTTCGCCAGCCGTAGCAATATCGCCAGTGCGCAAACCATCCTTTAATACCTTGGCAACTGCGGCTTCTACCTTATCTGCTAATTTCGGTTGTTCCAGGCTATGACGAAGTAGCATAGCTAAAGACAACATTGTTGCCAGCGGGTTAGCTTTATTGGTTCCCGCAATATCGGGAGCCGAACCATGCACAGGCTCATACATGCCCTTACCCTGCTCATTCAGGGATGCAGATGGAAGCATGCCGATGGAACCAGTCAGCATCGCAGCAATATCTGAGAGTATGTCGCCAAATAAATTCCCCGTAACAATTACGTCAAACTGCTTTGGTGCGCGCACCAGTTGCATCGCTGCGTTATCCACATACATATGCGACAGTTCAACTTCCGGATAATCCAGAGCTACACGCTCAACTGTTTCACGCCATAACTCGGAAACTTCAAGCACATTAGCCTTATCCACCGAGCATAGGCGCTTGCCACGTTTCATCGCCGCATCGAAACCGGCTCGTGCAATTCGTTCTATCTCGGATACTGAATAACGCATGGTGTTGTAACCAACCCGCTCATCACCTTCGCCCTCAATTGCGCGGGGCTGACCAAAATAAATGCCGCCGGTTAATTCCCGCACGATAAGAATATCCAGATCAGCCACTAGCTCAGACTTCAGACTAGACGCTGATGCCAGCTCAGCATTCAGGATGGCAGGTCGCAGGTTGGCAAAGAGGTTCAGATCCGAACGGATTCTCAAAAGCCCCTTTTCAGGCCGCATCTCACGTTCGATCGCTTCCCATTTCGGGCCGCCGACAGCCCCCAGCAGGATAGCATCAGCGCCGCGTGCTTTCGCTTGAGTACTTGCCGGATAGGGGTCGCCCTCGGCATCAAAGGCTGCGCCACCCAGCAGGCCATGATCCAGCACAACATCCAATCCATGCTGATCTCTCAGTGCATCAATCACCTTGATGGCTTCCTGCATGATTTCGGGGCCGATACCGTCGCCTGGAAGTATTAAAATTTTCTTAGTCACTTAAATAAACCTTTGTTATCTACTTTTGACATAGTCACTGGCTCCGTATTTACTCAAATTGACACGCCGTTAACCCATCCCTGGAGGCTCGATGGCCGCGTCCATACGGCCAAC
>JBFJXR010000033.1:0-30985 GCA_041622995.1 Nevskiales bacterium
ACGTACTTCATCGGGATCGGCCACGCCCCATTCCTTGTTGAACAGCTCGATATCCACACTTGGTGAAGTGCCTTCATGGCTCAGATATTCGGCAACGTCGAAGCCAATACCGCCAGCACCAATCAGGGCGACACGTTTGCCGACAGGCTTTTCATTACGCAGCACGTCGATGTAGGACAGCACCTTGCCGGATGCCAGGCCTTCTTTGACCCCGGGAATTGCAGGCGTGCGTGGTGAGACACCCGTGGCAAGAATCACTTCGTCATAACCTTCTGCGGCCAACTCTTCTGCCGTGACTTTCTTGCCCAGTTTCAGATTCACCCCGGTGGTCTCGATCTTGCGGTTGAAGTAACGCAGGGTCTCGTAAAACTCTTCCTTGCCGGGGATCTTCTTGGCCATGTTGAACTGGCCACCGATTTCATCCGCGGCATCAAACAGGTCGACGTCATGACCACGTTCAGCGAGCACGGTTGAAGCGGCCAGACCGGCGGGGCCTGCTCCAACGACGGCAAAGCGTTTTTTGATGGTTGTAGGTTCGTAGTTCAGCTCGGTTTCATGACAGGCGCGAGGATTCACCAAACAGCTGGCAGTCTTGAGTTTGAAGGTGTGATCCAGGCAAGCCTGATTACAGCCTATACAGGTGTTGATTTCATCGGCCCGACCCTGAGCGGCCTTGTTTACAAATTCCTCGTCGGCCAGGAATGGTCGCGCCATGGAGACCATATCGGCTGAGCCACCGGCAATGATGTCTTCTGCCACTTGCGGATCATTAATGCGATTGGTGGTGCATAGCGGGATGTTGATCTCAGACATCATTTTCTTCGTTACCCAGGCGAAGGCACCACGGGGAACAGATGTCGCAATTGTAGGCACACGAGCCTCGTGCCAACCCACACCGGTATTAATAATGGTCGCGCCTGCCGCCTCAATCGCCTTGGCCAGCATCACGACCTCTTCCCAGGTCTGACCGTCTTCAATGAGATCGAGCATGGACAGGCGATAAACAATAATGAAATCGGGGCCAACGGCTTCACGGACACGCTGCACGATTTCAATCGGCAGTTGCATACGGTTTTCGTAGGAGCCACCCCATTTATCAGTGCGCTTGTTTACATGGGTCACCAGGAACTGGTTGATGAAATAACCTTCCGACCCCATCACTTCCACGCCGTCGTAACCGGCCTCACGGGCCAGTGCTGCACAACGGGCATAGGCCTTGATCTGGCGATCTACGCCTTTGGTTGAAAGCTCGCGCGGAGTGAATGGTGTGATAGGTGAGCGAATCTTCGACGCCGACACATTCAGCGGGTGATAGCCGTAGCGACCGGCATGCAAAATCTGCAGGGCAATCTTGCCATCGTTTTCATGTACGGCACTGGTGATCTGGCGATGCGCCTTGGCCTGGGATTTCTTGTTCAGGGTCGATGCGAACGGTGCCAGCCAGCCCTCGATATTGGGCGCAAAACCACCCGTCACCATCAGGCCTGCACCACCGGCAGCACGTTCGGCAAAATAACGCGCCAGTCGCGGAAAATTCTTCTTGCGATCTTCCAGACCGGTATGCATCGAGCCCATAAGGGTGCGATTACGCAAGGTGGTAAAGCCAAGATCAAGTGGCTCTAACAAATGAGGATAGGGGTTACTCATGATGACTCCGAAATCTTTTGGCCTGCCATACGGCGGCGTATTTAATGTTGTGGGCAGGATACTCCGCCATTCGGCACTGTCAATCTCTTCACAGGACTGCGTGGTTGTCATGATAGCAACAGCAGACGCCCATGCAGTGCTCCAGCAAATTAAAATTCCTCAACCAAAATTATCGGTAATCGCTATAGTTAGCCATTGGTGTCAAAAAAGAGCGCTGGCAGGTGGTCCTTAAATACGCACATTGGTTACAAAATAACCGGATAAAGGTTTATGCCCTGTGTGCTGCCCTTACTTTAATTACCACCATCGGCCTGATTCATTTCACTTTCAAGGTCGACTACAGGGCATTTTTTGCCTCCGATGGTCTCGGATATGCGCAGATGCTGCATATGGAGGAAAACTTTCCCCTCAGCGATGACCTGGCCTTTGTGGTGGTCCCCGAGGATGGCAATGTTTTCACACCGGCGGTGATCGAGAGCCTGCTATGGCTGGAAGCCCGCCTGCTTAAAATCCCCTTCGTTTTAAACGTTGATACGCTCACCGATTATCCATTTCAGGCGCATGTGGATGGAGCGCTACATATTGGCTATGTGACTGATGATGTTGTCGAGCCATTTACGCTTGAGTTTTATCGGGACCTTGCACTCAAAGACCCGATGGTCGCCGGCACACTGATCAGCAAAACCGGCGATAGCGTCGCCGTCATCATCCAGTACAAACTTCACGGCGATAATGACCTGATTGAATTTCCCGCTGCCATGGCGGAAGTGGAAAAGGTTAAAGAGGAGTTCAAATCACGCTATCCGGACTACCGTTTACCGGTGGCCGGCGTACTTACCTATAACCATGGAATCATCGATGCCTCACTGAACGATGTGCTCCTGCTGATCCCGGTCAGCAGTGTCGTGATCTACTTTATTCTGTATTTCTTTTTACGCAGTGGACGTGGCGCGTTCTTTACCATGCTGATCATAGGCGCGTCTGTCCTTTCTGCACTGGGCACCTGGTGCTGGACAGGCATGCCTTTAACTTCAGCGACCATTTCTGGCGCTATCGCAATACTTGCTCTGGCTGTGGCTGACTGTGTTCACCTGAGCGACAGCTATTTATTAAGTGCCCGTGATGAACCCGGCGCGGACCCTGTGGCCTGTATGAACCAGAGTCTGATACTGAATAGCAAACCCATTTTCCTTACCAGCCTCACCAGTGTTCTGGGCTTTCTGACCATGAATTTCTGTGAGTCACCGCCTTATCGCGATATTGGCAACCTCGTCGCTATCGGAATCGTGTTTGCCTGGATTTACAGCATGACGCTCTTCCCGATCCTGGTCGGACAGTTCGGATTAAGGGAGTCCAAGGCACAGTTGAATCTCAATCAGGCCCTGCATCGTCTCGCCGAATTCATTTGTCAGCATTACCGAAAAATCCTGTTGATCTATGGCTCGGTCATCATTGTCAGCCTTGCATGCATCACCCTGAATGAACTCGACGATAATGTTGTTGAATGGTTTGACGATGATGTCGAAGTCCGTATCGACGCCGAGTTCATAGATGCCACACACACAGGCATGTATCAGTTGTATTACGTTGTTGATACAAACAAATCTGATGGCGTGTTGCGTCCGGAATTACTTGGCGAGGTTAAACTTTTTGCAGAATGGCTGCGAGCGCAACCCGAAGTCGTGCAAGCCCGCAGTATTGTGGACGTCATTAGCAACACCTATGGTGCGATGAGTGGTCGACCGGACAGCCTGCCCAGAAGCCCGGGTATGACTAAACAGATTATTTCAAACATCGACCTGGTCACCGACGATGTCGAACAGCTGAAACCATTAATCAATCAGGATCGCTCAGCTTTACGCCTTCATGCCAGTGTACACACGATGCGCGCCAGTGAATTCATCGCATTTGAACAACGCGTGCAAGACTGGTTGAGTCAGCACCGTGAACATATCGGTGCCGAAACTACAGGCATCAGCCCGAGCATGATGTTTGCCAAACTTTCTCAGCAAATTGTACCCACCATGCTGATCACAACGGCTGCCATGATTGTGATGATCTCGGTGCTGCTGATATTCATTTTCCGGTCTTTCAGGCTTGGGCTATTAAGCCTCGCACCCAACCTGTTACCTATCGGCATGGCCTTTGGATTCTGGGGACTATTCAATGGCCATCTGGGCATTGCACTTTCGATTGTGAGCGGCGCCGCGCTCGGCATCGTAGTGGATGACACCATTCACTTGTTGCTTAAATACCAGCGCGCCCGAAATGATCTGCAAAAGTCGCCAAAAGAGGCTATCGTGTATGCCATAACTAGGGTAGGTGATGCGCTTACCATTACGACCCTCACCCTGATCGCTGGCTTTTTCAGCCTGGGTTTTTCCTCCCTGCAACCCAATGCCGAATTGGGCACGATGTTGGGAGTGATAATCGGCATCGCGCTCGTCACAGATCTGGTTTTTGTGCCCGCGTTACTGCTCTGGATTGAAGAGAACTGGCCTTTCCTGGGCAATGCACGAAAAAGTAAAACTTCCACGGTATCTGGCAACTGACAATAAAAATAGCGTAATGTGGTCACTCTTACAGAACACGGAAATAGTGAATGCCATGAAACGAATTTCCCGTCTTATATTTTTACTACTCATAGCTCTCGCCCCATTTGCATTTGCAGGCGGACTGTCAGCGGATGCCGAGCGTGCAATAGCAGGGTTAAAGGCATTCAACAGTGGCTGGAATGATGTAACCGCCACGCTGGATGTCACTTCCGACGGCAAGGGCAATATCAAGCAACATGGCGTTGCCCGGATGAAAACAACCGCCAAGGCAGATAACAGTCAGAAAATCGTTATCCGTGTAGAGAGTCCTCCAGGTGCCAAAGGCACCGGCTTCCTGAGCCACATCGATAGCACCGGAAATATGAAACAGTGGTTGTTTATCCCCACAACCGGCCGTGTCATGGAAGTGCAAAATTCTGGCAGGAGCGGTGCGTTTCTGGGCACTGAATTTACCTTTGAGGATCTTGCAGTTCATCCCAGCCGTTACGCAGTGGCTGATGCCGAAGAAGAAGACTGCATGGTGGATGGAAAAGAACTTGATTGTCAGGTTATTACGCTGAACCCGGCGCCGGGCACGTCCAGTTATACCCGACTGGACGCCTGGGTTGACGAAAAGGAAAACCGCCTGAGAAAAGTCGATTTTTACAAAAAAGACAAAATGGTCAAAACCCTTAGCCTTGAAAAATACGGCCAGTTCGACGGCAAACACTGGATTCCACAAAGCCTGACCATGAAGAACAGCAAAACCGAAAGGCATACAGTTTTGCTGTGGCAGGACGTGAAATTCAACAACAGCCTTGGTGATGACGAGTTTGTCCCCGAAAAACTGGCTGAAGGCGCTGTTAATACAAAGATCGGGCCTCGATAGTGACTCGGCTAATGACACTTCTCAGGTAGACGCGCTTTAAGTGATCTGCCACGCTACCCATCAAGATCACACTATAAAATCCCGATAGAGGTTGTTCATGCTTCGTCTTTTAACTGTTCTGACGCTATGTCTGAGCCTTTCTGCCTGTCCCGGTAGCGCGATGAATGCCGCGACGACCCGTCTTGCCGAAGGCTTAAGCACCGGTCTGTTGAGTCATGATGATCTCGAAATTGTCAGTAAAGCACTCCCGTCTTATCTCATTACCATTGATGGTCTTATTGAAAGCAGCCCAACCGTACCCGAGCTCGCGGTGGGGGGTGGTCGTCTTTACAGCTTTTATGCCAGTTATTTTGTTGAAGACGAGCAACGCAAAAGCCGGCTGATGAATCGGGCCTATGACTATGCAAGACGCGGTCTTTGCCTTGAGTTTGATGATTTATGTGAAGTTTACGATGACCCGCTGCCGGTCTTTAACGAAGAGCTGATTGACCTGGACGAAGACGATATTGCCCTGCTCTATCCATTTGCCACGACCTGGGCAAGCTGGCTGCAACTGAACAGTGATGACTGGAATGCGATCGCGGATGTGCCCAAGCTCGAGGCCATCATGGAGCACATTTCCAATCTGGACCCACTCTACGATCAGGGCAATGTATTTATCTATCTCGGCGTTCTGTCATCCCAGATTCCTCCAGCCATGGGGGGAAAACCTGAAAAAGCACGCGCCCATTTTGAACGGGCCATAGATCTTTCCAACGGCAAAAACCTGATGGCAAAAGTCTTGTTTGCCAGCCAGTATGCCCGCCTGATTTTTGATAAAACACTGCATGACAAGCTACTCAATGAAGTTATAGAGGCAGATCCGCATTACGGCGACCTCACGCTAAGCAATGTGCTCGCCAAGCAGGAAGCCGTTGTGCTGTTAGCCGGGAGTGACGACTTTTTCTAGTCACTGACTCCGTCAGGCATCTGCGCCAGACATAACAATAAATCATCGCCATAAGACATCACGAGACATGATGGTTAAAATGCCCCTCATTACACTGATTCCAATAGGTCACCCAATGTTTCGACCCCTTATCTACGGCTTCATCGCCACTCTTCTATTTACGTCAACTTTTAATGTAAATGCCGCCACGCTGAAAATTGCCACCATCGCCCCGGATGGCACAAGCTGGATGAAGGAAATGCGGGCTGGCGCCGAAGTCATCGAAGCCAAAACCGAGGGGCGGGTCAAACTGAAGTTCTACCCTGGCGGCGTGATGGGCAATGATCAGGCTGTGTACCGCAAGATGCGGGCGGGCCAGCTTCAGGGTGGCGCAGTAACCACAACCAGCCTCGCAGAAATTTATCCTGACGCCGGCATTCTGAGCCTGCCCATGCTGTTTCGCAGCTATGCGGAAGTCGATTATGTGCGTAGTCATTTTGACAAGGACTTTGCAAAAAGTCTGGTGGATGCAGGCCTGATTCCCATCGGTTTTACCGAGGGCGGCTTCTCATACATCATGTCCCAGGGCGCGATTAGCAGCTTTGCCGATCTGGAGGGCAAAAAGGTTTGGGTGCCGGAGAATGACCCGATTAATGAAACCATGATCAAGAAAGCCGGGGTAACACCGGTGCCTCTACCCTTTCCTGATGTTTACACCGGCCTGCAAACCGGCCTGATCGATACGGTTGCCACCGTACCTACCGCAGCACTGGCATTTCAATGGCACACGAAATTGAACAGCCTGCTGCAAGTGCCCCTGACCTATATCATGGGCGTGCTCATTATCGATGCCAAAAGCTTCAATAAAATTGACCCGGAAGATCAGGCCATCGTGAAGGCTTCCATGGGTGAGGCCTTTGAACGCCTGAATGCAATTAACCGAAGCGACAACAAGCAAGCCATGGAAGTGCTGGGGAAACAGGGCTTGAGCTTTCACCAGTTACCCGCTGAAGGTCTCAAGGATCTGGACCGTATTGCCAGTCAGGCAATCGAAGAACACAACGGCGGCAGAATGTATTCTCCTGCAGTACTCAGCAGTATTCGTGAACTGATTCAAAGTTTCCGTAACAAATAAAACGCATGTCCGATACATCCTTGGAGCATCCGCTACTAAGAGGACTGCACCGTCTGGAAGATATTGTGCTCGCCAGTTTGCTTGGCAGCATGATTCTGCTCGCCTGCACGCAGATTCTGCTGCGGAATGTTTTCGATGGAGGCTTCACCTGGGCCGACCCGTTATTAAGAGTGATGGTGCTCTGGCTGGGTATGCTCGGCGCTTTGGCGGCAGCTCGTGGCAATCGCCATATCGTGATCGACATCCTGAGTCCGGTCCTGCCCAAATCAGTATTAACATGGACGAACAAGATTACCGGCCTGTTTACCGCCATCGTCTGTGCGGCAGTGGCCTGGTATTCCGGGCAGTTTGTAATCAGTGAATGGGATTACGGTGGCCGTGGTGCCGCGGGATTGCCCACTGCCGTGCTCGCCAGCATTGTGCCCTTTGCATTCGGGCTCATGGCGGTGCGGTTTGCCCTGCAAACCTTTCTGAGTTCCGGCGGAAACCAGGACACAGCCAAATGAGCTTCACTGTCCCCCTTCTTCTGCTGATACTGGCACTGCTGGGCGCTCCGCTCTTTGCCCTGATCGCTGCGAGTGCCATCTTTGGGTACCAGGGTGCTGAAATTTCCCCTTCAGTGATTGGCATCGAACTTTACCGGCTTGCCGAAATGCCGGTTTTGCTCGCCATTCCGCTGTTTACATTTGCCGGCTACCTGCTGGGGGAAAGTGATGCACCGAAAAGGCTGGTGCGTTTAACCAATGCCCTGCTTGGCTGGATGCCCGGTGGACTGGCCATAGTTTCGTTAACGGCCTGCGCCCTGTTCACTGCATTAACCGGTGCCTCCGGTGTCACAATCGTGGCCATGGGTGCCCTGATTTATCCGGCACTGAAAGAAGCGGGCTATCCGGAACGCTTTAATCTTGGGCTCATAACCACTTCGGGCAGTCTCGGTTTACTGTTTGCCCCTTCGTTGCCCCTGATCCTATACGGCGTTGTGGCCCAGCAACTGAACGTCGGCCCATCCATCAGCATTGATGACCTTTTCCTCGCCGGCGTTATTCCCGGACTGACCATGCTGTTCCTGCTGTCGATTTATGCCGCATTCAAAAGCCGTAACCTGCCCCGAAACCACTCAGAATTCGAGTGGGCCAAGGTCTCTGCGGCAATTCGGGAGTCCATCTGGGAAATTCCGCTTCCGATTGTCATTCTGGGCGGCATCTATGGCGGTATATTTGCCATATCCGAGGCAGCCGCTGTCACCGCGATGTATGTTTTCATTGTCGAAGTCATCATCAAGCGGGAAATCACCTGGCGTCGTCTGCCTGAAGTCATGCGCGAATCCATGTTGCTGGTAGGGGGCATTCTGGTGATTCTCGGTGCCTCACTGGCCTCGACCAACCTGATGCTCGACGCCGAGTTGCCACAGCAGCTCTTTGAAATCATTCGCAGCAAGATCGACAGCAAATGGACATTCCTCCTGTTGCTCAATTTCTTTCTACTGGCGCTGGGCATGCTGCTGGACATCTTCGCCGCGCTAGTCATCGTGGTGCCGATCATCCTGCCCATAGCGGTTGGGTACAATATTCACCCCCTGCATCTGGGTATCGTATTCCTGGCTAATATGCAGATTGGCTACTTTACTCCGCCGGTCGGCATGAACCTGTTTATTGCCAGCTATCGATTCAATCGTCCTGTGCTGGAACTGTATCGCGCCACAATGCCGTATTTTTTCATTCTGTTTGCAGCTGTGCTTCTCATTACTTACTGGCCCGCTATGAGCCTGTACCTGCCAAACCGGTATTAAGTAATGAACAAAGTAGGGTGTCCGCTGTCAGAGACATCAGGTTGTGTCTATAATCACCACGCGAGTTTCAGACTCGCCTTCGATATCCAGAATCAAGGATCAGGCAATGAATATGCTTAATAAATCACTCATTTTGGGTCTGGCTTTTTTGCTGCCCCTGGTTGCTCAGGCGGGTATCAGCGAAGAAAGAAAGGCTGAAGATGCAGCTGTTGTTCTGCGTGAATTGGCCACCATTCCGGAAAAGGGCATTCCACCTAAACTTCTGGAACAGGCCTATGCCATCGCCGTTATACCCGAAGTCCTGAAGATCGGCTTTATATTCGGTGGTCGTCGCGGTGAAGGCCTGCTCTCCGTACGCACCAAGAGCGGTAAATGGAGCAACCCCTCCTTTATTACACTGACGGGCGCCAGCATCGGCTTCCAGATTGGCGCTTCCTCCACCGACCTGATCCTGGTATTCAAGAGCCGTGAAAGCATTGACCGAATCACCGGCGGAAAAATCACGCTCGGTGCAGATGTATCTATCGCTGCCGGACCGGTAGGCCGATCAGCAGAAGCCAGTACCGACATCCGTTTTGAGGCAGAAGCCTATTCCTACTCCCGTTCACGCGGCCTGTTTGCCGGTGTTTCTGCAGAAGGGGCTTCGGTGCAGATCGACGATCTTGCCAATGCCGATTTCTATAATGACAAGAAAATCGGCCCACATGAAATCCTGAACACCAGCAATCCGAATGCCATGCCGGGTGCCGGTCGCGATTTTGTCCGGACGCTGGACAGGTTCTCGCCTGCCCGCTGATATTTACAGATTCAGGAAGCGGGCTACAGCCCGCTTTTTTTATGTCCGTCATATGCAGTATTCTTGATGCAAATGATGATGAAGAACCCGCTACCACTGAGGGGGGTGCCGAGTGATTATTGATTGCTCTTTCAAGGCTGCTCCCTGGCTGAAAAATCCCCACATGCAAACGCTGTGGGCGGGCATGATTCGCAGACAGCCAAAGCTGCGATATCGCCGTGAACGTCTTGAACTGCCGGACGGGGATTTCGTCGATATTGACTGGACACTCGGCCAGAGCGGGCCAATCCTCATTATTCTGCATGGCCTTACCGGCTCCATCGAGTCCAAATATGCCCGCGGCATGATGAATGCCGTGCACGATATGGGATGGCGGGCGGTACTCATGAACTTCCGAGGCCAGAGCGGCGAACCCAATCGCCTGCCCCGCAGCTATCACTCAGGCGAAACCGGCGATCTGAATTTTCTGGTGAATACGCTGAAGGAACGTGAGCCGGAAACAAAACTGGCCGTGATCGGATATTCACTGGGCGGCAATGTCACATTGAAATGGATGGGCGAACAGGGCGAGCATGCCCCGGTTGAAACCGCCATTGCCGTATCCCCGCCCTTTGACCTGGCGATCTGTGCCAAATCCATCAACAGCGGCCTTTCCCGGGGCTACCAGAACAAGCTGATACGGGAAATGCGTCTGGTGACGGAACAAAAATTCGGCAATATGGATCCACCCATTGAGTTACCGGATTTTAATCAGTTAAACGATTTCTTCAGTTATGACGATGCCATTACGGCACCACTCCACGGCTTCAGGGACGTGGATCACTATTACGAGGAATCCAGCTGCTCCAAATACCTGAAAGACATTTGCATCCCGACGCTGGCCATTCATGCCCTCGATGACCCTTTCATGTCACCGGTCATCGTGCCGACGGCGCGTATGCTGTCGAAAGCCGTTACACTTGAGCTCAGTCGTCATGGGGGACATGTAGGCTTCGTTGCCTCGGACCGTATGGCACGACCTGTTTATTGGCTGGAACACTATGTTCCCCAGTATCTGAAGCCGTTCTTTCAGAACTGAAAGCGTGACAACCAGGAGCCGCATCAACATGAATTCGCCTGATCAGATACAACCCACAACAGGCCGCATGGCACGGGCCATGCAGATTCTGCTGGGCATAGAGTTGATCGGATACAGTCTGGGCGCATGGAGTCAGATTCAGGCTGGTACATCCGTTTTTGGTGCCATCGTCTGCATGATTGCCATTTACCTGATAATTCGCGTGGTGGCGGTTGGAAGCAATTTTGCCCAGACCTGGTGGGCACGCAGCCCCAAATCACCCGAACACGAACTGGGTGTGATCGGCACGCTTCGGCTTCTGTGGGGCGAATATTACGCCACGGTGATTACCTATTCCTTTCTCTTTCCCTTTGAAGCCTGGCTGGTTGCCCTGGCGCCCAAACAGCTTCAGCCAGGCGCCGGCACACCCATCATTCTGGTGCCCGGTTTCAGCTGCAACCGCGGCTATTGGGGCAGCATGGCGCGATACCTTGGGCGTCAAGGCTACGGACCTGTTTATGCTGTAAGCCTTGAGCCCTTGCTCGGCAGCATGCAGGACAATGCCAAACACCTCTCACGTTACGTTGAAGCGGTATGTGAACAGACGGGGGCTGAGAAAGTCATTCTTGTCGGCCACAGCATGGGCGGCGTGGTATCTCGCGTGTACGTACACGAATTGGATGGCGCCAAAAGGGTCGCCAAGATACTTGCTCTCGGCTCGCCACATGAGGGCACCGTGCTGGCAAAAGCCCTGTCCGGGCTTGGCGGCAATCTGGAACAGATGAGTTATGGCAATGACTGGGCGAAGGCGTTTAATCAGAATCAGGCACAGGACTGCCCGGTACCCATCACAGCCATCATTACGCCGCATGACAATATCGTAGGCCCGCAAAGCAGTACGCATCTCCATTATCCGAACGCAAAAAATATATTCCTGCCAGGCATTGGCCATCTGGAAATGGTGATATCCAAACCCGTGATGAAAGTCGTGGCGAGTGAGGTTGAGGGAATCCTGTGAGTTATGCGTTAAGCGTAATCATTCCCACCTTGAATGAAGCAGAAAATCTCCCTGCACTGCTCAATGATCTGGCGGCTCAGCAAAAAATTGATTTCGAGATTCTTATTGCGGATGGGGGTTCAACGGACAGCACGATAGACATTGCTGAATCCCGTGAAATTACTGTCATCACATCGCCGCCCGGTCGCGGCCTGCAACTGAATACGGCTGCTGCGCGAGCAGGTGGGGAGTACTTGCTTTTTCTGCATGCGGACAGCCGCCTTCGAAGCGGGCACATGCTCAGTGATGCCCTTAAGTACCTGCAAATTGCAGACGGTGACCGGCATATGACTGCGGGGCACTTCCCACTCGATTTTGCACGACAGGATAAAGCGCACGAGGTGACCTTTCGTTATATGGAAGGCAAATCAAGGTTAAACCGGCGGCACTGCCAGAACGGCGACCAGGGACTGATGCTACATCGGGAATTCTTCAAAAACCTGGGCGGCTTTGATGAGTCCCTTCCGTTTTTCGAAGACTTTCGCATTGCTGACCAGATTCATAACCAGGGCCAGTGGATCACCCTGCCCGACAGATTGCTGACCTCGGCACGTCGCTTTGAAACCGAAGGCCTTTGGCCGCGCTACCTGCTTATGGGGCTGATTGTAACCGCCGAAAACGCATCCATTCCCGAGTTTGTCCGCCAGGCACCCAAAGTATACGAAAGCCATGACAATTCTGGCAGGCTATTGCTGACGCCCTATTTCCGTTGCCTGGCGGCCATCGCCAGACAACGCGGCTTGCGCGGCACATGGGGCGCATTGATGGACATCGGCCACCTAAGCCGGCTGCACTGGTGGCAGACATTTTTCTATTTTGACATGTTATTCAAATTCCAGAGTCGGCCGATCCTGCGCTTCTATGATCGATTTGTTTTCCCGCTACTGGCGAATCGGGCCGGTGATGCCATCAGTGCCTGCTGCGCCTGGATACTGGGCATGTGGATATTACGGCCATTCTTTCGCATCATTGAACATTCGGCACTCGCCAAAATCAAAAAGGATTCCTCTGCATGACTGTCTCCATTGGTACGCCCCTGTCACCATCAGCGACCAAAGTATTAATGCTCGGCTCGGGTGAACTGGGCAAGGAAGTTGTAATTGAGTTACAGCGGCTCGGTGTCGAGGTCATCGCCGTAGACCGCTATCAGAATGCCCCGGCCATGCAGGTGGCCCACCGCAGCCATGTGGTGAACATGCTGGATGCAGCCGCCCTGCGTAATGTCATCGAGATGGAACAACCCGACCTGATCGTGCCGGAAATCGAAGCCATCGCAACCGACACGCTCAAAGCACTGGAGGAAGAAGGACATCACGTCATTCCAACAGCCCGTGCCACCCAACTCACGATGAACCGCGAGGGCATACGTGCACTGGCCGCCGAAGAGCTCGGGCTACCGACCTCACCCTATAGGTTCGCCGGCAGCGAAGAAGAATACCGCGCCGCCATTGAAGCCATTGGCCTGCCCTGTGTTGTTAAACCCATCATGTCTTCCTCAGGCAAGGGTCAAAGCCTGCTCAGAACTGTCGACGATATTCAGCCCGCCTGGGATTATGCCCAGAGCGGCGGTCGCGCCGGTGCCGGCAGGGTCATAATTGAAGGCTTTATCGATTTTGAATACGAGATCACCCTGCTGACGGTGCGGCATGCCGGGGGCACATCCTTCTGTGCTCCGATCGGCCACCGGCAGGAAGACGGTGATTATCGTGAAAGCTGGCAGCCCCAGCCCATGTCGGAAACGGCTCGTGCTGAATCCGAACGCATCGCCAAAGCGGTCACCGATAACCTTGGAGGTCTTGGTGTGTTTGGTGTTGAGCTATTCGTGAATGGCGATCAGGTCTGGTTTAGTGAAGTTTCGCCACGCCCGCATGATACCGGGCTGGTCACACTCATCTCACAGGACCTTTCCGAGTTTGCATTGCATGCCAGAGCCATTCTTGGTTTACCCATCCCGCAGATTCAGCAGCTTGGGCCTTCAGCCTCGGCTGCCATACTGGTCGAGGGCGATGAGGTCGGGCCTGTATTCACTCGAGTCGAACAGTCGCTTACCGAGCCAGACACGCAGCTGCGATTATTTGGAAAGCCTGAAGTCGCAGGCCGCCGGCGTATGGGTGTCGCCCTGGCCCGGGACACCGATATCGGGTCCGCCACCGAAAAGGCCATGCGTTCACGCGACGCAATAAGCACTGCCTGAACGTCAGCACGACATAAAGACAGCTCTAACTGCAATCTGATATGGTCTTGGACGGTCTGTTACAGAATATATACTGAAAGGAAGGGCTATGACCCCGACCCCAGCGACCCATACCGCCATACAGAAACAACAGCCATCGCTTGGCGATCGTTATCTGGAAGTCCGCCAGGCAACTGAGGTGTTGTGCCAACCCCTGCAGATTGAAGACTATTGCATCCAGAGCATGGATGACGTCAGTCCAACCAAGTGGCACCTCGCCCATACCAGCTGGTTCTTCGAAACCGTTCTGCTAAAACCGCATTTAAACGGCTATCGGGAATTCCATCCACGCTATGCTTTCCTGTTTAACTCCTATTACGAATCTTTTGGAGAGCGTCATGCCCGCCCGCAACGCGGCATACTCTCGCGCCCGTCAGTTGAAGACATTTACGCCTACCGCCAACATGTCGATCAGCATATGGACAGGTTGCTCAGCCAAGCCAGCAGCGAGGTAGCACGCCTGACAGAAATTGGTCTGAATCACGAGCAACAGCATCAGGAATTGATGCTGACCGACATCAAACATGTATTTGCCGGTAACCCATTGCAACCCGTATTCAAGGCACATTCAGCTGACAAAGGAGAATCCCTCACCATTGAATGGCTGGAACTACCCGAGGGTATCAGGGAAATAGGCCACAGCGGAAGCGACTTCGCCTATGACAACGAAGGCCCAAGGCACAGGGTCTGGCTTGATGCTTTTGCCCTCGCCAATCGCCCGGTTACGAACGCAGATTATCTGGAGTTCATCGAAGACGGTGGCTACCGGAATGCCGCGCATTGGTTGTCCGACGCCTGGGACACTGTACGTGCAGAAAAATGGCAGGCGCCGCTGTACTGGCAAAATCAGGACGGTGACTGGCAATATTATACGCTGCAGGGTGTTCGCCCGATTCAGCCGAACGAACCCGTCACGCATATCAGCTTTTACGAGGCCGATGCCTATGCGCGTTGGGCAAATGCCCGCCTCCCTACTGAAGCCGAGTGGGAATCCGTTGCCAGCCAGTTTCCCGTTCAGGGTGACTTTGTCGAAAACAGTCATTACCACCCACAGGCATTGAACAGTGCTGCAGATGGACAGTCATCGGCCTTCCTGTTTGGAGGCGTGTGGGAATGGACATCAACCGCCTATGCTCCCTACCCCGGTTATCAGCCACCTGAAGGTGCACTTGGCGAATACAATGCCAAATTCATGTGCAATCAGCTGATTTTACGGGGCGGCTCATGCGTCACCCCCCGGAGTCATATTCGGGCCAGCTACCGCAACTTTTTCTATCCCCATCAGCGTTGGCAGTTTAACGGCCTACGGTTAGCCAGAAACCTAACAAATCAATAATCAGGAATCATCATGGCCCCAACACGCCCGAATACCGTCCGCCGCTTTGTGTCAGAAGATGTGGAACTGCTCGACCTGGAGCCGGATACGCATACGCTGCTCGCGGATGTACTGGACGGCCTGAGCCAGCAACAGAAAACCCTCCCCTGCAAGTACTTCTACGATGAACGTGGTGCAAAGCTGTTTGAAATGATTTGCGACCTCGAAGAGTACTACCCGACACGCACTGAACTGAGAATTTTGCAGGACAACCTCCCCGAAATCGCAGATCATATAGGATCGAATTGTGCCGTCATCGAACCCGGTAGCGGCAGCGGCATAAAAACTCGACTGCTGCTCGAGCAACTGGAAATGCCCAGTGCCTACATCCCGATTGATGTGGCGAAAGAACAACTGCTGGACTATGCCAAGACGTTATCCAGTGACTACCCAGACCTCGAAGTACTACCGGTGTGTGCTGACTTCACCGCGTCTCATCCCCTCCCGAAACCCAATCAGACTACCGAACACCAACTGATCTATTTCCCCGGCTCCACCATTGGTAATTTTTCGCCCGATAAGGCCGTAGAACTACTGACCCAGTGGCGTGAACTACTGGGCGACAACGGCTCGCTACTTATCGGCGTGGACCTGAAAAAGGACCGGTCAACACTGGAGTCAGCCTATAACGACGCCGAAGGTATCACCGCAGACTTCAACCTGAATTTACTGAAACGCCTGAACCGTGAACTTGATGCAGACTTCAACCTCAGCAACTTCCGCCATCATGCAGACTATGATGAAGACACCGGCGCCATCCGCATGTGGCTAATCAGTGAAGAAAAACAAACCGTGAAAATAAATGACTCGGCGGAAGTTACATTCGATGCGAATGAAGCCATTTGCACGGAACACTCACACAAGTATTCCATTGATGACTTTTCCGAATTAAGCAAAAAAGCAGGCTGGCAGAAAAATGAAATCTGGCTGGACAAGAATCGACTTTTCAGCCTGTGGCATTTAGAAACTGCGTAAATCAGCCATTAAGCTGCAACTGATAAATACGTATATTTATACAGTTATTGCTTTTACCACATGAAATACTGTTATCCTTGGCAGGTTCGTAATTTCAAAAAGTCAATATTGGCTAATTACGAATAACAATATTCATCAAAATTTAGAGTAAGCATTATGAGTAAAGGTACAGTTAAATGGTTCAACGCCGGTAAAGGCTTTGGTTTTATTACTCCTGAAGATGGCGGAAAAGATCTTTTCGTACATCATTCTGAAATTCAGAGTGGCGGCGGTTACGCAACTTTGAACGACGGTCAGGAAGTCGAATTTGAAGTCGGCGAAGGCCAGAAAGGCCCTTGTGCTAACAAGGTTGTGCCTCTCTAAATCTGGTACACGATGGCGCCCTTCCGGGCGCCATCGCTTTTAAATCAGGTGCCTTTTCGCGGGGCATCTACCCAACTCTAGAATCCCCTGTATTGCAGCACTACAGAGAATCCGGCTGTGCGCCTGTAACAATTAAATCCGCATCCCTGATATAACGAGATACAGTAACCTACTGTCGTCCGGTTCTAATCTCTGGTTGTTTCTGCCCCTGTTATGGCACACTGTCCCCGTACTTCCAGATAGATATATAACTACCGCTTTCGGGAGAAACGTCATGTCCATGGCTGCCAATATTGTGATTGCACTGGTCGCATTTCTACATTTCTATTTTCTGGTTCTTGAAATGTTTCTTTGGGACAAGCCCATGGGCATGCGGGCTTTTGGACAAAGCAAGGAAGATGCCGCCACAACCAAAGTGCTCGCTGCCAATCAGGGCCTTTATAACGGCTTCCTTGCCGCGGGCTTGATCTGGGGCCTGTATCTTGGAGAAGCTGGCATGCATATCCAGACATTCTTTCTGGGCTGCGTTGTAGTCGCAGGTGTTTTTGGCGCCGCCACTGCCAGTAAGAAAATATTGTTTATTCAGGCCATGCCAGCCGCCATTGGTTTGGCTTTGCTACACCTAAGTTAGTTTATGTCGAGCGATGATCGTCGATCTGAATACCGGCTGCATTACCCTTTTGATGAGCGGCCACAAATCACTATCGAAGGTGCGATATACACCATTGACGAGCTTTCCGAAGGCGGCATGAAAGTCTACTTTATGGATGACAGGACATTACCCGAGTACGTCCCGTTTACGGGCAATATTCGTTATATCGATGGTGAAGAGGTGGAAGTCACCGGCATAATCAAACGTAGCGATAAGCATGGCTTTTCTGTGCAGTTTGAAAAAGGTGTCAGCATGCAACGCATCGTGACTGACCAGATACGGCTAAAGAAGAAATACCCTCTGCTCTTCGATCATGTGGACTGAATTTTTGTCGTAACAGATCCTCAACATCAGACTATGAATACAACCTTATCCAAAAAATTGAAAACTGCTCAGAACACACTTGCAGCAGGTCAGGTTCAACAGGCTATAGACCAGCTCAATGCCTTACATGTGGAATGTCATACGGAAGCGTTGATTCACATGAGGACACATACCACACTGGCGAATGCCCATCGTCAGAACGGCAATTATCGTCGGGCCGGTTTCGAATTACTGGCGATACCATTCGCAGGTCCAGCATCCCTGGCCCATAAACATTTCGGCGTGGCCCGGAAAAACCTTTAACGTCCCAATAAAGACAAATCTTCTTGAAAAATTATGACGTAATAATAATAGGCGCTGGTGCTGCAGGCATGATGTGCGCCATTGAAGCCGGCAAGCGCGGTCGTCGTGTTCTGATACTTGAGGGCAGTAACAGGGTCGGCAAAAAAATCCTGATGTCAGGCGGGGGGCGCTGCAACTTCACCAATCTTTATACCTCCGCTGAAAAATTTCTCTCGGCGAACCCTCACTTTTGCAAATCCGCCCTGGCCCGCTACTCGCAATGGGATTTCATCGCGATGGTCGAACGTCATGGCATTGCCTACCATGAAAAAGAACTGGGGCAATTATTCTGTAACGAGTCCTCCAAGCTCATAGTGAATATGCTGGTGAACGAATGTCAGCAGGCCGGTGTCTCCATTCAAACTGACTGCCACATATCTGCAGTTGAACAATCTCCCGATGGATTTGTAGTACAGCTGACTGACGGCACCGTCGCATGCTCATCATTGGTGGTTGCCTCCGGCGGCCTGTCTATTCCCAAAATGGGCGCCAGTGGATTCGGTTATGAACTGGCCCGCCAGTTTGGCGTGAATGTGCTCGATACCCGCGCGGCACTCGTGCCGCTGACCTTTGACGGGAAGACCTTGAAAAGATACGAAGGCTTAAGCGGTGTTGCCTTGCCCGTAACAGCTGAATGCAATGCTCAGAGCTTTACTGTCGGCATGCTGTTTACACATCGCGGCATCAGTGGGCCGGCCATATTGCAGGTATCTTCCTATTGGCGGCCGGGAGATGCGCTACGTGTAAACCTGCTCCCTGATCTGGACGCCTGCAGTTGGCTGCAATCACGACGTGAAGAAAGGCCAGACGCTGAGCTGCGTACTGTGTTGGCAGAGAAACTGCCCAGGAGACTGGCGGTACGATTGTGCGAATTAAACCTCGGCAACAAACCTCTCAAGCAGCATTCCGAATCCGAGTTCCTCAGAATAGGCGAACTGCTGAATGGCTGGTCATTTCGCCCGGCAGGCAGTGAAGGCTACAAGACCGCCGAAGTGACCATTGGAGGGGTGGATACTGATGAGCTGTCGTCCAGCACTATGGAAGTGAAATCTTCTCCCGGACTGTATTTTATAGGTGAGGTGGTGGATGTCACCGGTCATCTCGGCGGCTTCAACTTCCAGTGGGCATGGGCTTCGGGGCATGCTGCCGGCCAGGCGGTTTAAAAGATAATTTCCCCTCGAAGATAAAGACTGCCCTCGCCGGTTAGATACACACGGTCATTTTCCTGACATACATCCAGTTCACCTGCACGTTGTGAAATCTGACGAGCGGAAAACCTGTTTTTCCCAAGTCGCCCTACCCAGTAAGGGGCGAGATCGGCATGCGCCGAACCCGTAACAGGATCTTCATCAATGCCGAAGGATGGCCCGAAAAAGCGGGAGACCACATCCACATTATTGCCCGGTGCAGTAGCAATCACACCCTGAGGATGCAGCTCGGCCAGTTTGCGAAAATCTGGATTGAGACTTGCCACCTCAGCTTCTGTTTCAAAGACTGCGATCAGGTTGGCGCCACTACGTACCGCAACCGGATGAGCATACAGGCCAGCGGCAAGCTCCGTAGGGCATTCACATTCCGAAGACGCCCTGACAGGCAGGTCGATAGTTACCTTCATCCCGTCCTTGTTAGCAATCAGCACACCACTGCGTGTTATAAAGCTAACCGACTTCTTGTCATAGTCCATTTCATTAAACAGCAGCCAGGCCGTTGCAAATGTGGCGTGTCCGCAGAGGTCGACTTCCAACTTTGGTGTAAACCAGCGTAATGCAAAATCTGCTCCGCCGCCCGGAGGCTCGGGCACAAAGAAAGCTGTTTCAGATAGATTATTTTCAGCTGCGATTGATTGCAGCTTTGCTTCATCCAGCCATTCATCCAGTGGGACAATAGCAGCGGGATTGCCGCCAAAAACCTTACTTGTAAAAGCATCCACCTGGTAAACGGGCAATTGCATGGACATTCCTTATTCAGCGCCGAATAAATGAATAGCTTACTTAAAGCCTGGGAAGACTACCTCAGTTAAATCTGGATTTTTCACTAAATACATCGGCAAGTACAGACTCGGTCAGTAACAGTAATGACGATTTCTCACTTATGGATATTCGCGCTCACCACTGGCACACTCGGTGCCCTGTATCAGAAGCCATATTCATTATAGAAACGAGGAATACACCATGGCCGACCTAAAGGGAAAAACATTATTTATCACTGGTGCCACGCGTGGCATTGGACTGGAAATTGCCAAACGTGCCGCACAAGACGGCGCAAATATCACCATTGCCGCCAAAACGACTGAGCCACACCCGAAGCTACCAGGCACAATTTTTACTGCAGCTGAGGAAATCGAAGCTGCCGGGGGCAAGGCTTTGCCCGTCAAGACCGACATTCGTAATGAGGATGAAGTGCTGGCCGCGATAGATGCGACCCTGGAGAAGTTCGGGGGCATTGATATATGCGTAAATAATGCCAGTGCCATCAGCCTCACTGGCACCCAGGTCACCGACATGAAGCGTTATGACCTGATGCATCAAATCAATGGTCGCGGCACCTATATGACTTCCAAACTCTGCATTCCCCATCTCAAGAAAGCAGAGAATCCGCATGTGCTCAATCTGGCCCCACCGCTGGACATGGATATCAAATGGTTTGAAAACCATGCCGCCTACACATTGGCAAAATTCACCATGAGCATTTATGCCTGGGCCATGGCATCCGAGTTCAAGAAAGATGGCATTGCCTTTAACTGCCTGTGGCCGCGCACCACTATCGCCACTTCTGCCGTGAAGAATTTACTGGGGGGTGATCAAATCGTGAGCCAGAGTCGTACGCCAGATATCATGGGTGATGCTGCGCATGCCATACTGACCAGGAACAGTCGCGAATTTACCGGCAACTTCTGTATAGATGACATTGTGCTGGCTGAAGCTGGCGTGACTGATTTTGGTAAATACGCAGTAACCCCCGGCACACCCTTTGCCAAACTGATGCCGGACTTCTTTGTGCCTGATAACACCCCGGTGCCAGAGGCTGTTAAGAATTCCTGATTGCTGAAGTCTAAACGTTCTTCTCTCCCACTGGAATCAAGTAGGACCTAAGGGATTGTGGAAACAAAAGAGGCCCCGGACATGCCGGGGCCTTTTTAAATCACTAAAGCTTATTCTGCTTTGGCGCCCGCCTTAACGTCTGCTTTCACTTCAGTTTTGGACGCTTTATCCAGGGCCTTGCCCAGTGTGGACTCAACTTTAACTGCCGCCTTATCCGCCGTCTCTGCAGCTTTGTCCTTACCCGCTTCAGCTTTGGCTTCGCTTTCAGCTTTCATCTCAGCTGATTTTGCAGTGGCCGCCTCGGCATTACTCTTGCCTTCTTCCTTGGCAGACTCGGATTTAGCCTTACCTTCGGCCTTACCGGAAGTCTTGGCTTCGGCCTCGACTTTCACATTGGCTTTTGCCGCCTTGTGATCATCAGCCATCACGGGGCCGGCGACTGCAAATGCAGCAAGTGCGATTGTTAATTGTTTAATGTTCATAGTTAGTCCTTTAATCGTTCGGTTAAATAACGGGTTAAATTTTACTTGGCTTCTGCTGATGCTTCAGCATCAACCGCAACTTCTGTGTCGGATGTAAACACTCCTTTTACTGCACCACCAACGGCCACTGCGCCCTTCTTAACGGCACCACCTACCGCCTTGGCGCCATCAACAGCACCATCTTTTACATTCACTGCGGTATCGGCGGTCCACTCGGCACCCTTTTTAGTCTTGTCAGCAGTCCAGTCCACACCGGCCTTGGTGCCATCTGCTGCCTTATCAATCATGGAAGGTTCCCGGGCTTCTTCAACAGCAGCCTCTTTTTCCGGGACTTGCGTTTCATCACTACCGCCAAAGAAGCTTTTTACACTTCCCCAGGCGCTACTGAAAAAACCCTGCTCACTTTGTGCCTGTACGCCCGCCTCTGCTTTTACGTCAGCCTCGGCTGCAATGGAAGGTCCTGCCATGGACACCGTCAGGACCATAATCAACAAATACTGTTTCATGCTTACTCCAGTGGGTATTAGCCCTAAGACTATTGAATTTTTAAATGTGACCGGCGCCTATTGTGCCTGATCCACCTGAACATAAACTGAACATTTCCATTCAGAAATACGAAATCATAATTAAAACTTGGCCTGAGGCCCTATTTCATGAATGATATTCACCTATGAGTGATCGTCGACTGCCCCCACTTAACCTGCTTCGCGTATTTGATGCGGCTGGAAGACATTTGAGCTTCAAACTGGCTGCAGAGGAATTACATGTCACGCCATCTGCGGTCAGTCATCAAATAAAGACTCTGGAAGAACATCTGGGGCTGTTGCTGTTTCACCGTTTAAACCGGGCGCTGGAGCTTACTGATGCGGGACATGCCTATTTACGTACAGTGACTCATGCCATGGACTCACTACGAACAGGCACTGCCGAGGCACTGCGTCGTTTTGGTCGTCCCCAACTCAAAATCACCATGGGCCCCTTTATCGCCAGTGAAGTGATCGTACCAGCGCTGCGCTCCTTTCAAAGAGAGCATCCTGAAATCGAATTGCGAATAGATACCGGCCTGCGTAGCGAGGAATTCCATGCCTCCGATATGGATCTGGCTATTCGTTATGGCGCAGGTGACTGGCCTGACCTGGTCGCAATAAAGCTATTCGACACTACTGCAGCGCCCGTGTGTGCGCCACGACTTGCTAAAGGAACGAGTACGATTCCGATGGAAGAGATCACACGCGTAACACTGATCCAGTCTTCCCAGGCACAGGATTCCTGGCAGCGCTGGGGGGATCTTGCCTCTATAGACCTGAGTGCACCCAAGAAGGAACTCTGGCTGGACGATTACATGCAAATCCTGCGGGCCGCAGAACAGGGACTGGGGCTGGCCCTGGGACTGTTTCCGTTAATATCACCATGGATCAAAGCCGGTCGCCTTGCGTTGCCCTGGGATGTAAATATTCCGGTAGCCGAAAGTTACTATCTCATCCACAGGCCAGAAGATGCAGAACGCCTCGAGATTCTCGCTTTTATCAATTGGTTACAGCGGGTACTCAGGCGCAGCGACGCCTCGCATGAATAAAACTCATCTGACACGGTCAAATATTCGTTTGTCATAACCCGGCCCGATAGCTAGCCTGTGCACATCTGATCAATTACCAAAGCATTTACCAATGCTTTAACTGTTGAGTAACGAATTGATTTGAAGCGATGGTATCGCTTCAACAACAGAATCGGATACGAAGAGTCGCTGGTTACTGAGCGGTGTCCAGGGACTCTTTTCCGATAGCGGCGGCGGCCGCGATACCCTCCTCCCCCCGAGGAATAAGCGAAGCTACTTTTGTAGCTTCGCTTTTTTTATGCCTGGGTCATCACTCCCACCCTGATGCCTAACTGCGTTATTCTCCTGAATCAGTAAAAAGACATACCGGCTGGAGTCGCTTTATGGAAACCAATAGCGTCAGTTCCTGGGCCATGGAATCCCGCAATCCACGCATCGCCATTATTGGCGCCGGCATGTCTGGCATTGCGGCTGTGGTGAAATTAAAGAGAGCCGGTTACAGCGACATCACTGTGTACGAGAAAGCCGACCGTGTAGGTGGCACATGGCGCGAAAATACTTATCCCGGTCTGTCATGCGATGTGCCTTCACACTGGTACTCATTCACATTTGAGCCCAACCCCGACTGGTCGCACCGTTTTTCCTATGGCCCGGAAATTCAGGCCTATATGGAGCACACAGCTGACAAATACGGGGTAACGAAGGTCTGCAAATTCAACAACGGCGTCACCGATCTCATATATGAAGCACCCACATGGCGACTGAAAACCGAGAACGGAGGTGAACAGGTTTACGATATTGTCATTTCTGCCACAGGCATCCTTCATCACCCTTCGATACCCGACTTGCCTGGACTGGACAGCTTTACCGGCCCCCAATTTCATACCGCACGCTGGGATCACACTGTGCCGCTTGAAGGCCAGCGCTTTGGCATTATCGGAACCGGCTCCACCTCGGCTCAGATAGTGGGTGAAATAACCGCAAAAGTTAAACACCTGAGCCTGTTTCAGCGTACGCCGCAGTGGATGTACCCTTTGCCGCAGATAAAGTATCCGGCTGCCTGGCGGTGGCTGCTTAGAACGTTTCCATCGCTGTGCAAGGCCAGCTACTGGTTCTGGTATAAAGCACTGGAACTGACTTTCGCCCAGGCCACGGTTGGTAACAGATATATGCATGCCCTTACATCCTGGATATGTCGTCGCAATTTGACAAAGAATGTACCCGACCCCGAGTTACGGACAAAGCTAACACCTGACTATCAGGCCATGTGCAAGCGCCTGATACTTTGCAAAGAATTCTACCCGGCGATATCACGTGATAACGCCTCGCTAGTCACGGACGGCATTGAACGCGTTGAAGCCAATGGCATTCGCACAACAGACGGCAAATTGCACGAACTAGATGTACTGGTACTGGCCACAGGGTTCAAGGTTTCGAACTTCATTCTGCCAACTCGTGTGGTCGGTGAATCGGGCCGTGAACTCAACAAAGTCTGGGCTGGCGTACCGCATGCCCACCGGGCCATGAGCATCCCCGGTTTCCCCAATTTCTGGATGCTGGAAGGGCCGACAGGGCCTGTGGGAAACATTTCTCTCACAACCGTGAGTGAAAACCAGATCGACTACATTATTCAGTGCATAGACCGAATGAAGCAGGACGGCCTGCTTGCCATTGCACCGAAATCCGAGGCATTCGAAAGCTATAACGCAGAAATGGCAGTGGCCATTAAGAACACCATCTGGTTTACCGGCGGATGCCAGAGCTGGTATCTGGATAAGAATGGTATTCCCAATCTATACCCCTGGGCGCCAAAGCGTTTTCGTAGAGAAATGCAGCAACCGGACTTTTCCGAATACCGGCTTATTAAAAATGAGGCTGAACTTGTCGCAGGTTCGATATAAGCTCATTGACTGTACTGGTTTATATTTACTCTATTTTGCGGTGCCCTGAAAATATTTGTCGGCCAGGCTGATTGCATCTTCTGCAATCTCAATCCCAACGATCCTCCCCGGAATGTCATCAACAGGCGGATGTATGCCACCCCATATCCGTGACAGACTGGTTTGATCTGAAGCATCACGATACGTTGCCCATTGCAGTGTCACATCAACACTCGGGCCTTGCTCGAAAACAAGAAACTCATTTTTCCGAGCAATAAACTCGCCCATTCCACCGGGGAAAAATGGGTTGCCGGTAAAGTCCGTGAGTACTTCTGCTGCGGCGCGGGAAAATGTTGAATGGCCCGAAATATAGCCTGCGAAGGGCGGCGTCACGAATGTTGGTCTTTGATAAGGCCACCAATTTTCAGCAAACATCCAGCCCACACCTGCAACGTCTGTTTCCGGATTCGCGATGGCTTTGGGGCCAAACCACCCCCAGAGCTTGATCTTTCCGACGTTGGCGCCATCCCTTGCCAATGGATCACCTGCTTCAATAACTTCTACGCGCCCATCAACTAATGGTAAGCCCTCCGGATGGTAGCTGGATTTTCCCGGGTCAGAACTCTGGCCCAGTGTCGCCATATATCTGATCGCCGAAATGGGGCGGATGTAGTCATACCAGCCTTTAATGCCCCATGCAGTAACTGCCGAATCATGTACAGCACCGCCCAGGGAAAAATACAGCTTCACATCCCACTCCAGCGGACCAAGCTCCTCGCCGGCGCCACGATATCGCCGCACAAGCGCCGGATGATCCGTCACGGCCTCATTCGCAATTGTGAACCAGTGCCCAGGCGGTGTTTCGGAGTTCGGGCCATCGGCCCAGAATTCTGCCAGTACTCTTGTGTAATCACCCCTCGGCACGAATTGCGGCGCATAGGGCTCGCCCGTTACCGGATTTTCTGCATGACCTGCGTCCTGGACGCCACCTTCCCGGGCATCATAGAAATCTCTCATGCCTACTATTGTGGTTGGCAATGGACCAGAATTACCGATACTGGACGGAGAAATATCCCACATGACGCCATCAGCCGGATCGAGATGGGCAGACCACAAGGCAACCAGCTCATGCGTCCAGCGGTATTCATCAGGCAACGCACCCTCCCCTGACAGCAATGCAGGCACACCCGGGTCATGGCACACGCGATAGTCAAACCCATCCCGGCGCCTTATCACACAATCAGCATCCTGTAAGGCGAAGGGCAAAACACTGCCCCATTCTGCCCCGAGGAAAGGCTGAGTACTCCCTGAGGGGTTACCCGATTGATCGACAAATTGATTCAAGGCAAGGGGCTGCCAGCGATTAGCATCATTTAGACCCTCAACACCGGGATTGTCCGGATTGGTTGGGGCATTTACCGGTGTGTAGAACTGGTTCGCAAAATTGGCCTGTTCGTTTGAACCATCCTGTAAACCATAAGCTATTACACAATCGGCCAGATAATTGCCCAAAGCAGCAGGGTCGCCCATTGATATATCCGTCGACACATTATCCGGATCATGGCCCAACGTTTTCATTAATTGATCAAAAACTTCGAGAGAGATCGCCGCCCCCGGAGAGGACGAAAATCGGTAACGTAGTAACCGGTACATGCCATAACTGATGGCTTTCTCCCGATTCGCATGTAAGTCAGCGCTCGCTTGCCGGAACTCCACACGCTTTTGCTCATTGAAACTACAAGTCCAGTCTGCGTGGCTGCTTCCCAGAAAATAGGTGTCTGCAGTCTGATCGTAGACAGCCCACAGGTCATACATGAGTGCCGAAGAGTGGAATAGATTACGGGCATGAACGGTGGGCCTTGCCAGGTCAACCCTTATCGCACTTAACAGCGCCTCGTTCCAAAGGCGGGCGACCGATGGTGAGTCATCCTGAGCGCCAGCACCTGCGTTGCTCTCAGTTGCACTACCTCCACAGCCCATCAATATACATAAGGAGAAGATGCAAAATAACTGGTTTACAAACCTGATCATAGGCGACGTCATTCGTATACCCGAATCTTGTATATGCTGTTAGGTAGGATAACTTAAACCAGCGCGAACACCCCCATCCTGCTATCACGATACCAACTGTGCCCTGCACGCAATTTACTTTGTCGCCCCTCACTGGATCTATATATACAGAATTACCATTCAGCCTTTGCAGGCAGCAGCGCAGATCAATTGCTTAATTAACGAGGGTTCATAAAAAACAATAAAACGCATTTATGCCAATTTTCTTGGCAGTTCAATCTCAAATCGAACGCCTTTTCCTAATGCACTGACGAGCGTGATACTGCCCTGTAACTTCTGTTTCACTATTTCTCTTACCAGATGCAGTCCCAGCCCGGTGCCGCCTCTTCCCTTTCGAGTTGTATAAAAGGGCTCATACACTTTCTGTAAATCCGCCTCAGGGATACCCTTGCCGTCATCTGTGTAAACCAGACGCACTTTATCCCCCAGAATTTCTGCTGAAATCAGAATATTTCCATGCACGCCCTCTTCAAAGGCATGCATAAGGGAATTATTCAGGAAATTGATAACAACCTGGGACAAGGCGCCGGGCGCTGTTGTAATGTTTATACCTGCTGAACACTTCAATTCCACCTTATGCGGTAACTTTTTATAAGTCGGCCGCATATATATCAGAATCTCCTCAAGGTAGTCTGCCAGATTTATATCTCTCACTTCGTCAGTGGCGCGATCTACCGAAACATCCTTAAAGCTTTTAATCAGCTGGGCAGTTCTACGCAAATTGCCATGTGCGATGTTGCCGGCGTCCTTCACAAGATTCAGGAACTGCTCAAAATCAGTGGTGCTTAGTTCCTTGTTCTCCATTTTTGCATTAATGATCTTTGCCTGATCCTCAAGTGTAGACACCGCGGTGACCGCAATACCTATTGGCGTATTTAATTCATGTGCCATGCCACTCATCATGCCACCCAAAGAAGCCAGCTTCTCTGATTCAACAAGTTGTGACTGGGCCACTTCCAGTTCATGCAAGGTATTACGTAATTCTTCTGCGATGTTTCTGGCGCGATAGGTCTCACCGGTGACAAACAATAGAAACGCCCCAAGCAAACCACTGAACAATAGCCCGCCTGCAAGCAAGGTCCATGGAATCAGGGTTCTTGATTCCGCCAGTAGGTCCTGGTTTGCCACAATATTCACGCGCCAGTCCCGGTTCCCGATATCAAGTCTGCGATGCCACTGGAATTGAGTTATTTCCCTTCCCGCCACACTCTCTGGCCAGAGGTCCGTAGTTGTAAGTATTTCATTCTCTACCCCGGAATCATTAATTTCGGTCAAAGTCATAACGATGCCTTCCCTGAGCTCCGGCGTTATAACCGCCTCTACCAGATTTCCAAGTCGAAGTACCACAACGACCAAACCCAGCAAATGATCAGCATCGTTTTTCGCAAACACAGGTAACAAAATAATAATTGCATTTTGATTGCCAGACTCCTGCACCAGCTGGATGGATTCGGTGCTTGTTACCGAGCGGGTTCTAATCGCAAGCTCGATGGCGGCCTTTCTGGATGGGTTTGATGCCAGATCAAACCCCAGAGCCTTCTCATTGCCGGAGAACGGCTCTAGATAGTACACAGGATAGTATTCAGCCCTCTCTGAGGCAGGCCTCAATCCATTAGTATCGCGCTCGGTAAACACAAATTCAGGATAACCTTCCTGTTGTGCGAGCACCTCCATTGCATTTCTTTTCTTGTGCCTCACATGAGGTACCCATTCCAGCGCTTGAATACCAGGTCGAAATTTTATTGGGCGCTCAACAAAACTCGCGAACTCTGTTCGGGAAACTTTTTGTGAGGCCAAAAACAGGGCTTTCATGCCACGCAACACTTCTTGTGTGCCGGTTATCGCCTGCTCAAGTTCGATAAAGACATTTTCTGCCTTACGTTCAAATGCCAGTCTTTGCTGACTGACTTCCCAGCGACTTGAAAAAATGAACAGCAATACAACCGCCAGAAAACAGAAAACCAGGGGTATGGCCACTGTATACAGCCGTGGCCGCCATATGGCTCGCTGGTTCGAAAAGAAGATCATTACCAATACAGTAAAAATCAGAATGCCAATAGCATCCCCGGTCCACCAGGTTGCCCAGTTAAAAGAATAGTTTTCCGGCGTAATAATGCCTCCAACCAGCAATGTACCCGTACCGATTGTGGCGTTAACCATGCTACTGAGGCCGGCTCCAAGAAATATAAAGCCGGCTATTTCCTTCAATGTGTCGAGATTAGGCTCAGTGGCAATAAAGCGGCGTATTAGCCAGCCTCCAACTACCGCCTGAAGCGCGGCGCCACTACCAATCGAAAAAGGAATAATCGTAGATTTAATCAACGCTGAGTTATCAAAACCCATGCTGACATTCACCAGGAACGACCCGATCAGGATGCCAGGCCAGACTCTGTACCCGCATAACAGCACTAATGCCAATGCTATACCGGCGGCAGGCCAAACGGCTGTTGCATAACCCGGAGGGATAGCCAACAGTAAAGCCATACGGCCGGCAACAATATAGGCAACTGCCGTTATTAAAATTACCTGTGGTGTGGATTTATTGGCGACGAACCGCACCTGGCTACCTCTTGTTCTGCATCCTGCGAGAAGCGCGCAATGCTTAGGCTAACAGGAAGGTAGCGGGCTCACTATAGGAAATCCCCTACAAATGAGTAATCCCATGACTGAAAGTAGCTGTTGGTGACAAACGGTAATTTTGGCCAGTGTTTGCGACCTAAATTTGGCCATACCAGAATTACATTACTTCAATTGGCCCAAAATTATGTGGATACTGGCATTAACCTTGGCCATTGAGTGCAACCAATATTTGACCAGCAACCAGCTAGCGCCTGAGTTAAGGGCGGCCAGCGAAGCTAGCTGGGCGTCCCTTCTTGAATGATTTGTTATGCGGCAATTTTCTGAACCCAATTTGATACTGCATCCATCGCCTCCGCGTTCATCAGTAGACCAAGATGCTTGGCTCCCTCAACGAAATGAAATTCTGCATCTGGCTTGTAAGGCAATATACCTTTCTTGAACTGCTCCACCTGAAACGCCTCATCACCTGTACCAACCACCAGTAAGACTTTGGCCCTGGAGTGAGTCAGCGACGACTGGTATTTCACGGGGTGCATCCCTTCCATGAGTCGGAAGGAATACTCCAGTGTTTCGTAGCCCGTATGGTACTTCTCGGGCAAATTAAATTTCAGTACCTTGATGCCATTTAGAAAACGGATGCCAAAGGTGTTCAGGATTTTAAGAGCCGCGATCTTAGGGATATTAGGAGACGCCCAACCACCAGCATTTTTCTTGACCATTGGGGCTTTGTGGCCGAGATACGGCGCAAAGAGCAATGCACCCTCGATTAAATCTCTGTATTTGCCACCAGCAAAACGAAGTGCCAGACCACCACCAGATGAATGCCCACCAACCAGGAACCGGCCCGTGCCTTCATCAATTGTTTTGATGTGTTCGATTAAATCGGCAAGATCATCTTCTAGCTGATTGATGTAGTCGATATCACCTCGACGCTGAGGGTGCGGCCCGTGCCCCCGAAGATCGACCGCATAGACATTTGCCACCCCCGACTCCGAGAGAAATTTCGCGAAAGGATGCCAGTATGCACTGTGGGACGATGAGCCATGTATCAGAATGAAATGGACGTTTGTCTCTGAGGAATAACGTCGAAAACAGAGCTCGCCCTTACCCCTGGTACGGTACGGTTCCAGCGGCGCCATTTCGGCAATTTGGTCTATGAGCGGAAATAACTCAGTGACCTCGAATACGCCCTCGGACTCACTCACGCTTCAATGCTCCTCGTTCGCTTCACTTTTGCCGCATAACGCCTGAATTAAGGGGCGTGATCTATCACCACTTTAG
>JBFJXR010000034.1:0-30657 GCA_041622995.1 Nevskiales bacterium
GAACTTTCATGGCTTTCAAAGCACCCACGAACTACATTCCATTGTTGAAACCTGTGCGACCCTGATTGCTGCCTTTGTCGCATTTCTGGCGTTAATCCGATATTTTGCCAGGCGAGATCTGAAAATCCTCATGATCTCTGCAGCATTCTTTGGCACGATGTTATTGAATGCATTTCATGTCGTTGTTTCCTCAAATTTCTTTCTGAGTAATTTTGCTGGAGTTTGGTCAACGATTTCCCCCTGGAGCTGGATGGCAGAAAGACTTTTCCTGGGCCTCTATTTACTAGCCGCTGCCGATACCATTTGGACGGTTGAGCATGATCATTTCGAGAATAGGCGACTTACGTCGAGAGCTGTACTGGCGGCCATTCTACTCAGCCTGAGCTCCATTCTGATTTTTGCAGCGATTCCACTGCCCGAAATTTACCTGCAGGATGCCTGGATTGGCCGTCCTCAGGAAATATTCCCCTCCTTTTTCTTTCTTCTGACATTTCTCGCATTCCTAAGGTTAAACCACTGGCGTGAAAACAGTGTCGACCTATGGATGCTGCACAGCCTCCTTCTTGCACTCATCAGTGCAGTGGCGATGGCATTTTCAAACAATATTTATGACAGCTATTTCGATACAGCCCATGTCCTTAAAACGCTTAGCTACCTGATTCTGCTGATTGGGCTGTCACGTGATATCTACAGATTGTATGGAGACGAAGAAAGAACACTTGGACGGTTGAATCAACATGAACAGCTTTTGGCAGAAGCGCAGGAAATTGCCCATGTAGGCAATTGGGAATGGAACCTGGAGACCAATGAAATTTTCTGGTCCGACGAACTGCACAACCTGTTTGCTGTGAAGCCGGGACATTTCAAGGTGACTTTTGAGAATTACCTTTCCTTAATTCACAAAGACGATCGGGACATGGTCAATCGACTTGTCCAGAAATGCCACAAAACAGGTGCCTCCTACGAAATGATGCATCGGGTTGGACAGGAAGGTGACAATGTACGCTGGTTGCAATGCCGCGGCAAAGCGATTCGTAACTCAGCCGGTGAAATCACCCGCCTTGTTTGCACAGCCCAGGATGTAACGGAAATTCACCTGAGTGAAGAGCGTTTTAGAAACCTGCTTGAAGCCGCTCCGGATGGCATGGTCATTTGTGATGAAGCCGGCAAAATCACATTAATCAATGCCCAGTCAGAAAGCCTGTTTGGCTATAAACGTGAGGAACTGCTGGGCGTTTCCATGGAGATACTCATTCCCAGCAAGTATCGGGACCAACACACTGAACATCGTGAAAAATACTTCATGAATCCCGGCACGCGAAATATGGGCAAAGGACTGGATTTGTCTGGTCTTCGCAAGAATGGTAGCGAGTTCCCGGTTGAGGTGAGCTTGAGTCCATTCAAAACCAGAAATGGCCGAATGGTTATTGCTGCTGTACGTGATGTGACAGAGTCCCGTAACGCGCAAAAATCACTTGCGCGCTACGCAGCTGAACTTGAGCGCAGTAACGCGGAACTCGAACGTTTTGCCTACGTGGCCTCTCATGACATGAAGGAGCCCTTAAGAAAAATTCAGGCTTTCGGTGATCGATTGTCCTCGCGTTACTCTGAAGTACTGGATGATACCGCACAGGATTACGTAAGCAGAATGCAGGATGCTGCCGCTCGAATGTCCATGCTCATTGAAGACATGCTGACTTATTCACGCATAGAAATCAGAAGCGGGGCATGGGAAAAAGTCGACATGCAACTGTTGCTCAACAGCACATTACAAAGTCTGGATATGGTGATTCAGGATACCCATGCGGAAATGACCGTTCAGGCTTTACCTGAAGTTGAAGGACACCCATGGCAACTGGAAATGCTGTTGCAGAACTTGCTTAGTAACGCCCTTAAATATCGCTATCCGGGTCGTACACCGAAAATCAGTGTACTTGTGAATCATGACCGGCCTGAATCCGGCTGGACAGAGATTATTATTCAGGATAACGGCATAGGTTTTGATAGTGAATATGCCGAGAAAATTTTTCAGCCATTTGAGCGTCTGCACTCAAACAAGGAATACCCGGGCACAGGCATTGGCCTGTCTATCTGCCGCAAGATTACAGAGCATCACGGTGGGAAAATTACGGCCAGCGGTGTGCCCGGTGCAGGCTCACGTTTTGTCATTCACCTGCCCAACAAGCAGGTTATGAAATAAAGACTAGCGACCACTCACCCAGGGATGCTCTGTTGCCCCTGAAGCCGAATTTTCGAAACGGGCCATCACAAACAGCAAGTCGCTCAAACGGTTCAGATAGGACTGCGACTCTGGACGTAGCTCTTCAACATCGGCCAGTGTCTGCAGCCCCCTTTCCGCACGACGACAAACTGTTCTAGCCAGGTGAAGACGTGCACCTGCATCACTCCCGCCCGGCAGAATAAACTGGGTCAGGCGAGGTAACTGCTCTTCGAGTTCATCAATACGCTGTTCCAGTCGCGTAACATCCTCTGCCGTTACCTGTGGAATAGGCATGTTAATGGCCTCAGGATTGGGCACCGCGATTTCCGAACCGAGCACAAACAATTCATTCTGTATATCCAGCAACCATGCGGACAGAGGATCATGTAATTCAACCGCCAGAACCAGACCAACGACAGAATTCAATTCATCGATTTCACCATAGGCCTGCAGTCTCGGATGACCCTTGGGCACGCGGCCTACACTCAGTAACTGTGTCTGGCCGGCATCACCTTTTCGCGTATAAACTTTCATCAATTACCTTGCAGATTAATTAGCGTGGTACGGGCAGGAGGAAAAGCTGGCCCCGATAATCCAGCAAGGCGCCATCCTGCAATATTTCCACGAGGGTAGGCCCTTCGCTCAGCCTTTCACCGGCGCGATAGCGACTGCCATTAATCATGACAAATCCGCGTCCGGGTGTAGAACTGTATACATGCGCATTCATCGCCAGATCCCCGATGCTGTTTCGTGTTGATGAGGGCAGACCATAGTAGGTCTTGATTTCCATCTGTTCCGGCTCTGGCTCAGGTTCTTCTGTTGCCGGTTCAGACGCTGCAACTGAGGGCTCTGCAGACTGATTAAACTGATTGTCCTCCTCGTATTCAGCGGCCAGATCTGCCGGGGAAGGTATCTTCAATATTTCAGCCTGTAAATTGGACTCTTCAGATTCTGATACGGGTTCAGATTCAGGTGCGGCCACTACCGAAGCTGCCGGCGTAACGGGTGCTGTCTTCGCCTTTTTTACTGGGCTGACTTGGGGCGCCTTTCTGTTCTCGCTTTTCTCTTCGGAAACTGGCGCTTTCACAAACTTTGGCTGGGTGGATGAATTCGTTTGAGACATGGGCATCTCAACTTCTATCGGCCCATGCGGCGTATTAACCTGCACGGGTCGTGAAGTCGGTTTCGGCTCGATAGCGGCCCTCTCTTTTACTGGCGCCACCACCACAACCCTGGGTGCAGGCTTTTCTGCTTTCGGTGTTGCTGATTTTGCTGGCTGCTGCACAGCTGCAGGTTTTTCAACAACCACTGAGTCCGTTTTATCCCCTGTAAACTGCATGGCACCAAGGATTCCCACGGCAATACCCAACATTGCCACAAGCGACCATAGGACTAGTGGCTTCCTGTCGGTTTTCTCTGAAAGTGGCGAAAAAGTCAGTCGGGGCGCGTCACCAATACTACGCTCATGCTCGGCTTTCCTTAGAGCATCCAGAATATACGACATCAGGAAGCCCCTCCCGCACCACGCGTCAATGCCGGCGTACCGGGTGCGGGCGCAAGCTGGTTTAACCGTAACATTGTGCGTTCCCCAACCTGCCCATCAGCGACCAGACCGTTGGCCTCCTGAAATGCACGTACCCGCTCCTGCAATTCATCGTTATACATATAAGGCAGACTCACCGCGGTTTTTCTGCCTTCGAACATGTCAAGTCGCTGCTGAAGCCAGCGTATCTGCGTTTGCGAAGAACGTTGCCCGATAGTCATTGTGGAAAAGGGCGGCTGCCATAAAATCTGAAACTCTCCAGTCCAGCGCTCACCTAACTCGGCCAGGCTGAACTTCTGGGGTCCCTGCGGTGTTTCAGCTGTGGCCGTATTGAATTCTATTTGCGAAATAACAATATGCCCGTAAGCGCCAGCATCGTCAGTGAGCGTCAGAATTACCGGCAGGTCATACTGCCGAATACTGTTCCAGTCTCCCCGGCCTGTCATACAGGCCAGTCCCATAGATTCTGCCTGTGCACAGCCACTACTGGCATCCTGGGCATCGAGCACCTGCCCCCACTGGGCCAGCAGAATCTGCATCGTTTCACGGCTGCCCGGCGCGTACAATGACAATACCGGTACTTCTGCTGTGGCCACTACAGGTTCGGTTTGAGGTTCTGTGTCGGCGATAAGCGATGCCTGCTGCACATTGGGCACCGGTTTGATTTCAGGCAGGAAAGGGCGCCAAACATACAGCGCAACACCGGCCGCTACTGAAGTCATTAACATGAACAACCAGAGCCATTGCCTCATATCTCCGGCTGAACCACGGAATACAGACCCTTCGAGCACTTCTGACGCCGCCTGCCTAAGCGTGCGCCTGTCTACCTGACGCAAGCTCTGACTGTAGGCACCCAACAACGCCCGGTCACAAATCACATTAATGAGACGAGGGACGCCCTGACTCAGACGATGTACTTCCGCCAATGCCTCTGGAGAAAAAATATCCCCATATCCACCCGCCACTTCCAGCCTGTGGGCGATGTAGGCGTCGGACTGCTGACGGGTCAGCGTACCGAGGTGATATCGGGCCGTAATACGCTGTGCCAGCTGGCGTAAGTCATCTCGACCCAGCATATCCCTCAACTCGGGCTGACCCACTAGCATGATACGTAGTAATTTGTCGCGGTTGGTTTCAAGATTGGTCAGGAGACGAATCTGTTCGAGCACATCCCTGCTCAGGTTCTGCGCTTCATCAATAATTAAAACCGTTCGCCTTCCTGCCGCGTGGGTCTGAAGCAAATGTGCATTCAATGCATCAATGAGCGGCTTTAAGGTTTCACTCCCCGCCGGGTAAGATACCTGGAGCTCGTCACATACCGAGGCGAGAAATTCATGCACCGTGAGTCGCGGATTTAGCGTCAGAGCTACATCAACATCAGGAAGCTGCTGCTCAAGCAGGGTTCTGATGAGCGTGGTTTTACCGGTACCCACTTCCCCGGTCAGCTGCACGAAACCACCATCTTCGCCCGTGCCATATAACAAATGACCCAGTGCTTCCTGATGATGCGGACTCATGTAAACAAAACGAGGATCGGGTGCGATGGAAAAGGGATTATCCTTTAACCCGAAATACTCAGCGTACATTCTGTATCAACCAAAAAAATTAAAATTTAAGGGGGTTCATTATACGTAAGCTGCCGCATCCGGACGTTTTATCTATAGAATAGGCGAAATCAGGAACATTCCGTGATGACATGAGTCTGTATATGGAGTGTAAACGAGGGTTAAGGGGAATAGCGTGGAATACATCGGTGTCGACATTGGATTTGGCTTTACCAAAGTAACCAACGGTCGCGATCACAAGATTTTTAAATCAGTCGTGGGCGAAGCCAGCGAAATCCAGTTTCAGGACAGTCTGATCAAGGCTGTTGGAGGAACAGGACCTATCCTGCATGCGGAAATCGAAGGCAGCACCTATTTCATCGGTGAACTGGCGGAACGTCAGTCTGCTGTACGTTCATTTACACTGGATCAGAACCAGTTAATGTCGCGCTATGCCAAGACACTTGCTCTCACTGCATTGGCAAATATTGTAGAAGACGGCAATGCCATTCGCGTCGTCACCGGACTGCCGATCAATTCCTTCCGCCGCCACAAGGATGAACTCGCACAGTTGCTTACTGGCAAGCACTGTGTGCGGCTGACCAATGCGACTGCCAACGAGAAGGAAGTGAATTTCACAATTGACCGTGTACGTGTCATTCCGCAGCCCTTTGGCTCGGTATTCAACCTGATGCTGAATGATATCGGCAAGGTCACCGACCGGAGGTTTATCGAGGAAAAAGTCGGCATTATCGATGTTGGATTCAAAACGGCCGATTACACGATTTGCGACCGCACCCAGTATTCCGAGCGTGGCAGCCGTACCTCAGACGCGGGCATTTCACAGGCATTCAAGATTATTGCCGGCGCCTTGCAGGAAAAAAGTGGCGTGAATGTTGAACTCTATCGCCTGTTTGATGCAGTGGAACGTGGCTCCATCAAAATCCGTGGCAAGAACTTCGGGCTTAAACGCATAACAGAACAGGCCATGAGCCAACTGGCCGGCCAGATTGCCTCGGATGTCAATGGATTATGGGCCGATGACTGGGACATTGACCATGTAGTCATCACCGGTGGTGGCGGCGGAGCTCTGAAGACTTTCCTTGACCCACTCGTTGATGGCGAACTTCTCAGTATTGAAGACACCGATGACATGCGCCTGAACAACGTCCGCGGATACAGAAAATATGCTGCCCACCTTTGGGACAAGGGCGGACAACCTGAGACCGCCGCGACCAAAACCACGGATGAAAGTACAGAGGCCGAGGCGGAAGCCGAAAGCTAGTCATACCTGCTTGTTCAGCAAGCGTTCAGCCTGATAACTAAATACTGTTCCTGTCACTACACAGGAGCAGATCATGTTTATTACAACCCGCAACCTGAACTGGCTTCTTGCTACCGTTTCCTTGAGCGTGGCTGGCAACTCGATGGCCAGCCACGAATACAGAAATGAGCACATTGAATACGCGAAAGTCACAGATGTCAGACCCATTGTCAGGCTCATCGACGTGTCCACCCCCAGGCAGGAATGCTGGCAGGAACCCGTTCATCATGTCGAAGTACGGGATGATTACACCACCGGGCGTACCATTCTGGGTGGAATCATTGGTGCTGCCATCGGAAATCAGATTGGTCGTGGACGCGGCAATGATGCTGCCACCGTAGTTGGAGGTCTCGCCGGTGCGGCGGTCGGCGCCAACAGTGCCCGCGCAGAACGTTATGAAGAGCGCCATGTCGATTATGAAGACCGTTGCCGAACCACCTACCAGCATCATCAGGAAGAGCGCATTGATGGCTATGAGGTTACCTACCGCTTTGCTGGTCAGGAATACACAACTGTAATGGCTGAAAAACCAGGCAAAAGAATTCCCGTGAATGTGCAGGTGAGGCCTGCTTACCAAAGTCCATATTCACATTGAGCCGTTAACAGACGTATTCACTTATACTAACTACCATGAAAAGCATCAGACTCATTTCCATACTTTTCGCCGCTGCAACAGGTACTGCCCTCATGACAGCGCCAGTTAATGCTGGTGCAGATATGCAGCATCAATTCGCGGCTATCCAGCTTGCAGGGAATGCGGTCAATGCAAAACAGGCTGCAAAAAGGGCCCAACGCCAGACGGGTGGACGGGTTTTGTCCGTCAAACTTAAAAATGCCGATTCCAGCCAGCCTTACTATGCCGTCAAGGTCATCAAAGACGGCAAGGTAAGCATCGTCAACATTCCGGCGAACTAAATCCATGCGTGCACTCATCGTTGAAGACCACGACCAGCTTCGCGAACAGGTATCCGAGCGCCTTAAGAAAGACGGTTTTGCAGTTGACCAGGCCACTGACGGCGACGAAGGCCTGTATGCCGCCACCGAGTACCCGCTGGATGTTGCCATCATTGACCTTGGTCTTCCCGGCACATCGGGTATGGATATCATCAGAAAAACACGTGAAGTCGGTTGTGACTATCCGATACTGATACTGACTGCCCGTGATAGCTGGCAGGATAAGGTTGAAGCTCTTGAGGCAGGTGCAGATGATTACCTGACCAAGCCATTTCATACAGAAGAACTGCTTGCCCGTTTACGGGCACTGCTTCGACGCAAGGGTGGCTGGACACAATCACGCCTGGTTTGCGGCCCCATCGAAATGGATACCGGCAAACAACTGGTCAACGTGAATGGCGAGAGCATCAAGCTCACTGCCTACGAATATCGCCTGCTTGAATGCCTGATGCTGCATGCGGGCGAAGTCATGTCCAAAACAATACTCACTGAACACATTTATGCCGAGGACGATGACCGGGACAGTAATGTCATTGAAGTCTTTGTCCGTCGGCTACGCAAAAAACTGGATCCTGATGGTAGCCTTGATCCGATAGAAACTCTACGGGGCCAGGGCTACCGCTTTCAGATTGCGCGCAGTGCTATAGAAGAAGCGGAAAATACTCAGTGAATTCGTTAAGGAGTCGGCTCCTCCTGGCGGCCGGCGCCATGCTGCTTGTATTTGTTTTAGTCACCGCCATCGCTTTGGATCGTGCAGACCATGAAAGAGCGGAACAGGCTGTACAGGATCGGCTACAAGGCCTTGTCTACAGTGTGCTCAGTGCGGTTGAAGTGTCATCGAACGGCAACATTGAAATCAGTGACACCAGCCTGCCGGATATCCGTTTCACCGAATTTGATAGCGGTCTTGGCGCCAGTGTGGCTGAAACTGACGGCAGTATATTGTGGCGAAGCACCTCCGTACTTCGCGACCCTGTCATCCCGGTTGCTCTGCCTACAGGTGTCTGGCGTCTTCAGCCGGCCAGCGCCAAATCCCAATATTTCAGTCTAGCGCTAGGCGTAAGCTGGCTACTCGATAAGAGTGAGCGTCGCTTCACCGTACTCGTTTTCGAGGACGCCCACACTTTTCATACCCAACGGGCCAAGTTCAGACGAACCTTATGGCTTTGGCTGGGAACAGCCGCCATATTGCTGCTCGCCATTTTACTGAGCATATTATTCTGGGGGCTGGCACCCGTTCGAGCACTGACACGCGAGATTGAGAAATTACAATCGGGAGAACTGGATGCCATTAGTCAGCAATACCCTGATGAACTTCAGCCTCTGGGCCATGCGCTGAATTCATTGATCAGCAACGAACGTCTGCGGCAATCACGTTACCGTCTCGCTCTCGACGACCTCGCTCACAGCCTGAAAACGCCATTGGCCGTGTTACAAGCCGAAATCGGAGAAAATCCGGAGTGCAGGACACCCCTGTTAACTATGCAGCAGCAAATCGACTACCACCTGAAACGGGCTCTGGCAGGAAGCGGTCGAACATTCGGACTTCATACGGATCTCGCGCCTGTGATTGAACAGGTAGTTGCCGCCTTGAGCAAGGTTTACGCCGACCGGAAAATCCGGTTTGACCTCACGATCGACAAGGAATTACAGCTACCGGTCGAACGCGGGGACATCATGGAGATAATTGGTAACCTTCTGGACAATGCATGCAAATGGTGTAAACAAAGGGTAGCTGTCACAGCCAAACTCGATGGCCAACAGATTTGCCTCATAATTGAAGACGATGGTCCCGGCTTCCCCGACAATGCAGCACAGTTACTTGATCGGGGTATTCGAGCTGACCTGCAAATGGAAGGACAGGGTATCGGCCTTGCTCTGGTTGCAGATATTGTGCAGTCACTTCAGGGTACTATGAAATTACAACGCTCAAGCTCTCTGGGTGGCGGTGCTGTTCACCTGAGCCTTATCGCAGCCTGATTATTGTCATACCAGATAAAAAATGGCAGAGTAGTCAGGTTTTTGAATACCCACATAATTAATAGACCGATCGTTTAATCTAAAGGAGTGGTCACCATGAGTGCAGCCGTTCAGGAAGTCATCAATCAACCCGTCGCATCAGATTCTCTGGACGCCGAGATCACGCGTGTTTTCAACCTGCAGAAAGCGCATGCGCTGGTATTGCGTAAAAGCACAGCTGCCGAGCGTATTGCCAAGCTGAAAAAGCTGCGTGATGCAGTTCTGGATCGTCAGGAAAACATCTACAAAGCCTGCTACGCAGATTCCAAGAAACCGGAAACCGAGGTCGATCTGACTGAAATTTTCCCGATTGTTTCTGAAGCCAATCACGCAATCAAACAGCTCAAGCAATGGATGAAGCCGGTACGTGTCATGCCAACCCGCGCTACCTTCGGTACACGTAGCTACATCAAATATGAACCCATGGGCGTGAACCTGATAATTGCGCCCTGGAATTACCCGGTTAACCTGACTCTCAGTCCACTGATTTCAGCCATTGCCGCAGGCAATACCGCCATACTGAAACCTTCGGAGATGACACCTAATACCACAGCCTTTATGGCTCAACTGGTTAAGGACCTCTTCGACGAAAAGGAAGTGGCCCTGTTCGAAGGTGATGCCGATGTTTCAACCAAGCTTCTGGCCCTGCCTTTTGATCACATCTTCTTCACTGGCTCACCCGCTGTGGGCAAAATTGTGATGGCTGCCGCCGCCAAGCACCTGACCAAGGTAACGCTGGAACTCGGGGGCAAGAGCCCGGTCATCATTGACAAGACAGCCAACATCAAGAATGCCGCCAAGAGCATGGCCTTTACCAAGTTCACCAATAACGGCCAGACCTGTATCGCGCCGGATTATGTCTACGTGCACGAAGACGTCAAAGATGAATATGTTAATGAGCTACGCGATGCTATCAAAAGCGCCTATGGCGACACGGACGAAGCACAGCTGGCCACCCCTGACTACGCCCGTATAGTGAATGAACGTCATCACGGCCGCGTTACAGGTATTCTTGATGATGCGATTGCACATGGTGCCAAGGTAGAAACCGGTGGCAGCGCGAAAGCCGAGGGTGAAAACTTTGTCGCACCGACGGTACTGACCAACGTCGACAAATCCAGTCGTATCATGCAGGAAGAAATCTTCGGGCCGCTGCTACCCATTATAGGCTACAGCGATATCAATGAAGTCATTGACCACGTTAATGCGAACGAAAAGCCACTGGCTCTTTACGTGTACACCAGGGATCAGAAACTGGCACAGCATGTTCTGCACAACACATCATCAGGCGATGCCTGTATAAACACAGGCCTTGTGCAATACCTGCAGAGCAACCTGCCCTTTGGTGGCGTAAACAATAGCGGCATAGGCAAGGCGCATGGCCTTTATGGTTTCCGTACCTTCTCGCATGAACGCTCAGTGGTTCGCGATATCTTCGCCTCCACCCTGTTGTTGGCGCCGCCTTACACCAACTTTGTCAAATGGCTGGTGAAGTTCACTGTTAAGCATATGAGCTAATGCTCTCCGCATAAAAAAGGCCGCTTGGAGCGGCCTTTTTTATGCTTGTTGGCATCAACCTTCTACTGATTCCTGATGTCTTACGATCGAACCCGGCCGGTTTATCAGCTGCAATATACTTTGCAGTACATCCGGGTCGACCAGGTCGATAGAACGATCAGCTGCGTCTTTAAACAGGGCACTGATTTTCAGCAACTCCCCTTCTTCAGATTTCCCCACCTCTGTTAACAGCCCCATCGTCTTGAATGAGTCGACGTAACTCCTGAACAGGGCAGGATCAAAGAATTCCGGAGAATTGGCACCACTCAGTATTGTGATTCTTTCAGCAAGAAGTCGGCACTGATCCTCAAGTAACTTCCGCTCAACCGGCACACCTGGCGGATTGTTGGCCAGCAAAACCGCGGTCATACACAAACGCTCCAGCGATTCACGAATCATTCTGCCCAGACCAATCAGTGCTGCGAACTCACTGCTGGATACAGGTGGCCTCCTCAAACGGTTGCCGGCTTTGACCCTGATAAGCAAACCATGTTCGACCAGCGCATCCAGTGCTTTTCTGAGCTCAGCCACCAACTCGCCCGGACCAAATCTCAGAGACAACTCTTCACGCAGGAACGGATAGATCTGAGTGCATACGCGCAAGACTGCTGCCTCGGAAACCTCATCATGATTCTTGAATTGACGTGCGACCAGCGCAGGCAACGCCACTATGTGCTGAACCATATTTCTGGAATACGTAAGCAGCACCGCCTCGCGTCCCTCGACAGACAGGACATCGCCCCAGGCATGCGGAGTTCGCTTGAGTCGCCCAACGCGCTCCGCCATTTCCAGAATAACCACAGGATCTTCATGCGTTACGCGCATGTCCGGACTGTAGGGCGCAGATTTGAGTATCAGAATCAACCGTCGAATCTGTTCAAGCAGCTCATCTTCAGCCAACGCCTTCTGGGGGCTGGCAAGAAGAATAGACGCCACCAACCCGGTTGGATTCAGAACAGCTGCATAATTAACCCGGCACATCACCTGCTCTGCCAAGGATTTAACCACGGGGTACAACCATTCCGGCTGCTCTTCACGTTCGAGTGCGGCCATGTCTTTACGCCAGTCCGGTATCTGCGACTCGATAAACTGCCCAAGATCCATAGGCTCCGCGAAGGACACATAAATCCCCCCGGTCTTCTCTCGCATGGCCCGACGTGCACCGCGCAGCATGCCGAGCGTCGATTCAGACTTTTTAGCCTTACCACCCAGTTCCTTGTAGTAAGTAGAAATCTCCACCACCTTGTCATAACCAATGTAGATCGGCACGATCAATACAGGCTGATCAGGATTAGCGAGGTAACTCTGCACAACCATACTGAGCATGCCCGTTTTCGGCTTTAACAACCGACCGGTTCGACTGCGCCCGCCCTCAGGGAAGAATTCCAGGGAATACTGACGCGTCAACAATGTATCAATATAGGCCCTGAACACAGCGGTATATAAACGATTTCCGGCAAAGCTCCGTCGTAGATAAAAAGCACCGGCGCGCCTGAGCAAACCACCGATCGGGCCAAAATTCATATTGATACCCGCTGCAATATGCGGCGGTGCCATACCATTCAGGTAGACAGATTCTGTCATGATCAGATAATCAAGATGGCTACGATGAGCAGGCGTCAGAATGACCGCCTTGTCATGGGACTGTTCGCGCATACGGTCAAAGTGGAATACACGAACTTCATTAAATACGCGTCGCCTGATCCAGGCCACCAGCTGCTCCATGAAACGAATTGCCGATATATTGAAGTCGGCCGCAATTTCATCCGCATATTCCCGTGCTTCGGCAATGGCCGCATGTCTGGAGATACTCTCTTCCTTGCACCTCTCGGTCATGGCCTCCTGCACAGAAGGTGTTGCGATCAGAGAATCTATTAGTCGGTTTCGGCGATAAACACTTGGCCCTAGCACCGCGTCACGCTGACGCCGGAAATGCACACGCAGTACACGATTAAGTTTGTGTGTGGCAGTAAGTGCCTGCGTGTCTTCTCCTGCAAACTCTGTCACCGATATAGGCTGACCATAATGCACAAATGTATTACGCCCGTTGGCTAATACGATGAAAAATTTGCGTAGCGAGCCAGCCAGTGGGCTATCCGAAAATATAATCTTGAAGAAAGATGTTTCCTTTCCGGGGTCCCTGCCCCAGAAAACGGACACAGGCACGACCTGTACGTCATATTTTTCACGCTCAATGGCCCGTTCAATAATGCGCTCAAGATCACTTATCTGACGTTCGTGCTTACCCGGCAAAAACATGGCCGTGGCGCGTTTTCGCCGAGGCAGACGACGCTCGGAATATTGCGGCCTTGGAAGATTGACGCGCCGGCAGGCATTTTCGAGAACAACATAGTCCGACAGGCTATGCGTACCCAGTACGTAACAGACCGGTCGCTCAGGATCCAGGCCCAGAACCTCCATGACATCCTGAGGTGACACCCTGGGTTTTATCCACCACAACACAGAACGTCGCAGGCGCAATCCCACGAATGTCCATATCCTTCGTAATACCTCCAGGACTACCTGCATGATTCCCCCTCCAGCCCTTCTTGTTGTTTTACTCATTGCCACGTGCAAATAAAAGTCGGCCCATTTTTCGGATGCCCTGCCCCAGACCACGTGCACCACGATCAAACCAGCCCTGGTGTGCCACGCTCGATTTTTCTTCTTCAGTCAGCAATTCAGGCATGGCTCGCAGTTTCAACTTTAAACCCGCCTTACCATCAGCCTGACACAGTCGGTGAAACATCCAGTTGCCCAGGAAATTCCAGGCTGGGCCTTTCTGTATATGCGATACAAAATCCACCAGATAGGGCTGACCACTCTGGTCAAACAGAATATTGCTGGAACGTCTCAGATCACCATGTGCCACACCGGCGGCATGCATCTTAGCAATCAATGCATCAAGAGCTTCAAAATCGGGATCCGGCCATTCATCGCGTTTTTTACGCGCCAGACGCGCAGCGGGAACATATTCCATAACAAATGCACGCTTACCCACTTGCTGAATAAGCCGCGGAATCCCCTGCATTCCCGCCAGTTTTTTTAATGCCTTGACCTCCCGCCACACAAACAATGGAGCAATCAGACGTGCATACCAACCAATACAAACGTTGTAATCCTTTATAACCGCCCGACTGCCGCCCTTTTCAAGCAACCAGACAGCCGGACGTGTTCCACCTGCCTTGGCAAACAGGGGGCCGCGACACTCCATAAGCTGTTGATAGTCGAGTTGTGAAAAGTCGGTCATGCATCATTAACAGGCGAAACAGGACTCTATTGTACTTGTCCGGCCACGAATGAGCCGAAAGAAAATCAGAAGTCGTCGTCAAAGTCGTCGTCGAAACTATCTTCCGCTGCCGTTTTACGTCCGTCACTAACGAGTTGCTGGCGTCGTTGAATATAGCTGGCACGCAGGAAAGAGTAGGGGTCAAAGGCTTGTTCCAGTTGCCTGATTGCACCATCCAGACTGGCACGTAAATTGATTACATCTACAGCCGTCAGCACAAAGGCAGGCTCGCTATCCAGATGGCTCACAGGATCGAGAGGCGCATCGACGATGCGACCCGTTAGGTCACGAAGATTACTCGGCCCAAACAATGGCAGGACAATATAGGCCCCTTCTCCCAGACCCCAGACTCCCAGCGTCTGCCCAAAGTCTTCGTCATGCTTCGGAATGCCCATATCAGTGGCTACATCAAAGATGCCTACCAGCCCTATTGTGGTATTAAACAGAAAACGGGCGACATCCTGTGCGCTTTGCTGTGGTTTGCCCTGTAATAGATTATTTGCAGCTACGCGCGGCGTATCCAGATTACTGAAAAAGTTTGTCACCGAGTGCCTTACCGGGGCGGGTGTTACTTTCGTGTAACCACGTGAAACCGGACCCAGCACATATTTATCCACACCCATATTGAAGCTGTAAATCTTTCTGTTCAGCGGCTCAATCGGGTCATCTGGCTCATCGACCATCTGATGCGCACACCCTGACATCAGCCCCAGGGTCAGTCCAACGAATACAAGCCTGTAAAATTCTTTAGTCTTCATCAATGCATTAAAACACATAGCAGTGAGTTATAGGCTCACACCTGAATGCCAAGCTGCCAAGTGTAGATTCGGCAGACACAGAAAGGCATGTTTTACTGCATAATGACCTGCTCCGTCCAACCTCAACCAAGCATCCTGCCCAATCTGAGATTTATGCCGTCAACTGATAACCCCCGCATCCAGCCCATACCTGTAGACCTGATTCATCCGGGGCATTATCAGGCACGCCGTAAATTCGATCAGGATGCACTGGAAGAATTAGCTGCTTCCATTGCCGAATCCGGCATTGTGCAGCCCGTGGTCGTGAGGAGCGAAGGTGACTCGTTCGAACTGCTTGCTGGCGAACGGCGCTGGCGTGCTGCCCAACTCGCAGGCTTACATCAGATACCGGCCATAGTCCGAAATGACCTGGATGACCGTGAAGCCCACGTCCTCGGACTGATTGAAAACCTGCAGCGCGAATCACTCTCGCCGATGGAAACTGCACGCGGGCTGACCGATCTTGCGGAGTTGTTTGACCTGACTCATGAGACTGCTGGCAAACGTATCGGAAAATCCAGAGCCTACGTCAGTAATTTTCTGCGTCTTCTTAAACTGGATGACCGCGTTCAGGCCCTGATGGACGACAGACAGCTCAGCATGGGCCATGCCAAGGTGCTTGCCGGACTAGAACGGGACAAGCAGCTGCCACTGGCCCGTGAGTGCATAGCGAAAAGCTGGTCGGTGCGCAGCCTGGAAGCAGCAGGACGCCGCGTTCAGGCCGGCAACCAGAATGCCCAGAAACGGCGCGACAACAGCGCCCGCCGGGAGCTGGATAACTTACAGGCCATGCTCAGTGAACATATGGGCAACAAAGTAACGGTGGACTGCGACGAACGTGGCAAGGGCGAGGTGCGCATCAAATTTCACAGTCTTGATGAATTCGAAGGCCTGCTGGATCAATGGGGCGTGAAGTATAACCAGTGACATCAAACGCAAACAATCCACAGAACCTCTGTATAAGCTTGTGGATAAGTTTTGAATAGAATTTTGAGGTGTTGGCTCCAGCACACTTCCGGCCAGATTGGTTATTTATTGACCAGCCCCTGCGCTTTGGCGCCCTGTAAAATTCGCCGAACGACTACATAAATCTCTTCGTACTTAACGACTATAAACCTGGCTACGGTTTTTACCCTTATCCAACATGGAACAGTATTGCTGGGCGATGGATTTCAAGTTAACTCGATAAACATAGTTCTTGTCACGCTCAGGATATGCCGGACTGCTTAATAGATACGGTCGAATACGGTAGGTTGATCGACTGAATAGTTTTTCAAGTGTCGTGCCGGGCCGCGTATCGAAGCTTTCTTCTGTCACAAATTCAGTACCCGTAATCCTGAGAACATTGCAAAATAATTTCTGCACATCCTGCAGAAGAAAGTCCTGCCCAAGTAATTGTTGACAACTATATCTGGCCAGCTCGCCACCTATGGCCCGATATATATCTGCAATCACTGCATCCACAATCTGGAAAATTGACACCAGGTTTATCCGTAATTCCGCATTCGCAGTCACACGAATAGGCATGTAAGTTGTCCCGGTATCCTCGTGTTCTATGACACCTGCATAACGACCATTGCCCCGCCCCTGATCTCGAAGGCAACTTTCACGTAAATGCCGCATCGTCTTCAATATGGCGTAAATACTGGTGACCTTGTCGTCAGATGAGTCTGGATGACCTCCCACTACGATACTCGGTCTGTAGATCCTGATATTGGGTGCCCGGGCAATTCCGGATTGACGCTGCAAATAACTTTCAGCTGCCTGTTTAATCCTCTCGTACGGATTAGGAATTGCGTCCACATCTTCATCGTTAGCAGCAGCACTACTCATGTAGAGAAAATTCTTCACATGCAATGTGGAACAAAGTGAATAAACATGCTCTAAATATTGCAAATTACTGGACTGAGCATCCTGATAACGCCCAAGTTCTGAATGTTTCACTGCAGCACAGTGAATGAGTGCATGGATCGTTTTTCCTTGTAAGCCCTCAACCTCAGCGGGTGATAATCCTGCGTCAGTATTCAGAAAGTCCCCCTCAAAAACTTCAACTCTCGAAATATCGTATTGTCCCAAGGGTGACAAAGCATTGTGTATACGCTGAACACTGCTCTCATGGTTTGGCCTGACAAGCACGCCGACCTGCCAGCCCTCTTTAAGCAAATATTTAAGAATATGCTTACCCACATAGCCCGTTGCGCCAGTCAGTAAAATATAAGGCGGCGACCCAGCCGCAATGCCTTCATTTTCATTCATAATATTAGGGACTGATCATGTGGCGGTTTAGCAATTTTACTGAGTGGCTTATTGAGATTTATCACGTATGTTTACTCGCTGACATCCCGACTTGACAGTTGTAACCCGAACCCCTCTGCACTACCGTCTTGAACAGGCTCAGGTCCTGCGGGGCCGCCACCATACACCAGATTCGGTCCAGAAATATATTCATTAATCCATGCTGCATAGGTACAAGATAGCGTCTTCAAGGCATACTTACTCCCAATTAATAACTACTATATATGTTCTGAGGATCAAGGCACATCACCAACTTGCGGATCAATCACAGCGCATATTTAATACACCACACCAGAAAATCAGCGACAGGAACCAGAAATGCAGGATTCTATAAAACAGGTTGGTATTCGCGATATCGGCAAGGGAGCGCTTCAGGCCCTTAAACAGGCGCCTGCTGTAAATAAGGGCATATTCACTCTGGCAACAGTCAGGCCAGGCAGTAAGCAGTCCATTGGCAAGGTGCTGGAAAAATGGGCACGCAAGAAACCCCATAATATTGCCCTGCGATTTGAAGACAACGCCTGGACTTACGCCTCATTCAACGCATGGGCGAACCGTATTGCTAACGAATGGAAAGCACAGGGTGTCAAACCTGGCGACTGCGTTGCCCTGCTCATGGAAAACCGGCCCGAGCTACTGGCCTGTGTTGCAGCTACCGTCAAGATAGGCGCCATAGCCGGCATGCTCAATAGCAATCAGAAAGGCGACGTGCTCAATCACAGTATTGGTCTGGTCAAACCCCGAATTCTCGTGGTGAGTGCAGAATGTATAGAGGCACTGCGAACAACTGACTACACCCCTGAAAACAAATCAGACATCCGCTTTTACTGGAACGCAACGGAAGACAAAACCCCCGCACCTGACGGATTCACAGATCTGGACAAGACCGTCATCAGTCATAGCAGCCATAACCCACCCGAAACTTCGGAAATCGTGGCTAATACACCGTGCTATTACATTTTCACTTCAGGCACCACCGGTATGCCCAAGGCCTCTGTGATGAGCCACTACCGCTGGCTATCTTCGATGGCGGGTCTGGGAGGTGCAACGCTGCGGATGCAGGACGACGACGTGTTTTACTGCTGCCTGCCGATGTATCACAACAATGCACTGACTGTATCCTGGAGTGCCGTATTGAGCGCCGGAGCAACTTTGGCTCTTGACAAGAAATTCAGTGCTTCGCGTTTCTGGGAGCGCATTCGCCACTTTGATGCCACAGCCTTCTGCTATATCGGAGAGCTACTGCGCTACCTGTTGAATCAGCAACCCGGCCCTGGTGACAAGGATCATCGCATACGACTCATTACAGGTAATGGACTGCGCCCGGAAATCTGGGCTGAATTCGAAGAACGCTTTGGCATTGAAACGATTTACGAGTTCTACGGTGCCAGTGAGGCCAATATTGCCTTCATTAATGCTTTTGGCGTAAAACAGACAGCTGGCTTTACGCCTTTGCCGTTCAAAATAGTTGAATTTGATGCCGATGAAGAAAAGCCCGTTCGCAATGCCAAGGGCTATATGCAGGCGGTACAGAAAGGTGGCGTTGGCCTGCTAATCAGCGAAATTTCGGACCGGCGCCCATTTGATGGCTATACCGACCCTGCGGCTGGCGAAAAGAAACTGTTACGAGATGTCTTCAAGAAAGGGGATTGCTGGTTTGACAGCGGCGACCTCGTTCGTGACCAGGGCTTTCGCCACATCCAGTTCGTTGACCGTGTTGGCGATACTTTCCGCTGGAAAGGCGAGAACGTCGCCACAACAGAAATTGAAGGCGTACTCGCTACAATCCCGTATATCGAGCACGGGGTTGTCTATGGTGTCAGCGTGCCAAACGCTGATGGGCGTGCCGGCATGGTCGCCATGACGCTCACCCCAGGCACACAGCTGGATGGCAAGGCGCTGGCCGATGCGCTACTGGCTGAACTCCCGGCTTATGCAGTACCTCTGTTTATCCGCATGCGAGAGCAACAGGAAACGACCGGCACTTTCAAATATCGAAAAGTTGAACTTAAAAATGAAGGTTTTGACCCAGGCCAGGTAAATGAGCCGCTTTACGTACTGGTCGACAAAGACAAAGGTTATGTACAAATGACTCAACAGATTTTTAATTCAATCTGCGATGGTGAAATCCGGTTTTAATACTACTGAATTCCGGCAATCGAAAAGTCTAAATATTCAATCAGGAATAAGCCACTCAGATTGGAGAATCAACCGGCCCGATGCTGCTTTATTTGTTCGGCATGTAACAGACGTTGTGCGCGACGAATGCCCGCCTCTTCATATCGCTGCTTTTCCAGGTCTGTTTCAGCGATAATGCCGGGGATGGGTGTAGGCTTGTTGTGCTCGTCCAGCGCCACGAAAGTAAGATAGGCAGAGACAATATGGCGCTTGTCAATTTCGCAAGACTGGCAATCTTCTGCGATGACCTTGGCACCAATCTCCATTGAACTGCCCCATGCGCGATTAACAGCTGCGGAAAAAACCAGTGTGTCGCCATGCCTGGCCGGCGCCATAAAATGCACAGCGTCCACACTCGCCGTTACGCAAACTTTACCGGCATGACGCTCTGCGACGATGGATGCCAAACGATCAATTGTGGCCAGGATAGTCCCACCAAACATAGTGTTATAGGCGTTAAGATCGTTCGGAAATACCTTGTAGAGATGCTCGCTGGCAGCAGATGCCGAAACGGTTTTAGATTGTATATTGTGATCAGGCACACGAACTCCCAAATGTAACTACGAACCGGTTCGGGATTTTAACAGGCCAGACAATTGACCGAAGGGCTTAGCTGTAGCTTTTATCCCACTCGGGAACTAGATGAGGGTATTCGGCTTTTTATCTTCCGCTTCCGGAATCGGTAGCGATAACGGACCGACTCTGCCTGGCAAGCCTTTGACAAGTGATCGTGCTTCGACATCTTTCGTAACCAAACAGCCTGCGCCGACCACAGCGCCTTCGCCGATCACAACAGAAGGCAGTAATGTGGCACCTGCACCAATTTTTACATCATTCATGATCATGGGGCCCTTCATATAGGCCTCATCATAAGTTTCGCCCGATTTAAAATTATCGTTGGTGGTTGATACACCCGTACTGATAAATACATGATCACCAATCCAGGCATTGCCGGTGATATGCGTGTTATCCATGATCTTGACGCGACTGCCAATAACCGTGTTGCAATTAATGGTTACACAGCGACTAATCAGAGAATATGCGCCAATCTTGCACTGTTCACGGACCGAAGCGCCATCGCCCAACAATGCGTAGTCACCAATTTCCACTTCGTAATAAACCACAGCATTAGGGCCAATGGCACAGCCTTCGCCAACAGATACGGTTGTATCGCAATGGGGTTTACGTGAAAGAATGTGCCCGCCAGCAGGCAATTTGCCGATTACCGTACCGGGATGCAACTCAGAACCGGCTCCAATAACAGCGTTGGCATTAATCACTACGTGAGGATGCACAATAACTCCGTCACCCAGAATCGCGTCTTCATGAATGACAACGTGTGAGTGAATCACAACGTTATTCCCCAGCCGAACACCCCGGCGGATCACTGAAAAGTCAGAAATCGAGCAGTTTTGCCCAATATCGTTGCTTTCGACCACTGCGGTCGATGCTCTTATTCCCAGATCCTGGACTTCTTCGCTCATTGGACTTACTCATATAAAACACGCGAACGGTTTCGCAGTTTGGGGATGCTAAGCCCAAGATAGTAAGCGCAATGTTAACAGAGTAAGTTGTTAATCACTTCATTCTTTTTATTAATCGTCTGTAGGCAAAGCATCCTGAGTTGCTATGAGCTCAACTTCAACCTGCTCGATCTTCTCGAATCGGCCACTGATTTTCTGTGCTGAAGTTTGCACAAGTTGGGCATCTTCATGCGCCTGTCGGATGTGGGTCGCAAGCTTGTCCATGCGCCCCCGGAACCGCCCAAAATCCTCATTCAGTTTTACCAGATGATCCTGAATAATGTGCACCTGCCTACGGGTAGCTTCATCTTTTAGTACTGATCTGGCCGTGGTCAGCACTGCCATCAATGTAGTTGGAGAGGTCATCCACACATTGGCTCTCTGAGCCTCTTCAACCAGATCAGGATGATGGGCATGAATCTCGGCAAATACCGCCTCTGCAGGCACGAACATGACGGCACCGGATGCCGTTTCTCCGGGAATTATGTACTTCTCGGCAATATCCTTTATATGTTTGCGCAGGTCCTGTTTGAACTGTTTTTCCGCAGTTGCGCGCTCAGCTGCGCCAGTTTCCAGGTTGGTGATGATGCGATAGCTTTCAAGTGGGAATTTGGCATCAACGCCAACATTACCGGTTGGATCCGGTAAAAACAGCATGCAATCCACGCGCACCCCGGTGCTCAGAGTGTGCTGCAATGAAAATGCCTTTTCCGGCAGCATATTTCGAATTAATGCATTTAACTGCACCTCGCCAAACGCACCGCGCGAACGCTTGTCGGATAACACTTCCTGCAGACTAACCACATTGCTGGAAAGTTCTGTGATTTTTTTCTGCGCCTCGTCGATCTTGGCCAGGCGCTCAACCACATCATTGAAGGTCTTATTGGTTTTATCGAAACCCTCAGCAAGGCGTTTCTCTACCTGCCCGCTGATTTCCTTCAGGCGCTTGTCAGTTGATTCTGTAAGGGCATCTACGCGTTTACCGACTTCGCCACCCACATCGCGTAGCGCAACCTGCATACTCTTAATCACCTCTAGATGATGCCTTGTCTGGTCCTCGCGACTCTCCTTGAGATCAGCCCTCATGCCCAATTCGAGTTTTTGCACTGATTCTTCCAGTCGTTTCCCCATGCGCTCAAAAAAATCGGCCTGCGCCCGCAGGTCGGCCTGTAGCTGGCTGGTGGATGCCTCATCCCTGCCACGCAGAATTAAAACAGCCAGAAGAATAAAGCCGGCAGCAGTTATGCCTAGCAGGAGCAATGCCCAGAGTGGTAGTTCAGTCATGACAGTATTGTGAGGGGATGGTGTGGTCTGCGCCAGTTTGATGTTATGTAATTAACCGGGCACCCAGTATTACCGCCTTATCATGTAAGTCTTTAAGCGTCTGCTCACCAAATTCGAGTACCGTTTCCGGCGTCAGACGCGCCTCTTCAGCCAGGGCAGTCAATTGCGATTTACCACTTAATTCAGGCTGTAATTCGAGCCGCTGCAACAACCGGGCGGTCATCGCATTAAGCTCAAGGAAGGCCACACTGTCATCCGGCTTGCGATAAACCACCAGATACGTTGCCTGCTGATCTGGCACTTGCGGACGAAAGTCAGCCGAAATTTTATGCACCGGAAAGCGATATGCCAGGTTCTGCAGACAGGGATTCAATACCGGGGCCCCCTCCAGAACATTCGCACCTTCATTGACTTCGATGTCATCATGTTCATGGGGATCGATCGCCAGAATCATCTCTACCCATTCGTAATGTGCGAGTTCGAGCATAAAAACATCATCACAGTCCCGTGGCTCATGCTCATCCCGCAGATACTGAATGAACTCCTCTGCGATCTGATAAAACTGCGGGCTGTGCGAAACATGTGTTGCATAAAACAGCCTGATAAGCGCCAGCCAGTCATTCTCTGAGTAGAGTGTACGAAGTACCGGAAATCCGGTGGCAATAAAATTCTCGATGTTCCTGAAAAACAGGCCACGGTAGATATCCATGCGCCGGTCTTCAACATCCTCCGGGACCGCATTTTTATCCGGGTCACGCAGGTGTGCAGCGAATTGATACTGCAGCGCCTGAAAAGCCATGGGAGCCTCAGGCATGCACGACCACTCCGGTGCTTTCTGAATATTGATGCTGATACTCCACTATCCGATCCACTTCATTTAACAATTCGGGAAGAGGCGGAATATTGAAATCTCGTTCCAGCAAAGTCGGTATGACACCAAACCGCTCATAAGCCGAATCAAGCAGCGCCCACACCGGATCGATCACATCAGACCCATGGGTATCGACCCGCAGGTCGTCAGCCTCATCGTAGTGACCCGCTATATGCGCATAGGCAATGCGCTCGCCCGGCAAGGCATTTAAAAAAGCATTGGCATCATAGCGGTGATTAATACTGTTCACATAAATATTATTTACATCGAGCAATAAATCGCAGTCCGCTTCTTCAAGTACAGCAAGAAGAAAGTCCAGCTCACTCATTTCTGCGCCTGGCGCTGCATAGTAAGAGACATTCTCAACCGCAATTCGGCGATCAAGTATGTCCTGCGTGCGTCGTATGCGGGCAGCCACATAACTTACTGCCTCACCGGTAAAAGGAATAGGCATGAGGTCATATAAATGACCTTCATCTCCACAGTAACTCAAATGTTCGGTGTAATAGCGGACATTATGCTGATCAAGAAAAGACTTTATTTTTTCGAGAAAAACCTCATCAAGCGGCGCCGGACCGCCCAGCGACAGGGACAGGCCATGTGTCACAAAGGGGTAGCGCTCAGTCAAGGCACGAAACTGGCGGCCACGCGCACCCCCTATATCTATCCAGTTTTCAGGCGCCACTTCGAGGAAGCTGACTTGCCCGGGTGAATGGTCGAAAAGCGGGCCCATCAGGGCCCGCCTTAATCCCAACCCGGCACCCTGTACCGGATAATTTTTCATAGTGGCAGTACTTAAATAATTTGCTTACTTGGCCTCACCACACTTGCCTTCACCGCACTTGCCTTCGCCATCTTTCTTGGCAGCAGCCTTATCTTCACCGCATTTGCCTTCACCGCACTTGCCTTCAGCACCCTTCTTCTCACCACATTTGCCTTCGCCGCACTTTCCTTCAGCGCCCTTTTTCTCTCCGCATTTACCTTCACCACACTTGCCTTCGGCGTTGTCGGCAACCTGGTAACCGGAACTCAGCTGATTCACCTGAAAAGGGTTCTCACTTGCCTGGGCTGACATGGACATGGCCAACGAGGTGGCAAATGCGGCACCAGCCATCAACATGACATTTTTCTTTGCGTCTTTCATCTATCTATCTCCTGATTTGAAGGGCATGGGCCCATTAACAAAATAGGTCATCGTAAATACAGTCAACATACGACCAGTACATTACTGAAATGTTCAGCAGGCACACTGCAAAAGACCTGAACGCCGAACATTCCATTGCAAACCAATATAAGCATATAAGCGTAGAGCAGGCATAAAAAAGCCGGCGTAAGCCGGCTTTATTACATACAGCTAGCTGATCTAGTCACCGGTTGGGGTGTATAGAGGCCCTTCCTGCCTGGAATAATAGGCTGCCAGATTTGAAATATCTGCATCTGAAAGATTAGCGACCTGACCCGCCATAATGGCATTTTTACGTGCACCGGAACGATAGTCCTGCAGCGCCTTTTCAAGATAGGTCACATGCTGGCCCGCTATAATTGGAAATGCGCCGCTTGGGCTCACGCCGGTAGGACCATGACAGGCTGCACAGGGAGCAGCGATTTCTTCCACCGACTTGCTGCTCGCCTCTACGGGCTTATCACTGGCAGATACTGAAGCGCTCATCAGCGCAAACAAACTGGCAATTACTAAATTCTTTTTCATATTTAATTCCGCCTATTTAGCCGCAGCTGCAGAAGTCAGGAATGCAGCGATATCCGCCATATCCTGATCGCTCATTTGAGCAGCCTGAGCCTGCATGGTTGGATGAGAGCGGTCGCCGCTCTTATAACCTTTTAGCGCAGCTACGACATATTCCGGATGCTGGCCACCAAGTTTGGGCACCCGATAACTCGGATAAACGTTGCTGTAATTGGTGATTCCGTGACAACCAATACAGGTGCTGGATTTAACCTTGCCTGCCTCGACATCACCTGCGGCCAGAGCATTGCCCTGTAAAAATCCGCAAAACAGAACCGCTGCAAAGACCTTGAACGTCCAGCGCGAAATGCTTTTCATGCTTGTTTCCCCACAAAAAAATCCGGTACCGCCGGCAGACCGACCGACTGTTTAGCCTGAATATGCTCCTTGATATGGCTGCCTGAGTCAATCTGATACCAGAATTGCCTTGGTTTTAATGCGCACAAAACCTATAAAATCATAATTATGAGCGATACAGACAAACGAAAAACTATCCACTTTCTTGTGACGGGGCGTGTACAAGGCGTGTTCTTCCGCGGCAGCAGCATGGAACAGGCACGCGCCCTGGGCCTTTCCGGCTGGGTGAGGAATTTGCCTGACGGTCAGGTTGAGTCTGTCGCCTCCGGAAATGATGACTCACTCGCCGAATTTGCCTCGTGGCTGCAAGAAGGACCGCCGGCAGCAATTGTGGAATCTGTGATTCAAGAGATTGTCACTTCAGACATTGTAGAATCACTGCCTTTTCCATTTGAGACACGTCATTAAAGCCCGTAAATTCACAGTGATAGATATAATATGTGCAAATTCAGATGACCTATTGAGATCAATATGATTCCCAGCGTACAAAAGTATTCTCAGGAAAGTGACTTTCGTGATCTGCCGAGTTGGCTGTGGTTGTGGCTACCACTGGCCTATTTAGCATTGCATGTCATTATCTCTGGCATCAGCGGCCCGCTCTATGAACGTGTATTGGGCGGCGGCGAATTGGGCACCAATGAACTGTTGACGATGGGACTGCTGCTCATTGCCGTATTTGTCGGTTTGCACACGCTCTTCATAATGCGTGGCTTAGGTGATAGCCGGCTATGGGTCTGGATATTTCTTGGCACACTTGGCTGCATTTATTTCGGAGGCGAGGAAGCCAGCTGGGGACAACATCTGATTGGCTGGGAATCCAGTGAAGCCTGGCAGGAGTTTAATGACCAACAGGAAACCAACCTGCACAATTCTGAAAAATACGGCCCTCTACTCGACCAGTTACCCCGAAACCTACTGACCATTGGCATTCTCATTGGGGGCATAATTGCACCGCTGTGGCGTCGACGTCGTGATATGCACTTAAACCCTGCAGGCATTAATTACTGGATCTGGCCGACCATGGTCTGTTTGCCAGTCGGTATTTGTGCGGTATTTATTACAGTTCCTGAGTCCATCTATGAAGCAATCACAGGAATAAAGCATCCGGCCCGCTTTGATATCACGGGTGGTGAACTGAAAGAATTTTTTATAGCCAACTTCCTGATGCTGTATATGCTTTCATTCAACCTGCGTATGCGACAGCTGAAGTCCGGAATGTCTGAAACCCAAAACTAGGGGCTGATCGCAAACGTCGCAGTTACGACAGCCTTGGCAGTTTTATCGATTGTTTGCGTGTCATACATGCCGTAATCAGAAACCTCGGTCGAATTTGTGGCTGTAATCTGAAACACGCCCTGACGGGCAGAACGCAGACTACCCACCTCTACCCCACTACTTTCAGCCAGACGCCTGGCTCGCTCCATGGCATCACGGGTAGCCTGGGCAAGCAGTTCGAGCTTTACATCATCCATCGCACTGACAAAAAACTCCGGAGGCCATGTTTGCAGATCCACACCTCTTCGCATCAGTTCGGTAGAAGCGCGTGATATTTCGGCAATTCGAATGACATTGTCCGAGCTATAGCTGAACTGCCGCTCAAGGGTATAACTCTCAATCATGCCGGTATTCATCTGCCCGTTAATCACAGGATGATTCACATAGCTGCTGGCCGGATTGAGTACGATCCGGGTCACATCTATACCCTGTTCTCCGGAAAACTCCAGAAAGCGCTGCACGCCCAGTTCCAGTTCACGATAGGCATCCTCTAATGTGATGCCACGCGCAGTAATCTTGCCACGCCATACACCCGTATCCGCCGTAATACCGACTTCAGCGTAACCCTTAACCGTGAGGGTATCGTTTGCGAGTTTTACATCACGGATGGTGCCGCCTATAAGCCAGGCGGAAATCACCATACCGACAGCTAAACTGATTCCCAGCGTCAATCCGTTATTACTCATTTCACACCCCCGAATTCAATGACTTGGAGTTTAGCGTCTTTCCTGCCTCACTGAGTGCTCAGCAGCAGCCACCAGAGGTGCTCACTTCCTCATTGCCAGCATGGCGTGCACCCTTGGTTTCACTGACCGGCCGTGTGGCTCCAACGGGTGCACACCATTCTCTGGGCGCCCACAACTCTGCCGGCGCAATACCAATAAAGTCCTCCTTATAGGGCCCTTCGGTAATCAACCTGTAGCTGCGCTCGCAAACGGCCATACGTTCGCCACGGCGATATACATGACCTTCATCGTCCCATACCGAACTGAATGGCCCGCGATAAATCACTGCATGACCCCGATCCAGACACTCGGTAGGGTCAGCCTTGACAGCTGTGATAGTCACTGAGCGGAACTCGATCCCTTCGACCACCTGCCAGGGCTCGGCATCCCATTTGTCGTAACCAACGGCACGGAAGCCGTTCTCAGCAAAGGCCTGCAGAAAGTCCAGTTCCTGGAAAGCGCCGGATATACAGCCGCTCCAAAGCGTCTCGTCCTGCTTGAGATGCTCAGGCACATGTTCGTCCGACACGATATCGGAAATAGCGACCCGACCACCCGGTTTCAGCACACGATGTATTTCACTAATAAGCTGAGTACGGTCTGCCTCACCCACCAGGTTCAACACACAGTTCGACACAATCAGATCAACCGAATTATCGGCAATCATCGGCCGTTCCCTGCGTTCTGTCTCCTGCCAGGCTTTCAGTGCCAGCAGGTCTCCAGCGCTGTTCACCGGGTGCTCAGCAAGATACTGCTCGGTGGCTTCAAGGCTCAGGGCGAGGTCCTGGATTTGCCCTTTGTGGAACTTCACCTCGACACCGGTCTTTTCAGCCATTTCACGCTCGTACTTGCGTGCCAGTGCCAGCATGTCGTCGGTCATATCAACGCCGATAACCCGACCCTTTTCACCGACCAGCTGGGCGGCCATGTAGCAAATCTTGCCGCCGCCGGAACCCAAATCCAGCACCGTATCGCCCTTTTTCACATAACGTGAAGGGTCACCGCAACCGTAATCCCGCTCGATAATTTCAGCGGGCAGGATTTTTAATAACTCCGTGTCGTAATCAACCGGACAACACAGAGCCTCTTCCCGCTCCCTGGCGCCGGCTGAATAACGTTCCATTACACTCGATACACTCATTTTCTTTACCTTTTTTCAGGTCATTCCGGATAATGCTTGAAACCCCACAATTGAGATTTCTCCACTCGGCCTGTTGGCCTCGGTCGAAATGACGAATAAATTCTGATCAATAATTCAAGTTAATTAACTCAAAGGGTTGTGGATTATCTTTTCGAGACCGTTGGCCGCATGGACGCGGCCATCGAGCCCCCATGGATGGGTTCACGGCGTGCCTCGAAAAGATAATCCATAACCCTGCCCATCCGTAAATTGACAATCAATTAAGCGCCCCACCACAAGAAGATCCCTGTCCTGCAGTACAGCCATAACAATGATCCGCAATCGCAATGGGCGCCCCCTTCAGCTCCACATCCAGCAAATCCCGTAGATGCGTACGCGGCTTGGGTATCGCACCCAACGGCATCTCCAGCATCTGATTGAAATCACAGTCATGCACATAACCCTGCCAGTCCACACTGATCAGCGAACGACACATGACATTCTCCAGATTGTCTCGATGATACGAGTCCTTCAGCACCTGCATATATTCTTCAAACTGCCCCTTCGAGATCAGCACACTGCCAAACCGCTGTATCGGCATATTCGCCAGCGTATACAACTGATTGAAAACAATGCCAAATTCATCGCCAAGATGCTGTTTGTAATCCTGCTCCAGCGCCTGTTGCGGTGGCGGCAGACTCGGCCCGAGCGGGTTATAAACCAGGTTCAACACCAGCCCGCTTCCTTGCTGCCCATAGCCCAGATCGTTGAGTTTACGAAGCGCCGCAACACTGGCCCTGAAGACGCCATCGCCACGCTGTGCATCCACGTTATCACCGGTGTAACAGGGTAATGAGGCAATCACCTCTACACGGTGCCCGGCAAGGAACCCGGGCACCCATTCATAACCCGGCTCTTCAATAATAGTGGGGTTACAGCGATCCATAAGATGCACGCCCATCTCGCCTGCGGCCGACAACAGATACTGGAAATGCGGATTCATTTCGGGCGAGCCGCCGGTGACATCCAGTGTCTTGATACTCTGCGCTTCCATGTACTGCAGTATCAGGTCAATATTGTCCCGATCCATTAACTCAGTGCGCTTGGGGCCAGCGCCTACATGGCAATGCAGGCAGCTCAGGTTACACAAATAGCCCAGATTTACCTGCAGCGTTTCCAGCGCCTTGCGCCTTATTGGCGGAAAGTCGGTCAGCTCCAGCAGGGGCATGGTGTCATGCATGGTATCTCTCTTATAGCGTTATCTGATTATCATAAGCCTACGACCGGACGACTTGAAGGTTTATTGCGTGGTCCCGGTCCCGGCGTTATCAATTGGCTGCCTTAACAGCCTGAGCAGACCCTGATCCTCCTGACCTCGATATGCGGGCAAACCAATGGCCATTGTTTCGTGCTCACTCCTGGGCTGAGCCCGGTAACTCAGGAAGGCACGATCCCAGATCGAGAGATTAAATCCAAAATTACTATCGGTCTCGTCGCGATGAATGGAGTGATGCACACGGTGCATGTCAGGCGTCACGATTACCGTCCGCAAACCTTTGTCCAGCCAGAGTGGCAATCGAAGATTAGCGTGCTCAAATAAAGATGATGCGCTAAGCAATATTTCGAACAGAATCACCGCCACCACATCTGCACCCAGCACTAGCACCAGCAGCATCTTGATCAACATCGAGACAAAGATTTCTGCGGGATGGAATCGCACCCCTGTCGATACATCAAATGCCAGATCGCTGTGGTGCACACGATGCAAACGCCAAAGCCAGGGCACCCAATGCATGAGTCGATGCTGCCAGTAGATCGCCATATCCAGCAGCACGACCACCGCAGTCAGTTCAACCCACAGCGGTAAAGTCAGCCAATGCATCAGACCCAACCCTTCGCTGCCCGCCCAGAGGGCCACACCAACTGCCATGACGGGAAAACAAAGCCGCAGCAGAACCGTATTCAGTATCACCAGGGCCAGATTCACCGCAATGCGACCATCGTGACTGCCCGATCGGCGCGGCCAGAGTCGCTCCA
>JBFJXR010000035.1:0-30057 GCA_041622995.1 Nevskiales bacterium
CCAAGGGGCAGAGCCAGTGCGAACAGGGCGGCAAGACCGGTATATAACGTGAGGACGGCTCCTAAAGCTGCGCCACTGGATACCCCGATAAGACCAGCATCCGCCAGGGGGTTTCTTAAGAATCCCTGCAGTACTGCACCCGATAATCCCAGTGCAGCACCGACAGCCAGCCCCAGCAATGTACGCGGCAGACGCAACTCCCAGAGAATGAGCTGGGCGGTACTGTCCTGCGGGTTAATTAGTGCTGTCCAGTTCAGGTCGGCCCGACCACTCATGAGCGACAGCAGGCTGAGTCCAGCTAACAAGAATGCCAGGAGAATTATTAGCGGTTTACGATAACGGGTTTGACTGATCATCAGTATGTACCCAGCCTTTGGCGTAGCGCGTATAGACGGTTAAAGGCTTCTGTTAATTCGAGCCCTCCGCAGCTCCAGAATTTACCGGGTATATGTGTGGATGGAATATCCCCGGCCATGTGCAGGAGTGCGGGGTGGTGCAGGCTTTGTTGAGCGAGTGTAGTTCGTTGCGTTTGGCTCTCTCCACTGAGCACAAGTGCATCGGGAGGAAATTCAAGCAGTGTTTCCAGCGGAATTCGGCCGTTTCCTGGCAGTGCGTGAATTTCGGCAAAGTTTCTCAGTCCTGCACGCACTAACAGGTCATGCAGTAAAGCCCCGGGTGTCGCCGTCATGCCATTCGGGCCATAAATGGCGGTTACGGGTGCTTCCGGAAGGTGGCTGAAATCAGGCAGGTTGCGTAATGCGCTGGCAATTTCTTGACCACGTTCCTGCCGGTCCAATACCGCCGATAAAGCCTCAATCTGTTTGGCAGCTGCTTCGACAGTGGCTGGCGCATCTACTTTCCATAATTTGAAATCCAGTTTTTCCAGTGCCTGCACAAGCTGAACATTGCTGTAACGATGTACCAGCACCAGATCCGGATCCAATGCCAGCACTTCTTCTGCACTGCCATGATTTACAGGAATACCTTTGGCCTGATCCTTTACCGGAGAAAGAGGGGAGCTGCCGGCCAGAAAGGTCAGTGATGCAATCTGTTCAGGTGCGGCTATTTGCAGTAACAGCACATCGGCACAAAGATTCAGAGACATGATCCGAGCAGGTGCCGCCGCCCCGGCCGCAGTAGCGGCCAGGGTTGTCGCAATAATCAGCAATCCGGCTGTTTTCTTCATTTATCAGGGTGCTGCAATGGCACCGAAGGCAATGGACTGAGGGTTGAGTTCCGTACCAATGGTTTCACTGATGCTGTCATCCGTCGTATCCAGAACGATCAGGCCGGGCGCTGTATTATCAGCTTTGCCAATCCACAGGAAGGCTTCGCGGTCGACGCCAAGATCTGTCAGGTCCATATTGGCAAGACTTGCAACAGGCGTAGCCTGAACGTTACCGGTAGACGGATCAAAGCGGAATAACGTGGTGTCCTGGAATGCGTTGTACCCCACGAAATACCCTTGTGTTTCACTCACGATGGCTAAAGTCGAGAGATTTCCATAAGGGTGGCTGCTGTCGTCACCATCATCAACGATCAGGCTGGTCGCATAAGTAGCAGGATTCAGGCTGATGATGCCGCCCGTATATTCCGCTGGGGTAGTTGGGCTACAAAAGCCACAAGCGAGTTTGCCACCTGCCAGAACATAGATGAGTCCGCTGTCTGCATTGTATTCAATGTCACGCGGATTTTTGACTGCCAGGGGAATGCCATTGAGTCCGTTAGTTGTGTCTGTGCCCGTATTGATCTCGGTATCGGTGCTGGTATCAAATACAGCCACATAGGCCGTACCGAGCGTCGAGAAGTTTTCAAAGCGCTGCATGGTAATAAACAGTTTGTCGCCAACAATGACAGCACTGTCCATTTCCGGATTGCCATCAGCATCAGCATAGGCAGTCAGATCCAGTTCGCCGATTTTAAATTCAGACTCACTCGTCGCGGACGGATTTACAATCCAGACTTTAGCCGTACCGTATCGAATCAGGTAGGCCTTGCTGTCGTTGACAAATACCATGTCATGGACGTTCGACGAAAAATCGGAAGGGTCATTGGTCGAGAATTCCCATAGTGCACTGTCGGGTGCGGCTGCCAGGTATTTGCGTATGGTATCGACACCGAAACGTTCAATACGGAAAAAATATTCACCATTGGCAGCAATGGTTAAATCGGAACCGCTGGCATCCTGATTATTGACGGCTGCACGTGGCGGGGTGGCCGACACGATGGAATGGGCGCCGGATGAGAAGTCCGCTGCGGCTGTGGCCGCGACGACATACTGTGTAGAGGGCACAGTAATATCAAGAGTCGGGTTGCTACTGCTGCCTCCGCAGGCTGTTAATACACTGAGACCGAGGCCCAATGATGCGAATCGGAAAAAGAATAAGGGTTTGTGTTTCATGAGACTCTCCGGTCTGTTGATTAAAAGTGATAACTCAGGTTCGTCCAGAAGGAACGACCCGGTTCGGGGTGGCCATTGAAAGACTGAAAGTTTTCGTCCTTCAGATTGCGAATTTCAAAAGTGTTGCGCCACTGGCGCCACAGCCATGTCAGACCAATGTCATGCTCGTCGCGATATTTTGCGGCCAACAGGTTGGCACTGTCGTAGAAAATCCCGCGTTCACCGTGGAAGCTGTAAAACAGCCGGAGCTGGCTGCCCAGCCACTGGTCGATACGCAGGTTATAGGATTCTTCGAAACGTCCGGGGAGACGTTTGCCATTGAATGCCGTAACCTCGGAAAGGTTTTCAGCATCCTGAAATGTCAGGTTTACGCGGGCGCTTGTGTTGCTGGCAAATCCCAGCTCAATACCCAGTTCGGTGCCACGGATTTCAGCATCACCCAGATTGCGGGCCCGCCCGACACCGCGTGAATCAAAGACATAGGCAATGGCATCGTCTACTTCATTGTAGAAAGCATTCAGCTCCAGTCGGCTACGCGTGAGTATGCCAGGCTGCTGTGGAAATCTTAACCATTCAATGCCAACGTCAAAATTCTTGCTGGTTTCGGATTCCAGTGATGGATTACCAATGAGAAAACCCCGGTCACCAAATTGCTCGAAGAAGCTGGGGATGCGTACAAATTTCCCTGCATTGGCATTCAGGGTGATCTGTGAATTGACATTGAATTTCAGGCCGCCCTGCGGCGTGAAGTAGGCATCCCGGAAATTAGCCCCGGAGTTCCCACGGTCTCTGACTTTCATGCCGCGGTAGCCGGGTGTGAGCTTGAGACGTTGATTGAAAAAATACAGTGGGCTCTCGCTGGCGATTGAGAGGCTATTGCGTTCCAGTGCCGGGCTACGACTTCCGGATAGCATGTCACGCGCCTGGTATTCCTCCCTTTGTCCATTGAGCGTCGTGATTAACTGGAAATCGGCAACGTAGTAGTGGGTAAAAAGATCGATGCCGGTAGTTCTGGTGCTATCGCGATTGAACTGGCTGCCCAGGCCGATCTGGCTTGCCCGGTCATCGTAATCCTCATCCAGCTGACGCATGTACAGGCGAATGCGTCTATCCCAGATTTCATCACTGGCGGCACTGGCCGAGAAATTGATTTGGGCGAGGACATCCCGGTTGCCCAGCCTTGTCCGACTGCTGGCAGCGTTGTTGAGCTGCGGCAGGCCCTGTTTCTGGTCAAAGATACTCAGGCTTGTTCCTATGTGTTTGTGTTCCGAATGCCGGTAACCGAGCCTGCTTAGCAGGCTGGTTCTTTCGAAATCAGCATTTCGCCGCCGCTCGGCTCGCTCCCGATTCGGGTCGCTTGGGTCGAAGGCCCTGTTTTTGTTTACATATTTAAAGTCATTGTCACTGCGTGTATGGCCCGCAACAAGAGTGCGCTCCCAAACACCGGTCGTGCCCAGGTGATTTATTTCAAGTGTTTTACTGCCAAATGAGCCCACACCGGCCCTGAGGGATGTACTGGAAGGCTGATTTGCTGCATTGCGTGTCCTGATATTGATGGCACCGCCCAGGGAGGCATGACCAAATTCCACCGGCGTACGGCCCCTGTAGATTTCGATGGCTTCGACCTGAGACAGGTCAATGCGTCCCAGGTCGACACCGCCACCTGCAGACTGGTTGAGTGGCAGGCCGTCCATGAACACCATGACCTGCTGTTCGGATGCGCCTCGCAGGGACACAGTTGAATAACTCCCGAGTCCGCCCGACTGCCTGACCTGAATGCCCGCTTCGGATTCGATGACTTCTGCGAGGGTAGTAATGCTGTCGACAAACCTGTCGCGGGTAATGACGGTGAAATGACCGGAATCAGATGTACTGTCAACCTGATCTATGTCGTCCGGTTGTACCTTGGCACGTACTACAATGGGCTCGATAGCAGTGGATGCATAGGCGGGCAGGCCGACAAGGCATAACCAGATTAAGAGTAGACCGGACTGTTTCCACCACATAGTACTTCCACGGGTGGGTAGACACGCGAGAACCTTCGCGCCCTACATTGCCCACCGCAATATAAAAAGGAACATCGACGCAGGCCGGTCTCCGGACTCGCAAGTTGCCTGATAGGCTCAGTACCCACCTTCCCACATGCTTTTATCTGCATGCAGTGGTTGTTCGGGTGCTGTTAACTTGCTTACCGTTGCGGGGGCAGTGCCGGCATTGATTCACGCATTGTGGTTTGAATCGCACCGGCTTCCCGTTTAATTTCGACTTAAAATAAAGGCGAAACACCTGTGAAGCGGAGCCATTTTAGCACTTTTAAAGTGCGTTGATGGAGTTCAGGGTCATCGAGATTGTTAAACAGCAGGGTTTATTGCTGTGAAGATGTCCTGTGACTACTTGAATATGGCTCACCGGCAAGTTCGATGTACTTGCGAGTAACATCAAAAGCGCCTAATTTGTTCTGTTGCCGATATTTGCTGGCTTGCGGGCTGACTTTAACCTTGAGTCGGACGCCCGTTAAAGTCCGGTTGCAGCGAGTATTGCCCGGTGCAGTTTATCGCGTTCGCCATCTGGGTCCGGAATGCTGGGCCATAGCTGAAGCCGGTGGATATAGCGTTCGGGTAATGCGTGCTCGATCGCACCCGCAACAGCCAGAGCCCGATACCATTCATAGGGCAACAGTTCGGGATCCCGCATGTTGTCATAGGCCTTATAGGTCACAGCCTCTAAAACACCATTTCCATAAGCATCCACCTGAACATGGATGCGCTCATAACCCTCACCTTCGACAACATCAAGTCGATCAAAAGATGCGTTTGACAATTCATAGAGCACACCGCAAATATGGCTGTGATGACTGTCAGCAATCGTAAATTTTCCCGAGCCATCGTTCTGGCTGATCTTGTCAGAATGCAGGTCGTAACCAGGCAGCAGTACCGAACCTAAGCAGCTGATCACATCGACTCTTGCTCCAAGGCGGGCGGAGTGCATGTTGGAACCATAGGCGAAGTAATACATGGTTATTGCCGTCTTGAGGGGTATTCTGCCAGGGACTTGCCCGTATATATGATCATGACAATAAATCAGTAAAGCCTGTTTTATTCAGGATTAATCCACGCAGGTATCTGACACTGAGTGTATGCATGGAAACCCTGAGCCTGATACCCGGATGTTATGGAATCATAGCAGAGCGCCGGCGAAATATGAGCGAATATGCAGGCAGTATTAAAGGGTAGAAAATGCTTGATAGTTAATAAATGCTGCCTGCTTTTCTGCGGATTTAAGGCAACATCGGTATGATGTCTGTTCATTTTTCGAACGATCAGGACATTTTGATGCAGATTTCCGACCAGTGCGTGGCACTGTTTCACTACACATTGCGTAACGACGCAGAAGAAGTCATTGATAGCTCAGAGGGCAAAGATCCCCTTGCCTACCTGCATGGCGCTGGCAACATTGTCCCGGGTCTGGAAGAGGCGCTGGTAGGTAAAGTAGCCGGTGATAAGTTTAAAGTCAGCGTAGAGGCAGCTCAGGGTTATGGTGAAAAGCATGATTCGCTGCTTGAAGAAGTACCACGCGATGCATTTCAGGGTATCGATGAGATTGAAGTGGGCATGCGTTTTCAGGCAGACAGCGACAAGGGCCCAATGGTGGTTACGGTAGCTGCCGTCACCGAAGAAACAGTGACTGTGGATGGTAATCATCCATTGGCGGGTGAAACACTGCATTTTGATATTGATGTGGTTGAAGTGCGTGACGCCAGTGACGAAGAAAAGGAACATGGACATCCTCATGGTCCGGGTGGTCATCACCATTAATCGACATCGCACGATAAAGGCCGGCTTTTTGCCGGCCTTTTTTGTTTCCGAGTCAGGTTTGAGGACTGATTCTGATACGTTTACATTTTCTCGAATAACCGAAGAATAGTCGGTAATTGTTCCGGATATCGCCACTGCGAACTCTCGATATCTTCAGGTTTTATCCACAAGGCTTCAGTAATTTCCTGCTGGCCTTGCATCGGGATTTTTAGAGTGTTGCCTGGACCAGGTATGTGATCAACAGGCTGGCAGGAATAGAGCCTGAACCCGTTATCGAACACATGTAAAAGTTTCCCGACTTGAATATTAATGCCGGTTTCTTCCCAGGTCTCCCGGTGGGCCGTGCATTGGGCTGATTCATCGCTATCATGTGTCCCGGCAGGCAAATTATATTGGCCACCGATTCGTTGTTTCACAACCAGCATATGCCTGTCCTTTCGAATCAGGCAGCCGGCATTGGCGGTAACGAATTCCACATGCGCCTTGAGCACATTGCAGTCCGGGGGCTGCTCGCAGGCAGATAGAAAAACGCTGCCCACAATGAGCAGCGTGTTCCGTAAGTTCATTGATCGACTAGTTCAGGTAGCTGACTTGAGTAAGCTGCTCCGAGAGATTCCACAATTTACCCGCCGTGTCCTCGTTCCTGGCAGTGCTTTTGCACCCCACCTTTTTCGGATAACCGCGCATTTGCTGAAAGCCACCCGGGCCAATGTAGTCACCACTGTCCACATCGCTCATGGTCGCTGCATACAGGCTGGGCAGTGAACCCATGTCCGCAGGCTGAGCGAATAAGGCACCAATATCCATCACGATTTTTTCCAGCTTGGACTGTTTCTGTTCAGCGGCGACATATTGCAGATGCGTATCGGCATAACCCGGATGGGCGGCCACCGCGGAAATGTCCTTGCCGGCCTTTTTGATCCGGCGTACCAGTTCAAAAGTGAACAGCAGATTGGATAACTTGCTGTCACCGTAGGCCTGCCAGCGTTTGTATTTACGCTTTTCCCAATTCAGGTCGTCGAGGTTTATGCCCGGCGTCCATCTATGCGCCATGCTGGCGACATTGACGATGCGGGCGCCGTCGGCGAGCTGGTTGATTAGCAGGCCGGTCAGTGCAAAGTGACCCAGATGGTTTGTGCCAATTTGCATTTCAAATCCGTCTTTGGTTTTACCGTAAGGTACCGCCATTACGCCGGCATTATTGATCAGTAAATCCGGTGCGAGGCCATCATTGATAATGCTTTCGGCAAAAGACTTCACCGAACCGAGGTCGGATAAGTCCAATTGCCGTATTTCCAGATCAGCCCCGGGGGTTTCCGACAGGATTTTGTCCCGGGCTGACTCAGCCTTGGCAACAGTGCGACAGGCCATAATGACTTTGGCGCCACTGGCAGCCAGACCTTTCGTTGTATTAAAGCCCAGGCCGGAATTGGCCCCGGTGATTAGGGCCAGTTTGCCGGACATATCCGGTATGTCTTGCATGGTCCATTTAATTGTCATGAGTGTTCTCCACTTGATTCAGACGGAAATCCTAACACCAACGCCAGATTTTAAGTGCGATACCTCAACACAAGTACAGCTTTGCTACTATGGAGAGCTAGCAGAGCCGTAAGGCCGGATAATTAAAGCCAAAGATACAATTCAGTCAGGAGATAGATCGGTGCGAGTTTCCAGTATTCTTTTTTTAATGCTGTCAGTGATGCTGGCGGGCTGTGGCGGTTCCAGTTCCAACGAGGAGAGTACTGGCACAGTCATTAATCCCCCGGGTTCAGGTAATGCCACGATCAAGGTCGTCAATATCCTGCCGCCGGGTCAGTCCGGATATATATCTCCTCAGGGGCAGGCCACAGGTGCGATAACCGGTAATCCTGCCGATTTCGGGCCACATATTGATGACCAGCGCGAGATGTACTGGAATTCCGAGTTCAAGTCCGGTGGTTTCATGGACATTACCGGTCTGACGCCAGAAGAACCGAAAGAAGGCGTGCGTATCTATCGTGATGCCTTTGGTGTGCCGGCCGTGTATGGAGACACCCTGTACGACGTCTGGTATGGGGCGGGTTACGCCTTAACGGTTGATCGCCTGTTTCTCCTTGATGGCGTGCGTCGTACCGCGCGCGGCACGCTATCCGAGCTCACGGGGCCGGCTGACGTGCCGGCAGATATAGAAGCGCGTACGCTGACTTACACAGAGGCAGAATATCAGGCGATATTTGACGGCCTCTCGGAACACGTACAAACAGTAATGCTGGCTTATCGTGATGGGGCCAATGCTCGTATAACAGAGGTGCTTGCCGATCCGACTCTGTTGCCGATTGAATACCAGTTGCTTACCTCCCTGCCTGAGCCCATCAGTATTGCTGATATTTTTGCTTCTGCCGTTCTGATCGTACGCACCGTGGCTGCATGGGGGGGTAATGAGATGGAGAATGTTCAGGCCTTGCAGGCGCTGGAAGCCCAGCATGGCAAGGAAACTGCCCGGCGTATTTTCAAGGATGTTCTCTGGGTGGATGACCGCAAGGCGACGGTGACTGTGCCAGATGCTGAATTTACCAATATTGGTACGCCACCTTCCCAGCGCGCGGCGGTATTCGAGTCAATGGCTGACTATGCAATGGGGCTGCCTCTGGATCTTATGCATGGCCCTGGTACCGGGCATGCGCCTGAGCCGACACCCATTGTGGGCAAGCTGCCTGAGGATTTCAAATGGCCTGCGGATCCTAAATTGATTGCGAAGGCCGTGAAAGAGTCTCCACGTTGGCCTGATCATGTGCAGGCGTCATATCATGCCGTGATATCTTCAAAACTGACGGCTGACGGGTCGACTCTGCTGGTCAATGGCCCCCAGGTGGGATATGACTATCCAACGCAGCTGGTGGAACTGGAAGTGCATGGTGCCGGTTACGATGCACGGGGTTCTACGGTTCCCGGACTGCCCGTTGTCGGAATCGGCTATACCGACAAGACAGCCTGGGGGCTGACGTCGGGTGACTCGAAAAACATAGACAGCTATATCGAGACGCTCGGAGAAACGCCAAACACTTATATCCATAATGGCCAGACCAAGGCTATGGACTGTCGAGATGAAGTCATCAGATATCGCGCAGTAGACCCCGCTGCCGGCGCGCCCATCGGACCACCAGAGTTCAGTGTGACTCAGGAAGTCTGTCGCACCGTACATGGCCCCGTGGTGGCGCGCAGTGCTGATGGCAAACTGGCTCGTTCTCTGCAGTACGCCATCTGGATGCGAGAAATCGATAATGCAGAAGGAATCCTGGGATGGAATCGTTACCGCAGCTTCGATGAATTTCATGAGTCCATGAAAACCATTACCTGGGGTGAGAACCTGATGTATGCGGATGCTGATGGAAATATTGCTTTCTATCATCCGGGGCTGCATCCAAGACGCGATCCGAAGGGCGATCAGCGTTTTCCGTTGCCGGGTGACGGCAGTTTTGATCACGCGGGCATGCTGAGTTTTGAAGAACTGCCCAAGGTGATCAATCCGGAGCGGGGTTGGCTGGCCAACTGGAACAACAAACCGGCCCATGGCTGGGGAGAAGGTGTCGGTGGGCAGGGTGATTCACAGCCCGCAGGTTCTGAATCCCGCGTGGTGAACTGGGACAGGTTGCTTGAGTCGCGAAACGATTTTACATTTGCCGACCTGCCTGGACTGGATCGTGAAATCGGTCTGCATGATCCGAGAGCCTGGGCATTCCAGCCATTGTTCCTGAGTATTAGCGGTGATGCCGGCCTGAATCCCAAGGCCCAGAAGTTACTGGACATCTTGAGGGACTGGGATGGTGATCATTACAACCCGGATATTGATATTAACGATGAAATGGCGCTGGATCGCCCAGGCGAAACCATCTTCGACGAAATGATGAAAACGCTGGTTGATGAGCTTTTCAAGGACCTGCTACCGCCCGACTGGTATGCCTCCATGACCTACCATGGTCGCCACCCTCATGATGCCAAGCGCATGGAAAATCTGGCCCTGAAGCTGTTTGATCCTAGCGTGACAAGCATTCCGGCACAGCATGGTTACCTGGGAGGGCGCAGTGGTGATGAAGTTCTGCGTGAGGTGGTACAGGCAACACTCGCCAGGCTGGAGGCGACTTATGGGGCCGCCACGGATCCATCCGAATATCGGCGAGTACATCCCAGAGATGAAGTCTGTTCACTGACAGGGGGGGTTACTGGCCCATGTCTGTCTATGCCGCATCAGGATCGCGGTAGCTGGATACATTTGATCGGGTTCATTCCCAAATAAATCTGCATGGCCTGTATCTCATAATATGATCCTGGATAGTCCCAATATGCTTTGCATTTTGCAATGCATATTGGGGCAGTTCGAATGCCAATGAGTCTTCTTGGCCAAAATTAAAATTTATATCTAATAAATTCAGCAACTTAATAGACATCATAATGTGGCACGCGGTTTGCAATCCTATGAGCAGATTAGGAACAATCGCAGGTCCGCTTAATGATACAACTTGATCATTTGCTCGATGCCACAGTCCTTACAGCCCGTAAGCTGGGCGTGCCCTCAGGCGTGCTGCTCGGGGCTGGCTCACAATATGCTGCCGAGCTGTCGGATGAGGGCATTAGCGCTATTCGGCTGGAAATCTATAAGCATATTTTGCAATTGTCAGAGCTAGACAGTGGCTGGATCTGGTTTTCAGCACAGGCAAAATCTAAGCAATATTTTGCTATTAACCTGTTTGGTGTTGTTGTACTTGCCAATAAAGATGAAAAGCGTATGCGTGATCATGGCTGGCAGACACGTCGGCTTGGGGGTGGCGAGGTCGCGATTCGTTGTGTGACAGGTGGCCTGCGAGCTCAAAAAAGCAAGAAAAAAGTTTTGACAGGCCCCGTGCCACCATCCGTTAAACCCGAATGGCCAGAAGCCTTTGGTCGCCGGGTCCATAGTATTTATGGACAGATTTCAGACACAGCAGATGGTGCAATGAACTATACCGTGCTGAATCATGAACAGCCGACTGCGTTGCTGCCCAGACCAGAAATACTGGTGGTTGATGACGACAGCAGTAACCGCATGCTGCTCAGGGTTATCCTGGAATCCCTGCAATACCAGGTCACCGAAGCAATCGATGGGGAGCAGGCACTGTCTATTGTGGAAAGAAACGTCCCCGATCTGGTACTGATGGATTTGGCCATGCCCTGCATGAGCGGAACGGAAGCCATAAAACGAATGCGCGCCAGCGGGGCCAGAATGCCGGCCTATGCGGTGACAGGCCATGCCGATGAGGAAACATTACAGATTCTTTCTCAGGAAGGGTTTGATGGTCGGCTCCTCAAGCCTTTTAGCCGCAAGAGTATTCAGCTTTTATTGAATGATCTGGTGTTTAGTGGAAAGTCGACTGCAGACAGAAATTCAAAGAACTTTAGGAACGAGGTTAAAAAATGAGCATGGAAGAAACAGCACTATTATTGATAGGTTTTCAGAATGATTATTTTGCCAAGGACGGCATTCTTCACAGTGTCGTGGAAGAATCTTCCCGGGTGACCGGCGTGATAGAAAACACGCTTAATCTGCTGAAAAATGATGGCGATAAATTCGGGGTCGTCGTTTCGACGCCCATATTGTTTACGCCGGAATATACCGAGCTTGAAGAACCGGTAGGCATCCTGAAAACCATCAAGGAAGTGGGGGCGTTCAAGGCAGGCACACGGGGGGCAGAAACCATTGATGCCTTTCAACCCTATGCCGGCCTGATTCAGGAAGTGCCTGGTAAACGCGGGCTGAATGCTTTTTCCAATACCGATTTGGAAAAATTGCTACGTGACCGTGGCATTAACCACGTCGTACTGGCGGGTACAGTGACATCAATATGCATAGACTCGACCGGTCGGCATGCAGCCGAACTTGGTTTCAAGGTTAGTGTACTGAGTGATTGCACGTCCGGGCGAACGAATTTCGAACAGGAGTTCTATTGCGAGAATGTGTTCCCGCTTTATGCATCCGTAATGGATCATCACCTGTTGAACGCGGCCTAAGCACGGATGTTGCCATGAATGCGGGTCCAACGAAAAACGAACTTCAACTTCAGATACAGGCGCGTCTGGTTGAAGAGCTTTCGCAGAGTAAGCGGGAGTTTGAAACGCTGATCGACCTGCTGGAGGAAATTGTTTTTCGTTGTGACCAGCACGGACGTTTGACGCTGATCAATCCATCATGGGAGGCCAAGCTTGGTTATGCTCAGGAAGACACGCTGGGCCAGTTGCTCGGCGATTATGTGATTTCGGTAGACGATCGTGAAAAGCTCGCGCAGGCCTTTCAGAGCGGGTTGTCTCTTTCCATGGATATCAAATTACAAAGTCGTTTTGGCGAGCCCAGAAGTTTTAACTTGCGAGCCAGGAAAGATGGTGCTGACTGGTGTGGTTCACTGTTTGATGTAACCGAGCAGCAGTTGACCTTGCGGGCCTTGAAGGAAAGTGAAAACCTCGGCCGCAAGCTTTCACTGGTTGCCAGAGGCACTGACAATATAGTCATTATTACGGATGCAGAAGGTCGCATTGACTGGGTAAACCGGGGTTTTGAGCAGGCGACAGGTTATAGCCTCAGAGAGGTGCGTGGTTATCCGCCTGGTGACATTCTGCAGGGCGCCGAAACCAGTCAGGCGACTATAAACCTGATGAGCGACGCCATTGCCCGGGGGGAAGGGTTTGCAACCGAAATCATTAATTACAGAAAGTCAGGTGAAGCCTATTGGGTGAGCATTGACTGTAAGCCGGTATTTGACGATGACGGTGTGTTGCAGAACTTTATTGCGATTGAGCGGGATATCACCGAAGCAAAAGAATCGGCCCAGATGATGTTGCAGGCCAAAGAGGATGCCGAATCCCTCACCAAGGCAAGAACAAGGTTTGTGGCCAATATGTCACATGAGATTCGAACCCCCCTGAATGCCATACTTGGCATGACCGGTGTGCTGGAGGATTCCAGCATGTCGATCGAACAGCGGGGCTGCCTGGATATCATTCGCAGCAGTGGAAACGCGTTGCTGGAACTCGTCAATGATGTACTGGATTTCTCAAAGCTGGAATCTGGCCAATTGCACTTCGATGCCGTTGAGTTCCAGATTCTCGATGTATTCGAACAGGCCGTCGATATTGTGGTGCCTTCACTGAGGGAAAAGCGTCTCTCATTCAGAATGTATTTTGATACGAATGTGCCGATGACGCTGACAGGCGATCCACACAGAATTCGCCAGGTTCTGTTGAATTTGCTTTCGAATGCCATCAAGTTTACCAAGACCGGTGGTATTCAGTTGAATGTAGGATGGGAAGGTGGGCCAACCGGTGAAGGGAAGCTGCAAGTTACTGTCTCCGACAGTGGACTGGGCATAGACCCGGACAGGATCGAAATGCTTTTTGATGAATTTACTCAGGCTGATCCATCTACAACACGAGAGTTTGGCGGGACGGGGCTGGGTCTGGCCATCTGTCGACAGATTTGTGAACAGTCAGGTGGCCGAATCTGGGCAGAAAGCTGCCCTGGTGAGGGTGCGGACTTTCATTTTGAAATGAGATTGCAGGCCAGAGAAAACACCGCAGCTAGCAGCGTGGCATGGACGCTTGAACATGCAAATCTGGATATGTCCGAAGAGCAGGTACTTAAGTCGCTAGCTCACTGCATGACGGGAGAACTGAAAAGGGTGTCAGAGAAAGGTGATACGCCATTCCTTACAGTGATTAGTGCGGCGGGAGAGCGAAAGGTCCTTGGTTTGGACAGCTTGCATAATATTCTCACGCCAATGCGAGTGTGGCAGTGTATGGCCGAGTCGCTGGGAATACCTGATTCAGTGCAACAGGGCAGAAAGGTCAATAAAAAATATGCATCGCTGAAGCTCTTGATCGCTGAAGATGTAAAAGCCAATCAGATTGTGCTGAAAACGATACTGGAGCGGCTGGGGTGTGCCCATATCGATATCGTGGACAATGGGCAGCAGGCCGTTGATGCGGTTACTACAGGGGAATATGATCTGGTATTAATGGACGTGCACATGCCCGTGCTGGACGGGTTACTGGCAGCAGAGAATATTCGCAGAATCACTGAAATCAGACAGCCTATGATCGTCGCAGTATCTGCGGATGCCACTACCGATGCGCGGTTGGCAGCAAATGAGGCGGGCATCGACCAGTGGCTGCCCAAGCCGGTGTCTCGTGATGAAATTGATAAGGTACTTGGCAGTGTGCTGCGCAGATCAAGTATAGCGGTACCAGTAATAGGAAAACAGTCTAATTCCGGGGTTGACGAAGAGGTCAGCAACCTTCTTTGGGCAGCATTTGAGGAAGAGTCAAATATATGGAATGAAAGTGACGTCAGACATCGAGAAAAAATCCGGCAAAGAATGCTGAAGATAGCTGCTGCAATGCAGAACCCCACTATACATGCAGGCCTTAAGCAGTTAAGTATTACTGCATTCCATGACAGTTCGATTATAGACATAATAGAAAACTGATCCGTTAGTCTTGGGTCATGTTGAAGCCCCAATGTTGTGGTTCATGCCTGAATTCCAAGCCACAGAAGTGGTTTATTACCGTAGGTATGAGTGTGTTTATTGGCAGGCGGAGTTACTGGCCCATGTCTGTCTATGCCGCATCAGGATCGTGGCAGCTGGATACATCTGGTGGGGTTTGAACCAAAACCATGAAGCTGATGACCGGTCATGGCCGGAATCGAAATTATTTCATTAGCTGTGACAAATGTCACAGACAAATAAAAAGTGCTTGTGTAAGCTGACTTTTGGATTCTCAAAAGATTTCATAGACGGTTTCATGACGGCTGATCTCCAGCCTTTTCTGCCCCTTCAATTGGAGGGGCATTTTTTTATGCCCAGCATTTGTTGGGTAGTGGAGTGTAATTTAGGCCACGTGTATGTGAGCGATAAGGTCTTTAGGGCTTTCGATCACCAGAGAGTCTCCGGAGCGAGTAATTAATCCATCCCGCTCAAGTTTTACCAGATGGCGACTGACGGCCTCTCTGTGGCTGCCTATTCTTGCAGCGATAACTGATTGCCGGGGCAAGGAGTGAATAACAAGTTTGTTCTTCACCGGTTTTTGCTCAGCCATGCGAATCAACTCGGCTTTCAGACGATCCATGGTCGCCTGAGTAGATAATTCGAATATCCGTTCTGCCTGCCCTCTGAGGTTATGTACCAGATGAGATATCTCATTGAGAGCAGCTTGAGGCTGTGTTTTTAGTATTGTCATGAAGTTTGCCTGGGTGAGCGAGGCCAGCTTTACAGGTCCATCAGCTTTAACAGTTGCACTTCTGGGTTCTAGGTCAATCGCTGAATAGTCGCCAACCGTATCGCCTATTTCGAAATGTCTGTAGATGACACTTTTTCCATCTGATGAGTCCACACTGGCCAGCAGCTTTCCTTCCAACAGGAAATACACGTTGTAATCACTGCTCGTGTGTTGAATAAGGTGCTCATCCGGCATCAAGGTTTTGTAATTGAACATTGGCGCAGTCTGAGCAAGCTGCTCACTGCTCAGACCTTCGAGTAACCTGATGATGTGTAAATCTTCAATAGTAATCATTTTAAGTATGCCTTTTACGCCCATATTGAATATCACAATCAGCTAATTATCAAATTTATTTATGGATTTCACATATTTACGGATCCGGGAGGTGGTTGCATTTTGTTCTGATATCGTAAATATTCTTAAATAAATCAGCTTGAACCATATGATTGAACTGTGACTAATGTCACATACATACAGGGCGTCAGGGTTTAGTCTTGATGAATGGTGATTATTGAATAGCCAGTAAGGTGCCTGCCCAGAATAAAAAGGCTGTATTTATCAGAAAGATACTGAGTAAGATGTTATAGGCGCGATCCAAGCAGAGGAAAAAGGAAGCGGGATATGGAAATGATTTCTGAAGAAAATAATGTTGAAGGCTTATTGAATCTCATTCCTGCTGACGTTCCGAAGATGTATGAGAATCCGGATGCTTGGAAAGTTTTGATTGTGGATGATGATAAATCTGTCCACGATGTGACCGAGATGTCCCTGAGAGGCTGTATTTTTAGTGGTGCACCCTTACAACTGATGCATGCCTATTCTGGCTCGGAAGCCAGGCAGATCATTGCAGACAATGATGATATTGCCTTGATATTGCTGGATGTCGTCATGGAGACTTCAGATGCAGGTCTGAAGGTGGTTGAATATATAAGGGGGGAGTTGAACAATCGCACAGCAAGAATTGCCATCAGAACCGGACAGCCAGGTGAAGCTCCGCAGAATGAAGTGATTAGCAAATATGACATTAATGATTACAAGGAAAAGTCAGACTTAACACACACGAAACTGTTCAGCATGGTGTACACCAGTATTCGTGCGTATCAGGATCTGCTTGCACTGGAGTCCAGCCGACGCGGTTTGGAGAAGCTGGTGGATTCCATTACGCAGATTTTTCAGGCAAGTTCCATCAATGATTTTGCCCAGGCTGTACTGGAACAACTGACAGCCATTCTTGGGCTAAGGCCCAATGCCGTGTTCCTGCATGCCGACGCACATCCAAATGCACAAGCAAGCAATGAAATGCTGGTCATTGCGGGTACAGGAAAGTATGCCAATCAATTGGGCGTGCCGGCGAGTGAAATACTGGATGAAGACCTCTTGCTGACAATGGAAAACCTCAGGGCTGAGCAGCAATGTTCATTTGGGGATAACTATTGCATACATTTTCAGATAACCAACAATGGCAGTGAGAAAATGCTCTATGTAGGATCTCACAGAGTCATTTCGCCTTCAGATCGCCTATTGATCTATCTGTTTGCTCAGAATGTGGCTGTTGCGCATGAGCATCTGGTTGCGATGAATAAATTGAATAGCTAAGTAAGCTTCTGATGCTTTGTAGTCTTCGGAGCAATAATTTCAGGGGGGAGTAATGATTAAAACTGTAAATCCGGAAATTGATGCATGGATGCGAATCACGTCTGACATACCTGGTGATGTGCCGGTTACGTTAGTTAATTTACTTAAATTCCATGAGACAGCAATGTACCCGACGACTACCGCTTATTCGGGTTGTACGGGCAGAGAAGCCTATGCGCGTTACATGGAACTGATTGGCGTATTGTTGCCGCATGTTGGTGGTAAGCGCACATTGACGGCAGAAGTGCTGGGTCGGGTCATTGGTCCGGAGGACGAATCATGGGACGAGGTGCAGATTACTGAATTCCCTACCTTGGATGCCTTCAGTGACATGATGGTAATGCCTGAGTTTCAGGCAGCAGCCGAGCACAGATCAGCGGCATTATCTGATTCCAGAGTTATCATTTCCAGAACACCAGAACGCTCTGACTAGTGCTCAGCAATTATCTTTAATCTGGCTGTAAATGAACACAAAAGTGGCCAATGTCATTCCACGGCCCAAGAAACTCTTTGGTCGTGAAGTCGAGCAGGCAAGGCTCAAGTCACTGGTAAGCCGATACAGTGAAAATGGTATAGGGGGCGCGGTCTATATAGAAGGCGAATCCGGCTTTGGCAAATCGATACTTCTGGAGGATGTCAGATACCATACCGATTCCCTTTTGTGCCGTTCAGTGAGCCTTGAAGCCGAGGGTAAAGTGGGCGGCTCGCCCTATAAAATATGGCGAGTACTCATAGAGCGGCTAGCCATGCTGGATGCAGAGGTCAATCCTGAAGATTTGGTCAAGTGGCTGACCGCCAGAATTCAACCTGACCATGATTTATTTCGGCATATGAGCTTGCTGTCGGAAGTGTTACCACTGGAAATCGAGCCAAACCTTGAAACAGAAATGTTAAGGGAAGAGGGTTTGCAGCATATTCTGAGGGGCTTGCTCGCCTGCATACTTGAAGCTGAATGTAGAGAGTCACGGCTCGTTATCATGATTGATGATGTGCATTTACTGGATACAGCTTCATGGTCGTTACTGAGTCAGCTGATCTCAACAATGCCAGGAATCATGTTTATGATGGCGGCGAGGTCGGGTTCAAGCAACGCTGAAATTGGCAGTACGCGACTCAACTCAGAATTTAGTCTATTGCTGCATCTTAATCTGGACCCACTTAGCAAGCCCCAGCTGAAACGGCTTCTGCTCAATCAACTCGTTCTGGATGAAATTCCGGAATCAATTGTGGACAGCGTATGGGCGCTTTCAGCAGGCAATCCCTATTTTTGTGATGAACTTGCCATTTTCCTGAATAATTTTTCCGATTTAAAAGAAAGGATTAGAGAAAATGAGGGTGTAGCCCAGGTGCTGGCGAGCCTTGATACCTTATATTCACTTGAAGGGTTGATTGCCGTTCGTGTAGATAATCTGACCGATGTTCAATTGCAGGTACTGAAATGTAGCAGTGTACTCGGTTACGTTTTCGACGCTGACGTGCTGGTCGTTCTTAAGGAATATGTTGGCGAGGATGTCGACATCTCCGACGTTCTGGGCGAGTTGGTGGAAGCCAATCTGCTTCAGATTTCGCATGGAGTGAGAGACAACTACCGTTTTAGTCATGATGTGATTTATACGGTGGTTTATGCACTGATAAGGGCAGAAAAGAAAAAGTTATTGCACAGTCTCGCCGCAAGGTGGTACGAGACTAAAAAAGGCTATGTGTTAAATGCCTACATTGGAAAACTTGTATATCACTGGGAAGCTGCGGGCAATGAGGCACGTACCCTCTACTACCTTGAGAAGTCCGCAAATCAGGCAATACGTCACGGTGGGTATAGAGAGGCTATCCACTTATTTCAGCGGCTGATTACCTATGCTGAAAAGAGTCATGGTGTGGTCTCGGATGACGATCTGGCAGATTGGCATGAAAGAATCGTTGAGGCGCGCCAGTCGATTGGAGAAACCTGGAGAAGTCAGGAAGGCATCAATCAAACCCTGGGTATCTTGGGGCTATCGAAAACTACGGGTGTGTTTTCCTGGTACGTGCTGGTCCAAGTCACAATCAAACAGTTTATTTACCGACTTTTCCCCAGATTGACTGCACAGGAAAAATCAGGGCACGCCCGGCGTATGCTGATAGGTTCACGCATTTATGAGCGTCTGGCGGAAGTTCATTTCTATCAGAATGCCCCTTTAAGGTGTTTTCTGGCCTGCATTCTTCAATTGAATGCCACCGAGACTCTGGGAGACAGTCCGGAAAGGGTTCGGGCACTTTCCATTGTGCATCTGGTACTTGCCGGATTGGGTCTAAAAAGGTTGTCTGCCTATTACCTGAAACTCGCAATCCAGTGTTCGAAAAATGTGACATATATTGCTGGAGGGACGACCGCCGAAGGCTTCAGAAAGTTTTCGGAAGGTATGGCGCTGACTGCCAGAAATGAATTGAATTCAGCGAAGCACACACTCGAAGAATCACTGGAGACATTTACCCAGCAGGGTGAGTTGCGATCCTGTACCGACGCGTTGGCAATATTGGAATTTATTGCTGGAATGAGAGGGGACTTCAGCGAAGTTGATCGTCTGCTCGACTGGCATCTGGGAATCGCACTACGGATGGAGGCGGCGGGAAGAATAAACTCCTGGCATTACGTATGGGTCTGCCTGGCGCGTGCCCAGAATTGCATTCAGACAGGCAGACTGGAACAGGCAAGCACTATTCTTGAGGAGGTCGACAAGACTTCTCCCGATAACAAGGATAACTTTGTATTTCAGAGTTGGTATACAAGTAATCAGGCGCTGTTATCAATATCGATGGGTGAATATTCAGCTGCGCATGAGTGGTTGAGAACCTTGACTGCCCGTCTCGAGCAGAACCTGACCTTCTCGCTAAACTTGCTTGAGGCCTATGCCACACCGGCCTTTTTGCTGTTACAGGAGTGGTCACGACTGGGTACGCATGATGAAGACAGGGTGTTACTCGCAGGCCTGAGGTTATTGAAGCGATTTTCTGCAATGTACCCGATGGCACGACCCAGATATTTAATGCTTCGCGGGTGGTATCTGAACTTAAGTGGTCACTCGAAAAGGGGTGTCGCGCTTGTTGAGAAATCGTTACAAATGGCAGGCGATAAGGGGTATCAGTTTGATAAATCTCTCGCATTACTGATCTTGGCGGAATGTCATCGAAAAGATGCCGACCAGCGAAAGAAATACGCCAGCCTTGCCGAATACGAGTTTCTCAAGATTGACTCGGCAGTCCTGGCAAAGTATGCGGGCAAATTGGTGCAGACAAAGTGAAGTTGCAATTTTGTCTGTCTTGGGCATTTTCAGTGTCTCGACAAATTCGAAAGAAAATGTTGGCTGGCATTTTCCTGATGGTGCCGTTTGAAGTGACGTCAGCGCCATTACTTGTTCTTGATGAATCCACTCAAGTTTATAACCTGACCCCTTATCTGGAAATTCTTGAAGACAGGTCAGCTTCGTTGGATATTGATTCTGTCCTCAGGATTCAGGACGACAGTTTTCGATCCACAGACGATATATCTACCAATATAGGCTTTACGGATGGTCGCATCTGGACCCGCTTCAAAATCAGGAATGAGAGCAATGAGTCGATACGCCGAATCGTCGAATTAGCCAATCCTCGGATACAGGTTGTTGAGTTTTACATTCTTCAGGACGGAAAAGTCCTAGATCAAAGACTTGCTGGAACGTCACTGCCATTTCAACAACGGGAATATGAATATAGATATCCTGTATTCGGTATCGATTTTCCACCCAATACCACGCAAACGATCTATTTAGCGACTAAAACTGAGACTTCACATTATCTGAATATTCTCTTGCGAACAGAAAAGAATCTGACAAATACCCTGGCAAGAGACTACCTGCTAAATGGGCTTTTGTTTGGCGTACTGTCGTTTTTATTGATATTCAATTTTGCACTCGTTAGAACAACAGGTGACACAGTGTTTCTTGCCCAGGTTTTCTATCTGGCGACGGCCCTGATGTATACCCTTGGCATGCTCGGATTCGGGTACCAGTTTCTATGGCCGGACAATATTTGGTGGGCCCATCATTCGGGCAATATCCTAGGCGCAATGACCATCGTACTGGCCTGTAATTTTGGGCAGAGGTTTCTGGGAACCAAGCAAAGTTCGGCAATCTCGCATCTCATACTGAACGCCGTCGCCTACCTTGCCGCACTATACACATTATTGGCTTTTATCCTCGATTACAGAACGACACAAAGAGGTCTGTTGCTACTTGGCATGTTCTACCCGGTTCTTCTTCTTGGCGTCAGCCTCATAGAATGGAAATCAGGTAATCCTGTCGCACGGTTCTTTGTCATCGCATATTCCTTTCTCTGTGTAAGCCTTTTTGCATGGGTGCTGCGATTGGCTGGCCAATTGCCAGAAAGCATTTTCATTTCCAATATCCTGGTTATTGGCCTTGTGAGTGAGTTTGTATTGCTTACGATCGCAATGCTGGATCGTCTGAATGAGCAAAAAGGTAGACAGATTCAGGCTGTTAAGGAACGACTTGATACATCCAATGCAGTACTGAATGTAACCAATTTCAGTGAGCGATTTGTACCCTCAAGGGCATTGCAATTATTGGGCATCCGAAATCTGGGGGAAGCGAATCTGGGTGATCAGGTAGAAGAGAGAATGTCGATTCTATTTGTAAATATTCAGGGGCTTGTATCAAAAATATCCGTGTTCGAAAACGAGCAGAAACTGGATTTTCTGAATCAATACTTCAAGCTGGTTAATCCAATTGTTAATGAGCATAACGGCTTCATTTGCCGGTATATAGGCGACTCCATGCAATGCGTCTTTGCACGCAGTGCCGATGATGCAGTGATGGCGGCAAGTAATATGCTGAACGAATTGCAGTTATTTGCAATGGGTTATGCAGATCTGCTGGAGAATACTTTTCAGATCGATATGGGCATACATACTGGTCACATGCGGCTGGGTATCGTGGGGGAGCCCTCTCGTATGGAAATGCAGGTTTTGGGAGATGGCGTTAACTTGGCGGCCAGAGTCCAGTCGGTGGCGCATCAATATGGCGTCCAGCTTCTAATCTCTGGCGAGACAAGAAGAGCCATGGCCCGACCTGATGATTTTCCAATGAGGCTGATTGATGTCATGCAACCGAGAGGGCGAATTGAATCAGTGGCCATGTATGAAGTTTTTTGCAAAGACTCCATGTCATTACGTGAAAAGAAGCTGGCTTCTTTACCCGTATTTGAAATGGCGGTCATGGCGAAAAATGATAACCGGAATGAAGTCGCCAAAAAATTGTTCGAGGAGGTGTTGAGCATCTGTCCGGAAGATGCAGTGGCGGGGGTCTATTTGAAGAGGCTTAAAGAGACTCATGACAGCAGTGTAGGGACGCCGTCGGTGGTATCGGAAACATGAAAACTCTGATTTCTGCAGTCGTACTCCTGATATCCGCTTCTCCGGTCATGGCCCAGGTTTATTTCGTCCAGAGCGATAACATTGATACTGACATGTCCTCATATCTCAAAGTTCTGGAACAGGCTGAAGATGCATGGACCATTAACGATATCATTGGTGAGAAGGCAGGGCTGTTTCTGCCGGCTTCAGTGACGTCTTATCCTAACTATGGCTATGTTTCGCATCCCGTGTGGACTGCATTCTCACTCGAGAATCGCAGAAATCAGCCAGCCCGTGTTTATTTGAATATACCCAGCCCAAGAATGCGGGACTTACAAATTTATCTGGTAAAAGACAATGTGGTCCTGAGTGAAAAGTATGCGGGCGTAAAGAAAAGGTTTGAAGAAAGGGATATTCAGCATAGAAGCTTTAATTTTGAATTGAATGTACCTGCAAGCGGAAGTTTGGATGTGTATATCAGGAGTTTCACTGAACGCAGTCACGTTTTGCCAGTGCGGTTATTGTCACCAGGAAATCTCAATAGTGCGGTTCTAATCGACACCGGTAAATCGGGACTTTTCTATGGCATTTTGCTCGTCGTCATAATATTGAATTTCGGGATGTTTTTCTTATATCACGATAACACGGCCTTTAATTACATCGCCTATGAAACGAGTATCTTGTTATTGGCTTTGACGATTGATGGATATGCCTTTCAATTTCTATGGCCCGTATGGCCGGAGTTGAATGAGGGTGCTGCGCGATTCCTGGTACCTGTTGTCATGATGGCCACTGTGTTGGGCATCGGTAAGATTTATAACGTCGATAAAACAATGCCATGGGCCAGGAAATTTATAAACCTATTGGTACCTATATTGATAATCGACATGCTACTCGTGGTGTTCTTCAATTCGCCGATTGTGTTGTATGCACTGGCCCTGACTGCGGTAGTTCTGAACATCTTTTGTACAACAATAGTTGTGAAGGGTGTGAAGCTCAAGCTGCCTAATGCGAATTACTTCGCCTTGGCCTGGATTGCCCTGCTGACTGCAGCTTTGCTCTGGGCGGGGCTGATTTCCGGTGTGATTCCTTACTATGAGGCAGTGAGTTCATTGGTAAGAATGTCGATTATTATTCAATTTGTTGTACTGTCTGTGGCCTCGGTGAATAGTGTGGTCATCCAGAAAAAAGAACAAATCCAATTGGTGAGCAGAAATCTCGAAGTAAGCAGGCACCTGGAAACATTGCAGATGGCCGCAAAGAATTTTCTGCCCAGTGATATTCTGAAGCTACTCGAAAAAGATGACATCGAGACACTGGATCTGGGTGACTTTATCGAATTGGAGATGTCGGTTCTCAACATAGACATACGTTCATTTACAACTATTACCGAACGTATGTCTTCGGCAAATAATTTTAGTTACCTGAATAATTATCTGGCTAAAGTAGCCCCTGTAGTGGCAGATAACAACGGATTTATATGTAGATTTATAGGTGATTCCGTATTGGCTGTATTCCCCTATTCAGCAGACGATGCGGTAAAAGCGGGGCTGGAAATGCTTGATGCAGTAGCTGAGTTAAACAAAGAACTCGACAATTCCATATTTCCGGTTGTACAGGTGGGAATTGGAATCGATACTGGTCAGGTAATTGTGGGAATCGTCGGTGATAAGGACCGCATGGAGATCAGTCCATTGGGCGAAGCGGTTGCCAAGGCTTCCGAATTGGAACAATTGACTAAATTATCAGGTGCCCGATTGATTATTTCCGAGCAAACACTCGCGAATCTGAAAATGAACCAGGTATTTAATTACAGGAAGCTCACTCTGCCCGGGGCCGTGGGAATAGAGTCGAACTCAGAATGTTTTTATGAAATATTTGATGCTGACCCTGTCGAGGTTAGAAGGATGAAGGCTGAGACGCTTGATGATTTTGAAATGGCCATAGAAGAAATTCGAATGGGTAATCATCCGAAGGCAGCTAATATCCTGAACGCGCTTCTTTTGGAAAATAACGAAGATAAGGTCGTAAATAAATATTTGGAATTGATTGGTTAATAAATCGGGAGATACAGTCGCAAGCCGTTAGGATTGTCAGTCTATTGTTCAGATGCCCCGGAATCGTACCCAGTCTCCGGAAATGAATGGATTCCACCCTGTAGATAATATGCATCGTAGCCATTTTTGCACAAGACGAAAGTCAGGACAGGACTATCCTTCATGTTTTCACACACAATGATGTATGTCGTATCTTTTTTTGCATCAAATAATCGGGCCCTGGCTATTGGAAACGGGATACAGATACTTCCCGGTATCTTCCTGCCAGCGCGTAATTCGTTCGGCATTCTGACGTCGACCCAGACAGCCCCATCATCAATTTTTTCTTTGGCCTCGTAATAACTCAATGGCCTAGTCATGGGGCGCTTGAGTAATAACCGGAAGTCATCTGAATCCAGCGTCATTAACAGGCCATCAGTTGTCATGGTCGCGGTTGCGTTGCGTGGGTTGTCAGAAATCAGAGAGTCTTCGCCAAAGCAGGCGCCAGGCCCGTATTCATTTAATTTGACACTATGGCCCAATGAAGGAACTTCTCTTACGACTTCACAGTGACCTTCAGCAATAATATAGAAATAATCTGGCTGGCTGTCCTGACGAATAATGACGTCCCCCTTTTTTACTTTCATGGGAGACATGCGTCTGAAAATTTCCTCAGTTTCGTAGGCTGGCAGGCGATTCGCAGTACTGTTTTGTAGAAAGACATTTTTCCAGTCGACTGTGCCACCATAAAAATTTCTGGGCATTGCCTTTATACGTTTGTCTTCCTTCAATACTTCTTCGAACAGATCAAGCCCGATGAGTAAGACCCGAATTTCGCAGTTCGCAATGACAGAGTACGGGTTGGGCTTGAGCACTTCGAGTTGCTTGATTTTGTTGTCAACGGCTGGCCCGGTTGTTGATGCGACTCTATTGTATTCGTCGTACATACTGACCGAACCTTCAAGAATGAAGATCGCGTCAAATGGAATATCACCCACTTGAAGAAGTTTATGCCCACGGGAGAAGGAGCGAACGCGCATGCCTTTACTCAGGCGAGCGAGACTCTCATCAGTCAAGTCGTTCAGTGGCGCAAAGTCAAAGTTATCCGTAATTTTCATTTCATTCGTGCCCTGCTGTTGTTAACCATTCATCAGGGTCATTTCTTAAAACGATGTAATACGCTGAGTGGTTATTATTTATGTCATATATCATGCACGTTTCCAGCTTAATAGTCATATTAAACGACGGCTGTTTATTGCTTAAGCATCGAAAATTCATAACCGGGGATTGAGTTGAGTCCCTCCTGCAAGTAAAAGGCATCAAATCCATATTTACTTAATACATAGGTCATGACAGAACTGTCCTGTCCATCATTACAGGCAACAATATATCTGTATTTCGGGTCGGTGCTCAGCAGTCGATTTCGCAGGATCGGGTGTGGTATGCACAGGCTATCCGGCAAGCGCATATTGTCTTTTACCTCGTTCGGCATGCGTACGTCTAGCCAACGTCCGCCATTGGAGATAAATTCTCTGGCCTGTTTAAAGTCAACCGAACGCGTGAGTGGCAGTGCGAATAGGAACCTGAAGTCATTACCATTCATGCGCATCAGTTTTCCATCTGTAAGCATGACAACAGTGGCATTTCGAGGTTGATCTGATACCAGTGCATCTTCTCCAATACTTGCACCTGGCCCATATTCCACAAGCTTTAATGGTTGTTTGAGGGTCTCTGATTCCCTGATGACTTCACAACGCCCCTTCACAATGATGTAAAAATACTCCGATACTTCGCCCTGCTTTATGATGACCTCTCCCTTGCTGACTTTAACCGGTTCCATGCGTCGGAATGCTTCATCAGTGACTTCACTGGCAATATGCCTGAATCCGGACGCCATCAGAAAGGCTTCTTTCCAGTTCAGTTTGCCCTGCTTGCCGGTCAGGAGAAAATTTTTAACCTGGGGGTTATGTGGCTGATCCTTGGCAAGTATTTTATTCAGCGCCTGCTGGTTAATAGACAATATTTTAATATCGGTTAAAGCGGTGACCCTGTTGGTTTCGGGTATCTGGTCAGGAAGTGGCGTCAGCTGTTCATCGATTATTGAATTGAATTGCTCCTTGGTGCCAGAGTCAGTGCATTCAATTTCAATTTGACCTTCAGCCAGGTAATGGATTTCACCAAAATTATCCAGATATTGCGTGACATCCTCGGTTATTTTATGGTCATGAATCTCAATGTTTGGACATAATTCTTCCATGCCACGATCTGTGATTTGGTTATATGGATAATAGTTCTGTAATGCAGTAATTAATGCCGTATTCATAGCGCTCATCCCGACTTTGTAATCTCCAATTCATTCTGTTTATCAATGAAGGCCGGTAGTCTCTTTCAGCGTTCATTTCTTTTCTGACTTTATTAAACGGTATTTGGCATTGAATGTATGTGAGTTTTGTCACATAGAAATAAGAGGGGTCTGGGAAGCCAGGGGGTTGGCCAGGTCTACTATCCCTGTCTGGAACGCACTAAACTCTGGCAATAACCTGTCTTGCGAACCATTTCGTTCTATTCCGGATTGTGAATTAAAAAATGAATCGATTAATCTATTTCGCTGATCCGATGTGTTCCTGGTGCTGGGGCTTCGCTCCGGTTATTCAGCGGGTGCAGGAAGAACTGCCGTATACAGTAGAGGTGGTGATGGGCGGTCTGCGTGCCGGTGAAACCCGTGGCATTACATCTGAGCTTCGGGAATACGTGCAACATCACTGGCATCAGGTGGCGGAAACCAGCGGCCAGCCTTTCAGGTTCGAGGGTGCCTTGCCGGATGGTTTTGTGTATGACACCGAGCCGGCCTGTCGGGCCGTGGTGGCTATGCGAGAGCTGGCGGGTGAGGCGGCAGCGTTAACTTATCTGCACCGCCTGCAATCGGCTTTTTATGCCGAGGCTAAAGATATCAAGTTGTCCAATTTGTTGGCTGTTTACGCAACGGAACAGGGTCTTGATAAGACTGAATTTCTGGAGGCCTGGCAGAGCGAAGTCATACAACTGAAAACGGCCACCGATTTTGATCGTAAGAATCAGTGTGGTGTTATGGGCTTTCCCTGTCTCATTGCTGATACCGGGGAGCGTCTGCGAATGATCACTATGGGGTACCAGTCATTCGATATTGTGGCTCAGCAACTCGAACGACGCCTGGGTAAAATCACGGCACATTAAAATCAAGGGTTGTTATGGCCTACGACGAGGGTCTCGCAGAACGCATCCGTGACGTGCTTGCCGGGCGTGATGATATTAACGAGAAGAAGATGTTCGGCGGCATCGCCTTTATGTTGGGCGGCAATATGTGTGTTGGCGTGCTCAACGATGTGCTGATGGTTAGAGTGGGTCCGGATGCGTATCAGTCAGTGCTTGATGAGCCATATGCACGACCCATGGATTTCACCGGCAAACCGCTTAAGGGTTTTATCTATGTCGATCCGGAAGGTATTGACGACGATGAGGAGCTACGTCTGTTGATTGACCGCGGCGTTGTCTTCGCGGCTTCACTGCCGAGGAAATAAACCAGAAATAATATGACAGATATTCACATTAGGAATTTGGCACCGGGACTCGTCATAAAAGCCGGCCCGGTCGCACTCAAGCGTATTCGTGAGGAAGGCTTTAGACCTGAACTTTTCACCCATGTTGCCGCAGCGGCAGGCGGGCCGAAATGGTTGGCATTGAACCGGCTCGACCGGGTGCTCTTTGGCGACTGGTTGCTGAACCCGGCAAAGCCCCTGATCGGCATTGGTTCATCCATTGGCGCCTGGCAAATGGCCTGCATGGCACAGAACGACCCCCTCGCGGCGATTGATCGCTTCGAAGAGGCTTATCTGGCGCAGGCCTATAGTGAAAAACCGGATGCCGCCGAAGTCGCTACTGAAGCAGCCCGTATTCTGGATACCTTCATGGGCGAAGCAGCCCAGGCGGAAATACTTGAAAGCAAACGGCTGAAGATCAACGTGGTGACCGCCCTTTGCCGCGGCACGCTTGGCGTGGAGCAGACGCTTGTTCAGATGTTGGGGCTCATCAAGATTATTGCCGCCAATGCAATGTCCCGGAGGTTGTTTGCCCGTTGTGTACAGCGCGTGGTGTTTCATGCGGAAGACGGGGCGGCTCGTTACCAGGAGGACGGCTTTCGTACGGCCTATGCCGCGCTGAATGAACGCAATTTAAAGGCAGCGCTACTGGGTACCGCGGCCATCCCGCTGGTTATTGCCTCGGTGCAGGATATAGAGGGTGGGCCAAAAGGCACGTACCGGGATGGCGGACTGGTGGATTACCACATGGATTTACCACTGGCCGAACCCAAAGGGCTCATGTTGTTACCGCACTTCAGTGAGCGGGTGATACCCGGGTGGTTCGATCGCAGTTTCAAAAACCGGCATCCGCAGAATCTGGATCAAACGGTGTTACTGGCGCCTTCCGAAGCCATGCTGGCCCGACTGCCAAATGGCAAGGTGCCAGACCGGACGGATTTTGCCCACTACGGCAAGGACAATGCCGCCCGCATTCGTGACTGGAAAAAAGTGTTGAGTGAAACTCAGCGCATGGCCGATGAATGGCAGGAATGGCTGGCGCAGGGACAAATGGAGTCGCGGATTCAGCCTTTGTAGGTCGGTGACAGCGTGGCCTTCAGGGAGTGCAGCAACCTCTCTCTGAATTGCTGCCATTGCTGTCCGCCCTTGATGGCAATGCGCTGGTTAATTTCCAGTTCGATGCCACTGTACTGATCGTTGCCAAACTGCTTGCGCAATGATGTTATCAGCCCGTCCTGTATTCCGGTGTAAGGGTAGTTCCGGCGTACGGGTGTTGCTGGCAAGTCTTTTTTCAGATGTTGTTGCCAGGCATGACACAGAGCTTTTTCACTTTGTCGTTTCGGGTCATACAACAGACCGATATCGGCATTTCTCACCTCGCCGTTCATGACCGGCGTAAAGCTGTGTACCGAGATGTGTAGCACACGGTGCTTCTGACGGATCAGTGATGCAATATTTTCCGTGAGTTGCAGGCGATAGGGGAGGTAGTACTTCTGGATAATAGTTTCTCGCTTCTCCCTGGAAAGATCGCGAACAAACTCCGAGAACAGTTTTTGATGATGTTGGGACCGGTTCAGATCAACCAGCAGTCGGCTGGTATTCGCGGCATGCAGGGGGGCATCAAAAAACACGGCGAGTTGTTTAGCGATCTGCAAGGCACCGATGTCCCATCCGCGATGTGATTCGAGCACAACGTTGTCGGTAAACAACTCGCGATAGGCTGCCGGTATGCGATTGCTGGCATGCTCACAACTGACAAACAGGCGGTAGGGCGTCATGGGTTACAGGTTATCCATGGAGAACAGCCGGTTTTCCTTCAGGCATTCACTTAACTGACGATACACCGCCACCTGACCAGAATGTCGGCTGTCAGCATGTAAGGCCCGTGTGATTCGACGGGCCAGGCAGCCATGGCGAAGATAGTGTTCGA
>JBFJXR010000036.1:0-29277 GCA_041622995.1 Nevskiales bacterium
ACGGCGAGGCTTTTGCGGCTACGGACTTGCTGGGTGTATGTGCCCACCTGACCGGGCGGGAGAGAATTGCCGCTGTGGATTATCACCCACCGGAGGCTGAATTCATTGATATGCCGGATTTGGCAGAGGTTCGGGGGCAAAGGCAGGCCAAGCGGGCACTTGAAATTGCTGCCAGCGGCGGGCATCACCTGATGCTCATTGGTCCGCCCGGAAGTGGAAAAAGCATGCTGGCCAGCCGAACCACCAGTGTCTTGCCACAGCTTACTGATGACGAAGCGCTGAATGTGGCTGCCATACATACCATTCATCAGGATGGCCTCAAGAGGACTGAGTGGAAGAAAAGGCCTTTTCGCTCGCCTCATCACACTTCCTCAGCGGTGGCACTGGCCGGAGGAGGCGCCTTGCCGCGACCCGGGGAGATCAGTCTGGCGCATCATGGCGTGCTATTTCTGGATGAACTGGCAGAGTTCAGTCGTCACACCCTGGAAGTGCTGCGTGAGCCCATGGAATCTGGCGAGATCACCATTTCACGTGCAGCTCGTCAGGCGACCTTTCCAGCCCGGTTTCAATTAATTGCCGCGATGAATCCTTGTCCCTGTGGCTGGTGGGGGGATGTGAGTAGTCGATGTAGATGTACGCTGGAACAGGTAGAAAAATATAGGGGAAAAATTTCAGGCCCGCTTCTGGACAGAATTGATTTGCAGCTTTATGTGCGGCCGGTGACTAGGGAGCAACTCTCCATAACGGCAGATACCAGGGATGAAGAGAGCAGTGACCGGGTTCGTAAACGGGTATTTGCCGCGCGGACTCGCCAGCTTGCGAGACAGGGCAAGCTGAATGCCCAATTACAGCCCGTAGAAATGGATTCCCTGATCTCGCTCTCATCAAGCGCTATTGCCCTGGCTGACCGGGCACATGAGCAGATGCAGCTATCGGCCAGAGCTTATCACCGGGTTTTAAAGGTTGCCCGCACCATTGCGGATATTGCGAATCGGGAGTTTGTCGATGTTCAGGACATCAGTGAGGCGTTGCAATACAGGCAAATGGAACGTATGGCCCATGTAAATGCACCAAAATAATGCGCCGCACTATAGGGGTGCGTTAATGGTCGATATTGGCGCTGACTGCGGGCATAAAAAAGGCGGGCACCAGGCCCGCCTTTTAACAAGTAATTCGCTTTACAGGGCGAATTCCTTGCTTACAGACACTACGAATTTTGGTGCAAATTCAGCTTTTCCTGCAGCACCGCCATTTACATTGGCCTTGGTTTCATTGGCGCTAACGCTCCAGTCAGAATCAACATACGCACCACTTACACCCCATCCATCACCGAGGTCTTTAGAGGTGGTAATGCTCCAGTCTACAATTTCATCACCGTAGAAGGCCTCAACACCGTCGCCTGAGCTTTGGCCAACCTGGAAAGTCATATCCAGGCCTTCTTTAATACTGGCTGTGTAGGCCAGGGTTAAATAAACGCCCTCACCATCAGTTTTTGCGATGGGAGTAATGGCTGCGCCCTGTTTATTTACACCGCCATATACTCTTGAGCCATCCACACCGAAGTAATCCGGTGCATAGTAAAGGCTACCGGAAAGGCCCATGTAGGAAAGGCCTGCATAGACTTCAATAAAATCGCCGTCACCGTCGTATCCGTTGACAACGCCGGTATTGGCCTTACCGCTTTCCTGATCTTCCGAGAAGATGTAGGCAACCAGGCCCAGGTCAACGCCCACGCCCTGACCCATCTCACCGGCCCAGCCTGCGTAGAGGTCAAGTTCATTTCCATTAACACCGGGTGCAGTGTTTGAAACCCAGCCGCCGGCATAAATGCCAGTTGGTGAACTCCAGTCAAAGCTACCCTGTACAGCAGCGCCACCGCTGCTTTCTACACCACGCCACATATATTCACTTGTAACATTCAGGCTGCCGGTGGTTTCAGCCACTGCCTGCGCACTTACCAGACTACTCACAGCTACGGCTGTGCCAGTCAAAAATTTCTTCATGTCGAGCATGTCGTCTCTCCTTGCGCTCACTAAATTCGAGCTTGATATGGATCCTAAAAATTAAACCCCGGGCGTCCTCACACCCCCCAAAAAAGTAGGTATAAGAATGCGCGGTTTATAACGCATCTCATGACAGCTGCCAAGTAATAGGCAAATAATGCTTACCTGAACCCAACCCGTTTTGCTTCGTTAGGCGGTTACTAAATCCTCACTGCCATTGTTCACGACGTTATACAGTCCAAGCCTGTTACAATGCCGCGCCCAATTAATCAGAAAGGAAGCAAACGACGTGCCAAAGTCGTTTACAGTTCAGGCATGGAGCTGAATCCCCAGCAAAAACAAGCAGTTCAGAACGTCGAAGGCCCTTTGCTTGTGCTGGCAGGGGCGGGTAGTGGCAAAACCGGGGTGATTACGCAAAAGATCGCGCACCTGATTGAGCGCTGCGGTTACCGTCCGGACGAGATCACTGCGCTTACATTTACCAATAAAGCCGCCCGTGAAATGCAGTCACGCGTAGGCAAACTGTTGCCTGTTTCCAAAATAAAAGGATTAAGGGTCTCAACATTTCACAGTCTTGGTTTGCGCATCCTTCAACAGGAAGGTGAGCGGCTCGGTTTCAAGCCGGGATTCAGTATTTTCGATGCCCAGGATGTTATGACACTCCTGAAGGAACTGGCGGGTGCAAATGCCAAACTTCCCGATGAGGCACAGTGGCTGATATCTACCTGGAAAAACGACCTGCTCGGGCCGGAACAGGCGCATGCCCAGGCGCAGGACGAAAATGAGATGCGCATTGCGCAACTCTATGTCGATTACCAGCGCCACCTGAAAGCCTACAACGCTGTTGATTTTGATGATCTGCTGCGACTGCCGGTCGAGCTTTTCCGGGACCACCCGGAGGCACTGGCAAAGTGGCAGTCTCGTATTCGCTATCTTCTGGTCGATGAATATCAGGACACGAATGGCGCCCAGTACAGACTGTTTGGACAACTGGTAGGAAAAGCCGCCCGATTTACCGTTGTAGGTGATGATGATCAGTCAATATATGCCTGGCGCGGGGCAAAGCCTGAAAACCTGGCTCAACTCGGACAGGATTTCCCCAGGCTGGAAGTGATCAAGCTGGAACAGAATTATCGCTCCAGCAACCGGATACTGCGCACCGCCAATCATCTGATCAAAGAAAACCCTCGCCATTATGAAAAATCGCTTTGGAGCGAGCTGGGAAGTGGTGAAAAAATACAGGTGTTGCCCTGTGGCGATTCAGAAGAAGAAGCAAGGCGCATCATTGATGACATAGCCGTCCACCGCATACGTCACCGCAAGTCAGCGGGCGATTATGCCATTCTCTACAGAAGCAATTTTCAGGCGCAGCCGTTTGAAAAGGTGCTCAGGGAGAGGAATATCCCGTACCACATTTCGGGGGGGCAATCTTTCTTCGAGCGGGCCGAAGTCAAGGATGTTATCGCGTATCTTCGGTTACTTGTAAACCCGGATGATGATCGTGCATTTCTCCGTGTGGTCAATATTCCGCGGCGGGAAATCGGGCCGAGTACATTGGAAAAACTGGGCGCCTATGCCCAGGAGCGCCAGCAAAGCATGCTGGATGCCGCACGTGGCATCAGGTGGGCCAATCGTCTGGGCGAACGGCCATTAATCAGACTGGAAAGGTTTGTTGAATGGCTGGAAGGCTGGGCGCGGGCAGCGGAATCTGAATCAGCTAACAGCGTGGTCAGAGGCCTGCTGGAAGAGGCGGCCTATTATGACTGGCTTCGTGAAACCAGTCGGGACGAGGTGCAGGCGAAGAAAAGAATCGAGTTTGTGGAAAGTCTTCTGGGCTGGATTAAGCGGCTGTCTGATGACCAGGGCGCTAACAAGTCACTGGCTGAAATAGTCGCGCATATGGGCTTGCTCGATTTGCTAGAAAATCAGGACGATGGTGAAAAGGAAGCCAACGATAAAGTTCAGCTGATGACACTGCATGCGGCCAAAGGCCTGGAATTTGACCAGGTTTTTTTGGTGGGCATTGAAGAAGAAACACTCCCGCATCGTAACAGCCTTGAGGCGGACAGTCTGGAAGAGGAGCGCCGCCTCATGTATGTCGGTATTACACGTGCCCGGTTCGGACTGACCTTAAGTTATGCCATATCCCGCCAGTTAAGGGGAGAGAAGGTCGACACCTGTCCCAGCAGGTTCCTTGAAGAGTTACCTGCCGATGAATTGATCTGGGAAGGCAAGCAGACATTGCCGCCTGAGGAACTCAAGGAACTGGGAGAATCCCGTCTTGCGGATATCAGGGCGATGCTTGGCAAGACATAGTTTAGTGTTTTGTTACGGACATAAAAAAGCCCGCACCTTGGTGCGGGCTTTCGATTTATACCTTGTTCTAGAACTGTATACGAAGAGCAACCCGGAAGGTGTTTTCGTCCAATTCTGCACCGGTTGAGTCAAATGTGATCTCGCTGCCATTGTACTCGCCTACCACTGCATAGTTATTGGAGAGATGATACACAGCAGAGCCAATGAAGGTCTGGCTTTCAACGCCAGTGGCGTCATCTTCATAGCTGACGAAATCACCCGCCATCTTGAATTCCCACTGATCATTGAGGCGGTAACGCGCGCCTAACTCTGTACCCCAGCCCTTGTCGCTAAAGTCAGTTGCACCGGGAATATCGAATTCCAGATCTTCATAGCTGACAACTGCATAGAGATCGATGTTATAGAAGGCGTTGAAATGGGCGCCAAATCCAAGTCCAAAGCGATCAAGGTGAAGATCATTGTCGAACTCGACTTCGTCTATGTTGGCGGCCATATAAAAAAGGTCACCTAGAAGAAAATTAACCTTTAAGTCGAAGCCATCGCCTTTATCGTTGGCCAGTTCACCGGTTCGATATCCAGCTTCGGCGTAGCTATAGGTGTAATCATCGGCCAGTGCCGTAAACGGCAGACTGAGCGCGACTAATGCAGTCAGATGCGCAAATTTCATTTCTTTATCCCCTCCTAGAGAAGTGCCAAGGATACCAATGACTTGGCTACATGCCCAGAGTTTCGTATAAACCAAATATAGGGCAGGCAAAAAAAAGCCGGGGTATTCGCCCCCGGCTTTTAGTACCGACATGTTTTTAGAAGTTAAAACGGGCTCCGATACGCATGTCATTTCGGTCAAGTTCGACATTGTTCTTGTCATCTTCGTACTCACCCGTTGAGTACTCGGCAACCACCGCCCAGTTAGGGTTAAATGCCCATGAACCGCCGAGTTTGAAGAAGCTGCCACTCGTGTCACCGACATCAGAATAGTCGAAGCTAATGTAGCCATCCAGCTCAGGCGTCAGTGCCGTACGGGCACCAATTTCCAGGCCGAAACCTTCATCATCCGAATTGGCACCGGGAATAGAAAGCTCAATACTTTCAATTGTCAGGTTGCCAAACACATCGATGGCGCCGGTAAACTGATTGTTGTGAGCACCAACACCTGCGCTGATTTCCTGTACTTCGAGACCGCCGTCGTAACTCAGGTCTTTAAATTCACCAACGATGTAAAGCATCTCGTTAATGCTGAAAACGCCGCCAATATCAAAACCATCACCATCCACAGACCCGCCAGATTCCAGCTCGGAGTCTGCTATCCAGTTTACCTGAGCATAGTTGTAACTCAGGCCTTCCGCTGATACGAGCGGTGCACATGCCATCAAGCCGATTATCGCTATTGATTTCTTCATCACTTCTCCTTTGTAATAAGTAAAGAGAGGCCTAGAGGCCACTCTCGGTCAACATAAATTTAACTGCGCCGATTACCTGCTCATCTGTCAGTGCGGCACTACCACCCCTTGCCGGCATTGCGCCCTTGCCATTAATGGCATTATTCATCACGGCTTGCATGCCTGCACCCATTACTTTTGCCCACGCTGCTTTATCGCCAACCTTTGGTGCGTTCAAAACACCACTGGCGTGGCAACCTGCGCAGACTTCAGCAACCACCTGTTCGGGTGTTTTGTCTGCGGCGCCCTCTTCCACGGGGGGTTGGGCAACTGCTGCGTTCGGATCGGTATTTACCTGGCCGACTGGCTGGGTACGTTCGGCAATACGCGCGATCTGGTCGGGATCTTCACCTGCGCCAACGGTATTGGCCTGGATGGCCCCGGCAATGAAATAAATGACGATTGCCAATCCAATCAAAAAGGCCAATACACCAGCGAAGGTAACAACAAAAACTTTATCGTGATTTGCAGACACGAAGGTTCCCCTTTTCTTTTGAGCGTAAATGCTCCGAAACCAAAGTGGTGATTATAAACGAGCCTGTCCCCAAGCGGCTATGTTTGGTAAGAAATGTTCAAAATATATTTATCATCAGGAGTCAGCGTACGGGATTGGGTACACTGACATTATGCAGGGAGATTTATTTATTAACGACAGTAAAGCAGTTACGGCGCAACCCGAAAGTAATTTGCTGCGTAACCAATGCATTTCAGCTATCAGTGAATGGATAAAACTGGCGGAGACGATGCCAGCAGCGCAGGGGAATGAATTTCCGATGCCTGAAGTGCTGTTCAACCTGAAAGGCCTTTCTGCGGGTATTGCCGTATTTAATCGCAGGTCGCCGGAACGCAGCCAGATCCGGATAAATGAGGATCTGTTGGAGCGCTATCCCGACGAAATGCTGAACCATACAGTGCCTCACGAAGTAGCACATATCGTGACGGCCGTACTGTATGGCAAGCTGGATCATGGCCCGGCATGGCAGTCAGTCATGGCGTTTTTTGATCGGCCGGCCACCCGTTGCCATCAGATGCAGGCCGAGCCCGCCAGACGTCATAAAAAGCACCGGTATCAATGTCAGTGCGGTGAACATATGGTTGGATCAAAGGTTAATACGCGGATTAGCAAGGGCAAGGTTTACCTGTGTAGTAAATGCACAAGCCCGTTGAAAGCGGTGGCGTCAGATCACGAATAAGCGGGGGAGCCGACAGGTCGGGTAATTCTTTAAAAATCAAATGTAAGCAATTCTTTACAACTCGGCACATGGCGCGCGCATTGTAAGGAAGGTCATTCCGGTTCATTCTAGGAGGGCTACAAAGAGTGAACAAATGTCATCATCACCTGATCTGATACAGTTTATGTCTGAAAGTAAGAGTGACGGCAGAACTGTCGAAAAAGGCACGTCCTGGAAAGTACTGATCGTCGACGACGAGCAGCAGGTACATAGTGTCACGAAAATGGCATTGATGGGCGTACAGTTCGACAATCGGGAGCTTGAATTTATCAGCGCCTATAGCGGCGAAGAAGCTCGCCGTATTCTCAGAGAACAGACGGATATTGCGATTATCCTGCTTGACGTGGTGATGGAAACTGACGATGCAGGGCTAAAGCTGGTTGAGTATGTGCGCGAAGAGTTGTGCAACCTTGATGTTCGAATAATTATCCGTACCGGTCAGGCCGGGGTAGTTCCGGAACGTGCAGTCGTCGCTAAATATGACATTAACGGTTTCCGTGAAAAAACGGAGCTCACCGCGGATAAATTATTCAGTACCGTATATACCGCCTTATCTTCATACCGTGACATGCATGCGCTTCGGGAGGAAGTTTCCCGTCGCCGACAGATAGAAAAACTGCAGATAGAGCAGTCATCAGAACTTCAGAAGGCCAATACCAGCCTGAGGCAGTTTGCTTCACTCGCTTCCCATGATATGAAGGAGCCGCTGAGAAAGATCGTTATTTTTGGTGAAAGGCTGGAATCCAGGCTGGGCGATGAATTGTCGGAACCTGTAAAAGAGTATCTGGACAGGGTAAACAGCAGTGCGTCCCGGCTCACAACGCTTATTAATGATTTACAGGTACTTTCCAAACTGGATGCGACCAAGCCCAATATCGAGATAATTAATTTAAACAATGTGCTGGATTCGGTACTCAAGGAGCATGAGAGCAATATCAAGAGCAGCGGAGCGGTTATTGAATCTGAAAAGATGCCCAGCATTGAAGCGGATCGTACCTGCATTGAACTGCTGTTTCAGAATCTGCTTTCCAATGCCATCAAATATGCAAAACCCGGTCAGCCTGTGAAACTGATGTTTTCAGCTGAACTCAAAGAAAATCCGGATTGTGGCAATGTAAAGCTGTGTGAAATTCGGGCACAGGACAATGGTGTGGGCATATCGCCTGAATTTCAGGACAGGGTCTTTGAGAATTTCTTCCGGCTTCATGGCAAGGAAATTGAGGGTACGGGTATCGGGCTGGCCCTTTGCAAGCAACTGGTTGAGCTGCATCATGGTCATATAGAAGTAGATAGTGCCGTAGGGGAAGGCAGTACCTTTATTATTACATTACCCGTCAGGCAACCACGCTAGCAGCACATAATGTCAGCCGCTGACAAGCAAATCACAGAGAAAGGTTTTAATTTAGACAGGCTTAGCGATGCCCTGATACAGCATGCAGAAAGCGCCATCGTAGCTGTAGACCTCAACGGTACGATTGCCTACTGGAACCCCGGCGCTGAGAAAATGTTTGGGTATACGTCCGGAGAAGCCGTTGGGTCAGAATATAATAAATTGATTCCAGCGGATCGGGCAGGTGAGTTTCGAAAGGTTGTGGATAAAGTCAGGCACGCCCGTAGAGTACCGGCCTTCGATACGCTTCGAAAACATAAAGACGGCAGCCAGGTAGCAATTCACCTTGGGGTTCACCCCATCACGGAAGCAGACGGGCAGGTTGTTGGTATCTGTACAGTTTCCATGGACATCTCCAAACTCAAGGAAACTGAACACGATCGCCAGGTCAGCAAATCCCAGATTGAAGCCGTCGTCCATACTGTTCTGGACGGCATCGTAACGATCAACGAGCGCGGCATCATCGATTCGGTTAATCCGGCGACACAGAGAATTTTCGGCTATCACGATCATGAAATGATTGGCTGTAACGTGAAAATGCTGATGCCGGAGCCCTATCACAGTGAGCATGACGGTTATTTGCATAACTATATGAGCACGGGTGAGGCAAAAATTATCGGTATTGGGCGGGAGGTAAAAGGTAAAAGGAAAGACGGCAGCACCTTTCCAATTGATCTGGCGGTGACTGAAATGTCGGTGGGCGGCGGGCGGGCATTTGTTGGCATCTTGCGGGACATTACAGAGCGTAAGGCGGCAGAAGATGCCCTGCACCAACTCAACCAGCAGTATGCACACAAGGCCGAGGAACTGGCTGCAACTGTGGCACAGTTGCAGGAGACGCAGCATCAACTGGTGCAATCCGAGAAGCTGGCATCACTGGGCGGACTCGTTGCTGGCGTGGCCCATGAAATCAACACGCCTGTTGGCGTCTGTGTCACGGCAACTTCGTATCTGCAGGGTCGCACGAACGAGGTAATCAGGTCGATCCAGGAAACGGGAACACTCCCCCCAGATGCATTGAATCTGTATATGTCACAGGCAGCTGAGGCGATAGGTATGATCACTAATAACCTGGAACGCGCCGCACAATTGATTAACAGCTTCAAGCAGGTTTCGGCGGACAGGTCGAATAATGAATTACGCCAATTTGATTTGAAGGGCTTCCTGGAAGATCTGGTCAACAGCTTGCAGCCAGTCTGGAAGCGCAAGGGTCATGTCATTGAGATCATTTGTGATGGGGACAAGCCGTTGAATACTTATCCCGGCGCTCTGTCGCAGATAGGTACCAACCTGATTATGAATTCAGTAACGCATGCTTATAAAGAAGGTAAAAAAGGGCATATGAAGTTTCACGCCAATATTCTGGAATCAGAAGTGGAAATTGCTTTTAGTGATGACGGTTGCGGTATTCCCCCTGAAAATATGAACAAAATATTTGACCCTTTCTTTACTACCTCACGAGTGAGTGGCGGAACCGGTCTGGGATTGCATGTGGTTCACAACCTGGTAAACGAGGTGCTGGATGGGAAAATATCAGTAGCAAGTGAGCCGGGAAAGGGGAGCACCTTTACTGTGATTATACCCCGACTGAAAGGGCCCGAAAATTGAGCTGTGAATTTATAGCGATGCAGGCGATGATGAACTAGGCTTGTTACTGGCAGGCATCACTGGAACAACAGGAGACAGATATGGCTAATTTGTTGTGGCTTCAAGGCGGTGCCTGCTCGGGAAATACCATGTCATTTCTGAACGCGGAAGAACCGAGCGTATGTGATCTGGTGACGGATTTTGGGCTCAACATACTCTGGCACCCCTCCCTGGGAATGGAACTCGGTGATGAACTGCAGGCACTGCTGGATGGACTCACTAGCGGCAGAGAGTCTCTCGATATCCTGGTGTTCGAGGGCACGGTCATTAATGCTCCACATGGTACTGGAGAGTGGAACCGATTTGCCGGCCGCCCGATGAAAGACTGGATGCAGGAACTGGCAGACGTCGCCCGGTACGTCGTGGCTATCGGTGATTGCGCCTGCTGGGGAGGGATACCTGCCATGGACCCTAATCCCACAGATTCCGAAGGGCTCCAATACCTGAAGCGTCAACATGGTGGAACCCTGGGAACTGATTTCACCAGCAAAGCCGGATTGCCGGTCATTAATATTCCGGGTTGTCCTGCTCACCCGGACTGGGTGACGCAAATACTGGTGGCGGTGGCCACCGGGCGTGCAGCAGAAATTGACCTTGATGATTTACAGCGGCCCAGTACTTTCTTTACCAGTTTTACCCAGACCGGCTGCACCAGAAATATGCATTTCACCTATAAGGTCTCTGCCACCGAATTTGGACAGCGAAAGGGCTGTTTGTTCTATGACCTTGGGTGTCGTGGACCAATGACCCATTCGCCCTGCAATCGTATTCTGTGGAACCGGCAGTCCTCCAAAACGCGTGCCGGTATGCCCTGTATTGGGTGCACTGAACCGGAATTTCCTTTCTTCGAACTGGAGCCGGGAACCGTTTTTAAAAGTCAGACTGTCATGGGTGTTCCCAGGGACCTGCCGGACGGCTTAAACAAGCCGGGTTATATACAGCTCACAACGGCAGCAAAAGAAGCGGCGCCGGCCTGGGCCGAACAAGACATTTTCGTAATCTAGAATTAAGTGGGCTAAACATGGGTGAAATCAGGACACTGGATATATCACCAGTCGGGCGTGTAGAAGGCGATCTCGATATTAGAGTTACGGTTGAAGACGGCGTGGTGACGGATGCCTGGACCAGCGCCGAGCTTTTCCGGGGATTCGAGGTGATCCTGCGTGGCAAGGATCCGCAGGCAGGCCTGATTGTGACCCCCCGTGTCTGCGGGATATGTGGTGCGTCTCATTTGTCCTGCGGGGCATGGGCGCTGGATACAGCCTGGAAAACAGAAGTGCCGCGCAATGCCATTCTGGCCCGAAATCTGGGGCAGATTACAGAAAGCCTGCAAAGCATTCCCCGTCATCATTACGGTTTGTTCGGTATTGATTTTACCAATGAGAAATACAGCAAGAGCCCATTTTACGCTGAAGCCTGTGACCGTTGGGCACCCTATACAGGGCGTCATTATGAAGCGGGCATTTCCATTTCCGGTAAGGCAGTGGAAATTTATGCGATTTTTGGTGGGCAGTGGCCGCATTCCAGTTATATGGTGCCGGGCGGGGTGATGTGTGCGCCCACGCTGACAGATATCACCCGGGCCAAGGCTATTCTCGAGTATTACCGTACCAACTGGCTGGAGCCGATATTGCTCGGTTGCAGCATCGAGCGGTATGAAGAAATCCAGTCCATGCAGGACTTTTTGGCCTGGCTCGATGAAAACCCTGCCCACGCCAATTCCGATCTTGGTCTTTATTGGCGCATGGGGCAGGACATCGGGCTGGACAAATTTGGCGGCGGCCTGAATCGCTTTATGTCATGGGGCTACCTGCCGCATGAAGACCGTTATCAGCATCCCACGGTGGAGGGCCGAAACGGCGCCGTTATTATGAAAAGCGGCGTTTACGATTTTGAGGCTGACACCCATGTGTTGATGCATGAAGAACATGTGCGGGAGAACACAGTGCATGCGTGGTACGACGAGGGCAGTGCAGACGTCCATCCCTACGATCGTGAAACCCGGCCTACTGACAAGAATGCACGTGATTTTGACAATAAATACAGCTGGTCATCGTCAGTCAATCATGCGGAACTGGGTCGCCTCGAAACCGGACCACTGGCCAGGCAGTTGGTGGCAGGCGGTAAACATGGTGAAGACTGGCAGTACTTCAACCCGGTGGTGCTGGACATGATGAAAGCCATGGGCGGTTCGAATGTATTGCTTCGTCATTTTGCCCGTCTGCACGAAGCGACGGCATTGTTCCGTCAGGCCGAGCACTGCCTGGAAGCATTTCATCTGGATGAACCCTGGTATATCAAGCCGCATGAAACCGATGGACAGGGTTGGGGGGCCACCGAGGCTGTCCGCGGTGCCTTGGCCCACTGGGTGGATATCAAGAATGGCAAAATCCAGAATTACCAGATTGTCGCGCCTACTACCTGGAATATTGGTCCACGTGATGGCGAGGGAAACCGGGGCCCAATTGAAACAGCTTTGATCGGTGCACCGATCAACAATCTGAAAGACCCGGTCGAGGTCGGTCATGTGGCCCGTTCATTTGATTCCTGCATGGTGTGTACGGTTCATGTGCAGGACGGCAAGTCCGGTAAGGAACTGGCCAGGTTTCGGATCAACTGATGATTTCCATAATAGGCTGTGGAAACCCGGTGCGTAGTGACGACGGCGCCGGTCACCATGTTATTCAGGCCCTGCTGGCTGATGAACAAATTTGTTCGCGTAAGGACTTGCAGCTGTTTGATGCCGGTACCGACGGCATGTCTGTCATGTACAAGGCGCGGGGTAGCCAGGCGCTCATTATTATCGACGCCTGTCAGAGTGGAGAAACACCGGGTGCAGTATTTGAAGTGCCGGGCAATGAGTTTGATGATGCGCCACCGAAGGAACAAAGCTCGCATGCTTTTCGCTGGGATCATGCGCTTTATGCAGGGCGGCGAATCTATGCAGAGGCATTTCCCCATGATGTGACGGTCTATTTGATCGAGGTGGAGACCCTGGCAGCTGGCATGGAGCTCAGTGAATCAGTGAGTAAAGCGGCGAACCAGGTCGTAGAGCGTATCAGGCAGAAGCTTTCAGGCAATTCGACAGCGGAATCCATCAAGCTGAATAAGGCCAGCCTGTATATTCCGGCTGAAGTTCGTGCCCGTTATTTCCCCAACTGTGAATGCGTAGCCGCGATTGCCGAGGGGGCACAACTATCTCTTGCGCCTTTACTGAAATCGGCCGGCGGTCACCTATTGAAACAGATTAATCCGCAGGGCGATTGTGTCGTGCAGTTGCAGGGTTTTTTTAGGGATCAGGCGTGGAATGAGTTTGTTCAATGCCAATGTGAGATTCGTTGGGATGAAGGCCGTGCGGCCTTATCTGTTCATCTGCCAAAGGAAATAGAGCATGACTATGCAACCGCTCTCTGAACATGAATTGCAGCAGGCCCTTGCCGCTGTAGATGCAGACGGGGTAAGCGTGGGTGACCAGGTCACCATGTTGGTTGAGATTGCTATGCGTATGCAGCAGCAGCCTAAAGAGCCGGGTGAACTGGAAGCCGCCATCACACTTTATGATCGAGCGCTGTCACTTTTGCCGGATGTTGCAGAAGATATTGAGCGGGCACGCATTCGGGCCCGGCGCGCCACCGCCGTCATGCAAATGCCAATCGATTTGGACACCAGCAAGGCCGTGATTGCGGAGCTGGAAGCGGCCAGGGAAGTGCTCGCTATAAAGGGCAGTCCCGAGGAAAGCGCCGAATGCGACATGAATCTTGGTCTGGCGCTGCAGTCAGGAGGGGCACCGGGTGCAGTGCCCTTGTCCATACAGGCCTATCAGCGGGCGCTCAAGGTTTTCACCAGGGAAGCCTATCCGCGAGAATACGCCATTTTGCACAGTAATCTGGCGACCGCCTATCTCGCTACACCCGTGATTGGCAGCGCCGGAAAAATGCGGGAAGCGCTGGCGGTTCAATCGTTCGAGGCCGCGTTACAGGCCATCAGTATCAATGATCATCCTGGTGAGTATGCGATGCTGCAAAATAACCTCGGCAATGCCCTGCAATATGCGGCCAGCGGCCATCCGCTGGAAAACAATCTGCGTGCGCTGCAGGCATATGAAGAAGCACTCAAGGTGAGAAATATTCGTGATACGCCTATCGAGTTCGCCAATACATTGGCCAATATGGGTAATTGCATCAGCAACCTGCCGGACGACAATGAAAAGCCCGATGCAGGAAACCCAAGGAATCTGCAGCGTGCCATTGAATGCTATAACCAGGCACAGGCACTGTTCGCAAAACACGGTGAAGCGGACAAGGCGCGGCTGATAGATCAGGTACTGGAAGATCTTGAGCAGGAGGCTGTGGCCTGTGGCTAATGCCAGGGCAATGCCGCTGGATGCTGAAAACGAGGCAGAGGTTTCGTTGGCAACACTCCTGCGCGACATCGGTCGGTTGCATGAAATTACCGCGGAGTGGACGCCGGAACAGCAGAATGCAGTCAAGGCTCTGGGTCATGCACAGGATGCCCTGCAGGCGGAGGCCCTGCGACGTCTGTTGCGAGGCCTGAAAGACATCCCCGAGGCGCAGACTCGTTTGCGTGAGCTGGCAGGTGATGAAGTGATCTATGCCGTGATGCGTCATCTTGGATTGATGAAGGCGTCTCTCAACGAACGCATTGAAGAAGCCCTGAAAACAGTGCGCCCTATGCTGCACGGACATGGCGGAGATGTTGAAGTCGTATCGATTACACCTCCGGATCGTGTGGCCGTTCGACTCACCGGTGCCTGCGATGGCTGCCCGGCCTCTGCAATTACACTGGCTTCAGGCGTGGAAGAAGCGATTCGCAAGGCCTGTCCTGAAGTCGTGCATATAGATACCCACCCGGGCAATTCTTCAGGCCATTCGGCAGTTGAAATTGTCAGCCCCTTTTCTGGTGAGGGCGTGTGGCTGAAAGCGACCACCCTGAATGCCATTCCTGAGTCAGGTGTGCTGAAAATCCAGCTGGAAGATCAATCGCTAATATTGAGCCGTATTGGAGAGCGGGTGAAGTGTTTCGATAATGTCTGTTCACATATGGGCATGCCATTGGATGCAGGAGAGATACAGGACGGATTATTAACCTGCCCCCATCATGGGTTCGTTTATAGTCTGCAGGATGGCAATTGTTTGACGGCGCCGGGCGTTACCCTGATGGCACATCCGGCTCGCGTGCAGGGTACCGATGTCGAGGTTCGGCTGTCATGAATCTCGCAGCACAGCGCCAGGCATTGATCGACTCAATGGTCGCTGTGCAGATACGCTTGCAGGGTCGGGTGCAGGGGGTCGGCATGCGCCCCACTATCTGGCGACTGGCCAATGAAATGGCGTTGCAGGGTCAGGTGCATAACGATGGATCAGATGTCTTGATTGACGTTTGGAACGGATCCGAAGCAGCGGATGAGTTCATGCAGCGCTTATACGCGGAGCTGCCACCGCTGGCCGTCATTCATCATATTGAACAGGATCTGCTGCCGGCACTGGATTTTGATCGACCCTCCGGGTTCGACATCCTGCCCAGTAACGAAGGCGAATCGGCAACAGTTGCTCTTCCGGATGCGGCAAGCTGTGAGGCCTGTCTGAACGAGATACGCGACCCGGATTCAAGGCGATATCGCTACGCATTTACCAATTGCACGCACTGTGGCCCACGTTTATCAATTCAGAATGCTGTGCCCTGGGACCGGGCGCATACCGGTATGGCCGGCTTTAAACCATGTCCCGGCTGTCAGTCAGAATATGAAGATCCCGCTGACCGGCGTTTTCATGCCCAGCCAATCGCCTGTCCTGATTGCGGACCACAGCTTCAGTTAGTGGATGTCAGGGGCGAGCCCCTGGAACATCATAATGAAAATGAGGACAGCATTTCTGCAACGGCCGCACTGATTAAAAACGGTGCTATTGTCGCCATCAAGGGGCTCGGTGGTTTTCATCTGGCCTGTGATGCGAGTAATGAAGCCGCTGTTGCAAGACTGCGTGCGGCCAAGCAGCGTGAGAGTAAGCCGTTTGCCCTGATGGCGAGCAACCTGGACATGGTTGCAGAATATTGCGAGCTCGATGAACTGAGCCGTCAGGCGCTGGCCAGTACAGCGGCGCCTATCGTGCTCCTGCCACTGCTTGTTTTTGCCAGCGGACAGTCAAGCGGACTTGCAACTGGCATAGCGCCCGGCCTGAATAGCCTTGGCATGATGCTGCCCGCCACACCGCTCCATCATTTGTTACTGGATGAATTCAAACGCCCACTGGTCATGACCAGTGGCAACTTAAGCGCTGCACCGCCATGCATAGACAATTCAGAAGCCAGGGAAAAACTGGCCAATGTCGCCGATGCATTCCTGCTGCATGATCGCGAGATATCGAATCGCCTCGATGATTCGGTCGTACGCCCTATGGCGGGCAGCATGCGTGTATTCCGCATGGGGCGGGGCTATGCGCCAGAATGCCTGGCACTGCCACCGGGATTTGAATCGCCTGCACCGGTATTGGCAATGGGCGGCGAACTGAAGGCCACGTTCTGTCTGTTGACGAAAGAAGGAGCCGTGCTTGGTCAACATATAGGCGACCTGGAAGAGGTCCACAATCTTGATGATTACGACAGAGCCCTGGCTCGCTATCAGGATTTGTTCCGTTTCAAGCCGCAAAGCCTCGCCGTCGACCGCCATCCTGAATACCTGTCCCGGAAAGCTGCCTTGAAACAGGCCGCTGAACATCAGCTCCCTGTGGTCGAGGTGCAACATCATCATGCCCATATCGCAGCCTGTATGGCAGAAAATGCAGTTCCCCTGAATGCCGCCCCTGTGCTGGGCATCGCTCTGGATGGTCTCGGCTTTGGAGAAGATGAGCAGTTATGGGGCGGTGAATTTTTACTGGCAGATTACCAGGGCTTTCAACGTCTGGCCTGCCTGCAACCCATGCCCCTACCCGGTGCCGCACAGGCCATGCGTGAACCCTGGCGAAATACCTATGCGCACCTGGTGACATCCGTTAGTCCGGAAATACTCGGTAAATACAGTGAGCTTGAATTGCTGCAATGGTTGCAAAATAAACCGCTTGATAACCTGGACAAGATGATCGAGCGGTCAGTGAATAGCCCTCTGAACAGCTCCGCGGGTCGCTGGTTTGACGCGGTTGCCGGCGCACTGGATATCTGCCGAACGAAGCAGGACTATGAGGGTCAGGCGGCCATGCAACTGGAATCGATCGTCGATCAATCCGTGATGCGCGACCCAACGCAGTTTTATCCGTTCGGTATTGTGCAGGCGGATTTGCCGATGCTGAGTCCTGCAAGCCTGTGGCCTGCGCTATTGCATGACTTGCAGGCCGGCGTAGCGCCGGCGGTTATCGCGGCTCGTTTCCATGGTGGCTTTGCACAGGGTCTGGTGCAAATGGTCCGAACATTGGCAGAAACGCAGTCTATTCACCAGATTGCCCTGAGCGGCGGTGTATTCCAGAACCGGGTGCTGTTCGAATGGGTTGAATCCGGTTTGCAGGCGCTTGGGCTGAAAGTTTTAAGCCATCAGAAAGTGCCTCCCAATGATGGCGGCCTGGCTCTGGGCCAGGCAATGATTGCCGCCGCCTTACAGACACCACCAACAGGAAGCCTTAACTGATGTGCCTTGGCATTCCGGGACAGATCGTCTCGATTACAGACGCCGGGCGTAAGCTCGCGATGGTGGACGTGGCAGGCGTGCAGCGTGAAATCAATATTGCCTGCGTGATTGATGAACAGCATCCTATCGATGCCTGCATCGAAGACTGGGTGCTGGTCCATGTGGGATTTGCCATGGCACGTGTGGATGCTGATGAGGCCGCCCGCACATTGGAACTGCTCACCGAACTGGGTGAGGTACGGGAACAACTGCGAGAAATGTCCGAGGCCGAAGTGGCGTTGTTACCCGCTGGAGGCAAGTCCTGATGTCACACGACACACTCACCACGCTGTATCCCTGGCAGGAAGGGCAGCCTATGGACAAAGCAGGCCTGCGTGAAAAACTGGCAGGCTCCATTCAGTCCAAGGCTGGCGAGAGTGCGGATATCAAACGACAGTTTTTCGCTGACCATGAAGAGGCGTTGTTAAATACCTCAGAAGCATTGGCGCGGGTGTTTGCCGGAGGTGGACGGTTGTTCACCATGGGTAATGGTGGTTCATCGTGCGATGCCGCCCATATCGCAGTGGAATTCAGTCACCCGGTAACTACCGGTCGGCCTGCATTACCTGCCATGAATCTGGTGGCAGATACGGCCATGCTAACGGCGGTGGGAAATGATATCGGCATTGAACATATATACCTGAGACAAGTCACTGCCCAGGCACGTGCCGGCGATGCGCTGATAGGTATTTCAACCAGTGGTAATTCCGGCAACCTGATGGCCGCCTTTGAAAAGGCCCGGGCCATGGGCGTGATTACCATTGGCCTGGCGGGCGGGAATGGCGGCGATATGGTGCAGTCAGGATTTCTGGATCATTGTCTCACCGTCCCCAGCGAAAGTATTCATCGTGTACAGGAAACCCATGTGGCGATTTATCACATTCTATGGGATCTGGTGCATAGCCTGCTTGCTGACCAGCGTGGCGGAAAGGCATGAAGTACGTCAGTGAATTTCGTGACCCGGTGACGGCGCGCAAGTTGGCCGCCGAGATTGCTGCCCTTCTTGAAAATATAGATAAACCCGATAATCGGCCTTTGCGTTTCATGGAAGTCTGCGGCGGTCATACACATGCAATTTTTCGTTATGGTGTAGCCGACCTGTTGCCAGACGGTATTGAATTTATTCATGGGCCCGGTTGCCCGGTCTGCGTATTGCCGATGGCGAGGGTGGATGACTGTGTGGCATTGGCCAGGATGCCGGGCGTGATTCTGGCCACATTTGGTGATGCCATGCGTGTACCGGGGTCTCGCAAATCGTTGTTGCAGGCACGCGCGGAGGGCGGTGATGTACGCCTGATTTATTCCCCGATGGATGCCCTGCAACTGGCGCGAGCCAATCCGGACAAGGAAGTGGTGTTTTTCGCCCTGGGTTTTGAAACGACCATGCCGAGTACTGCTCTGACTGTGCTGCAGGCTGAAAGCGAGGGCATAAAAAACTTTTCCGTGTTCTGCAATCACATCACCATCATTGCCACCATCAAGGCGATACTGGATTCCCCGGACATGACGCTGGATGGCTTCATCGGCCCCGGACATGTGAGCATGGTGATTGGTGACGCACCCTACGAATTTATTGCCGAACAATATTCAAGACCGATGGTCATTGCCGGATTTGAACCGCTTGATGTTTTGCAGTCCGTGTGGATGTTGCTGCGTCAGTTGGCAGAAGGGCGCTGCGAAATAGAAAACCAGTATCAACGTGTGGTGCGTGATGGCGGCAACCCACCAGCGCTGGAGGCAATTGGTCGCGTTTTCGAGTTAAGAGAATTCTTTGAATGGCGGGGGCTGGGCTCAATAGATCATTCCGGCGTAAGGCTGACCAAAGCCTTTGCCCAATATGATGCCGAGAAACGTTTTAGTCTGAACGCCCCCAGGGTGGCCGATCCAAAATCCTGCCAGTGTGGTGAGGTGTTGAAAGGCGTGATCAAGCCATCGCAATGCAAGCTGTTCGGTAAACAATGCACACCGGAGGCGCCTATGGGTGCCCTGATGGTGTCCACCGAGGGTGCCTGTGCGGCTTATTACCAGTATGGCCGGCATCGTGGTGACGTAAAACCTGTGGAACTGCATCAGGTGGTTGGGCAATGAGTACCAAGTCGACCAGGTCAATCAGCCCGACCAGGCAATCAGGCACCGTGACGCTGGCGCATGGTAGTGGCGGACGTGCCATGCAAAAACTGATTCGGGATCTGTTTCTTTCCCGCCTTGACCACCCCCAGCTGCATGCACTTGAGGATCAGGCCCGCCTGGAAATGGCACCGTTGATGGCCATGGGAGACCGTCTTGCGTTTACCACGGACAGTTATGTGGTCGACCCGCTGGTATTTCCCGGTGGAGATATTGGCAAACTGGCGGTGTGCGGCACCGTGAATGATCTTGCCGTGGGCGGCGCACGACCTGTTTATCTGTCCTGTGGGTTCATCATGGAAGAAGGGCTTGATCTGGCTCTGCTTGAACAGGTGGTCGACAGTCTTGCCCATACCGCGGAAGAAGCCGGTGTTGCAGTCGTCACCGGTGATACCAAGGTGGTCCCGCGTGGGGCGGCCGATAAGCTCTTTATTAATACCGCCGGCATCGGGGTGATTCCGCAGGCGGTAGTGCCGGCAAGTCATCGGGCAACAACGGACGACGTGGTGATAGTCAGCGGACCGATTGGCGATCACGGTGCAGCCATTACTGCTGCCCGCGAAGACCTTGGCCTGCACAGCAGTATTCAGAGTGACTGCCAGCCCCTGAATGCGCTGGTTGAAGCCATGTTGGCGGCCAGCCCGAATATCCGTTGTATGCGGGATGCGACCCGGGGTGGAGTGGCGACAGTTCTGAATGAAATTGCCGGGGCTTCTGCCGTGAGTATTCAACTGGACGAAAGCCGGCTACCGGTTGCAGATGCGGTACAGGGTCTGTGTGAATTATTAGGCCTGGACCCGCTCTATCTGGCCTGTGAAGGCAGGCTGGTAGCCATAGTCGCAGCAGAAGATTGCGATGCTGTTTTGGCTGCCATGCATAGCCAGGCTGCAGGCGTGGGCGCATCAGTTATTGGTAAAGTGCACGGTGGTCAGGCAGGCCGTGTGAGCATGAAAACAACATTTGGCGGCGAGCGAATTGTGGACACCCTTGTGGGTGAACAGTTACCAAGAATTTGCTAAGGCGGGAAAATGAATAACAACACAGAGCGTTTACCTGAATCTCCCAAACCGGATCTGAATAGCCAGGCCTACCGGAAGCTGCTGCAGACTGTACACAAGGAAACTCACGGACTTCATTTACTTAGCCTGGTGGATATTGTCACGGGTCAGATTTATGTCCTGCCCGACGAAGCAGCGATCGAGCAGGCGACATTTGCCTGCAGTCTGTTTGGCGGCGCGTCGACCGGGACTTTAAATAGCATTGATGCAGTCGAGAACCGGGAATTGGTCAGCTTCCAGATTGGGGCCTGCCAGATAATGAGTCTGCCGGTTGAGCAGGGCTCTTCTTCGTTGACGGTAATAGCATTTTCAGATCATCAGGAAGTAAACAAGCTTCGACAGATCATGGCAGAGGCGCAACGCGGACAGGTGTCGGATTCTCTGGCTGGTAGCCTTGGTAACAACCGGCAGGTTCTCAGGGCATGGAAATTTAATGTTGATTCTGCGAGTCTGATAGAAAGATACGAACGGGCGGGCACTGAAAAGAATCGCATTTTCGCCGAGCTGGATGCACTGGATCCAGCCCATGATTTACTACCTCTTATAAAGAGTCTGGATTCAGGGGCAAGTAGTAATGACCGGCCATGGCTCAAAGGTGCACTGGTGGTGTCTTCCGGCAAAGTCCTGCGCTGGCTGCGTATCCCGTTTATCCCTGATCATATTTTGTTCGCCGATGCGCCGGAAAGAGCAGATGATCAGCTGATCATTGCGGGATTAATTCGTGCACAGAATGATTTACAGCGACAGTTAATAGCCGAGCTGCTGGAATCCGGGCTCGAGACACGGGTAGAGCCCTTTCCCGAATCGTCACTGGAGTTTGCAGAAATTGTCCGCAACTTACGCAACCTGGATAAGAGTGATTTAAGAGGGCGTCTGGTCGAAGGTGGCTTCGCCAATCATCCACAAACGGTGAACGACACACATATGCGTTGCCAGGAATGCATTTACTTTTTACCGAACAGGCGCTGGTGTGACTTGCCGGAATTACCGGTCCCGGTTGAACCAGACTGGTTCTGCCGGCTATGGAAAATTTAACATGCATGAGCTTGGCATTACGCGCAATATCGTGGAGATTGTTAATGCCGAGACAGCGGGTGCGCCGGTGTGCCGGATCAAGCTGGCGATCGGCGAGCTTACCGCTGTGGTGCCGGAAGCCTTGCGGTTCTGTTTTGATACAGTCTGCCAGGGCACTGTACTTGAAAATGCCAAATTGGAAATTGAGCATATTGAAGGCAGGGCACGCTGTGAAATCTGTGGAAGTGAATATCAGATGCCGATAACCGGCTCACGTTGTCACTGCGGCAGCAGAGAACATCGGCTGTTGGCAGGAGAGGAGTTAAAAATTGTTGAAGTGGAATTACATTAACCCGGATTCAGGAGGTTGCCATGTGTACAACTTGCGGTTGCTCCGATCATAACAATGTCACCATGACCCATTTACCTGGCAGACTTGCCCGGGATGCTCAGGATGGGCCACTACACTTCCGAAAGATTTCGCCTGTAGGTGATGCGGTGACGGTTGTTCCTACACACTCCCATGGAGAACATACGCATCTTCACTTTAACAAGGACGCCGGCACGATCAGGCTTGAGGCTGAAATACTGTCTAAAAATGATGGCCTTGCAAAGCAGAACAGGGACTGGTTACAGGCACAGAATATTCTCGCCTTGAACCTGGTGAGTTCGCCGGGTTCTGGCAAGACTACATTACTGGAACGCAGTATTCGGGATCTTGAAGATGAGATGAACCTCTCCGTAATCGAGGGAGATCAGCAAACACTGCTTGATGCGGAGCGCATCCAGGCAACAGGCTGCAATGTTGTGCAGCTTAATACCGGTGCCGGTTGTCACCTGGAAGCGGATATGCTTGCCAGGGGTCTGGAAAAGCTGAATCCTGCGCCACACTCGGTTGTCATGATTGAGAATGTCGGCAATCTTGTCTGTCCAGCGCTTTTTGATCTGGGCGAGTATGCAAAAGTAGCGATACTTTCAGTCACCGAGGGAGAAGACAAGCCGTTGAAATATCCGCATATGTTCAGAGCCGCCAGTCTGATGGTCCTGAACAAGGTAGACCTGTTGCCCTATGTGAACTTTGATGTGCAACGATGCCGTGAATATGCAAAACAGGTCAACCCCGATATTGAAGTGATTACAGTATCGGCGACAACGGGTGAGGGGTTGCAGGGTTGGTATGACTGGATAAGAACTGCCATAGATTCAAGGCCATTTAAGGGCTCGCAATCCAGGACATCTCAGGAGCTTCATTCATGAAATTACTTTGGGTAATCGGAATCGGGAGTATGTTTGTAATCATGCCAGCTGCGGCACATGGGGGGCATGCGGAAGGGTTATACGGGTTGCATCTTCTAATCCATGCACTGACTACTCAGGGTGGCGCGTTCTACCCATTTATTTTTATCTGTATTGCAGGAGTTTCTGCCTTGTTGAAATCAGGGAACAGAACAAAAAGGTGATTCAGCCGCCTTTTTTTTCAGCCAGGAGCCTGACATTATCATGTGCGATGGCCACATTTTTGGAGAACAGGTCTATCAGATACCGGTTTTGACTGCTCATCGGCTCACTGCAACATGCACAGATAAGCTGCTCTTCACCATCTTTGGATACATGAAAATCAATGTAGTAAGTGTCACCCAACGTGCTTTCCTGTTTTATACGGCATTGACCAATTAAATCGTATAACTCGGCATCAAGCACTTCGCTGGCTTCCTTGCCAATGCAATCAGAGTATCTACCGGTTGCTGCAACTATTTGCAGTTTATTATCCCCTGAGTGGGCTGTCAGTCCGATGGATTTTACAATGACAGCATCTTGATCAAGAAATAACACGGCGGATATTTGTTCCAGCACGCCCTGGGTAAATTGCTCTATGGAACACAGTTCAAAAATCTGGGCTGAGGCCTCGATTACCTTTTCAAGTCCGATTCGGTTGGCTTCAAGTGCCATCAGGTCCCGGAAGGCGGATAGGCTGGTATATACAAGAGTGAACATTTTCTCCCGTGTGAGCTCAGTTTTGTGTTTATAGTCATTAATGTCGTATTCGGTGATGACCTTGAATTCGGGAGCCTGCCCCGGCTGGCCGGTGCGCAGGATAATACGCACAATTCTATTCTCCAGATCTTCGCGAATGTATTTCACTACATCCAGCCCCGCCTTATCCGATTCCATGACGACATCCAGGAGGATCATGGCAATGTCATTACGTTCCGACATGATCTTTTTGGCTTCGGCGCCACTATAGGCGCTGATAATTTCCAGTGGCCTGGAAGCGAACTCAAAGCCGGTAAGAGCTAAATGTGTAACGGCATGCACTTCTTCTTCGTCATCAACGACCAGCAATACCCAGGGCTTTCCACGCGCGTTTCTTGGCTTGGCGGTTTCGTCGACCAGATGAATTTTGTCTGTGCCTTTATTCATTACTTGCTCGGTTTCCATGGCTTAAGCCCTCTTGCATTGGAAAAACTATATTGTAGGAGATGCCTTTCCCGGCCTCGCTTTCCATTGCAATTTGTCCATTCAATGTGTGTGTGACCAGGTTGTAGACGACATGTAATCCAAGGCCGCTGCCACCGCTACCCCGTTTGGTTGTAAAAAACGGGTCGAAGATCTTCTTCTTATATTCCTCTGCAATCCCTGTGCCGTCGTCAGCATAATGTAAATGTATTTCATTACTGACACGTTCAACCTTGATATTGATATGGCCATCATTCTTACCCTCGAACCCGTGGATCAAAGAGTTCATGATGAAGTTGGTCAGAATTTGAGAAATTGCCCCCGGATAGCTATAGATTTCAATATCTGGCGGACATTCAACTTCAATATTGTGGTGGGTAGTCTTAAGTTTGGGCCTGAGACTTAAGAGGACTTCGTCGATGTACTCTGCCAGGTTAAATTCACGACGTTCACTGCTCGTCTGGTCAACCGCAACCTGTTTGAAGCTATGGATCAACTCTGCAGCATTGCTCAGGTTTTTCAGAATAATTCCAGAGGACTGTACTGCCATCGCCACATATTGACTGAGTGCTGTTGCAGTTAACTCTTGAGCTTTGTACTGTTTCTCCAGTTCTTTCGAACGTGTAAGTAGCGTTGACGCCGCGGTTACGCCTACGCCAACAGGGGTATTGATCTCATGGGCCACGCCTGCGACGAGTCCGCCCAAAGAGGCCATTTTTTCTGTTTGTACCAATTGCTTCTGGGTTTCTATCAGGCGTTGCATGGTTATTTGCTGCTGGTTATAGGCCTGTGTCGTTTGTTCCACCTGCGCCTGCAATTCTTCACGTGCCTGTACGACTTCATCATCGCGGTCTTCGATTTCGGCCAGCATGGAATTAAAGTGAAGAATCAATTGACCCACCTCATCCTTTCCCGAAGAGATCGCACGCAGGCTATAGTTTTTTGATTCGGCAATGTTCTGTGCGGTATTTGCCAGGCTAATAATCGGCTTGGTTAATCCGCGCTGTAATAGCGAAGCGATAAAAAGAGACAGGCCCAGAGAAGCCAGAATTACGCCCAGAACCACCTCCAGATGTAGGGTTACCTTATCCCAGAGTTCACTTAAATCCTTTCTGATATAGAGCGAACCGATGACTTCCTCGTCCAGCATTACAGGAATGGAATAGCTCATGTGCTGGGTCGTAAAAATCAGTTCAGTCGTATCGGGTCTTGGTGGGCACTCCAGTTCCACGGCATTTTGATGGTAGCTTGCAAACGAACGATTACTGGCTTCTGACGAAAGGTATATACATGCGATCTGTATTTGCGGGCGTGCGCGAAGGGCACCGAGGACTTCGGTCGCTGTATTGGGGTCATTAAAGGTCAATGCAGCCGTACTATTATTGCCAATGACGGCACTCAGGCTGGCAAGGTCATCTACCATGGCCTGACGCTGGGTGATCCAGTCATAGGCCAGAAAGACAATCGACGCGAGCAATACGGCTGAAACACTCATCCCTATAAAAGACAGGGTGAGCTTGCGGCTTATGGGGGCGTCGCTAAATTTTGACATGCCGGTTGAAATAGCCCTGATCCAGTTTGCTAGACTGTTGACCCGCAACCCGGTAACTCACTTCCAGTAACTTGGCACTGATATTCAGACCGGCCCTGATTGCAGAGGCCTGGTTGATACTGAACCTGACTTTACCCTCAATCAGCAGAAACTGGATGATGCCGCCATTTGCAATAAAGTCATTACTTTCCCCAATGGTCAAAATAGGTTTTTCGCTGGCGGCCTTGAGTAATGGGCCGATACGCGGAGAACCCGTGCCGTTTAGATAAAGCATCTGGCAGTCATTTAATTTATTGACTGACCAGCCTATATTGCGGACGTGAATTATATGATCCTTAATAACCTTGTTTTCCAGGTTGGTGCCAAGAGCATCTCCGAGCAAGGTTTCTCCGGCCACACAAATCACAAACCTGTTATCAGGGCTAACGTTGTCTTTTGGCCACTCAATAAATTTTGCAAAGTTATATACAAAGGCGGCTTTTACCTTGCGTTCAAGTTCAGTGCCTGCCTGAGCTGTGGTGGCAAAAGTCACGCACAGCAAAAGCGACGCCATAGCCAGCTTTTTTAATGCAAAAATTTTATGCATAGCCATTGAACGGGATTCAGTAACGCCAACTAATCTGTGCATAGATCCCCCGTTCGATTTCAGAGGCTGTCGAGCCATTGGATTCGCGATGTTTTTCCTCTATCAGGTTTCGACCAATCAGAGAGAGTTCAAGGTTCTCGCGAGGCGTCCAGGCGAGGCGAAGATCCAGCTCGGTATAAGACGGTACTTTTCGATTACTTTGAGTGTCATTAGGCAGGTCATCGACATAGCGAATAACTGAGTTGAACTCCAGGGAAGAATTGATTTGCCAGCTACTCATCAGGAAAAACTGATGTTCCGGATCAAGACCCTCAGCAGGCTGAAGGATGCCGCTATCGGTACTGTCAGCATCCTTTTTCAGATCCAGCTTAAGGTAGCTGTAACCGGTTTTCAGACTCCAGTCAGGCCGGATTTGCCATTGCGTGGCGACTTCTACACCATAGCTCCTGCCTTGCTGTTTGTTATCAAATGCGAAGAAAGGCGGTACGGGCGGTGACTCTAGCGTGCGTAAATTATCGTAGTCGTTGTAAAACAGGGCGGTATCGACAGACAGGTTCTCACGTATCCGCCAGCGATATCCGACTTCGTAGGCAATGACCTCTTCAGCCTTTAGGTCGGGGTTGCCCAGCAGGAGACCGCCTACACCGAGTTCGGCATCAAAGCGGTTGGGGATGCGCACTGCACGTGAAACAGAACCCCAAAGTGTACGGTGCTCATCAATCAGCCAGGCCAGCCGGGCACTGGGTTGTATTTCGGAGCCGGTGTAGTCGTTATTTTCGAATTTGGAACCAAGCGTCAGCTTGAGTCGGTCGTTGTAGAAGCCAATGGTGTCCTGCACAAACAGCCCTGCGGTTTCCAGAGACTGGTCGGCCGGGATAAATGTGACCGTTAGTCCGGTGGTTTCATCGTCTGAACGTCGATAATTGCCACCCCAGACTATCTCGTGGTTAAACCCCAGAAAAAGAGTGTTGAAACTGTGTTGAAAACCGATATCCCAGGTCTCACGGGTTTCTGTGAAACTAAAGGGCGTATTGCGCTTGCTACGGTCGTAATAGGCCTGCAGGGTGATGTCCCCTCCCGATGACAGATCGTGATGCCAGCGCCCGAGAATATTCCACCCGGATAAATCGGTTTCTGTGGGCGTTGTGACGAGCGCAACATCGACATTATCAAGTTGTGAACCGTCGTAAAAGTCGCCTTGTACGGTATAGCTGTTTATGGGGGAGGAGTTCCAGTCGCTACGAAATCCAATCTGGGCCATATCTGCACTGTCACGTGCCTGGTCCCGGTTACCCAAAGCAGCGAGCAACGCAGGATCAGAATCTGAAGGAAGAGCCTGATTATCCCTGTCATAGCCCATGGCGTAAGCCCGGAAATGACCGGCTTCGCCGAGTTTTCCGCCTGAACGCATGCCGACGAAGTGACGCTCAGTGCCCGTACCCGCTTCGACATATCCGCTCTGGGTGTCTGCTGCAGGCTTGGTGATGATATTTATCACCCCGTTCACTGCATTTGCGCCCCAGAGCGCACCGCCCGGGCCGCGCACGATTTCAATGCGGTCGATGTCCTCCATTAGCGTATTTTGTACATCCCAGAATACCCCCGAAAACAGGGGGGTATACAGGCTGCGACCATCCATCAAAACTTCGAGTTTATCGGACACTACGGAGTTAAAACCCCGTGCGCTTACAGCCCAGGTGTGTGCATCGATCTGGCTGACCTGCAAGCCGGGCACAAGTCGCAGGGCATCGGGAATACTGCGTGCCCCGGATCGCCGGATATCGTCACCCGTTAAAACATAAACAGCAGCGGCCGCTTCGCTTAAACGCTCGGCTTTCTTGGATACAGTCGTGACATTAATGTTCAGCAAGTCATCAAGGCTGAGACTGGTGAGGTCGTTCGGAAGGTCATGTTCATCTGCAAACACGGAAGTGCTGTTGCCAACGATCAATAATCCGAACAGTAATACGCCCAGATACCCGCCAAATTTATTTTGTGACTTTTGTTGTTGCATCACAGGCTCCTCTGCTTGTGAATAATCTATATATACGTATTTGTCATACTAATCCTTTCCGGGTCAAATTACAGTGAAACCACTGTCAGAGTATTGAGCATTTTGTCCTAGGGAATATCCTACAAAACAGGCCTGAACATTAGTGTTGGAGTTGTCAGTTGGGAGCGCTGAGTGTGCAACATTCTGGTATCTAAACACTACAGGCGTTATGCTACCGCGCCCGAAGTGTCTGTAGCTCTATTATTGGATTGAGTATCGTTTTCCGAAGCAGGCTATTGAGGAATGAAGGCTAGCAACTAGCCGATTATAATTTTGGGTCAAATCGAAAAGCGCCCGTAGCTCAGTTGGATAGAGTACCGGTTTCCGAAACCGGGGGTCACAGGTTCGAATCCTGTCGGGCGCGCCATTCACATGTTCATGAATGCGAAGGCTTGCTGTCCTAAACACGGTTTTGTAAAACCGCTGATTCCGGTGCATATACCCTGAAAACTGCTAATCTGGTATTTACCATTCCGAAATGCATTGTTACTTTGGTTTAGCCCTTTAATGGGGGATAAACCCGGCACAATTCTACTTTCGGAGTTGTCAGGATAAATACATAGGTCAGGTTCGGGGTTTCTTCATTTCTACCTGATCCGGGGAGCGAGTCATGAGGATAAAGAAAGTCTCATTTGTAATGACCCTTTTGGTCACTGCGCCATACACACAAGTCATTCTTGCGGGTGAATCAATATATGAATATGGGCAGCCAGAATCCACGAGGATTGAAC
>JBFJXR010000037.1:0-29207 GCA_041622995.1 Nevskiales bacterium
GCAATCCAGGTGCGGTCGGGTTCTTCTATTTCTGCGGGTAAGCGGTCAATCAGTTCCCTCAGGTATCTGGCGCCCCCTTCGATACTCTGGGCAGGATCAAGTCGATCCGGGACACCCAGATACCGCGCGGTTGCATTGGTCAGCATCATCAGGCCGCGAACACCAGTTGGGCTCGTCGCAAAAGGATTCCAGTGTGACTCCTGATATCCCACCGCTGCTATCAGGCGCCAGTCGAGATTGTTGTCCAGCGCGGCCTGCTTGAAATACTCTTCATACAAGGGGAGTCGCAGACGGACATGTTTGGCAAGGGTCACAGCGTCGATATAGCCCAACTGGTCAATATGACCAAAATGGCGATCAAGAATACGTTTATATTCCTCAGTAGTCTTGAAAGAAAGTAGAAATTCGTCTGCCATCGTCTGCAGTCTGGACTCTGTATCGGGCGTGTAACTCCATGCAATCCATTGCGGTTCGCCAATATCAAAGGCTACTTTCAGGTTGGGATAATAGCGTTGGGAGATGCGTATCAACCGCGCGTCTGCAACCGTGTAATCTGTATCGCCATTAGAGACACGGAAGAGTAACTCGTCATCACTGAATTCGCTATTCACAGACCATTTAAGATCAGGGTTTTCTTTACTTGCTGCTTCCAGTAGCTCCGCATAGCTACTGCTTGAGCCGACTTCAAGGATGCCTTCTCCCAGTTCTAAGAGGGATTTCGGTTTCTTGCTCCCCATTCGGTATACAAGCTGAGCCGTAGTTTTAACAATTGGAACGCTAAAATTTAATTCCTCACCGCGTTTCGGCGTGATGATGACACCCGTTGCAATTTGAGCTTCGCCCAATTTGAGTTTTTCGAATATCTCTCTGGTGCTCTCGGCGAGGGTAACTTCTATGCCCAGTCCATGCAGGTCTGCAAATTTTTTCACCAGGTCATACTGGAAACCGGTAGGGCCTTCTGCGCCGTAGTAGTAAGTCATGGGGCCATTGACAGTCACAATCTTGATGACCTGATTTTTCTCGATCTTTTGCCATGGAGTCAGAGCCGGTGAACAGGTGCCCAGGATGATGGCGACACCCAGTACATAAATAGATGCGGGCGCATAACTGCGCTGCCAAAGGAATTTGCCGCCAGTAATTATTCGGGGTTTAAGCCAGTAAATGACTTGAATAAGAGTACGCACGACAGCTTTGGCGATGGTTACTGCCTGTTTTCCCCATGTTTTACTGGGACTTTGCCTGTCCATCATTTAAAATTCCCCGCTTCGCCAGGCAGACTATCGCACAGATGTGCTTGTTGCCGAAAGGAGAGGTGCCGGAGTGGTCGAACGGGGCGCACTCGAAATGCGTTGTACGTGCGAACGTACCGGGGGTTCGAATCCCTCCCTCTCCGCCAAATGATAATTGTGGTGACCACATCGGTAAAATTTCCGCGCCACCTGAAATGTAGATCAAGGCATTGCCAAGTAGCTATTCATGAGTAAAAAACGCTTGTATCGAATCAATTTTATACAACACGGGAAGGTTTACGAGGTGTATGCCCAGCATGTGGGGCAGAGTGAGCTTTATGGCTTTGTTGAGATTGAAGGACTCAAATTCGGGGAGAACACATCGATTGTGGTTGATCCGGGCGAAGAAAAACTAAAAGATGAATTTGCCGGTGTACAAAGATTCTTTATACCCATGCATGCGGTTTTGAGAATCGATGAGGTGAGCAAACAGGGCACGGCCAAAATCTCGGAGGTCGGTGGCTCAGGGTCATCCAATGTGACACCTTTCCCGATATACACGCCACGCGATAAGTCCTGACATTGAGTAATCTCAGGTTTGCCTATCTGGGTAGTGGCAGCCGCGGTAATTCCGCGATGGTGGCTGCAGGTGAAACACTTTTAATGATTGATTGTGGATTCTCAACCACGGAAGCCCAAAAGCGACTTTTAACTCTTAATGTTCAACCAGAGCAGGTCACCGCTTTGCTTGTCACTCATGAGCATGGCGATCATCTGAATGGTGTGGCGCGTTTCGCACGGCGCTACGGGGTACCGGTATGGATGACCAAAGGCACTTACCGTGCCTGGAAAGACAAGAAAGTCCCCGAAATAGAATTTATTAATGTCCATCAGGCATTTTCCATTGGCGAACTGACTATCAGACCCTATCCGGTTCCCCATGATGCATGCGAGCCCTGCCAGTTTGTTTTTGAATATCAAGGCAGGAAAGTCGGCGTATTGTCTGACGTAGGCACGATTACACCACATATATGTGAACAGCTTGATTTATGCGATGCCCTACTTGTCGAATGTAACCATGATCCAGTTATGCTACGCGACGGTCCTTATGCAGAATCACTCAAGGTCAGAGTTGCAGGTCCGCTGGGCCATTTGAGTAATGGGCAGACGGCTGAGTTGCTAAGTAATATAGACACTTCGCTTTTACAACATCTGGTAATAGCGCATATGAGTGAAACCAATAATACGGCTGAATTGGCTCGCAATGCAGTCGTCAACGCGCTGGGGCATGATCCGGACTGGCTTGATATAGCCCCGCAAGATAAGGCCATGGCCTGGAAGGAGATTATCTGAATGTCTCGTAGTGAGTTTGTAACGACACTATATGGTGGCACCGCGATGTCCCGCTTTCGCCTTGTCTGTCTGTTTGGTGAACTGGTAGACCATTGCCATGACCTCAACGAAGTAAAATCTCAATACTTTTACCTTGCATCGTGGAAAGAGGCACCCAGTCAGCTGGATATTAGTCGCCTTGAAAGCCTGCTGGGTGATGTAACAGCCACCGTTGAATCCACTGCTGAGAACTGTTCTGTCTATGTGATTCCAAGACTCGGTACGCTCTCACCCTGGTCCAGTAAGGCGACAGACATCGCCAAAGTATGCGAGCTTGATAATCTGCTGCGAGTCGAAAGGGGAACATGTTTCACCTTGCAGGGCGTAGCCACTTTGAATGAAGTCCAGCAGGCGGCCATGCTTCCACACTTGCATGATCCCATGACGGAAACAGTGCTCATGCAGGAGTCAGATGCTCAGGCGACATTTGACGTACCAGTGGCGCGTGAATTACGTCAGGTCGATATCGCACAGGGTGGCCGTGACGCGCTGGTCTTCGCGAATAAGGACTGGGGACTGGCACTCTCAGATGGTGAAATTGACTACTTGGTGGAGAATTATCAGATCATTGGTCGTAATCCCACTGACGCCGAGTTGATGATGTTCGCGCAAATCAATTCTGAGCACTGTCGTCACAAAATCTTTAATGCTTCCTGGACGATTGACGGCGAGGACAAACCGCATAGCCTGTTTGACATGATTCGTATGACGCATGCGGCGAGCCCTGAAGGTGTGCTGTCTGCGTATAAGGATAATGCTTCTGTTATAGAAGGCGCAGCTACTGAGTCTGCTCCGGGTATGCGTTTTATGCCGAATCAGGATGGGGTATATCATCCTGTTAATGAGGCTATACACATACTCATGAAGGTTGAAACCCATAATCATCCGACAGCTATTGAACCATTCTCAGGCGCAGCTACAGGTGCCGGTGGTGAAATACGAGATGAGGCTGCGACAGGGCGTGGTGGAAAGCCCAAGGCCGGGTTGTGTGGTTTTTCGGTTTCGAATCTCAAATTACCTGATTTTGTGCAGCCCTGGGAAAAGGACTTTGGTAAGCCCTCGCACATTGCCAGTGCGCTCGACATTATGTTGCACGGACCTATCGGGGCCGCGGCATATAACAATGAATTCGGACGTCCAAATCTTGCCGGTTTTTTTCGCAGCTTTGAACTCGTAATAACTGGCCCCCAGGGCGAAGAAGAATTGCGGGGCTATCACAAGCCGATAATGATCGCCGGGGGTATGGGAAATGTGCGTCCGGGACATGTTGAAAAACAGGTGGTTAGTGAGCATGCCGCACTGGTCGTGCTGGGCGGTCCGGCCATGTTAATTGGTTTGGGCGGTGGCGCGGCATCTTCAATGTCGGCCGGTACGAGTAGCGAGGCGCTGGACTTTGCTTCGGTACAGCGTGCCAATCCTGAAATGGAACGTCGGTGTCAGGAAGTCGTGGATTATTGTTGGGGGCAGGGTGACAAGAACCCTATTCAGTCCATTCATGATGTTGGCGCGGGGGGGTTGTCCAATGCCCTGCCAGAGATCATCGATGCAGATGGTCGCGGGGGGCGAATCCGCTTACGTGATATACATATTGCAGACGCAAGTCTTTCCCCGATGGAAATCTGGTGTAACGAGTCACAGGAACGTTACGTCCTGGCAATTGCCAATGATGACCTTGATGAATTTGAACGGGTCTGCAAGCGTGAGCGTTGTCCCTATGCAGTGGTTGGACAGGCAACTCTCGAACCCAGATTGCTGATTGAAGATAAGGATCAATCACCGGTCGATATGCCGATGCAGGTTTTGCTTGGAAAAACACCTGGGATGCACCGTCAAGCGACTAGCGTGAAGAGACCTGTTGAAGCACTAGAGACCGATAAAATCGATGTCGCTGATGCTGCTCGTCGCGTGCTTAATTTACCCACCGTGGCCAACAAGAGTTTTCTGATTACGATTGGTGATCGTAGCGTTGGCGGTCAGGTTTGTCGGGATCAGATGGTAGGGCCATGGCAGGTACCTGTCAGTGATGTTGCAGTCACTTCCAGTGGTTATCAGGGATTGACAGGTGAGGCGATGGCGATGGGTGAGAGAGCTCCAATCGCACTATTGGATGGTCCTGCTTCCGGACGCATGGCAGTCGGTGAGGCGATTACCAATATAGCAGCAGCGGCCATAGGTAAATTGTCGGATGTACGCATGTCGGCCAACTGGATGGCAGCCGCAGGACATGAGGGTGAAGACGCTGCGCTATATGCAACGGTAGAGGCAATTGGCAAGGAACTCTGCCCCGCGCTGGGCATTGCTATCCCGGTGGGCAAGGACTCACTGTCAATGAAGACAGTATGGAATCAGGGGAACATGGATCGGGAAATCACTTCCCCGCTTTCGGTAGTTCTTTCTGCGTTTGCTCCTGTCATTGATGTTCGTGATTGCCTTACCCCTCAGCTACGCACCGACTTTGGGAAAACAGATCTGATACTCATTGATCTGGGCAAGGGTAAGAATCGTCTGGGCGGCTCTGCGTTATGTCAGGTCTACAGTCAGATAGGCGACGTGCCGCCTGATCTGGACGATGCTGAACAATTAAAGAAGTTTTTCGAATGTGTCCAGACGCTTAATCAGGATGGGCTTCTGACGGCCTATCATGACCGCTCTGATGGTGGTCTCTTTACGACGCTCTGCGAAATGGCATTTGCTGGACGATGCGGGTTCGATGTACGGCTTGATGCTCTCGGTTCCGATCCGTTGGCAGCGCTGTTTAATGAAGAACTGGGCGCTGTGATTCAGGTGCGCGATGAAGATACAAACCAGGTATTGGAGCAACTACAATCGGCAGGCCTGACCACGCATGTTATTGGTACACCGAATAGCGAACAACGTATGAGCTTCTGGAAATCAGGGGCGGTAGTTTTCGCAGATAATCGCGCCAATTTACAACGTGAATGGTCGCAGGTCAGTTACCGAATCCAAAAACTGCGTGATGAGCCCGGCACTGCACGGCAGGAATTCGATAACATCAAGGATGCCAATGATCCTGGTTTGAGCGTCAATCTGAGCTTTGACCCAGCAGAAGATGTCAGTGCTCCTTACCTGAATCTGAGACGACCCAGAGTGGCTGTGCTCAGAGAGCAGGGCGTAAACGGGCATGCAGAGATGGCATGGGCGTTTCATCGTAGCGGCTTTGAATCAACTGACGTGCATATGAGTGACATTTTATCTGGCCGGGTAAGTTTGGAAGATTTCCAGGGGCTTGTTGCCTGCGGCGGGTTCTCCTATGGTGATGTGCTGGGTGCCGGACGTGGCTGGGCCAATTCGGTGTTGCTACACAGCGAAGCAAGAACCAGTTTTGCCAATTTCTTTGCTCGTGATGACCGCTTTGCCCTTGGTGTCTGTAACGGTTGCCAGATGCTGTCTTCGTTAAGGGAAATTATCCCCGGTACTGAAGACTGGCCTGATTTTCGGCGCAACCGTTCTGAACAATTTGAAGCCAGGTTTGCATTGGTGGAGGTTCAGGACAGCACCTCGATACTGCTCAAAGGGATGACAGGTTCCAGGCTACCGATTGCGGTCGCTCACGGAGAAGGGAGGGCTGTTTTTGCCCATGATGATAGTCAGAAGCGACTTGAGAGTGCCGGGCAGGTTGGATTGCGTTATGTAGATAATTACGGTGCAGTGACCGTGCATTACCCGAATAACCCCAATGGCTCTCCGGGAGGTATCACCGGTGTTTGTAATAAGGATGGTCGTATAACGATCATGATGCCTCACCCGGAGCGGGTTATCCGCACAGTGACAAACTCATGGCACCCCGATGACTGGGGCGATGATGCGCCATGGCTCAGATTGTTCGGAAATGCACGGAAATGGCTGGGTTGATTTTTGGTTTAAAATTAACTTTTGTTATCGGCGGTATTTTTAGACTCCAGGCGCTGAATCAAGGCGTCGAGTCCGTTTTTACGGACTTCACTGGCAAATACGCTGCGGTAGTTTGTGACCAGACTAATGCCATCGATGCTGATGTCATACACCTTCCATGCATTGGCAATTTTTCTGAGTCCCCATTTCATAGGGACGGTCTGACCGCTGGCCAGTGAAACCTGAGCTTCCTGAATGACTTTGGTCGCATCCTTTGGCACGTCGATAGGTGTCCACTTGATGGCCTCGCCACTATACTCAAGTAGAGCATTACTGTAAGTGCGAACCAGAAGGTCTTTAAAAGTAGCAGTAAATTTTGTGCGTTGTTCTGGCGTGGCGTCTTTCCAGGCTTTGCCAAGCACACGTTTGCTAATGGTATCGAAATCAAAGTGCGGAATGATAATGTCTTCCACAATTTTATAGAGCTTGGCCGGATCATCTCGGAGTTCGTCTTTACGCGGCTCTATTTCAGTCAGAATTCTTTTAGATGCTTCATCAATGACTTTATCCGGGCTTTGCTCTGCAGCCTGACTGTTGGCAACGAACAGGAAGGAAGCTGTCAGCATTAACAGACTGGCATACTTGTTTAACTGTTTGAGTATGGGCACTTATTGTCTCTCCGTTTACTTGCCACTATGACCCCGGTATCGGGAATCAGTTCAACAAGATGGCAATGTGCATTTTTACACACTGTGAGTTGATTGGCATAGGGTATGTCAAAGTAACAGATGAAGTTTGAACTTTTCCATAATAAGTGGTCAAAATATGATCATTACTACTCAACTGGCCTGACAGGCCGGAGGTTTAACAGATATGAGAACCAGAGCCCTGATTTTTCTCGGCATCTTATTTTCTACGTTATTGATTTCAGCTTGCGCGCATGACCCCGATCCCTTCGCTCGTGAGGAGAGTTATGAAGAGAAGGAGAATCGCGAAAATCAACAGACCCTGCAGGCTCGTGAGCGTAACGAAGAACTGCATCGCCGGAATATAGAGGCTGCACGACAGGATAACGCGCAGGAATCGTCTGAATCAGATGCATCCACTGTGCAGGATCCGGATGCGCAGGAAGATGCCCAGGCAGCATCACGTGCGGCTGCCAGAGATGCTGCAGCGTCAGCCCGACGTATTGATATTCCGCGGATGCCAGGCACGAGCCTGCCCGGCGTGAGTCCTGTTCTCAGCCGTTGAGATTGATCGGGAGCGGATCGCATTCCCGATCTTCTAGGGTTGTAATATCCATTCCCAGGCAATCACCCATTGCTGCATGTAATGTTGTAGCAACTGATATCAATTCAGTGGGTTTGTGTAACTCACTGAGTTGAGTCACCTGCAGCCCCTTGTATCCGCAGGGGTTTATACGCCCAAAGGGCTCGAGATCCATGGCTACGTTCAGTGAAATACCGTGATAGCACGCCTGCTTGCGGACTCTAAGGCCAATAGAGCCTATCTTGCGGCCATCCACATAGACCCCGGGAGCATCGGGTATGGAACTGGAAGTGATTCCATAAGAGGACAGGCAGCGTATCATGGCATCTTCTAGCGCGCTGACCAGGCTGCGAATGCCCATGCCTTTTCCATAACGCAAGTCATTCAGGCGAAGCAAGGGGTAAACCACCAGTTGCCCCGGGCCATGATAAGTCACTTGCCCGCCACGGTCTGACGCAACAATGGGTATATCGCCGGGCTGTAATACATGTTCGGGTTTACCGGCCTGTCCCTGGGTAAATACCGGGTGGTGTTCGAGGAACCAGATCTGGTTCCCGGTTTCCAGTGTGCGAGTGTCAGTAAAACTTCGCATGGCTGACCATACGGATGTGTAATCCCTCAGGCCCAGCCAATATGCTTTTGCAGCCGACATTACAGCGCCATTACAACCAGTTCGTGCTGTGTGAGCGCGTTATATATGTTGTCGAGTTGCGCCTGGCTAGTTGCGTTGATCGTTATTGTAATCGCTGTAAAACGGCCCTTTCTGCTGTTGTTAAGACGAATGTCATCCCGAGTGACGTCTTCTGCGTGCTTTTTAATGAGTTCAAATACTATGGATTCAAAGTCATCATGTTCACGTCCAAATGCCTTGATTGGAAAGCGGCATGGGAATTCTAGTAATGGCGGTGATTCAGGCATGAGTGGTCATTCCATGTAAAGTATTTTTTGTTGCTGATACAAGCTGTAAACGGCTCGCCAATTTGAACCGGGTTTGCCTGTTCCTACCGCTGCGTTATCAAGCATCGTCACGGGATAAATTTCCCGGGTCGAACTGCTGATCCAGATTTCATCGGCATTACGCAATGACTCTGTAGATATGTCGCGCTCCTCGGTTCTAATGCCAGCCTGGGAGGCAAGTTCGAGGGTGAACTCCCGGGTGATGCCATGCAGTATCATTTCACTTCTTGCAGGGGTTACGAGAATATTATCAATCATGCAAAAGACATTGCTGGATGCGCCTTCGGTAATTTTTCCATTTCGATGCAAAATGGCTTCGTTATGTCCGTCACGTAGCGCTTCATCAGCCAGCATCACGTTGGCCAGCAAGGCAATAGATTTAATGTCACATCGATGCCATCGAAAATCTTCCAGGGTGATAGCACTAACGCCTACGGATATTACGCTTTCCGGAACTTCGGCCATGGGCCATGTGAAAGCCAGCACTGATGGGCTTGGGTTGTCTGGTAGGCCATGGGCACGTTTGGCTGTGATGCCACGAGACACTTGAAGATAAATTGTCTGGTCAGTTTTGCCCCCCCCATTTAACGATATCAACTGCCTGATACATTCTATCCATCGGTGGTTGTCATAGGGGTTATGCAGGCGAATGGCTTCGAGACTGCGTTGTAAACGATCGAGATGCGCCTCCAGTTTGAAGACTTTTCCAGCATACACCGGAATGACTTCATAAACGCCGTCCCCGAACAGATAGCCGCGATCAAGCACTGGCACGCGTGCTTCGCTCAACGGTAGAAACTGACCGTTCAGGTAGGCTGTCGTTGTCATGACTGAAGTATAGCCCTATCCAGTCTGGGCAGGCATAGGCCCTAACGATTCATAAAGAGGCGGGCTTCATCAAGAAGGCGCTGCCACCAACTTCCTGCTGATATGGCATCCAAAGCCTGAATATCTGATTTGGTCAGTACGATGTCATCCAGTGTGGCGGTAATTACGCCCAGTTTTTGTCCCGCTTCAACCGGTGCAAATATCTGCCCACCAAGTTCTGCCTGAACATTGATATCGTCAAATCGCCCACGGGGCGCAGTAATGTAAACATCCTGACTGGGGCCAATGGCAAGTTCCTGTGTGTCGCCTTTCCATACCCGGACAGTATCCATAGGCGCTGAGCCATCGAATAATTTTCGGGTTTCAAAGAAACGGAATCCGTAGTTCAGCAATGCCTGGCTGTAACGTGTGCGAGATTTTGTACCATCCGCACCGATGACGACAGAGATCAGTCGCATGCCGTCCCTGACTGCTGAGGCAGTTAAACAAAAGCCTGCGGATTCTGTGTGACCAGTTTTAACGCCGTCCACGCTTTCATCGCGCCAGAGCAGCAGGTTTCTGTTGTGTTGGGTAATGTTGTTATAGCGAAATTCCTTTTCTGCATAGATTGCATAATGTTCCGGGAAATCTGCAATTAATGCTCGGGTTAATGTTGCGATATCGCGGGCCGTAGTGAAGTGCTCGGGGTCGGGCCAACCTGTGGCATTTTTAAACTGGGTGTTGGTCATGCCCAGCTTCAGGGCATATTGATTCATATAGGCCGCAAAGCTTTCTTCAGTACCGGCAATATGTTCTGCCAGTGCAATAGTTGCATCATTGCCAGACTGCACTATCAGGCCGCGCATCAGGTCAATGACTGAAATTTGCTTACCTACTTCAACAAACATCTTCGAGCCGCCCATACGCCAGGCTGTTTCGCTAATAGTGACCAGGTCATCTTCTTTGAGATTGCCCTTGGCGATTTCGCTGACCACCACATAGGAGCTCATGATCTTGGTGATACTTGCAGGCTCGATTTTTAGGTCTGCCTCAGATTCTGCAAGAATCTGGCCGCTTTGCGCGTCAATCAGGATGTAACTCTTGGCGTTGACTGAGGGTGGCTTTGGCAAAGGCATGGTAGTCGCCGCATGAACCGCGGAGTTAAACCAGAACAGGGTAAAAAAGAACAGGGTAATAAAAGGCTTGTTTGAATGCTGCTGCATGGTTACTTGTCAGTTTGGCTGAAGAGACTAGGGATATCAGTTTGAAACTGATAATAATTGGTAGTTTGAAGGCGGTATTCTACAGAATATATGCTGTTTCGACAGGAATTCGGAGTATCTACCTAGTAGGAATTGATTCGGGAGTTAATACCCATCGCCTTAAGTCGATCTTTATCGAATTCCAGTGTCTCTTTTCTGGAATAGGGTCCAAGACGGACTCTGTAAAGCGCATCTTCAGGAATTTGATGGATATCCGCATTACGGAGGCCGGCATCCTGTATACGTTGTTTGAGTTGATGGGCATTGGCCTGATCACTAAATGCGCCGGCCTGTAAGTAGAATGATTGAATTTCATCCTTGCTCTTATTGGCTTGCGACGTCATTACGGGTTGGGTCTGAAGGGGGACAGGCACTGGTGTGCCCGTCTGGTGATTGATGCCCGGATCAAGTGCTTCGACCTCGACCTGGGCAGTGCCTTTGCTAAACATATCCAGTTTCATTGCCGCGCTGTATGAAAGGTCAATAATTCTATTGTTATGAAAAGGCCCGCGATCGTTCACTCGAAGTATCACCTGTTTGCCATTAGCAAGATTAGTGACTTTTACATATGTGGGCAGCGGCAGAGTTTTATGCGCTGCAGTCATCGCGTACATATCGTAGGGTTCGCCACTGGAAGTGCGTCGGCCGTGAAATTTACGTCCATACCAGGACGCGCGACCACGTTCTTTATAGCCCTTGCTTTCAGGCAAAACGTAATAACGTTCGCCATAAACTTCGTAGGAGGCCATATTTCCATATTTGCTCAGGGGTTCGGCGCGTGGCACCGCGTCGGGAATAGTGTCGAAGGCAGCAGGTCCACCTATGGGAGGCCCGTCCTTGGCAGGTTTGCTTATGGAGCCACTACAACCGATCACAGAAATACATAGCGCGGATGCTAATAACATCTTAAATGAGCCCAATTTGTACAGCGACATAATCTGCCTGCAAAATTAAATACCAGAAGCCTCGCGAATTGCCTGACTAAGCTGGTAAACCGCCATCGCATATTTAACACGAGGATTGTAAGACATCACAACATAAAAATTGTGGAAAGCCACCCAGTATTCGGTGCCCTTGTCACCCTCCAGTCGAAGCAGTCCCACAGGTGTGTCATGCGAAAGTCCAGGGCCGGAAATAGTGATACCCGCGGCGGTTAACTGACCAATCGTAGTATGTGTGTCTTTCTGATTGATGAGCATGTCATCAGGAATTGGGAACTCGGGTGTGACCTGCACAGCAACCGGTTCGCCGCGACGCCAGCCACGGCCTGGCCCTCGATAATGAATAAAGTAATTAGCAGCACTGCCAATGGCATCATCAAAAGTCCAAAGATCACGAATACCATTCTGGTCGTAGTCCAGTCCCAGCTTCAGGTAATTGCTGGGCATGAACTGGGGCAGTCCCATCGCGCCAGCATAAGAGCCGCGCGGGTCTTCGGGGTCGTAGTTGTATTGTTTGCAGAATACGAGATAGGCCACCAGTTCCTCGAAGAAGAATGCTGATCGCCTGGGATGATCAAAGCCCTGCGTGGCTAATGCATCCAGAATTCGAACTTTTCCTGTATAGCCGCCATATAGGGTTTCAACACCAATGATTGCAGTAAGGATCTCCCGGGGTACGCCAAATTCCTTTTCTGCCCTGCTAAGTGTGGCGGCATGTGTTTGCATGAATTTCACGCCGTTATTGATGCGTGATTTATTGAGAAAAATAGGACGGTAGTCGGCCCAGGTTCGAACTTTTTCTGCCGACTTCTTTTCTGCTTCGACAAGGCTGGGGATTTTCTCGGCCTCATCAAGAATGTCCAGCACTTCTTCAGCGGTAAATCCATGATCATTGACCATGCGCTTTACGAGTTCCTGAGCACGTGGGTGGTCTTCATAATCTGCGGCTGCAGGCAATGCAATAAAAGCAGATGCAATTAGTAGGTTAACAATCAGTTTTTGTAGCATTATTCGGCCAATAGTTTTCGATGAGTATGTATAGACATTAAGAGTCCGAAGCTGGCAAGCAGGATGACCATCGATGTGCCACCGTAACTTACCAGAGGTAAGGGGACGCCGACTACAGGTAATATGCCGATAACCATTCCCATGTTAACGAATACATATACAAAGAAGGTCATGCTCAGGCTGCCAGCAAGCAGCCTCTGGAAGGTGTCTTGGCTGCGAAGGGCAATTGAAAGACCACGCAGTACGATTAAAAGATAGACGAGCAATAGTACGACAACCCCGATCAACCCCGCCTCTTCCGCAAATACTGCAAATATAAAGTCGGTATTGCTTTCAGGCAGAAAATTGAGCTTTGCCTGAGTGCCATTGAGCCAGCCTTTGCCAAATAATCCGCCTGAACCAATCGCTATCTTGCTTTGGGTAATGTGATAACCCGCTCCTGCCGGATCGCGGGCAGGATTAATGAATGTCAGCACGCGTTCCTGCTGATATTCATGCATGTTAAACCACAGAAGAGGTGCGGCGGCAGCAGCTGCAGCTGCAATTAAAAGCAGTACACGCCAGCGCAAGCCACCCATATAAAGTACAAACCCGCCAGCAGTGGCGATGAGTAATGAAGTGCCCAGATCAGGTTGACGGGCCACAAGCAGCGTGGCAATGGCGATGAGGATAGAACAGACAATTAGATCCTTGAATGTCACCGGGCAAGGCCGTTCATGCAGATAGGCCGCAACTGCAATGGGCATGGCCAGTTTCATGATCTCGGAGGGTTGAAAGCGTACGATTTTCAGATCGAGCCAGCGTTGTGCGCCCTTGGATTCCTCACCCAGAATCAATACCAGGATAAGCAGAATGATGCAGGCGCTGAATACCCAGGGTGCAGATGTTCTTATCCATTCCGGTGGGATTTGCGCGACGATGAACATGGCTGCAAAGCCGAGACCAAGCCGAATCCCCTGGGCATAAACATGACTCATGTTCTGTCCCGATGCGCTATACAGAACAAGCAGTCCTATGCCACACAACAGGGACAGCAAGAGGAGCAAAGTTGCATCAATACGCCTTTCGACCAGCCACCTGCTGAGACTGAATTCTTCTTCATGGGGAGTGCTCATGGCGTCTCAGACTCCTCCGCTTCAATAATGTTCACTGGGATGTCACGTAAGTAGGCATCCAGTACTTTTCGGGCAACAGGTGCCGCGGCACCACTGCCACTGCCGCCATGCTCGACTAACACCGCGATAGCTATTTGTGGGTCTTCAATGGGGGCGAAGGCGATAAACAAGGCATGGTCACGGGCTTCCTTGGGCAAGTCTTCATTCTTGGGCGCTTTTTTATCTTCCTGGCTGAGACCACGAACCTGTGATGTGCCAGTTTTGCCAGCTATTTCGTAATCTGCACCGGTGGCTATGCGACGGGCTGTGCCACGAGGGTGGTGAACAACGGCATGCATGGCATCAATGGCTTTTTGCCAGAAAACCGGATCGCGTAATCTGATTGAGGTTTCTGTTTTGGTTTCTATGCTTTGTTTCTCGTGGCTGATGACATTTTCTACACTGTTTAAAATCTGGGGCCTGAGCACAACGCCTCGACGGGCAATATTGGCGGTCATTTGGGCAAGCTGCATGGGCGTTGTTGTCATATAGCCCTGCCCGATCCCTACACTGACGGTTTCGCCCGGGTACCAGACCTGATTAAAACGTTTTTTCTTCCATGCCTTGGAAGGAAGTATTCCTGTTTTTTCACGTGGAAGATCGATATTCGTCGAACTGCCAAGCCCAAACTGTGATGCAAAATCATGGATACGATCAACGCCCAGTTCTACGGCCAGATGGTAAAAGTAAACATCGCAGGACTGCATGATGGCGTGCATCAGGTTCATGGGGCCATGTCCGTGGCGTTTCCAGCAACGATAATGACGTTTGGCATTACCTAGGCGGTAATAGCCCGGGCAATACTCACTGCTTGAAGGAGTATTTATTCCGTACTCAAGCCCGGCAAGCGCCATCATGGGTTTCACAGTGGATCCGGGTGGATACTGGCCCTGAAGAGCCCTGTTATAAAGTGGTCGATTGGGATCCTGATTTAATGCTTTGTAGCTGGCATGGTCGATGCCATTAACAAAGAGGTCGGGGTTAAAGCCGGGTTGACTTACGAGGGCAAGTAAACCACCGGTTTTAGGATTAATAGCGACAACGGAACCTTCGACACCATGTAGCGCATTAAAGGCAGAAACCTGAAGTTTAGCATCCAGGTTCAGATAGAGATTCTGGCCTGGCAGTGGCCGTTCATACTCAAGCTCACGCAGCGGTCGTCCAGTTGCGTTCGTTTCAATTATTTTATAGCCGGGTTTTCCATGTAAGAAATCTTCGTGACTCTTTTCAACCCCCACCTTGCCGATTGACTGAGTACCCTGATAACGACTTGGGTCGAGATCTTTTAATTCCTGTTCAGTAATGCTGCTTACGTACCCGATAACATGAGAACCGGCATCGCCCAAGGGGTAATGTCTTGAAAGCGCTGCCCTGACATCCACGCCTGGGAAGAGATGGCGATTAACCTCAACATGCGCGACTTCATCTTCACTTAGTCTTAAGCGTAAAGGAACACCGCGGTAGCGAGGTGTACGTTTCCGCCTCTCGTGAAAGCGTTGAATATCACCTTCATCAAGCCTGACGATTTCGCCTAATTCTTCCAGTAAAAGGTCCATGTCCTCAACCTGCTCAGGCACGATTTCAAGTCGATAGGCCGGCAGATTTTCGGCCAGCACGATACCATTTCTGTCATGAATAAGCCCACGTACAGGTGCGACGGTCTGCACGCGCATTCTGTTGTCGTCAGAGCGGGTGATGTAGTAGTCGTGATTGATCACTTGTAGCCAGAGCATGCGGGCAATCAGGGAGACCGTGAGAATAGCTACCAGGCATACGGCAACGTAAATCCTAACGGCGAACAGTCTGCGCTCCGCAAAACTGTTCTTGATGCGGCTTTGGGTCCGCAAGGTGCGCCGGAGTCAGTTCAGTCCCGCGCCGCGTGGCTACGGAACGGGGTTAACAGGATGAAAAGCACTGTCCAGAATACTGAAGAAGTGAGTATTTGAATCCAGCGCCAATAGGTTTCCGAGTCGCGATGGCTGATACCGTCAATCCAGAAAAGGATGAACTCGTAGATCGCTACCATCGGAATCAACATGACCGATTGCTGCCAGAGAGGAAACATGTGCAATGTCTCCCTTAATCGGCCGGCTATGTAGCAGGGAATCAGGATGGCAATTGCATGTTGTCCAAGCAGGCTACCTGTCAGTACATCTAGTGTGATGCCGAGAAACCATGCAGTAAACAGACCGAAATACTGGGGCATGACCAGGGTCCAGTACATCGCAATCAACAGAACGAAAGCCGGGCGTAGCATGGCCAGGAAATCGGGTAAATCGATCAGGGTAAAGATGATGGCTGCCAGCACACTGACGAACACCAGCCAGTCCGGATAATGCTCCTGCTGACTCATGTACGTGGCTCTTCGCTCTGTGCAACTGAACTTGAAACATCCGGTGGCTGTTTGACGAGTAGTACTTCACGGCCATGTTGAATCTGTGCTGCAGGTGTGGCGTAGATTTCGAGGAACTCCTCTCCCGGATAGCGGTGTACCTCATTCACAACACCTACCGGATAACCTGCCGGGTAGCGGCCACCGAGACCGGAAGAAACGATCAGGTCGCCTTCTTCTATATCAGCATTTATGGGCAGATAGGGCAATCTTAGTCGATCTGATCCCTGACCCTGGGCAATGGTTCTTAAGCCGTTCCTGTTGATTTCTACCGGGATACTGTGATCAGCATCGGTGATCATTATGGCCTCTGAACTCAATATGCTGACTGATACCACCTGACCCAGAATGCCATGTGCATCAATCAGTGGCTGGCCTTCATAAATACCATCGAGGCTGCCTTTATTGAGTCTCAGGTAATGGCGGTATGGATCGTGACTGGTTTCCTGGATTTCAGCAATCAGAACTTCTTCAGTGACGCGTTTGGAAGATTGCAGCAATGCCCGGATGCGCATGTTCTCGGATTCAAGGGCAGCCAGTCGTTGCAGGCGGGCCATCAGCATCAGGTGTTCTTTTTGTAGCCGGTCATTTTCTTCAGAAATAGTCGAGCGGCTGGCAAAGTATTCGCCGAGGTCGCCGAAAACACTTGGCCATTCAGCTATCCATTCAACTGGTCTAAGGATAGTGTTATAGGCAGAACGAAATGGTTTTAATTTATCTGATTGGTGATCTGCAAAAAGAATAGCTATCGAAAGAACAAGAAAAATGCCGAATTTGAGTGTCGGCGACAGACGTCGAGCAAACAATGGTGAACTTGCGTCTCTGAGTCGCGTCATGTTCGGGTCGTATCAGTCTCTGAGTGGGGCAATTAACAGACAGGCGTCCATTGAGACGCCTGTCCAGTTAAGCATTTGTAACGGTTTTCGGCTCATTTGCAGGCCGTTTGCCTCCATATGAACAATATTGGTACAAAGTGTACCGCTGGAAGCCTATTTAGTCGATGGCAAACGATGTACCGCCCTTACGATCCATCATTTCCAGTAAAGCACCACCACCACGGGCAACACAGGTCAGAGGGTCATCAGCGATAATGACAGGCAATCCTGTCTCTTCACTGATAAGACGATCAAGGTCTGTCAGTAGGGCACCACCGCCGGTGAGTACGATGCCGCGTTCGGCCACGTCGGAACCCAGTTCAGGCGGCGTTTGCTCGAGTGCTGTCTTAACGGCACTGATGATGCCGGAAAGAGGTTCCTGCAGGGCGTCAAGGACTTCGTTGCTGTTCAATGTAAAGCTACGCGGCACACCGGCTGACAAATGGCGGCCGACGACTTCCAGTTCCATGACCTCATGACCGGGGAAAGCGGTGCCGATCTTGTGTTTGATCATTTCAGCAGTGGATTCACCAATGAGCATGTTGTACTGGCGGCGCACGTAATTGATGATGGCCTCGTCAAAGCGGTCACCGCCGATGCGCGCCGAGGCTGCGTAGACAATGCCGTTTAGTGAGATCACCGCAACTTCGGAAGTGCCACCACCGATATCCAGCACCATGGAGCCGCGCGCTTCGCCAATCGGGATGCCGGCGCCAATTGCGGCGGCTACAGGTTCTTCGACCAGATACACTTTTCGGGCACCAGCGTTTAGTGCAGATTCGCGGATTGCACGGCGTTCAACCTGAGTGGAGCCATAAGGTACGCAAACCAGCACTCGCGTCATCGGACGCAAGAAACGCTTTGCCTGCACTTTGCGGATGAAGTGCTGCAGCATTTTCTCGGTCACGGTAAAGTCGGCGATCACGCCATCTTTCAGTGGACGGATGGTGCTGATATGGCTGGGCGTACGTCCCAGCATGCGTTTGGCATCGACACCCACGGCTTCGATGCGCTTGTCACCACGACCGTCTGTACGGATGGCAACAACGGAAGGTTCATTAAGGACGATGCCCTGGTCACGAACGTAAATGAGTGTGTTGGCTGTGCCCAGGTCAATGGACAGGTCGTTAACCAGGAATCCCCGGAAATTGTCGAACATCGTTCGGATGGCTCCCTAACTTACCGCCCAGATTGGGCCGTAATATAATGTGTAGAAATAAAAATCAGCTTTGTACCGACAGGCGACGAGAATGCTGCGGTGCAAATTAAACGGGCACTTTAGCAATCGCCCTTACATTGAGCAAGCTGGTTTTGTGATATTTTATGCGGCCTTCAGCCGTTTTGCGGCGATAGAATACATAATCCTCGCCCGTAATTTCTGAATTCCGGGCCAACTTTTAGACGAAATAGGCAACTACATGAGCCTGACACCCGATGAGGTCAAGGCTGTGGCGCATTTGGCGCGCCTGGCACTGAACGAAGAAGACGTACCCCGGTACGCAGACGAATTATCCAAAATCATGGATCTGGTGGATCAGCTGGAATCAGCCCCTACGGATGACGTTACTCCTATGGCGCATCCTCTGGAACTGAGCCAGAGACTGCGTGCTGATGAGGTCACTGAAAGCGACCAGCGAGAAGAATTCCAGGCCGTTGCCCCGGCAACGGAAGCGGGTCATTACCTCGTGCCACGGGTGATTGAATAATGGCTGGTAACATGCACGACCATAGTCTCAAGACACTCTCGGAGGGATTGCGCAATCGGGACTTTTCCAGCCGCGAACTCACCCAGCATTTTCTTGACCGAATCAAAACTCACGATGCTTCGCTGAACAGTTTTATCAGCCAGTGCGCGGAACAGGCATTGGCCGCAGCCGATGTGGCGGATGCACAGCTGGCTGACGGTGCTCAGTCTGCTTTGTTGGGATTGCCAATTGCGCACAAGGATATCTTCTGTACCCGCGGTGTTAAAACCAGCTGTGGTTCGAAGATGCTGGATAATTTCATACCCCCTTACGATGCCACCGTGGTCGATAAGCTCTCGGCTGCCGGCATGGTGATGCTGGGCAAGACCAATATGGACGAATTCGCCATGGGCTCGTCCAACGAAACCAGCTATTACGGGCCGGTCAGAAACCCCTGGGATACGGACAAGGTACCCGGTGGTTCATCGGGCGGTTCAGCGGCGGTGGTCGCGGCAGGTCTGGCGCCCGTTTCCACCGGTACCGATACCGGCGGTTCTATTCGCCAGCCGGCAGCGCTCTGCGGGGTGACTGGTATCAAACCCACCTACGGACGGGTTTCGCGCTGGGGCATGATTGCTTTTGCTTCCAGCCTGGATCAGGCGGGCGTATTTACGCGCAGTGCTGAAGATGCTGCCATGGTGCTGGGCGCGATGGCGGGTTTTGACGCAAAGGATTCCACCAGTGTGGATAAGGACGTGCCGGATTATTCGGCGGGTCTGGGTGAATCATTGCAGGGCCTGAAAATCGGCCTGCCCAAAGAATATTTCTCCGAGGGTCTGGATGCTGATGTGCAGACGCTGGTTGAAGCCGCGATCAGGGAATACGAAAGCCTGGGGGCGGAGATCAGGGAAATCAGTCTGCCTAATACCGGCCTGGCTGTGCCGACGTACTATGTCGTGGCGCCTGCCGAGGCCTCTTCCAACCTGTCACGTTTTGACGGGGTGCGTTACGGCTATCGCGCTGAAGACCCGATTGATATTGAAGACCTCTACAAGCGTTCCCGGGGTGAGGGCTTCGGGCGTGAAGTACAGCGTCGCATCATGGTCGGCACCTACGCCCTGTCGGCCGGTTACTACGATGCCTATTACCTGAAGGCACAGAAAGCACGGCATCTGATCAGTGATGATTTCAGAGCCGCATTTAAAGATGTCGATGTCATCATGGGACCGACCACGCAGGGTGCTGCCTTTGGTCTGGGTGACAAACTGAATGATCCGGTATCCATGTATCTGAATGATATTTACACCATTCCCGCCAACCTTGCGGGCCTGCCGGGCATGTCGATTCCGGCCGGTTTCGCTAATGGTTTGCCGGTGGGTCTGCAATTGATAGCTCCCTGGTTTGAAGAAGGGCGCTTGTTGAATGCTGCACATCAGTATCAACAGGCCACCGACTGGCATCGCCGCACACCGGAGGCCTTCCAATGAGTCAGTGGGAAGTCGTTATCGGGCTGGAAGTACATGTCCAGCTCAAAACCCAAAGTAAATTATTTTCCGGGTCGTCCACAGCGTATGGCGCAGGGCCGAACACGCAGGCCAGTGCCATTGATCTGGGCATGCCGGGTGTTTTGCCGGTCCTGAACCAGGAGGCCGTGCGCATGGCCTGCAAATTCGGTCTGGCAATCAATGCAGAGATTGCGCCGCGTTCGGTGTTCGCGCGTAAGCATTATTTTTATCCGGATTCACCCAAGGGCTACCAGATCAGCCAGTATGAATTGCCCATCGTGGGTCTGGGTACACTGGATATAACCCTGGAAGATGGCAGCACACGCAGTATCGGCGTGACCCGTGCCCACCTGGAAGACGATGCCGGCAAGTCCGTGCACGAAGGCTTTGAGCGCGCCAGTGGTATTGATCTGAATCGTGCCGGTACAGCATTGATCGAAGTCGTCTCCGAACCGGAAATGCGTTCTGCCAGGGAAGCCGTTGCTTATCTCAAGAAACTGCATTCACTGGTGCAGTACCTGGAAATCTGTGACGGGAACATGCAGGAAGGTTCCTTCCGCTGTGACGCCAATGTGTCTGTTCGCCGCAAGGGTGAGTCGGAGCTGGGTACACGTACAGAAACCAAGAACCTGAACTCTTTCCGCTTTGTGGAAAAAGCGATCAACTACGAGATCGAGCGCCAGATCGACGTGATTGAGTCGGGCGGCAAGATTGATCAGGAAACACGCCTGTTTAATCCCGGCACGGGCGAAACACGCACCATGCGCAGCAAGGAGGAGGCGAATGACTATCGCTACTTCCCTGATCCTGATTTGTTGCCCGTTGAACTGGATGCGACTTTCCTTGATGAACTTCGCCAGACCCTGCCGGAATTGCCGGATGCCAAGTCTGCGCGCTTCCAGTCTGAATATGGCCTGCCTGCGATGGATGCCGCGACTCTGACCGCAAGCCGGGAGCTGGCAGATTATTATGAGGCCGTGGCGAAATCAGTGAAGGATGCCAAGCAGGCGGCCAACTGGGTGATCTCAGAATTGGGCGGCTACCTGAACAAGGATAACCTAGACATTGCAGATAGTCCCCTGTCTGCAGAAGCCCTTGTTGGTCTGCTGCAACGTATTGAAGACAATACTATTTCCGGAAAGATCGCCAAGGAAGTCTTCGAAGCCATGTGGGCAGGTGAGGGCGATGCTGATGCGGTGATTGCAGCCAAGGGGCTCAAGCAGATTACCGATGTCGATGCTATCAGCAAGATGATAGACGAGGTCATCGCAGCGAATCCCGGCCAACTGGAACAGTATCGTTCAGGCAAGGACAAGCTGTTTGGATTCTTTGTCGGTCAGGTCATGAAGGCGACCCAGGGCAAGGCAAATCCTGCCGAAGTGAATCGTCTTTTAAAAGAAAAGCTGAAAGGTTAACAATGTTGATTAAGAAACGCGTTGACGTCGATATTTGTGACGAGATTGCTTACGTCACTTTAAGCCGGGCGGAAAAATACAACGGTCTGGATCTGGATATGCTTGAAGCCCTGGTCGAAGCGGCCCGTGGCATTGCGAAAGATCGTTCGGTACGGGCGGTCATTCTGTCCGGCGAAGGCAAGGTATTCTGTGCCGGTCTTGATTTCGGCACGGTCACTAAACAGCCTGCCCGTGTACTCAAGGCATTTACCAAGTTCGGATTGAAACAAACCAATCTCTTCCAGGAATGCTGCTGGGCATGGCGCCGGTTGCAGGTGCCAGTCATCGCCGTCACGCATGGCCGTTGTTATGGCGGTGGAGTTCAGATTGTGCTGGCCGCAGATTTCCGTTTCACCACACCCGATTGTGAGTTTTCCATCATGGAAGCCAAGTGGGGACTGGTGCCGGATATGACGGGTACGGTGAGCTTGCGTGAATTGCTGCCCATGGATGTGGCCAAGGAGCTGACCATGACCGGCAGGACCTTTACCGGATCAGAGGCCAAGGCGCTGAATCTCGTCACCCGGGTGAGCGATAACCCCATGGATGAAGCCGTGCAATTGGCGAATGAAATCAAGGGACGCTCACCGGACTCTGTTGCTGCAACCAAGGCCCTGTTCGCCAAGACCTGGTTGGCTGACGAGACTGAAGCCTTTGCTATCGAGAGCAAGTTTCAGTTCAAGCTGCTGCGTGGGCGTAATCAGCGTGAGGCCATGAAGTCGAACTTCGAAAAACGTGCGCCGTCCTTCAAGCAGAGACAATTCGATTTTTAAGGTATGACTGAAGATGCGATGCAGGACGGCCTGCTTACCCCGTTTATCTTTCCCGAGCTGGCAGTGCGCGGTGCCATTACCCGGGCATCGGAAAGCTGGCGTGACTGGATCACGCATCGTATATATCCGGAAACCGTGCAGAACCTGTTGGGCCAGGCGATTGCAGTCGCGCCGTTGATGGCATCCACGATCAAGTTTGAAGGTAAGCTCTCACTGCAGGCAGAGGGTGATGGCGCTATCCCCATGCTGGTGGTGCAGGCTGATCACCTGTTGGAAGTGCGTGGCATGGCGCGCTGGAAAGGCGAGATTGGCGGGGCACCCAATCCGGTGCTGTTTGGCAGCGGACGTCTGGGCCTGATTATCGAGCCTGCCGGTGAAGGGCCCAGATATGAGGGCATAGTGCCGCTTGAGGGCGAAACACTGTCATCCTGTCTGGCGGGGTATTTCAGACAGTCTGAGCAACTGGAAACCCATCTCAATCTGGCGGCCGACGAGCTGTCGATTGGCGGCCTTATCTTGCAGCGTATGCCTGCCGAAAAAACAGGCGATAGCGATGCCTGGCCAAGATTATTGGCCCTGGCGGAAACCCTCACAGAAGAAGAGCTTCTCGGGCTGTCTGCAGAAGAAATTATAAACCGGCTTTTCCATGAGGAAACAGTCGAGGTTTTTCCTCAGCGCCAGGTGACTTTGCGTTGTCGTTGCAGCCATGGTCGCACCTCTGAACTGCTGCTGAATATGGGTGAGGCCGAAGTACAGTCGATCCTTGCCGAGCAGGGGCAGGTCGAAATGGAATGTGGCTTCTGTGGTCAGCGATATGTATACGAGACGACCGATGTTGAGCAGCTATTTGCGGCCCAGCATTCCCAGCCGCCTACCGACTCTCGTCACTAAAACCACCTACTCCCAAACCACTGCATCACGTTGATTCGAGGCTGTCTCAATCAGCCCGGCCAGACTGTCTTCAATGACATTGCGTTTGACCTTCATCGTCGGCGTCAGATAGCCGTTATCTATTGTCCAACTGTCCTGGGTAACCACAATGGCGGATACCATCTCATGTGCTTCCAGCGTGGCATTGACCGAGTCCAGGGTGGCGCGCAGTTCCTTCTCGACTTCAATGCGATCTTTCTTCTGGCCTTCTTCTGACAGGGAAATCAGCAACAGCGGTTGCCTGAGGCCGTTACCGACTAGACACATGGATTCAATATCAGAATTCCTGGCGAACAGGCCTTCAATGGGCGCGGGCGCCACGTACTTACCTTTTTCGGTTTTGAAAATATCTTTCACCCGACCGGTAATGAATAAATAGCCATCCTCATCCAGATGGCCCTTATCACCCGTTAGTAACCAGCCATCAGCATTGATGGTCTCGGCTGTTTTTTCCGGTTCCCTGTAATAGCCGGAAGTCACCGCAGCATTTCTGATTAATATTTCACCGTTTTCGGCAATCTTGCATTCAGACCCCGGCATGCACTGACCGACAGAACCGAAGCGGGCCTTGCCCGGGTAGTTGATAAAGGCATAAGCCGTGTTTTCCGACATGGCATAGCCTTCATGAATGGTCAGGCCCAGTTTCTTCCACCACTTCAACTGGGAAAGCGGAATGGGCGCGGCGCCGGTGATGGCGAAGTGCACGTTCTGCAGGCCCAGCGTGGTGAGGATTTTCTTGCGGATCACTTTGTTGATCACGGGCAGGGCAAGCAGTTTGTCCAGTTTCTTCTGCGGCAGCTTGTCGAGGATGCCATGTTGCAGTCTTGTCCAGACGGCGGGCACTGCTACAAACATGGTGGGTGCTACCTGTGGCAACTGGGTGGGAAATTTCTTAAGTTCCTCAAGGAAACTGACCTGGCAGTTGTTATACAGGCTGTTCATTTCGACCACTGAGCGCTCGAAGATATGTGCCAGCGGCAGGTAGGAAAACAGGCGCTCATTTTTTGGCTGAATGGCCTGACTGGCACCAGTAACAGCAGTCATGATATTTCTGTAATTCAGAACGACGCCCTTGGGGTTGCCCGTGGTGCCCGAGGTATAGACGAGCGTAAACATGTCTTCCGGATCAGGCACAGGCTTACCGTCCAAAGGCTTGTGCGCTTTCAACAGTTCATTCCAGTTATGATCGCCTTCGGCAATATCCGGATAGGGCAGGGTAATACGTTTACAGCCTTTTGGAATGCCATTGGTAATTGATTCAGGGTCATCCATCGGACCAATGAAAATGGCTTTTGCATCGGCATGCTGCAGGATGAAACTGACGGTATCAGTGGCCTGCTTGGGATATAACCCCACACTGACATAACCGGCCATTTGGATGGCAAAGTCAGCCATAAACCAGTGGGCAGTATTGCGTCCGGCAATCGCAATGCGACTACCCTTGGGCAGATTCAGACTTTGTAGTGCCGAGGCGATACGGCGTGACTGATCGGCCACCTGTGCCCAGGTATATTCATGCCAGACATCATTAACCGGTTGACGCAGATAAACCCGGTTAGGCGTTTTCTCTTCCCAGTGATAGAACATTTCAACCGGAGTTTTGATGTCAGTGCTGGCCATGTGCGCGCCTGTATGAATTGTGAGTATTCGAGGTCACTCACTGTACTGTTTATTGCAGGCATAAAAAAGGGTCGACCATGGCCGACCCTTTAAAAAGCCATTGTTAAGATTTAAGCGGCTTCGGCAACCTCGGCACTATTGTTGAGGAGTCCGGCGTTCAGATCGAATGGGAAGACATCCACTTCAATAGCCGCCAGGCGTGCTTCACGCTGTTCATTTACAAGCTTGAGTTCGTCAGCGGTGATGATATTGACTTCAGCAGCCTGAGCAGCCAGGTCTTCAGCACTGCCGCGTGGCAGCTTGCGGGTTTTCTGGGCCTTGGCAATCTTGGCCAGCACAGGCTGGGCTTCACAGACAAGGCGGAAGGCTTCCAGCAAGCGACCCGCGCCGGCTTCTTCACGCCCCGGCAAGTACACACCGTTGGTGATACGGTCATAGGTCGGGCTTAGGGACTGAATGCTGCGAGCGGTTTCGCCATACAGGTCATCACGAGGGCCAGTGCCAAGCGGGTTGATACGCAGCAGTACACGACCAATGGTACGTAACCACAAACCGATTACAGGGGCGTCGAAGTTAGCATAAATGCCCTCGAAACCTTCCTGGATTTTCGCCATGGAAGTATCCATTGCGAAACGGACGACCGGTAGATCAGCTTCCTGACGGCCTTCGGCCTCCCAGCGCTGCAGGGTGGCAAAGCCCATGTACATCCATGAGAGCACATCCGCATAACGACCGGTCAGCCGGCCCTTGGCCTTGAGCTTGCTGCCCATGGTCAACATTGCCAGATTGGTCAGCAGAGCGAATCGTGCAGAGGCCCAGCCCAGACGACGGAAGTAGGTCGCAGTCGGGCCAGATACCGGTGAACCCGATGAGTAACCGCGTGTCAGGCCACGCACCAGTACGCGACCGAAGGTCATGCCGATATGGCCGATCCAGCCAAGCAGGCTCTTGCGGAAAGCCGGTACGTTTTCAGTATCAACCGCTTCCAGTACCTGCTGGGCATAAGGGTGGCAACGTGTCGCGCCCTGACCGAAGATGATCAGTGTACGGGTCATGATATTGGCGCCTTCCACCGTAATGGCAACCGGTGCGGCCTGGTAAGCAATACCCGGAATATTGTTCGGGCCCTGCATCACGCCGGAGCCGGAGAACACATCCATGGTGTCTACACCGATCTGGCGAGCCAGCTCGGTGGTCTGATATTTAAGGATGGCAGAAATCACTGGAGGCGCAATGCCATTATCCAGTGCGTTCAGTGCGTACTGGTGACCGGCATCCATGAGGTAGGCCATGCCGGCAGTACGTGCCACGGCAACCTCGACGCCTTCCATCTGCCCGATCGGCATGCCGAACTGCTGACGTACCATGGAGAATGGGCCTAACACCGAGGCGCTCAGCTTGGCACCGCCGACACCGCCGGCAGGCAATGAAACGGCACGGCCACCGGCAAGCTGTTCCATCAGCATGCGCCAGCCCTGGCCCACACCGTCCTTGCCGCCGATGACATTGTTCAGGGGAACCACAACATCGTTACCAATGATTGGGCCATTGTAGAAGGGGTCGCCGATCGGCCAGTGACGATCGCCTATCTGCAGGCCGGGTGTGCCTTTTTCGGCCAGCACCACCGTTATGCCGAGGTCTTCGCCCTTGCCTAACAGGTTTTCCGGATCACGCAGCACTGAGGCTACGCTGATCAGGTTGGCAATCGGCGCCATGGTGATAAAACGTTTACGGAAGTTTAGCCGAATCTTGATTTCACCATCGCTATCCTTGAACAGGATGCCGTCTGCCTTGATGGAAGCGGCATCGGAACCGGCGGTAGGCTCGGTCAGGCCGAAGCAAGGGACATATTCACCTGTCGCAAGCTTGGGCAGATACTGCTGCTTTTGATCTTCTGTGCCGTAATGCTGCAGTAATTCGGCTGCGCCCAGTGAGTTCGGGATAACCACTGCGGTACCGACACTGGCGCAGTAGGGAGAGAGCTTGGCCATAACCATGGCACGGGCAGTCGGTGAGAAGCCGAGGCCACCCCACTTCTTGTCGATGATCATGCCCATGAACCCCTTGTCCTTGATGTACTGCATCACATGGTCGGGTATCTGGCCTGCCTTGCTGAATGCCCATGGATCAGACATCTTGCAGAGTTCTTCGGTCGGGCCATCGAGGAAGGCTTGTTCTTCTTCTGACAGCTTGGCATAGCCTTCGGCCATCATCTTGCGCCAGTCGGGATTGCCAGAGAACAGTTCACCATCAACCCAGACATCACCGGACTCAAGCGCCAGGCGTTCCGTATCGGAAATCTTCGGCAACATGCCGCCGGACTTCATACTTTTAAGGAGTAATCCAAACATTATTCTCTCCCTGCAAACGAGTGCAGTTACGATTAGTAAGAGCGGTGTGCCGAGGTGAGACTGCGTGCCGAACAGTGCGTTTCTGTCCCTGAGTCAATCACCATACGGTAACGTACGGTGGACAAATTATCCTAATTAAGCTGACAAATCAAGCCCTTCGGGCTTATCTGAAAATCGTAACATACGCTAGGGTATTGATTAAATTAAGAAAAAGATTGACAAAATTGCTGCGGAGCACAAAAATAGTAACTCAGATTACCTATATCACAACGTGAACTACATGGCTGATAGCAAAATCCGTCCCCTTTCCGAAATGGAGCCGAGTACACGTGCCCGTATCGAACAGGCAGTGCTTTATACCTTTTCCGGAAGTGAGTTCCATAAAGTCAGCCTGATTGAAATCGCACGGCAGGCTAATGTCAGCCTGCAGACTATATACAAGTATTACGGCAATAAGGAAAACCTGCTTTTTTCCAGTCTGGAAACCTGGCTTTCACGTCTGGCCAAACGCATGATCGACCATCTCACTGGTATAGAAGACTTTAAAGAAAAGTTTCGCAAGGTCTTTTGGCTATCACTCGAGTTTTACGAAAAGAACCCGGAAGTTGCCCAGTTACAGATGAGTTCGGTGTACCTGAATACCTGGCGCAAGACGGATACCTTCCGTCAGCCCGAGTTGATGAATGTATTTGTTCAGGTGATTAACGAGGGTAAGGCCAAGGGTGTGTTAAATGATGATCTGGATGAGAAGATAATTATCGACTTCATTATTGGTACCGCGAGCCGCAATATCACCATGTGGGTAATTCGTGGTGAAGACTATAGTCTGACCGGAATTGCCAATACCCTGTTCGAAATGATCTGGCGCGGGATTGCCAAGCCAGCGGGTGTAGAACTGGCGGCGCCGGTAAAAGCCGATGCCTAGTTGTAGTGGTACGGTCGATTAGTGCCGGAAGTGACGCATTCCCGTAAAGACCATGGCCATATCGGCCTCGTCAGCGGCGGCGATGACTTCATCATCACGGATTGAACCACCTGGTTGAATGACCGCCCGGATACCGGCCTCGGCGGCGGCATCAATACCGTCACGAAAGGGAAAGAATGCATCCGAGGACATGACAGAGCCGGGTACTTCCAGCCCCGCATTCACTGCCTTTATTCCGGCTATTCGTGCGCTATCAATCCGGCTCATCTGACCTGCGCCGACACCTACGGTTTGTCCATACAGTGCATAGACGATGGCATTGGATTTCACGTATTTGGCAACACGCCAGGCAAACAACAGATCAGATAACTCCTGTTCGGTTGGCTGGCGTTTGCTGACAATTTTCAGGTCATCGGCAGTAATACGGCCCTGATCCTGATCCTGTAGCAGCAATCCGCCACCTACGCGTTTCAGGTCATAAGTAGATGAGGCCTGTGTCCACTGGCCGACGGCAAGGGCGCGAACATTGGTCTTGCTCGAGAGAACCTTCAAGGCTTCATCATCAATGTCGGGGGCGACTATTACCTCGACAAATTGCTGATCAATGATGGCCTGGGCGGTCGGTGCATCCAGTGTCTGGTTAACTGCAATGATTCCCCCGAATGAGGAGGTAGGGTCGGTCGAGAATGCACGCTGATAGGCATCGGTTAAAGAGGTTCCCAGTGCCACGCCGCATGGATTGGCATGTTTTACGATGACACAGGCAGGCGCCTCATAGAAGGCTTTTACGCATTCCAGTGCAGCGTCGGTATCGGCGATATTGTTA
>JBFJXR010000038.1:0-27123 GCA_041622995.1 Nevskiales bacterium
GCCTGTTCGACGCGTGCGACTACACGACATGATCAGGTGAGTTATCGGGAGAATGATATTTTACTGTTTGGCCCTGAAACCCGTGGGCTGCCGCAAAGCCTGCTGGATGAACTCCCGGCAGAACAATGTCTACGTATTCCAATGCGGCCAAACAACCGGAGTCTGAATCTTTCCAATTCAGTGGCCGTGGTTTTATATGAAGCCTGGCGTCAATTCGGGTTCAATGACGCACTGAATATAGACTAATTGGCACCATGCCGGGTCACCAGCATCAGGTCTTCCATCTCAATGCGTTTGTCCTTACCCACTAGCTGCTCAACAAGGTTCAGGGCAAAACGCATTGTTGTGGCAGGTGATCTCGACGTTGTGATGTTCTTGTCGACCACAACCGGCAGTTCCTTATAATCAACTTCATCTTGTGAAAGCACGTCGGGATAACTCGTTGCAGCATGAAACTGCAGCACACCGGCAGAGGCCAGTACCAAGGGCGCCGCACAAATGGCCGCCAGTTTATGCCCGGATTCTGCCTGTTGCTGAATACGCTCCAGAAGTCCGGTATGCGATTCAAGATTAGTCGACCCCGGCAAACCACCCGGCAGGACAATCAGATCGTAATGTTCATCTAACACAGTTTCCAGGTCAGCATCTGTGTGTATGGCAATGCTGTGAGATCCGGTTACCGGACTGGCTGATAGTCCGGCGGCGATCACTTCTATTCCAGCACGCCTCAGAACATCGATGATTGTGACCGCTTCAATTTCTTCGAAGCCTTCAGCCAGTGGCACCAATACCCTGGGCATTCTTTATTCCGGGTTTATTTCCGTGCGTCGAGTATGTACAGGCCTTTTAGTAAATTCAGGGCCTCGTACAACGCATAATCCTTTTCTGCCAGGCTCAGATCAGCATCCAGAAATGCCCCGGTAACTGAATCACCATTATCGCCATTCTCATTTACAAGGCTGCCATGCAGATCCGCTTCCTTGAGCGGCTTCATGCCATTGTCTTTCGCAACACTGACTTTCACTGGCGTGATAGTAATATCAGGCTCAATACCATGCGCCTGAATCGAGCGGCCGCTCGGTGTGTAATAACGTGCAGTCGTTAATTTGAGAGCCGCATTATTCTGTAATGGCAGAATGGTTTGTACAGAACCCTTACCAAAGGTCTGGGTTCCCATGATGACCGCGCGTTCCTGATCCTGAAGTGCGCCGGCCACAATTTCAGAGGCTGATGCAGACCCGCCATTAACGAGCACTACAATTGGCTTGCCTTTCAGAAGGTCGCCACTGGACGCATTAAATTCCTGCGTTGTTTCCGCGAGCCTTCCCTTTATCGAGACAATGGCCCCTTTCTCAAGGAAAGCATCGGAAATTTCCACAGCTGCATTAAGAACACCCCCCGGGTTATTTCTCAAATCCAGCACCAAGCCTTTCAAAGCACCCTTGTTTTCTTCAACCAGCTTGTCCAGTTCGATGTCCATGGCTTTACCCGTGGCTGAGCTGAACTGGGTAATGCGCACATAACCGAACCCGGGATCAAGCATGCGACTTTTAACACTACGCACTTTAATAATGTCGCGGGTAATTTCGACTTTGAACGGCTGCTCGGCCCCCTCACGAAGCACAGTAAGATTAACCTTGCTACCGGGTTCTCCTCGCATCAGTTTCACAGCATCCATCAGGGTCAGTCCCTTGACAGGCGTTTCGTCAATACGTATCACCAGATCGCCTGACTGAATGCCTGCACGTGCTGCAGGCGTGTCATCAATCGGGGCAACAACCCTTACAAACCCATGCTGCATCTGTACTTCAATACCGAGCCCGCCGAATTTCCCGGAAGTGGAAATGGTGACTTCCTTGAATTCATCCGCTGTCAAATATGAAGAATGAGGATCGAGACCTTCCAGCATGCCCCGAATGGAGTTTTCCAGCAGTTTTTCGTCTTCGATCGGCTCGACATAATCAGATTTCACCCGATTTAGGATTTCGACGAAGGTTCTTAATTCGCTTAAGGGAAGTGATGAATTGCCAGCGCTTTCCTTGGCTGCAAAAACACCGTGAGCAATGGCAATGGATATGCCTATCATTACACCGGAAAATAAAATCAGGCTTTGGCGGGTACGTACCTGCATTTGGAGTCTCATTCTTCAAAAGTTAATTAATAAACAAACGGCTAGCACCAATTCGCGCAAGCACATCCGCCCACCATATCACACAACGCCTGACTTCAATATCACAGCTGCAATGAAACCCACAGGGACTATCGCTTCAACCAACTCAGGGGATTAACGGGGTTTTTACCTTTGCGGATTTCAAAATAAACGCCCGCTTTTCGATGCCCACCACTATCACCTGCACGGGACAGCAACTGTCCGGCCTTTATACTTTCACCAACGGATACCATCGTTTCCTGGTTGTGCCCATAGAGACTGTAATACCCTCCGGGGTGCTCCATCACCACAATCAGGCCGTACCGGTGCAGCCAGCCCACGTACACAATACGACCTTTGGATACCGCCCGCACCGGTGTGCCCGCCTTGGTACCTATCCAGATACCATTCCATGTAAGACTTGTACCATTTTTTTTCTGCCCATAGCGGGCCAGAATTCGACCACGTGCAGGCCAGGGCAATTTATTCTTTGAATTCCCGAACGGCTTGGCGTTACGGAATTCCTTGGGTATTTTCAAATTGTCCTTCAGAGCGACAATCAGACTTTCCAGTGCATTTTCCTGTTGCTTGAGCTGCCCCAGCTCCTTACCTGAATTCTTAATATCAGCTTCAAGCGCGGTAATTTTTGCATTACGTTCCTTACGCTTGGCCACCAGTGTGGCAAGTTGTTCGGTTCTCTCTGCTTTCAGCGTTTTAAGACGAGCCAATTCTTTATTTAATGCCGCTTCAAGCTCGATGAGCTCAAGCAATTCCAGCTGAATGCCATCTATACGCTCTGTTCGTGCATGGGTGAGATATTCGTAATAGGCCAGCATACGTCCGAGATGCGCCGGATCCTCCTGGTTTAGCAGCATCTTCATTTTTTGCTGGCGCCCCGACACATAACTGCTTCGCACCTGCTGACCCAGCAATTTCATTTGTTCGTTCAGGCTCGCCTGAATCTGGTTGCGCTTGTCATCCAGCTTATTTGCTTCTTTTTGCTGCGACTTGATCGACTCATCAAGTTCCCGCATCGAAGTATTGAGCTTGCTGATTTCCTGCTCGGCCTCTCGCAGGCTCTTGGCCAGGTTATTCTGATCAGCTTTCACCTTGCCTAACGTGCTCTCGATTGATTTTATCTTTCCTCTCAGGTTCTCGAGATCTGCCTGTTTCTGTTTGATCTGGGCGGGTGATTCTTCAGCAGATACGGGCAAGGAGACAATCGAAACCAGCAGCAATGCTGACAACAGGCCGTCACGTACGACGCGCCCGGTATTTTTCCGTAATGTCAGAGCCAATTTCATGAGGCGAAGTTTAACTTATCTGCAAGACTTCATGCCTTGAGTACACGCGATATGTGATAATGCGCAGCTTCAATGTGGTCTGACACCTGATGCAGACCGGTAACTGTAAAGACATCCGAAACATGACAATGGAACAAATCCTGGAATTTTTAGGCAATCACATGTTGCTATCGGCCGCAGTCGTGGTCGTACTGCTTTTGCTCATAGGCAACGAATTGCTTCGCCTGATCACGGGCGAAAAACGCTTAACGCCAACAGACGCGGTACGCATCATCAATGATCAGGATGCCATCGTGCTGGATGTACGCTCACTGAGTGACTATAAAAAAGGGCATATTCTCAATGCGCGTCATGTGCCAATGACCAAAATTGACGAAGTCGCAAAGGAACTGTCCAAACGCAAATCATCACCCGTGCTGTGTTATTGCGCGCTGGGCTCAACTGCGCCACAGGCCTGTGACAAGCTCAAAAAACAGGGTTTCGAACAGGTACACAGCCTGCGCGGTGGCCTGAATGCATGGCAAGCAGCGAGTTTGCCTGTTACAACGCGCTAAAATAGCTAGAATAGCCATCATGTCCCGCATACGCATGTATTCCACCCGGTTCTGCCCATTCTGCATGATGGCGCGTGAACTGCTTAAGCGTAAAGGCGTGGAGTATGAGGAAATCCCGGTTGATGGAAATCGGGAGAGCCGTGCAGAAATGGAACGTATCAGCGGTCGGCATACGGTGCCACAGATATTCATCAATCAGACCCATGTCGGTGGATATGACGAGCTGGCACATCTTGAAAATGCCGGACAACTCGATTCTCTGCTAAATCAGAAATAATCGAAGAGAACCACGAAGCAAGATCATGAAGGAAAACCATGAGTGAAGAGCAACAGGCTGACGGTCGTCAGGTCGCCATACAGAAAATATACGTAAAAGACAGTTCGCTCGAAGTGCCCAATGCACCCGAAATTTTCACCAGGGAATGGAAACCCAGTGTTGATGTTCAACTCAACACCGGCATTCAGAATCTCGCGGACGATACGCATAATGTCGTAATAACGGTGACGGTCACCGCCAAACTGGAAGACCAGACCGCATACCTCGTCGAAGTGCAGCAGGCCGGCGTATTTCTGGTCAGGGGTTTCGACGACAACTCCGAAAAAGCCGCGGTACTGGGTGCATATTGCCCCAACCTGCTCTTTCCTTTTGCCCGCGAGACTGTTGCAGATCTGGTTGCCAAAGCCGGATTCCCTCACTTCCTGCTGCAACCTGTTAACTTCGACGCCCTATACCAGCAGCATGTAAACAAGGCCAATCAAGCCTCGGAAGCTGCAACCAAACACTGATAAGCTGGCACCAGTAGCACAGGCTGCGGAGCATAAAAAATGACGTATTCCGGGGAGAAGGACAAATGCATCGCCATGCTGGGCGCCGGCTCATACGGCACTGCACTGGCGATTCAGCTGGCACGGGCGCCCAACCAGATTTTACTCTGGGGCCGTAATTCTGATGCCATCGATAAAATGGCGAAGGATCAGGTGAATGAACGCTACCTGCCCGGCTGCCCATTTACCGACAATCTCATTCCTACAGTAGATCTGGATGCGGTATTAAAGGAGGCCGACGATATCGTGCTCGGCGTGCCCAGCCATGGCATCAGGGAAATACTCGAACTTATTGCACCCAAATTAAACGGCCAGCGTTTGGCCTGCGCGGCCAAGGGTCTGGAACCAGGCACTGCACGTCTGCTGGATGAGGTTTTTGCCGATGTACTGGGCGCGGACTATCCGCTGGCATTTATCTCCGGACCTACCTTTGCCAGGGAAGTCGGCCAAGGCTTACCGACCGCCGTTACGATAGCTGCCAAAGACGAAAAAGTTGCTGAAGACTTTGCTGCCTATTTTCACCATTCCGGTTTCAGGGCTTACACCCAAACCGACATCATCGGCGTACAGATAGGCGGTGCCGTCAAAAACGTATTGGCTATAGGTACCGGCATTGCCGATGGTATGCAGGCCGGTGCCAATACCAGGGCCCTGCTAATTACCCGTGGACTGGCTGAAATGATGCGACTTTCAGAAGCCATGGGCGGACGTAAAGACACCATGATGGGACTCGCCGGCATAGGTGATCTTGTGCTGACCTGCACCGATAACCAGTCACGTAATCGCCGCTTTGGTCTTGCACTTGCCGCCGGCAAGGAATTGGACGAAGCGCAGGAAGAGATTGGACAGGTGGTGGAAGGTGTCCGGGTTGCCGCTGAAGTCTGGCGCCTGGCCACGCAGCATAAAGTCGAAATGCCTATATGTGAGCAGATCTACAAAGTAATTCACGAGGGAATGTCTCCCTTCCTCGCCGCAAGAATGTTAGCGGGTCGTCCGCAGAAAGCCGAGCTCGGTTAGCGGAAGTAAGCGGTAATTTACTACTGCCGCCAGGCACGATACCAGCACCACGCACCCAGCAACGCAATACCGACGCTTACTTCAATTTGCACCACAGCATTCATCCAGAACAGGGCTGCCACAATGCCCAGACCTGCGCCCATGAGGGTCAATCGCTGGGCGCGGCGTTCACGCACTAATTCGTCCTGTAATTCCTTTATGCTTTGTCTTATGGCCTTGTCATCGCCAGGCCAATTGCCATTTTGCATTCTCAGCAGGGCATGATGCGCCAGCTCAGGCAACGTCTCCGCCAGGGAAGGAATACGATCACGGAAACGTTCAAATGTAGTGAGAGGACTCAAGCGATCCTTCATCCAGTCTTCCATAATCGGCTTTGCGGTCTTCCATAAATCCAGATCCGGATATAGCTGCCGCCCCAGACCTTCAATATTGAGCAGCGTTTTCTGCAACAGCACCAACTGCGGCTGCACGATCATGTTGAAGCGACGAGCCGTCTGGAACAGACGCATAAGGAACAATCCAAACGAGATGTCTTTCAATGGCCGCTGAAAGATCGGCTCCGATACGGAACGAATCGCAGACTCGAACTCATCGATACGGGTTGTGTCCGGCACCCAGCCTGATTCAAGATGCAGTTCCGCGATTCGCCGGTAATCACGATTAAAGAACGCAAGAAAATTTTCGGCCAGATAACGCTGATCCGATGGCGTAAGACTACCCACGATGCCAAAATCCAGGGCAATGTAGCGCGGCTTTTCCGGGTTGCTGCTGTCGACAAAAATATTGCCGGGATGCATATCTGCATGGAAGAAGTTATCCCGGAATACCTGCTTGAAAAATATCTCCACACCGCGTTCGGCCAGCACCTGAAAGTTAACACCCTCCTCTTTGAGGGCCTCAATTTCGTCGATGTTATGACCGTACACCCGCTCCATCACCAGGACATTGCGACTGGTGTAATCAAAGAACACTGCAGGATGATATATAAGATCAGAACCCAGCCAGTTTGATCTCAGCTGGCTCGCATTGGCGGCTTCGCGAACCAGATCCAGTTCATCGAAGATGACTTTTTCATACTCCTTAACGACCTCAACCGGTTTCAGGCGATGCCCTTCGGCCCATACCCATTCCACCAGTTCAGCCAGCATGAACATCAGCGAAATATCACGCTGAATCTGTTGCTCGACTTTAGGTCGCAGTACTTTCACGACTACCGCGAGTCCGGCTTCTCCCTCGTTCTGGGGTTTAAGCGTTGCGGCATGCACCTGGGCAATAGAGGCCGAGGCCAAAGGTGCTGATTCAAAGTCATCAAAGACTTCAGTTACCGGTTTCCCCAGCCCGCGTTCAATTTCGGCCAGTGCCTCGTCATTCGGAAATGGCGGCACCTGGTCCTGCAGCTTGATCAGTTCTTCAGCGATATCATCTGGGAGTAGATCACGGCGTGTAGACATTGCCTGCCCGAATTTCACGAATACCGGCCCGAGTTCTTCCATTGCCAAACGCAGGCGCAGACCGCGAGACAGCTTCCGTCCGGCACGGCTGCCGCCCAGTAAAAATATTTTTCTGTCCAGAAGAATTTCCAGCAAGGCATATTTACGTGCCATGTGGATGATCTGTAAAAGGCGTTTCAATCGGCCTACGTTACGGAGCAATTTCATTCTGAGGGTTCCAGTTTTTCAGCCAGACGTTTGATTCTTGCCTCAATACGGTCCACATCTGTACGCAGTACATCGACCTGCTCAAGCCAGCCCTGCGTTTCGGTACGCGCTACCAGTTCACGACTGTCATCCCGCAGAAATTTCACTGCATCCTGACTGACTGACTCGGCGGTTTTCTGACCACGGCTAAACAAACCGCGAAACAATTGCCCGACGCGATAGGCGGGAATATCGCCAATATGTCTCGATAGCCATTCTTCAGGATCAAAGTCTGCATCTCGTAATATCGTCAGCAGAGACTCGGCAACATCGGTATCACCCTCAAGCCTTATTTCACCGCTCAGCACAAGGCTCCGCCCCTTGTCATCACTCAGTAGCGAGCGTGCCAGTACCGGTACTGTAGTATTCACGGTCGCCACGGGATTATCAGAGTAGTCTCCCATAACCTGAAAGCCACCGGCATGCGGACGCAGGTAACAGCTAAAACCCATTTCGCGGAAATGTATTGCCATCACCTGCCCTTCAAAAGCAGCCAAGCGTGCCAGGGCATCCGGGTCTTCACCCAAATAACGATTAAGCGCAATCTCCAGGGGAGCCAACAGGCTGTCAGGCAATCTCATACTGTTTAAAACTTATAGCCGCGATGCACGGCAGCGATTCCACCGGTTAGATTATAGAACTGGCAACGCTCGAAGCCTGCGGTTTCCATCATGCCTTTAAGGGTTTCCTGATCCGGATGCATGCGTATCGATTCGGCCAGATAACGGTAACTATCCTCATCATTTGCTATGAGCTTACCCATCACAGGCATCAGCTTGAATGAATATTCATCGTAAAGTCTGGACAGTCCCGGCACCTGCATCTTGGAAAACTCCAGAACCAACAACCGTCCACCGGGTTTCAGCGCCCGATACATGGAAGCCAGCGCCTTGTCCTTGTCGGTAACATTCCGCAACCCGAAACCGATCGTGATGCAGTCCAGGCTGTTATCTGGAAACGGCAGACTCTCGGCATTTATCTGGGCGCAACTGACCCGTCTGACCACGCCGGCATCCACCATGCGAGCCCTGCCCTGCCTGAGCATTTCAGCATTGATATCCGACAGCACCACATGACCATCATCGCCCACGCGCTTGGCCATCAGCAGCGCCAGATCACCACTGCCACCGGCCAGGTCCAGAATCTGTTCGCCGTTACGTGGGGCGACCATGTCGACAGTAAAGCGCTTCCACAGCCTGTGTACTCCAAGTGACATGACATCATTCATGACATCGTACTTGTCAGCGACGGAGTCAAATACCTCACGTACACGCTGCTGCTTCTCGGATGTGGGTACATCCTTGAAACCAAAGTGGGTGGTGTCGTCTTTTTGATTCATGACTTGCTAGCGGCCTTCGAATATTTAGTCGGCTTCACTCATCAACGGGCTTGCGCTCAATCCCGGCAGCCTGCAGGCGCTCCAGATAACGCGTCCAGTAAGCTGCATGGTTACTCCCCAGATCTTCCAGAACATCCCAGGAATAAAGGCCCGTTTGATGACCATCAGAGAAGTATAAACGGATCGCGTAATTGCCGACGGCTTCTATGCGGGTAATACCAACGTTTTCTTTTTCCAGAATCAGTAACGGTTCAGCTGCCCCATGCCCTCGAACTTCCGCTGAAGGCGAGTAAACCCGCAGATATTCAGCCGGAAGCGCGTAACTCTCGCCGCCGTTAAATTCCACATCCAGTACACGGGACTTCTTATGATATCTGAGGTGGCTTGGACGCTTGTTCATCGTTGCTTGTTCATGGCTGCTTATTCATTGACGAGGATCAGGATGATCAAATTTACCCTGCTTCAGGAAATGCATAGTCTGACGAATCACCTCAGGCCGCCGCATCATGAAAACATGCGTATGTGGCAAAACAATAAAATCCTGCATGCCCTCGATTTTGGCACGCTCTACCGATACCTTGCCGTCGTCCTCACCCGGAATCAGCAATGAAAGTAACGGGTTAAAACTTCGATTACCGGCGATAACACCGAGTTCAAAATCAACCGCCCCCATTTGAACAGGCAAACTGTTTTCTCGGGTGCCAAGTTGCCCTCCCGCTGGCCCGTTAATCCAGTTAAAAAGTCCCAGACCTCCCAGTTTGTCGACGACTTCACTGCCCTGATTCGGCGGCCCGAGCATCACCACTCTTCCCAACCCCGGCGCTCCGTGGCTTGCCAGATAGTGACGCACCAGAATACCGCCCATGGAGTGCGTAACAAAATGCACCTTGCATTGCGGCGAATCGAGAAGCGGCTTTAACGTTGCAAAGGCCTGCGCTGTGAGCGTAGGTACATCATGCTGCCGGGATGGATAGTCGAGATTAAGCACTTCATACCCAGTCTCGTCCAGCGCCTTTTCCATAGGTCTCAATGACCTGGCAGAACGAAGCAAACCATGCAGAAGCACAACAGTCTCCCGTTGTGTTTCACATCCGGTATTTACATCATTCTGCATAGCCAGAGCCTGTCGGGGTAATACCAATAACAGCGTCGCCCATACTAAGCAGGAAATGGCGCGCGTCATGTCTGCCTAAAGATGTCTAGCTATAGAATATAACGACTCAGGTCTTCATTACCCGCCAGATCTTCCAGACGCTCTTTCACATAGCCGGCATTCACACTGACAGACTGTCCACTATGGTCGGGGGCTTCAAAAGAAATCTCCTCAATCAGACGCTCCAGCACAGTATGCAGGCGACGGGCACCGATGTTTTCAGTCTGCTCGTTCACCTTGAATGCCATTTCGGCAATGCTGGTGACGCCGTCTTTTTCAAAACTGAGATCAACACCTTCGGTTTTGAGTAGTGATGAATACTGCTCGGTCAGGGAACAATCAGGTTCTGTAAGAATGCGTTCAAAGTCTTCCACCGACAATGCATTGAGTTCCACACGAATCGGCAAGCGCCCCTGCAACTCTGGTATGAGATCGGAGGGCTTGCTCACATGGAAAGCGCCAGAAGCAACGAACAGTATGTGATCTGTGCGGATCATGCCGTACTTGGTCGTGACCGTGCAGCCTTCAACCAGCGGCAATAAATCACGCTGCACACCTTCACGCGATACATCCGCACCTACTGCACCATCCCGGCGGGCAACCTTATCAATTTCGTCAATAAAAACGATGCCGTTCTCTTCTACCGAGCGCATGGCTTCGGCCTTGATATCGTCTTCATTAATCAGGCGCGCAGCTTCTTCTTCAATTAATTGCTTGAGCGCATCCTTGATTTTCAACTTGCTGCGCTTGGTGCCACCGCCGCCTGACATATTCTGGAACAGCCCCTGTAACTGATTGGTCATTTCTTCCATGCCGGGCGGTGCCATGATCTGCACACTGGCACTGCTTTTCTGCAGATCAAGCTCGATGTCCTTGTCATCCAGCTTGCCTTCACGCAAGCGTTTACGGAATACCTGCCGTGTGGCATTTGTCTCGGAATCCGGTTTCTCGTCCGCAACAGATTGCGCCGGTGGCAAGAGTGCATCCAGAATCCGTTCCTCGGCCGACAACTCGGCCTGTGCCCGCACCTTGGACATGGCACGCTCACGCACCATTTTCACAGCCAGATCGGCCAGATCCTTGATAATGGAATCCACTTCACGGCCGACATAACCCACTTCCGTGAACTTGGTAGCCTCCACTTTAATGAAAGGTGCGTTGGCAAGTTTCGCCAACCGACGCGCGATTTCGGTTTTACCGACACCGGTCGGACCGATCATCAGAATGTTTTTGGGCGTGATTTCGGCACGCATTTCTTCGTCAAGTTGCAGACGTCGCCAGCGGTTACGCAGAGCAATCGCCACGGCACGTTTGGCATCGTTCTGACCGACAATATGCTTGTCCAGCTCGGTTACGATTTCACGCGGCGTCATGACCGCAGCAATGGATTCAGTCTGTTCGTTCATGGTCTCTTCAATATCTTCGTCGATGGTTAACTGGCTTGCCTGGGTCATTCGCCAATCACCTCAAGTGTCAGGTTGTGGTTGGTGTAAATGCAGATATCGCCGGCAATTTTCATGGATGACTTCACGATATCTTCGGCCGACAGCTCGGTGTTCTCCACCAGCGCCTGTGCAGCCGCCTGGGCAAACGAGCCGCCCGAGCCAATCGCCATCACTTCATGCTCCGGCTCCATGACATCACCATTACCGGAGATCATTAAAGTGGCATCTTTATCGGCCACGAGCAACAGCGCTTCCAGCCGTCGCAATACACGGTCTGTACGCCAGTCTTTAGCCATATCCACTGCAGCGCGCACCAGGTTGCCACTGTTTGCTTCCAGCTTGCCTTCAAAACGCTCAAACAGGGTAAATGCGTCTGCAGTTCCGCCAGCAAAACCTGCCAGCACCTGCTCCTTGTATAAACGCCTTACTTTGCGGGCATTGCCCTTGACCATAGTGTTACCCATGGAAACCTGGCCATCGCCGCCCAATGCAACCTGATCGCCCCGTCTGACACAGAGAATAGTCGTACCTCGGAATTGCTCCACAACGACTCCTTTAGATATAGGGAAATGAATGTATAGCTGATTTATGGGGACTTTGCGGGAGGAATCAAGCTTGCCGCGGCTATTTGCTCTTGACTGACTTTCGCGCCCTTGGATGCGAGGCATCATAGACCTTGGCCAGATGCTGGAAATCAAGATGCGTGTAAATCTGGGTAGTACTGATATTGGCGTGACCCAGCAATTCCTGCACAGCCCGCAAATCGCCGCTGGATTCCAGCAAATGAGTGGCGAAAGAATGGCGCAGCATATGCGGATGCACCTTGCGTCCAAGACCCAGCTTTTTTGCCCAGTAATTCATACGCTGCTGGATTGACGAGCGGGAAATGCGCCGTCCTCTTTGCCCGACAAAAAGGGCAATTTCATCCGGCTTCGCCATGTCACCGCGCAGCTTGAGCCAGGCATCAACGGCCGCAGCGGCCATGTGTCCAACAGGCACAATACGTTCCTTGTCGCCCTTACCACGCACCTTCAGCTCGCCGCTGCTGAGTTGACGCGCATGCTGGACATCCAGATCAACCAGTTCGGCGAGTCGCAGGCCCGAGGAATAGAACAACTCCATCATGGCCTGATCCCGCACCGGTAATGGGTCCTTGCCCTTGGCGACAAGTAGTCGCTCTACCTGCCCGGCATCCAGTGCCTTCGGCAGCTTGCGTTTCTGTTTGGGCGCACGCACATCGGAAGTCGGGTCATGTTTGAGTACAGCCTGGGCCCGCAGATATCGATAAAAGCTGCGTACCGAGGAAAGCAGACGTTGCAGACTTGCAGGAGAAGCGCCCTGACGATGACGTTTGGCCAGGAAGGCCTGAATATGCCCATGGTCTACTGCAGCCCAGGTGTCCAGCGCCTGCTCGTCACAGAACTCAATCAACAGCGCCAGATCGCGCAAATAGGCCATGACCGTATGCTCGGACAAGCGTCGTTCAGACAGTAAATGACGACTGAAATCATCGAGCCAGGCAAGTGCCTCGGCCTGCATATTAATCGCCGTCGATGAGGGTCACGGCAGGTGCCACCATGTCACGCAATGCAGCGGCCACCAGGTCTGCCATCAGGTCCAGAAACATGGTGCCCATGTCGGGCTGGAATCTGTCCGCATCCGAGCTGGCCAGTGCCAGCATGCCGACGGTTGTCGGTTTGCCCAGTGGCACCAGTGCCAAGGAACGCAAAGGCTTCTCGGTGTCCCAGCTGGGGAACAGTTGCTCGGCCAGGTCAGCCGCTATCGGACCACATTCGACCTGCCCCATGCGGAAGAAGTTTTCCTGTGCCAGCAATACAGGGTCCTCGCTGGTCATGTAGCGCAAATACTTTACAGGCGCCTCGTCCGGGGTATTGTCGCCATTGATTTTTATACCCAGGAAAAGTGCATCCACCCCGAAGTCACGGGCCAGACCTGTTTTCAGGCCCTTCACCACATCCGCCGGGCACTCGGCATGAATTAACACGCGCGCAAGGCTGTTCAGATGCCAGACTCGGGTTTCATTCTCGCGTGCGGTTTCCAGCAACCCGGCCAGACGCTGTTGTAACTGGTGATTGCGGCTGCGTATAACCTCAATCTGACGTTCAATCAAGGAGACCGCTTTACCGCTCGGGTGTTTGAGCGCCAGATGTTCAAGCATCTCGGGATGCTGTTCAAAAAAGTCGCTGTGCTCACGAAGATAGGCCATCACGGCCTCTTCGGTAATATCTGAAGCAATGATTTGCTCAGAAGGTGTCTCACTCATTCATGTCTCGCTTTTTCTGCCTGGCTTATGCCAGGTCTAGGTCAATAACTCCCTCAAAGACAGTCGTCGCGGGACCCGTCATCATGACCGGTTCGCCCTCGCCTGCCCAGGACAACTGAAGTATACCGCCTCTCAGTTCAAGTTCGACCTGTTCGCCAAACAAACCCTGTTGCCGACCGGCCACGATGGCTGCGCATGCGCCGCTGCCACAGGCCAGCGTTTCACCGGAACCACGTTCGAATACACGCAAGCGACCATGCCCGGAACCCAGCACCTGCAGAAAACCCGCGTTTACACGTTCAGGAAAGCGCGGGTGCGATTCAATTAACGGACCCATACTGGCCACTGGCGCTGTCTCCACATCATCCACAATCAGAACTGCATGTGGATTACCCAGGCTCAGGGCGGCAATTGACAGTAATTTCCCATTCACTTCCAGTTGATAGGTATGACTACGGCTATCCGCTATAAAAGGAATATCCGCCGGCTCAAGGCGCGGCACACCCATATTTACCGTGACCTGCCCATCAGCCAGCAAATTAAGCAGCATCGGTCCCGCATGAGTAACCACACGAATCTCATCCCGGTCGATCAGCCCCTGATCTCGCACGAAACGGGCAAAGCAGCGAGCGCCATTGCCGCATTGCGAAACTTCCGAGCCATCGGCATTAAAAATCCGGTACAGAAAATCAGCCGAATCATCCGGTGCCGGCTCGACGATGAGTATCTGATCGCAACCCACACCAAAGCGCCTGTCCGCGATCAGTTGGGCCTGACCCGCAGACAGGGTCAGGGGCTGTTGCGTGGCATCAAACACCACGAAATCATTCCCCAGGCCATGCATTTTCGTAAATTGACGATTCATGGCGCAAGGATACCGGCCATGTGTTGTTGAGGCGAGGAAAATGCGTATACTCTTGCAGCTATGAAACGCCCTCAGCCCTTATGGATGCTACTTGCACTGGCCTTGCTCGCCGGTCAATGGCTCACTGTTGCGCATGCGGCAGAGCATACGAACAACCAGGCTGACGACGCGCTTTGTGCTATCTGTATCCAGGTACAGAATCTGGAGCAGGCTCAGCATAGCTCCCCGATAGTCACGATCGATGCACAGGCTGACCTGGCCCCCTTACAGGCAGCAGCCCTCCCTACAGTCGATGCCTCACTACCGCAGACCAGAATCCGCGCGCCACCCACTTCGTTGTAACTGACACTCAATCAGCAGGCGAAATGCGTCTGCATCCAGTTCAACGGAGATATTCATGAATTTTTTACGTCGTATTATTATTTGCGCTGCGGTCTTGCCGATAGCCATAACAACCCCTGCAAATGCCCAGCCAGAAAACACGGCAAGCAGCAGTTTCAATCCTAAAATAAGCCTGATTCTGCAAGGCAGTTATACCGATTTCAGTTCTGCAGAAGAGGCCAGTATCCCCGGCTTCCTTTTGGGTCCGGAAACCGAGTTCCGCAGCAAGGGGTTCAGCCTGGGCGAATCCGAACTTTCCCTGGAGGCCGCCGTGGACGACATGTTTCGCGGCTGGGCAACCGTTGCTTTTGAAGACGAGGCTGGCGAAACAGAGGTTGTCGTTGAAGAAGCCTATCTTGAGACCCTTTCGCTCCCCTATGGACTGGGCGTCAAATTTGGTCGTTTCTTTTCCGATATCGGTTACCAGAATCGTCAACACAGCCATGCTTGGGATTTTGCCGACGCACCCCTGGTTTACCGCGCCATGCTGGCGAACAAATTACGGGACGATGGCATACAGGTCCGCTGGCTGGCACCTACGGATCTGTTCATGGAATTCGGTGCCGAAGCATTACGTGGCATCGGCTACCCTGCCAACGACAGTGGCGATGGAATCAACAGCTGGACGGCTTTTGCACGCATCGGTGGTGACCTGAGTGCCAGCAGTTCGTGGCGTCTTGGTTATTCCCGGTTCGAGGCAGATGCGGAACTTCGCGAAGTTGAAGACGAGGGCACCCCGGTTCACGGTTTCACTGGAAGCAGCCATTTGAATGTTGTCGATGCCGTGTATAAATGGGCACCTAATGGCAATTCCAGGAACCGGAATTTTGCCTTGCACTTTGAATACTTTGATCGTGAAGAGTCTGGTCAGGTGGAAGACCTGCAATCTGGCGACCAGAGTGATTATCAGGGCACTCAGAACGGTTTCTATATTCAAGGCATCTACCAGTTCATGCCGCGTTGGCGTGCTGGACTGCGTTATGGACGCCTGAATGCGGACAATCAAGTCTCCAATCCAGTCGCCGGAACTATTCTGTCTGAACTTGAAGACGATGACGGGCGTGCTGAACGAAGCTCAATCATGGCCGATTATTCCCGCAGTGAGTTCAGTCGTTTCCGGTTGCAGTTCAACAGGGATGAATCACGTCAGGACAACGACCCCGACAATCAGGTCATCCTGCAATACATTCACAGTCTGGGCGCTCATCCGGCGCATCAGTTTTGATGTACTGGAATACCAGGACCCGTAAGAGACTTTCAGACCATTTTGCCGGGACCGTTGGCCGCATGGACGCGGCCATCGAGCCCCCATGGATGGGTTTACGGCGCGTCCCGGCAAAAGGGTCTGGACGTCTCGGGATGTTCAAGATCATTGTGGCTACCCTACTCATGACTGCCGGGTTACCCGCACAGGCCAGTATAAAAATCTTCGCCTGTGAACCGGAATGGGCCGCACTGAGCAGCGAACTCGGGGGTGAGAAAGTGGATGTCTACAGTGCCACCACCGCCCTGCAGGATCCACATCTGGTGCAGGCCCGTCCGGGCCTGATCGCCCGCATGCGTAGCGCTGACCTTGCCGTATGCACAGGTGCCGAACTGGAACTCGGCTGGCTTCCTGTGCTGCAGACAAGGGCCAACAACCCCAAAGTTCAGACAGGTAAACCCGGGCTTTTTGAGGCCAGTCAGTTTGTGGACATGCTGGATATCCCCGGCAAGCTGGACCGGACACAGGGTGATGTGCATCCCTATGGCAACCCGCATATCCAGAACAACCCACACAACATCAGCAGGATTGCCGTCGCATTATCTCAGAGACTGGTTGAGATAGATCCTGCCAACGCCATCTTCTACAAACAGCGGCAGCAGGACTTCAGCCAACGCTGGCAGTCTGCTATCAAGCGCTGGGAATCACTGGCCGCTCCTCTCAGGGATGTACCTGTTGTCAGTGACCACAAGGGCTGGAGCTATCTTTACCAGTGGCTGGGAATGCGCGAGGTGGCCACACTGGAAGCCAAGCCCGGCATTCCACCCAGTGCCGGACACCTTCAGTCCCTGCTGGCAACTCTCAAGTCCACCCCGGCCCGCATGATTCTGCGCGCCGCCTACTACCCCCGGCGCCCTGCTGAATGGCTGGCAGAACGCAGTGGACTGCCCATCGCCGAGCTGCCATTCACAGTAGGCGGCGTGGCAGGCAGCGGAGACCTGTTCGCACTGTTTGATATCACTATCGAACGCCTGTTGCAGGCGGCCAGCCCTTGATGCATTTCGATTGGGCGCTGATCGGGCCGCCACTGGCCGCTGGCCTGCTGGTGGTGGCCAGCCATGTGCTGCTGGGACGGGAAGTTCTCAGACGCGGCATCATATTCATTGACCTGTGTATTGCCCAGGTTGCAGCACTGGGTGTAGTGGTGGCCCATGCACTGCATCTGATTGGCGAAAGTGGATATGGCCAGGGCATTGCCATCGGCTCTGCCCTGTTGGCAGCCGTATTGCTGGCCTGGACAGAAAAACGCTGGCCCAGACTTCAGGAAGCCATTATCGGCAGCCTGTATGTAGTCTCTGCCTCTGCAGCCCTGCTGGTGCTCTCACATGACCCCCATGGTGCCGAGCAATTACATCGCCTACTGGCAGGGCAGATTCTCTGGGTATCATTTGATCAACTCATACCCCTGACCCTGAGTCTCGCACTGGTATTAGGCGTCTGGGCACTTCTTCCAGCTCAGCGTCAGCGCCTGTTCTACTTCCTGTTTGCCATTGCCATCACAGCCTCGGTACAGCTGATCGGTGTATTCCTGGTTTTTGCCAGCCTCATTCTGCCGGCGCTGGCTGTGCAATCGCTACCTCAACGCAGCGGCCTGATGCTGGGGTATCTTATCGGTGGACTTGGCTATCTACTCGGACTTTTCTTATCACTGGCACTGGACCTCCCAGCTGGACCGTTGATCGTCTGCAGTCTGGCAGCACTTGGATTACTTACTGCCATAGCTAAAGGCATCCGCACTCATGGCTGAGACGGCAACCTGCATGCCTGGGGTATTGCGTCTGCCGGATGTCGATTTAAAACATCTCATTCATCTGCTCGATCGTTATGGTCTGGAACTTGTGGTCAGTGAAGATGGTATTGAGATTCCCGGCAGCTTCTGGGGTGATGAAGAAGCTGGCCTGATTGAGAACCGTCTCTACGCGCGCACCGACACCCCGATACATTCCATTCTGCACGAGGCCTGTCACTATATTTGCATGGATGCAGAACGACGCTCCGGACTTAACACCAATGCAGGGGGAGATTACGATGAGGAAAATGGCGTCTGTTACTTACAGATACTGTTATCCAACTTTCTGCCCGAAATGAGTGTAGAAAGAATGTGGACAGATATGGATGCATGGGGATATAGCTTCAGGCTTGGCTCGGCAAAGGCCTGGTTTGAGCAGGATGCCGAGGATGCAAGCGCATGGCTCATACAGCATGGGCTGATCAAGGCCGGTCAACCCACATGGTCACTGCGCCAGCATTAATGTCTTTTATTTCAATTGATTCGAGTGCAGAATCACTACAATATCCTTAAAGCGATACACAACATGAAGCTCTATATTTACCCCGGTGCCCCTAGCCCAGAACGCGTAAAACTCATGCTGCAATACAAGGGTGTTGAGCTCGATACAGAATCCGTCGACATCATGTCAGGTGAACAACTGAAAGAGCCCTTCCGCAGCATCAATCCCCGCTGCACGGTGCCAGCACTGGTTTTAGACGACGGTACCTGCCTTTCAGAAGTGATTGCCATCTGCCTTTATCTGGATAGCCAGTTCCCCGAAAGACCGGTATTCGGCAGCAACGATCTTGAGCGTGCGCAGGTCGTGAACTGGATGCATCGGATATTCACGGAAGGATTTACTGCAGTAGCTGAAGCGCTGCGCAATTCAAGCCCCGGCATGAAGCACCGTGCCCTGCCTGGGCCAGTCAATCTCGAACAGATTCCGGAGCTCGCCGAGCGCGGTAGAAAACGCCTGCCGCTACTGTTTAATGACCTCAACGAACATCTGGAAGGGCGTCAGTTCATCGTGGGGGAAACCCTCACTCAGGCAGACATCGATGCATTCGTGACCTGCAATTTTTCAGGCTGGGTGAAAGCCAAGCCCTCTGAAGAACTCAACCACCTGCATGCGTGGAAGGAACGGGTGGGCGGCATACTCGGCTAATTGGCCGAGCCAACAAACATCCTGTTATTCCGGGCGCAGCCGAGAAATCTCACAGATCCAGATTTCTCCACTCTCTTCGTTCGGTCGAAATGACGCGAAGTCTACGCAGCCATATCAAGATGCGACAGCGGCTTTGTGTGATCCGATTTAACCCTTTGCCTGATTGGCCACAGCTTCCGCTGCTGCCTTAATAGCTTCAGCATCACCCAGATACCCCTTGGACAATACCTCCAGCCCTTCGCCAAGCTCATAAACCAGTGGCACGCCGGTCGGGATGTTTACACCGATGATGTCTTCATCAGAAATGTTGTCCAGGTATTTCACCAATGCGCGCAGACTGTTGCCATGCGCCACGATGAGCACGGTCTTGCCATCATGAATATGCGGCACGATAGCATCGTCCCAATACGGCAATACGCGATCCAGCGTCAGTTTCAGTGACTCGGCGCCCGGTAGAAGATGCGGGTCGAGATGTGCATAACGACGATCATGACAGGGATGCTCAGGGTCATCCTGACTCATCTCCGGCGGTGGAATATCAAAGCTGCGACGCCAGATAGTAACCTGCTCATCACCATGTTTCGCTGCTGTTTCGGCCTTGTTCAGGCCCTGCAGTCCACCGTAATGACGCTCGTTCAGGCGCCATGACCGTGTGACCGGCACCCACATCTGATCCAGCTCATCGAGCACTGTCCACATGGTGCGGATGGCGCGTTTGAGCACCGAGGTAAACACCAGATCAAACTCGAAACCTTCAGCCTTGAGCAATTCGCCGGCCTGTTTGGCCTCGGCAGCCCCCTGCTCCGTGATATCCACATCAACCCAGCCGGTAAAGCGGTTTTCAAGATTCCACTGGCTCTGACCATGACGCAATAAAACTAGACGGGTACTCATGAGCATTAACTCCGATTGGGCTTTAACCTGGGTTTCAACTGGCGTGCAATTTTAGCAGATCAGCGCGCTGTACTAGCGCATCGTGACGAATTCTTCTGATGATGTCGGGTGAATGGCAATGGTGTCATCAAAGTCCTGCTTGGTGGCACCCATCTTGAGCGCGACGGCAAAGCCCTGCGTCATTTCGTCTGCACCTTCACCGATGACATGCAGACCGACAATCCGCTCATCATCACCCGTTACAATCATCTTCATACGGGTAGCGCGCTTTTCGTCCAGCAAGCCATATTGCAGGGCATTGAACTGTGACTGGTAGATTTTTACAGCATCGCCGAATTTCTCTCTTGCCTGCGGCTCACTCAGGCCCACTGTACCAATAGGTGGATGACTGAAGACCACGGTCGGAATATTGTCATAATCGAGATGACGATCAATCTGCCCACCAAACAGGCGATCAGCCAGGCGACGACCCGCAGCAATTGCAACCGGCGTTAATGCGGGCTTGCCCGTGACATCCCCCACGGCATAAATGCCCTTAACCGCGGTATTCTCATAGCGATCACTCACAATTGCACCACGGGTATCAAGTTCCAGTCCGGTCGCTTCGACATTCAGGGCATGCGTGTTGGGCTCACGGCCAATCGCCCAGATCAGGGCATCTGCCTCCAGAACACCTTTGTCGTTTTTCAGTGTGATCTGCAGACCGCCATCCACCTCATCGATACGCTCCACTTCGGTTTTGGTATGCACCTGCACACCATCAGCACGCATCAATTCCATGAGATGCCCACCAAGCATGGGGTCGAATTCCCGCAGCATATGATCACGCCGAAGCAGCAACTGCACTTCAGTACCCAGCGCCTGCAACAGGCCACTGAGTTCCACTGCTATGTAACCACTGCCCACGACCACAACCCTTTTGGGCTGCTGCTCCAATGCAAAAAAGCCATCGGAATCCATGCCCAGCGCAGCACCCGGCACCTCGGGCCAAACAGGACGGGCGCCGGCGGCAATCAGAATATGCGGCGCAGTAAGCTGATGATCATTTACGGCCACGACATTCCGGTCTGTGAACTTTGCCTGACCCTGATAAAGCGTAACCTCGTCCTTATCCAGATTACTGGCATAGATGCCATTCAGTCGACGCAGATAAGCCTCGCGTCTTTCTACCAGCTTTTCCCAGTCGAGTGACCAGCCGTCAACCTGGAACCCATAACCCTCGCTGCTGTGAAAGCCCTCGGCAAAACCTGCGGCATGCCACATCAGCTTTTTGGGCACACAGCCCACATTGACGCAGGTGCCTCCCAGCAGGTTGTCTTCAATTACGGCTACTTTGGCACCATACTGTGCAGCACGACGCGCCGTAGCAATGCCACCGCTGCCGCCACCGATTACAATCAGATCAAACGAGACTTGCGTCATTACGCAACTCCAAGAACACTTAACAAATCAGGAACCGGAGAGGATACATGAACGACATCGATACAGGCACCATCATGAACTATGTCCTGCTTGGCGGCTTAGTCGCGCTCGTACTGTATGCCATCATGATTTACAACAATCTGGTGCGGCTGAAACACGGTGTGAGCAAGGCCTGGAGCAACATTGATGTGCTGCTACGCCAGCGCCATGACGAGCTCCCGAAACTGGTCGAGACCTGCAAGCAATATATGGACTATGAAAAGTCTGCCCTGGTGCAGATTATGGAAGCTCGCTCGGCTGCCCACTCGGCGCGTCAGGCGGGTGATGTCAAAGGCGTGGGCAAGGCTGAATCTGCCATGCGTATGGGTCTGGGTCAGTTGTTTGCCGTGGCTGAAGCCTACCCGGAACTCAAGGCCAACGAGACCTTTCAGCATCTGCAGGCACGCATCAGCGGGCTGGAAGACAATATTGCCGACCGGCGCGAGTTTTATAATGAAAGCGTGAATGCCAACAATGTACGCATAGAGCAGTTCCCGGACGTGCTGATCGCCCGTTTCTTCAAATTTGTCGAAGCTGACCTGCTTGAATTCAGCGAAGAAAAAACCAGCGATGTCGACATCAAATCACTCTTTGGCTAACCCCACTTGATGATCGAATTTGCGATTGATCTGATACTTTCAGCAGATCAAAATGAATACTATTTTTTCTGTGCGGTACTGGGCGTCGCAACGCCATGGTCTCTATACGCCTTTATCCGCAACAGCGGTAAAGCACGGCTGATCGAAGACACGCCCACTTCCCTGATACGTTCTGCATCGCAGGGATTTGTAGAACTGGAAGGTCAGGCCAGTCAATTGGAAAACCTTCCGATTATTGCCCCACTCACCAATACCCAGTGTATCTGGTGGCACTTTATCATTGAGAAGAAGGTCGTGCGCGACAAGAAAACCCACTGGCAAGTGGTAGAAACCAAAACTTCTGACAGCCTGTTTATGCTGGAAGATGAAACGGGCGGCTGTCTGATCGACCCTGAGGGTGCTGAAGTACATCCCAGCGTGAAAAAACAATGGTATGGCCGCAGTCGCTGGCCGAGCAAGGGGCCGGGGGCTGGTGGGTTCAGCATGTTTTCAAGCTATCGTTACCACGAACACCTGATTAAACCGGACGAACATATTTACGCACTTGGGCTGTTCCGTACCCAGCGTGCCTCAGACGGGCATTTTGATGAAGGCTCAGAGGTCAGTGCCCTGATGCGAGAATGGAAACAGGATCACGACAGACTGCTAAAGCGGTTTGACGTCGACAACAATGGAGAAATCGATAGTCGTGAATGGGAAGCCGCCCGCCGAGTAGCCCTGAAACGCGTTCGCGAAGCACAACTGGAACGGGCCATTGCACCCGGTCTGCACATTCTATCCAAGCCTGCGAATGAAAAAGATTTCATCATTTCGACCAAAAGCCAGGAAGAAATCACCCGTCGCTATCGATGGAAATCCGGAGCCATGCTTCTGGTTTTCCTCACCGGTATTGGCAGTCTGACCTTGATGTTGACCACCCGCGGCCTCATATAAACCTTAAGTAACCCAAAGGGCCAATGTGCTAACGTTGCCCACCCACTGAATACCGACCTGAAGACCTTTCATGAGCAACCCGATACTAGAATATGCCGACCGCCAGTGTGCGAATGACCTGCCCCCGTTTGACCGTATCCTGCCAGAGCATGCCGAGCCCGCCATCACGCAGGTATTGGCCGATAATCGCGCCGCGATAGAAAGACTTACAAAGGAAACCGGCGCATCTGACTGGGATAATTTCATCCGGCCTATCGAGACTCTGGATGATCGTCTGCACCGGGCATTTGCCCCGGTTGGCCACCTCAATAGCGTCACCAACACGAAGGAATGGCGCGATGCGTACAACAGCTGCCTGCCGCTAATCAGCGAATACAGTACTGAACTGGGCCAGCACCAGGGACTGTTTAACGCCTATACCGCCATTCAACAATCAGATGCTTTTTCCGGCCTTGAGCCTGCACAGCAAAAAGTAATCAACAACGCATTACGAGATTTCAGACTCTCCGGTATTGCCTTGCCCAAAGCCGAGCAGGAACGTTTCAAGACCATCCAGCAAAGGCTGTCTGAACTCAGTACCAAATTTGAGGAAAACCTGCTGGATGCCACGGATGCATGGAGCCAGCACTACACAGATATAAAACAACTGGCCGGCCTGCCAGAATCTGTGTTAGGCATGGCAAAGCAGAAAGCCCAGTCCAAGGAGCTTGATGGCTGGATGATCGGCCTCGACTTTCCCAGTTATCACGCCGTCATGACCTACGCAGAGGACAGAAATCTTCGCGAAGAAATGTATACCGCTTTTGCCACACGCGCCTCGGATCAGGGGCCACATGCCAACCGCTGGAACAATCATGACACCATGGAAGAAATCCTGGCATTGCGGCACGAAGCGGCTCTGCTGCTGGGATTCAACAACTATGCAGAACGCTCACTGGCCACTAAAATGGCCAGCGAAACCAGTCAGGTCACCAGCTTCCTGCGAGACCTCGCGACGCGGAGTAAATCCAGGGCCAAACTGGAACTGGAGGAACTCAAGGCCTTCGCCAATGACCTCGATGGTCTGGAAGACTTCCAGCCCTGGGACAGCGGCTATTACGGGGAGAAACTCCGTAAAGCCCGTTATGACCTGTCGGACGAGGAGCTGCGCCCCTACTTTCCCGCGCCGTCTGTCATTCAGGGATTATTCGAAGTCGCACAACGCCTGTTTGGCGTGAGCTTCGAAGCCACACCGGATATTGTTGTCTGGCATAAGGATGTAACCGCCTATCGCGTTATTGCCAGTGATGGCAGTACCGCCGGGCATTTCTATCTCGACCCCTATGCCCGGGAAGCGAAGCGCGGCGGTGCATGGATGGATGATTGCCAGGGTCGCCGCACGACAGAATCAGGCCCGCAATTACCGGTCGCTTTCCTGACCTGTAACTTCACCCCGCCGGTGGGCGACAAGCCCGCACTGCTCACACATAACGAGGTCACCACCCTGTTCCACGAATTTGGTCATGGCCTGCATCACATGCTCACACAGATCGACTATGCCGATGTGGCCGGCATTAACGGCGTGTCATGGGATGCAGTCGAACTGCCCAGCCAGTTCCTGGAAAACTGGTGCTGGGAAAAAGAAGCCCTCGACCTCTTTGCCCGACACTACGAAACGGGCGAAACCATGCCGGACGACCTGTTTAATCGCTTGAACAGCACCCGCAACTTCCATGCAGCGCTGATGATGGTGCGTCAGATTGAACTCTCATTATTCGACTTCCAGCTGCACCAGGACTATGACCCTGCCAAAGGCGGCCAGATACTGGAGACACTGAAAAAAGTACGCGACGAAGTCAGCGTGATGCCCACTCCTGACTTCAACAGATTCCCGAACAGCTTCGGACATATATTCGCAGGCGGCTACGCCGCGGGTTACTACAGCTACAAATGGGCTGAAGTCCTGTCCGCCGATGCCTTCTCAGCCTTCGAGGAAGAAGGTATTTTCAATGTCGAGACGGGTGCCCGCTTCCGCGACAAAATACTTAGCCGTGGCGGCAGTGCGGAGGCTATGGAATTATTCGTGGATTTCCGTGGACGTGAGCCATCGATAGACCCACTTCTTAGACATAGTGGATTACTAGAGGACGCGGCATGAAAATCACTACCTGGAACGTAAACTCTCTGAATGTACGTCTGCCGCATGTGCTGGAATGGCTGAAAACCAACCCTGTGGATGCACTCGCATTGCAGGAAACGAAGATGACCAATGAGAAGTTCCCGCAGGCAGAGATTGAAGCTGCCGGTTTCAATGTGGAATTTAACGGTCAGAAAACTTATAACGGTGTTGCCATCATCAGTCCGCATTCGCTGGAAGATGTGGCTTTTGATATCCCCAACTATGAGGACGAACAGAAACGTGTGATAGCAGCCACGATAAATGGCGTGCATGTGATTAACTGTTATGTGCCGAATGGACAGGCAGTCGACTCAGAGAAGTACGTTTACAAGCTTGGATGGCTGGAAGCGCTGCATGCTTATGTCAGCGACGCTGTTAAGAAACATGAAAAGTTGATCGTGGTCGGCGACTACAACATTGCCCCGAACAGTGATGACACTTACGACCCGGATCAGTGGGAAGGCAATATTCTCTGCTCACCGAAGGAACGTGCCGCCCTGCAGGGGCTGATAGACCTTGGCCTGACTGATACCTGGGCACGCTTTGAGCATGGCGACAGTGCGGATGAGGGTAACAAGGAACGCTTTACCTGGTGGGATTATCGATCTGCGGGTTTCCGTCGTAATCTGGGACTGCGAATTGATCATCTTTTGGCCAGTGAAGCCCTGAACGCCACCTGCACTGATTGTCGGGTTGATCTTGAGCCCCGTCGCTGGGAGCGGCCTTCGGATCATGCGCCGGTGACGGCGGTTTTTGATCTTTAAGCATCGTCATTCCGACGGAGCCATTCAATTGCGATTAGAGGAATCTCTATAGTCGGGATTCCTCGATTCACTTCATTCACTCGGAATGACGGAACAGGGCTCGCGCGGCTGGTTTTACTGAAAGAAATCAGATATTTTCATGAATTGTGAGCTCGGAGATTGCTTCGCTGCGCTCGCAATGACAGGGTTTAATCCACCTGCTTCGAGCGTCGGAAAATCAACAACTTGATAAACGCATCGGACAAACTGTTATATGGCGGTTTGAGCACAATACTCAGGAACCAGCCCACCAGACGGCTTTGCAGGAACACGCCTTTCTTTTTCGAGAAAGTCTCGAAGCCGTCGATGCCGTGATAAGCCCCCATGCCACTGGGCCCGACGCCGCCAAACGGCAGGTTGTTTTGCGGCAGGTGGAAGATCGTATCGTTAACCGTCACACCGCCTGAAGTGGTCTCATTCAGCACCTTGTTAACGCGACTCTTGTCTCTGTCGAAGTAATAAAGCGCCAGCGGCCGGTCGCGATCGTTGATGTAATCCAGTGCTTCACTGAAAGTTTTATACGGAATGACCAGCAGGATGGGGCCAAAGATTTCTTCCTGCATGATCTGCATGTCATCCGACACATTCGTCACCAAGGTCGGTGGAAATACCCGGTTGGTCGCGTTGCAGTCGTCCTTGGCAGGATTCACCTGTAGCACTGTTGCACCCTTGGCTTCAGCATCCTTGACCAGACTCTCGAAGCGCTCATAGGCCCGCTCGTTGATCACGCAAGTGTAGTCAGGGTTGCCGACCAGTGTCTTGTAACGGCGAGCCAACACCTGCTCGCCCTGCTGCATGAATTCATCAAGACGATCCTGCTGCACGAGTGCATAGTCAGGTGCCACACAGGTCTGACCGGCATTCCAGAACTTGCCGGAAAGTATGCGATCGGCAGCCGATTCATGTGAATAGGAGGGATGCACAAGAGCCGGGGATTTACCACCCAGCTCCAGGGTCACAGGCGTCAGATTTTCACTGGCAGCCCGCATGATGAGTTTGCCGATACGGCCAGAGCCGGTAAATATCAGATGATCAAAGGGCAAGGCTGAAAACGCAGCCGAC
>JBFJXR010000039.1:0-24806 GCA_041622995.1 Nevskiales bacterium
TCAACCCTGACGATTGACGCAGTCGTTGTGTGACGGGCATGAGTCGTCGCCATGGTGGCAGAAACTGCTGGGCAAATCGTTCCATGCCTGACCATCCGGTCAGCATGGCCAGCGCGATACCAATGAGTGCGATATTGGCGGTTACCCTCGGCCATAGGGCAATTACTTCATCGCTACAGGTCTGTGCAAGCAGAAAGCCGCCAGTGGCGCCGGCAAGACCTCCGATCAGGCTGTAGGAAAACAGGCGGCCGGCATGATAAATAGCGAGTAGTAGGCCGCTTGATTGCTGCGAGCCCGAAGAATGGCCCGCCAGTGACAACGCGCCACACATGGCCATGCAGTGGGCGCTGCTGAGCATGCCAGCCAGCAAGGCCGAGATGAAGGTCAGGTCAGGCAGGTGGATCATGTGTCTCGATTTCGTCGTCGTCTTCGAGAATTCGCCAGGCGGGTGAGTCCAGATCGTCGAACTGGCCGTTGTTGACGGCCCAGATGAAGATAGTCACCGCAATGGATACCAGTACCAGGCTGAGCGGGATCAGTAAGTAGAGGGCGTTCATGAAGGTGTTCCTGTTTTGGGCAGGGTCTTCGTCATCTCGACCGAACGTAGTGAGTGGAGAGATATCAACGGTTGAGATTCATCCAATCGTTCACTTTGTTCGCTCAGTCGGAATGACAGGGAGGGATAATGTTCGGTTTGTCGGAATGACGGGTTTGCTTGGTTTTTGCCATCGTGAGACTTTGGCGATGTTGCGCGCTTGTTTTTTGATGATCGTAATAGCCGCAGTGCATTACCCACTACCAGCATGGAGCTAAGTGACATGCCTAGCGCTGCGAGCCAGGGGGTGAGCAGGCCGGTTACGGCAAGGGGTAATGCCAGTGCGTTATAGGCAATGGCCCAGCTCATGTTCTGACGCAATATACGACGTGCCTTCAGAGCCAGAGTGCGGGCTTCATTCAGTGCCAGGAGGTTACCAGTAAGTAGCACTGCGTCTGCACTGGCCTGTGCCAGAGCTGCACCTGCATGCATGGCAATGGAGACATCCGCACCCGCCAGTACCGGGGCATCATTCAGGCCGTCACCTACCATGAGTACAGAGGCACCATTTTCTCGAAGCTTTTCAACTGCGTCCAGCTTGTCATCCGGTAGCATTCTGCCCTTGGCGTTTTCTATCTGCAGTTGCAAGGCGACGTCTGCGACCGCTTCATTATCGTCACCGGACATAAGATGGATCTGCAGGTTGGCCTCTTTCAGATCAGCAATCGCCTGCCGTGCTTCCGGACGAATGCCTGCACGCAGGCCAACCCAGCCAATAGGGTTTTCATCCTCGGTAAGTACGAGCCAGGTGTGTTGCGAATGTGACCCTTCATAGGGCCTGGTCGATGTATAACCTAGTAAGAGGGTGGGTGAGCCCAGTTCATATAGACGCCCCCCCATGATTGCACTGATGCCACGACCGGCTTCCCATCGGGTTTTTAGCGGTTTGCATTGATCGGGTGTATAGGCACGAAGCGCCTCGGCAATAGGGTGTGTGTGATCCCGTTCCATGCGTGCGGCCATGGCCAGAATATGCTCACGTGTCCAGTGTGATGATGCGATGACTTCATCGACTTCCAGAGTGCTCTCGGTCAGTGTGCCGGTTTTATCGAAGACCACATCAGTGATGTTTGCCAGTGTTTCCAGTGTATGACTGCGGGTGACCAGCAGGCCTTTACGGGCCAGAGCCGCGGCTGCCGCTGACATACTGGCCGGAGTGGCCAGTGACAGGGCACAAGGGCAGGTAACGACCAACACGGCCAGTGTGATTTCAAAGGCCCTGTTCGGATCCAGCTGTGCCCATACCAGGGCGGTGATTGAGGCAATGGCCAGCACCGCCAATACAAAATGACCGGCTACCCGATCTGCTATTCGGGCGGTTGCCGGTTTGCGAGTCTCGGCCCGGCGCAGCAGGCGTAACAGGTGAGCTCGGGTGGTGTCTGCACCGACTTTGTCGGCGCGAATTTCCAGTGCCTGATCGAGGTTAACGCTCCCGGCCAGTACTTCACTGTTGGCACCACGGTTGAGGGGCGTGGATTCGCCCGTGAGCAGGGACTCGTCTACCTGCGATGTGCCATGCAGTACAACGCCATCAGCCGCTATGGTTTCTCCGGGGCGGGCCAGTAAGGTCATGCCAACTTTCAGTTTGTCGGTGGGAATGACCCGGGTGGTATCACCGTCAACCACGGTGACATTCTGTGGTTGCACAGCCACTAACGCTTGCAGTCCTTGTTGGGCACGCCGTCTGCCAGAAGCTTCCATGTGCCGCCCCAGTGACAGGAAGAAAACAAACATGCAGGCAGAGTCGAACCAGATTTCTCCCTGACCGTTAATTGCATGCACCACGCTCATGGTGAATGCGGCGGCCACAGCCAGGGCCACGGGCACGTCCATGCCGACTCGCCAATGGCGCAGGTCGTTGAAGGCACCACTGAAAAAAGGTTGTCCTGCATAAAGGATGACGGGTGTGGCCAGTAGCATGGATGCCCACACCAGAAGCTGACGGATGTCGCCGCTAAGACCATATTCCGGGCCCAGATACAGTCCAAGCGAGAGCATCATGACCTGCATGGTGCCCAGGCCTGCCAGTCCCAGACGTAGCATGGCGCGGCGGTCATCGCTGCGCAGGTCACCGAGCCCGGCATCCAGGGGCAGAGGATGGGGCTGATAGCCACCTTCGGCTATGCACTTGAGGATGTGGCTGAAGGGTATCTGGGCCTGATTCCAGCGCAGGGTCACAATGCGGTTATGTGCGTTCACATTGACGCTATAAAGGCCTGCATTACCGCGGAGTCTTTTTTCGATATCCGCCGCACAGGCGCCGCATCGGATGCCTTCTACCAATACGTCAGCTTCATGGGCCCCCTCGGCATTTTGCAGTGCCAGTGTTTGCAGGATTTCTGGACTGTTGTACTCGTTAAAAGAATCATTATGTTCAGAGGCAAAGGCCGCCGCGGCTTCGCAGCCGGTACAGCAATAACCGCAAGAAGGCTCCAGCAGGTTGAGCCGCATCCGGGGGATGGGTTCGGAGCAGTGGCGGCAACGCTCACTCACGGGGAGGACTCGACCTGCGTGGTCATGCCAAAGCGGTTGAGGTCATCCCTGACGGATACATCGGCCCCTTGCGTGGCGATCCATACCGTCAGCAGTCCGGCCACAACGGTCATTGCCGGGATGGCGAATACCATGATGGCGAGAGGCTCCTGGTACCAATGTTTAGATTCTTTACTGTTATTCATGGCATGGCTCCGGAGGGAAGTTCAAAGGGGGCAAAGAAACGAGCCTTGGCTGTTTCTGTAACGGGTTTATTCTCACCAAGACGTGTAATGACAATGTCGATGTCATTGACGCCGGGCTGCAGGTTTTCAGCGGGCACACGTATGCGGGCGGGCAGTTGTTGCTTGCCGCGACTCTCGATCATGAACTCGGCGATGGGAGGATGAAAGCTGGCACCGGGCATGTCCTCAATGGAAACCGAGAAACGATAGGCCAGGTCGGATTTGTTGGTGATATGCAGGGTGTATACGTTTTCGACATTGGGGCCGATACGTTGATAGAGGGCATTGCGATCACGCACTACGTCCAGTTCCATCGGGCTGCGCATAAAGAGGGCGATCAGCAATCCGATACACAGGGTGGCCCAGATCAAGCCATAGCCAATGGTGCGCGGCCTGAGAAAATGCGTGCCCTGGCCATGCAGAGCGTGGTGGGTGGTGTATTTGACCAGTCCACGTGGACGATTAATTTTGTCCATGACTGAATCGCAGGCATCAATGCAGGCCGCACAGGCGATACATTCGTATTGCAGTCCGTCGCGTATATCGATGCCGACCGGGCAGACCTGGACACAGAGGGTGCAGTCGACACAGTCTCCGGTGTTGCCGTTCGCTTTGGCCTTTTTGGCGCTGGTACGGGGTTCTCCACGTTCTTCATCATAGGAAATGATGAGGGTGTCCTTGTCGAACATGGCACTCTGAAAACGTGCATAGGGGCACATGTATTTGCAGACCTGCTCACGCAGCAGCCCGCCGTTACCATAGGTGGCAAAGCCGTAGAACAGAATCCAGAAGCTTTCCCATGGGCCGAGCGTAAGGTTAAGTGTATGGGCGGCTAATTCATGTGCCGGAGTAAAGTAGGCAGTAAAAGTGAAGCCGGTCCATAAAGCGAAGACGATCCAGGCAACATGCTTGGTACCACGTCGCAGGATTTTTTCACGGTTCCAGGGGCCATGGTCGAGTTTCATGCGATGGGCACGATTGCCCTCAATCCATTCCTCCATCCACAGAAAGGCCTTGGTCCATACGGTTTGTGGGCAAGCGTAACCACACCACAGGCGGCCCCCGAGATTCGTGAAGAAGAAAAGTGTCATGGCCGCAATGATCAGCAGCCAGGTAAGTAGAAACAGATCCTGGGGAACCAGAGTCACAAAGAAGATATGGAATCGTCTTGCCGGCAGGTCAAAATGCACGACGGGTTGGTCGTTAATCACTATCCAGGGAATGAGGTAATACATGCCCAGTAGGATGAGGGTCGCTGCGCCGCGCAGATAGGCGAAACGTCCAATGAGCAGGCGTGGATAGACCTTTTCTCGGTGGGCGTAAAGCGATTCGCTCTGCACCTCATCGAGTGTTTTGACTTTGGTGGCGCTCACTCAATCCCCGTCCGGTATGCGGTTTCTATACTGTGCCTGTAAAAGAAAGGCCAACAGGCAAGCTGCCATGGCGGTCGCCCAGAGGGTGAGAAACATGAGCGAATAGAGCCCCAGAGGGACTGGCAGACCAATGTGCCCACCCGTTACTTCTGCGACAGTGTTCATGAGGGTGATGCTTGGCGCGAGCCCCGCGCATGCTGCCAGAAATGACACCCAGCCCGATGCCAGTACACGACGCACACGGCGTGATAAAGGTTTTCGTGTTGGGGATATTTCCGGGGCGTTCATCGGTCTACTCCTGCGACAGGCTATAGATATAGGCCGTGAGCAGACGCCGCTTTTCTGCACCTATCAGTTCCCTGTGGGCAGGCATGCGGCCATCCTGCCGGCCATTGGCAATGGATTCGCTGATTGAGGCTTCATCACCCCCGTAGAGCCAGATGTTGTCCATCAGGTTCGGTGCGCCCATGAGAATGTTGCCGGTGCCGTCTGCGCCATGACAGGCGGTACAGTTTTGCTCGAATAGTGCCTTTCCCCCGGAAACCTGATTAGTTGAATTATTCTGAGGGCGGCTTAAATAGGCCGTGATGGCAGCAACACCATCGTCTCCAAGCATGGGCTGCCAGGGCGGCATCATGCCGGCACGACCATTGGAAATGCTGGTGAGTATCTGATCGGGTTCGCCGCCGTAAAGCCAGTCATTATCGGCCAGATTGGGATAACCCTTGGCGCCCCGGGCATCCGAGCCATGGCAACCGGTGCACCAGGTCTGATAGACCTTGCGGCCGATGTCGACGGCTTCAGACTGCCTGGCAAGTGCCGGGATATCCATTTCAGAGAATTCAGAAAATTTACGTTCGAACTGGTGTTCAGCCCGGTTAACCTGTGTTTCATGCTGACGTTGCTGGGTCCAGTTAAAGAGTCCGCTGTAGTTGCCCAGGCCGGGGTAAGCCAGCAGATACATCAGTCCGAAAACGATAGTGACGACGAACAGTCCCAGCCACCAGAATGGCATGGGCTGGTTCAGTTCGGTCAGGTCTTCGTCCCAGACGTGACCGGTGCTTTCGTTATCGCCGGGTTCGTTATCACGACGGATAGAGGTCCAGGCGATCAGCCACAGGCAGGCCAGAATGTTGGCGATGGTGACTACAGCAATAAACCATCCCCAGCCGGTGCTTAATTCTGTGGTCATGATTTAGGTCCTTTGACTTCAATAAAATCATCTTCATCGATCAAAGGTAGTTTGGAAGCCTCATCAAACCGTTTTTTCTGTTTGCTGCTGTACGCCCAGATCACGACGCAGATAAATCCAATGAGACAGGCTGCAGTGAAAATGCCGTTTAACATGATGTTCTCCTATTGTTTGTTCTTGCCTTGACCCTGGCCTCTGGCAGTGCCAAGACTTTGCAGATAGGCGATCATTGCCTGCATCTCGGTTTTGCCATCAACCTGACTGCCCGCTGTGGCGATATCTTCATCGCTATAGGGCACACCCAGAAGCTGCATGGCTTTGACCTTGCTGCCCGTTTTTTCTGCATTGATGAGGCGGGTTGCAAGCCAGGGGTAGGCCGGCATATTGGACTCGGGTACGAGTGCGCGAGGATTGAGCAGATGTATCTCATGCCATTCGTCTGAATAACGGCCACCTACACGGGCGATGTCTGGCCCGGTGCGTTTACTGCCCCACTGGAAGGGGTGGTCCCAAACGGATTCACCTGCAACCGAGTAGGGGCCATAACGTTCAGTTTCGGCGCGCAGACTGCGAATCATCTGTGAGTGGCACCCGTAACAGCCTTCACGAATATAGATATCGCGGCCTTCAAGTTCCAATGGTGTATAGGGTTGCATGCCCTCCAATGGCTGGGTTGTAGAGGCTGAGAACATCAGGGGCACGATTTCAACAATTCCCCCCACACTGACAACCAGAGCTATGAGTATGGCCATCAGGCCGATATTCTTTTCTACTGCTGAATGTGATGCGCTCATGCCTGTACCTCCGCAGTAGTGACTGACGATTTGGGAATCGGGTCAGAGTGTGGGAAGTCGGCAGTTGGCACACCGGTGAGGGTCTTGTAGCTGTTGTAGGCCATGACGAACATGCCGCTCAGATAGGTGATGCCACCCAGTAGACGTACTGCGTAATAGGGGTAAGTAGCGTTCAGGCTTTCAATGAAACTGTAAACAAGGATTCCGTTTTCATCTGTGGCACGCCACATCAAACCCTGCATGACACCGGCGACCCACATGGCGGCGATATATAAAACGATGCCGACAGTGGTGAGCCAGAAATGAACCTCAATGAGACGGGTGCTATACATTTCCTTGCGGTTCACCAGGCGAGGCATAAGTACATACAGCGAGCCCATGGAGATCATGCCAACCCAGCCCAGGGCGCCGGAGTGCACATGGCCGATGGTCCAGTCGGTGTAATGCGATAGGGCATTAACCGTCTTGATGGACATCATTGGCCCCTCGAAGGTGCTCATGCCGTAGAACGACAGCGACACGATCAGGAATTTCATAATCGGGTCGGTACGCAATTTGTGCCACGCGCCCGACAGCGTCATCACACCATTGATCATGCCGCCCCAACTGGGTGCCAGCAGGATTAGCGAAAATACCATGCCGATGGACTGCACCCAGTCGGGTAGGGCGGTGTATTGCAGATGATGCGGGCCAGCCCACATGTAAATGGAAATGAGTGACCAGAAATGCACGATAGACAGGCGATAGGAAAAGATCGGGCGCCCGGCCTGCTTGGGTATGAAGTAATACATCATGCCGAGGAAGCCGGCGGTGAGGAAGAAGCCCACTGCGTTATGGGCATACCACCACTGCACCATGGCATCGACTGCGCCTCCGTATACGGAATAGGACTTGGTCATGGATACCGGAATCACGAGACTGTTGACGACATGCAGGATAGTCACGGTCAGGATAAAACCGCCGTAGAACCAGTTGGCGACATAAATGTGCGGCGTTCTGCGTTTCATGATGGTGCCGAAGAACACCACCGCGTAAGACACCCAGACCAGTGCAATGAGGATGTCTATTGGCCATTCCAGCTCTGCATATTCCTTGCCCTGGGTGAGGCCCAGCGGCAATGAAACGGCCGCTGCAACAATGACCAACTGCCAGCCCCAGAAGGTAAATGCGGCGAGTTTGTCGAATACAAGCCTGGCCTGGCAAGTGCGTTGAACCACCCAGTAGGACGTGGCGAACAGGGCAGAGCCGCCGAAGGCAAAGATCACTGCATTGGTATGCAGGGGGCGTAGCCGTCCATAACTAAGCCAGGGTAAATCAAGACTCAGCTGAGGCCATATTAGCTCTGCGGCGAGGAATACCCCGACCAGCATGCCCACAATTCCCCAGACTATTGTCATGACTGAAAATTGCAGCACAATCCGGTTGTTATAATTAACTGCGCTCGCAGTCGTCGCGTTGTCAGCCATGCGAATGGCCTCCCCTTAAATGTAGAAGGTCTGTAAAAGAAATGCATTTTGAGTAGAGGAATGCTGTTACGCCCTGATCTAGATCAAGTTGCTTATCTGCAGACTCGCGTAACGTACGGCCATCACTGATTACCGAGACCGGAGAGATGAGCGTCGATACGAAATTGTTATCAGAGCTGGATCAGCGTGGGCCGAGATATACTTCCTACCCACCTGCGCCTTACTTTACCTATGACTTTGGGCCCGATAGTTTTTCGAAGGCTTTGCAGGGAAGTAATGCGATACCTGCCCGGCCACTCTCCCTCTATTTGCATGTGCCTTTCTGTCACAAGCTTTGCTACTACTGTGGTTGTACCAAACTCGTTACCCGTGACAAGGCAAAAATAGATACCTACCTGCAAACGCTCTATAAAGAAGCAGAGTTGTTTGCCCGACAGCTTGATCCACGACGTGAGGTACAGCAGATTCATTTGGGCGGAGGCACACCGAACAGTCTTGATCCCGAGCAACTGGCTGATCTGTTAAGCGATATTCGAGGTTGTTTCCATGTTGCAGAAGATGCCGAAATCGGTATCGAAATTGATCCACGTGTGATTGAGCTTAAGGATCTGGATCGATACCGGATGGCCGGATTCAACCGCATCAGCATCGGTGTGCAGGATTTTGATCCGGCTGTGCAAAAAGCCATCAATCGGGAACAGTCGAAGGAACATATCGCCATGTTGATATCAGAGGCTCGTTTTGTAGGCTTCCGGGGTATCAACACCGATCTGATATACGGCTTGCCGAGGCAGACCCTGCAGACATTCGGTCATACCCTGGATGAACTGGTGCGGATGCGCCCTGACCGCGTGGCGGTATACAGCTATGCCCATCTACCACAGCAGTTTAAGGCTCAGCGTTTGATCAAGCTGTCAGATTTGCCTACTGCGGAAGAAAAACTGGAGTTACTGGAACTTGCCGTCGAGAAGTTGACCGATGCGGGTTACCGTTACATCGGTATGGATCATTTTGCCTTACCCGAGGATGAATTATCCCGGGCAATGACGACTGGCAGTCTGCAACGTAACTTTCAGGGTTACAGCACCCGTGCCGGTTGCGACATGATCGGGTTAGGTATGAGTGCCATCAGCTGCGTGGGTGATGTCTATGCCCAGAATGCCAAAACATTGCCAATCTATACAAAGCATATCGAAGCCGGTGAGTTTGCCACCGTACGCGGTTTGCAACTTACAGAAGAAGAGAGCATTCGTCGCGACATTATCCAGCAGCTGATGTGCGGCGGAAAAATTGATATGGAAGCCTTTGGCAGGGATCACGGTATCAACTTCGAGCAATACTTTGAGCGTGATCTCGGACGCCTGCGGCCCTATATCAACAGAGGCTTTGTCGAATTACAGGATCATATGATGGAAGTGACCGAAATCGGTCGCTATATGCTCAGGCCAATGGCTATGGCCTTTGATCCGAATGTCAGGCAGTCAGGCGCAACGACAAACTTCTCTAAGGTAATTTAATTGACTTGACCCTGATCAAGGCATGCAAGCTTAAATAGAGAAAGACTCAACGCTCATTTCCTGTGGAAGCGGGTGTTAGTGATGTCTAAATTCGGTTTTATTCTGTATTTACAGTCTCTCGGTTTTATTGTTTTCGGATTGCTACTGATGGCGTGTCAGCCCAGGGAGCAGCCACCGGTTGAGGCCTGGGAGCCTCCCACGCTTTCACAGATTCGGGGTGAGCAGGTGGCAGAACTGACGGCGCCACCGGAAGTCCCGCCGGCGATCGACCGCGACCACCCCACCAAGCTGATTGTTAATCTTGAAGTGCAGGAAAAGGTCATGCGCATGGCCGATGGTGTTGACTACACTTTCTGGACCTTCGGCGGCACGGTGCCGGGTAGTTTTATCCGGGTGCGGCATGGTGATCTGGTGGAGTTTCATCTGGCCAATCGTTCAGACAGTAAAGTGCCGCATAACATAGACCTGCATGCAGTCACAGGGCCGGGGGGTGGCGCCGTCTCCTCCTTTACACCCCCCGGCAAGGAGACGGTATTCAGTTTCCAGGCTTTGAATCCTGGCCTCTATATTTATCACTGTGCAACCGCACCTGTGGGCATGCATATCGCCAATGGTATGTATGGACTGATACTGGTGGAGCCTGAGGAAGGACTGCCCCCGGTTGATCGAGAGTATTACGTGGTACAGGGAGACTTCTATACCCGTGGCGCTTATGGAGATCCTGGCTTACAGCCATTCGATATGGACAAGGCGCTCAAGGAGCAACCCGATTATGTGGTGTTCAATGGCTCGGTAGGCGCACTTACTGGTGATAAATCCCTGCCGGCTAAAAAGGGCGAGACTTTACGTCTTTATGTGGGCAATGGCGGCCCGAACCTGGTGAGTTCCTTCCATGTGATCGGTGAGATTTTCGATACGGTATGGATCGAAGGTGGCAATGCGACCAATCATAATGTGCAGACTACACTGGTCCCTGCCGGTGGTGCGGCCATCGTTGACTTTAAGGTCGATGTGCCAGGCGAGTTCATCATCGTGGATCATTCCATTTTCCGGGCTTTCAATAAGGGTGCGCTGGGCAAAATCGAGGTTCAGGGCAGTGAAGAAGAAATCATTTATTCCGGTAAACAACGCGAGACGGTCTACCTTGCCGAGGGCAGTACGTCCCAGTCCATGCCTGAAGGTGAACCGGTTGAAAAGCCTGTTTTGACTGCGGCGCAGAGAATTGAGCAGGGCAAGCATGTCTATAAAAACAATTGTGCGGCCTGTCATATGCCCGACGGCACAGGTGTTCCGAATGCATTCCCGCCAGTAGCCGCTTCAGATTATATGAATGCCGATGTTGAGCGTAGCATTCTCGCTGTGGCCAGGGGGCTGGAAGGAGAAATCGAGGTGAATGGCAAGACCTACAACAATGTCATGCCACGTCTGAATCTGTCACAGGACGATATCGCCAATGTGCTCTCTTACTTGTACAGCACCTGGGGGAATAATGGTACGGAAGTGACGCCAGAAATGGTCAGGGATGCGCTTGAGTAGGACTGCGGCCATATCTGTATTTTTGCTATTGGCAATCACCCAGCAGGTATCGGCACAACCTGCGGCGACAACTTTAGATGCAAACGCAATGGTCATGATTTCTGGTGGCGAATATGTGCCGCTGTATGGGAACCGTGAGCAACCAGTTCAGGTGGCGCCCTTCCGGTTGGATGTCTATCCCGTCACCAATGCAGAATTTCTGACTTTTGTACGTGATCATAAGCGATGGCAAAAAGGGCAGGTGCCGCAGTTGTTTGCGGATCAGAAATATCTCATCCATTGGCAGGGCGATCTTGATACCGGCGGGCTTGCCCCGGATGATGCGCCGGTAAGTAACGTGAGCTGGTTTGCTGCAAAAGCTTATTGCCAGTCAAAAGCCAAGCGCTTGCCTACCCTGGGTGAATGGGAATTTGTTGCCCGGGCCAATGAAACCGAAGTCGCGGCTGCAGACGAGGATGGCTTTAATAAACTGATCCTCAACTGGTATGGAATACCCACTCGTTTACCCTTACCGAATGTAGGTCACAGTTTCAGGAATGTCTGGGGTGTATGGGATATGCATGGTCTGGTGTGGGAATGGGTGATGGATTTTAACGCCGTCATGATGACCGGTGAATCCCGTAAGGATGCCAGTGGTCTGGATAGCCAGTTATTCTGTGCTGCCGGGGCAATCGGATCGGCGGATCCCAATGATTATGCCGCTTTCATGCGTTATGCCATGCGAGGCAGTGTGCAGGCGAGTTATAGCGGGCAGAACATGGGGTTTCGTTGTGCTCAGGATATTGCTGAATAGTCCCCGGAGAAATCGCTATGAATAACTGTCTCGTAACAGCAGTAGGGCTGGCCCTTGTTTTCGGGCTGCTGACATCCTGCTCCAGGGATGAGCCGCAAGCACCGAATCAGGCAGAATCATTACATGCTCATCGTGAACATATGCAGATGCCCTCTGCAAAGCCATTGAGCGATATGTCAATTTACCAACTGACATCGAAATGGACGAACCAGTCAGGTTCCGAGATTACGCTGGATCATTTTGCTGACAAAGTTGTTGTACTGGCTATGGTGTATACGCATTGTGACAATGCCTGCCCACGTATCATTGCCGATATGCGATTGATTCGCGATGCACTGGAAGATAAGGCGGATCAGCTGGAGTTTGTGCTGGTTTCCATCGATCCTGAGCGCGACACCGTGGAGCGTTTAAGCAGCTTTGGCGAAGAGACCGGACTTACTAAGCAAGGTTGGACACTGCTGCGTGGGGAGGATGCCGATATACGCGAGCTGGCAGCCGTATTCGGCGTGCAGTATCGACAGACCTCTGAAACAGATTTCGCCCATTCCAATATCATCAGTGTGCTTAATCAGCAGGGAGAGATTCTGCATCAGCAGGAGGGGTTGGGCGTCAGGTTTGATGCAACCGTTTCTGCTATCAGGGAGTTGTTTTAAATCGTGACTTCCGGTGTCTTGATGCAGGTCAATGTCTCAGTTATCGCAAGAAATTAAGCTGTGCTGAATGCTCTGTTAAGGAGTTAGAATCATGCCGCATTATCATATACACCTCGCTATATTTTTTGGGCTCGCATTTATTACCGCAGCGGTTGTTTATTTGTATCTGGTGCTGAGAAAAAACAATGAAAATCCGCACCGGATCGCTGGTTTGGTCATGTTGGCCATCATTCTGGTTAACAGTGTGTTGTATTTTGTATTTTACGGCTTGAATTACACTCGTCTGAATGAAATTCACAGGGTGCCGTATCACAGTATGCATTTTGAAAAAGCACCTGAAAAATCCCCGGATGAGGAAGAAATGCAGCCAGATAACCCCGCAGGCCTTAATTAATGATGTCTGCTTATACTTGCTCGGCTTTGTATGCAAATAAATGATATTAAATCTGTACATGAGTCAGTATTCGCTGGCCTGAGTTTTGGACTTACTTCCGGAGTAATTACTACACTTGGCCTGCTCGTTGGTCTGGCCGCAGGAACAGAGTCTCGTCTGGCGGTTATAGGTGGTGTAATAACCATCTCATTGGCAGATGCCATGTCAGATGCGCTCGGTGTGCATATTTCCGAAGAGTCTCGAAGCGATTACTCAAAATCATCTTTGTGGGCGGCTACTTTGGTTACCTTTTTTTCCAAGGCGGTGGTCTCTTTGACTTTCCTTGCGCCAATTCTTACGTTGGCTCTGGATATGGCGGTGAAAGTATCAGTTGTATGGGGGTTGTCCTTGGTTTGTCTGTTAAGTGCCTGGATTGCAAAGCGTAATGGAGAGTCCATGATCAATGCTGTTGCCGAGCATATGCTGATAGCAGTGATTGTTATTGTCGCAACCCATGTTTTGGGGCTATGGGTAGGGCGTACATTTTCTTGAATTTAGTCATTGTCAGACTCAGTTGGAAATAAGCTTCTATTCGGTTTGTGCTGACATTGAAATAGTTTTTATAACCTGCGCTGGATTCTTAAAGCTTCCACATTGATAATCCAGAGCAGGAAAATTAGACCAGAGGCTCAAATGTTTTATATCAGTAAAAAGCTACCTAACCTTATTCGCCGGATGGCATTACTCCTGGCGATCATTGTGCTGCCAACCCAGATATTTGCATCGGGAGGCGGCCTACGGGATATCGTGATTGTTGGTAGTAACTGGGATGGCACAGCGGAAATTTTCGACCCGCACACATTCGAGACCATTAAAACGATCAATATTGTTCCTGACAGGGATGAACGCATGGACGAGATTGCAAACAGCAGTCTGTTTCGGCGGCTCGCGTTCAAGTTTGTACGTGAAGTACCTGGTGAGGGTAATGATCAGCTAGTGGACGATATGTTTACTTCACATGATGGCCGATACGTATATGCCTCACGCCCCAGCTTTGCTGATGTAGTGGCAATTGATATGCATACGAACGAAATCGTTTGGCGTACCCCGATCGAAGGTGTTCGTGCTGATCACGCCGCTATTTCCCCTGACGGCAAGATATTTCTGGTTTCCGCATCCAGTGCCCGCAAGGTGCATGCCATCGATACGGCAACGGGCAAGATCGTCGGTGAGTTTGAATCGGGCGATCAGCCGCATGAAAACACCTACTCCGCAGATGGAAGCCTTATTTATCATGCCAGTATCGGACGCGTATTCATTCCAACGACATCCCCGTGGCTGGATTGGCTGAAGGGCGATCGCTGGTTGCAGATCGTCGATGCCAAAACACTGAAGGTGCTCAAGCGTATAGATATTGGCGAAAAGCTCGAAGAATTCGGCTTTCCCTGGGTCGATTCTGCAGTCCGTCCGATGGCTGTGCCTGCGGATGGCAAGCATCTCTATTTGCAGGTTTCATTTTTCCATGGCTTTTTCGAATACGATCTGGCTACTGACAAAATCACTCGTAAGCTCGATCTGCCCATTCCCGAAGATATTCAGGCGCTTTCCTACTGGGATTACCAGCTGAATTCCGCCCATCATGGCCTGGCGATCAATGCTGCGGGTACCAAGCTTTGTGTGGCCGCTACGATGTCGGGCTACGTGGCCATCGTAGATCGCGAGACTTTTGACTACAAGATTATTCAGCTCTCGGAAAAATCGTTGGGCGCCAAACCCTATTGGTCTACCGAAAGTCATGATGGCAAGTACTGTTATGTATCCGTCAGCGAACAGGACCGGGTGTCGGTCATTTCTTTCGATGAAGGGCGTGAAGTGGCCAGCGTGCCGGTCGGTGATCATCCGCAGCGGGTACGTAACGGTAAATTGCTGATGCAGTAAGGCGGAAGCGACAGGGCATGTTGGTCTTGTGCTGCCAGGTTGCTTACAAACGATGAAAAAAAGCATCCGGGTGATCGGACTGTGTCTGCTCGCTGCTGGGCTGTGGTTTGCGTTGTACAGAGACAGCTCACCGCAAGCAGAAGTGTCCGATCTTTCAATTTCGGCGTTAGCTCAATCGCAGAAAAAGTCCGCTGAAGACGCAGAGTTGCTGTCTAGACGCCTAATCTCCTCTGAGGATTTGCCGCCGGCTGGTACACACTCATTGTTCGATCATCATGTCGCTCAACTTGGTGCACTGCCGTACCCATTTACTGCGTTGCTGGATTCTTTCAGGCCGCTGGATCGTTGGGGGCAGGGCAGTGTCTCATTATTGATTCCCGATGGCCGTTCGCTGGCAAAAGGTCATGCGGATTATCGATATCCCCGGGTGCTGGTCGCAGCACAACTTGATCCGGTAGTCAGTCACTCGACAATAGCGCCGATCTATTCCGGCCGCCTGTTTCTTGGCTTTGTTGAGGCAATTAATACGATAGAGATTATTGCCTACAACGAGGCGGCCGGGCGGTTCGAATATCAGCTTGTAAAGGACTATTGCGAGGGCTGCACGCCCCGTATTTCCTACGCAAAACGTGCGATTTGCACTGCCTGTCATCAATCGGGCTCGCCGATATTTTCTGTGCGCCCCTGGTCAGAGACCAACGCCAATCACGAAGTGGCCCGGCGGCTTGCAAGCCGGCAGGGCGTTGACTGGACGGAGGCCAGCACAACGCAGTATCAGGGCGTGCCGTTATCCACCCAGATTTTGATGCCGGAAACCTTCGATGAACTTGTTGGTCAGGCCAGCGATGTGACGCTGGCTCAAAAGGTCTGGATTGATGGTTGCGGTGAAGACGTAATCTGCCGACGGGCATTGTTAGCGCAAGCGATCTCCTTGCTGATAACGCCGGGCGACTATAACCCTGCGGACAAGGCCAGTATGAACCTGCGCGACCTGCTAAAAGCCAATTGGCCCCCAGAAGGTATTGCGCTAGAGAATGACAGGCTGTTGAATAGAGTGCCAAAGGCACCGTCGATGACTGCTCAATGGCGGATGACCGTCAAAAGGTTATGGTCGAAAATACTTCACGCAGATGATGACCTGGAACACTCGGCTGCCAGGCTGGAAGCTTTCGATCGGTTGCCTAAAATTCCAGTGGTGCTGGACCCTCTGACACGTCGTGAACCCGTCAATATGCTGAATAGTACTTCACAGGAAGGGATTCATGCCGTTGCAAGAATGTTCAGTCCACGTGACCGCGAGATGCTTATCAGCCAGAGTGAGGCAGCGCCTGAACGTTTACAGGAAATCATTTATTCGGGTGGTGTTGATTCTTTGCTCAATGCTGCACCCTTGAATCGGGTCGCCATCCTGCAATCACTGACTGTGGCTTTGGGGCATGCCGGGCTTGATTATTGCTGTCTGGATACTTCTTCATTAAGCCCACCTATACGTGAAGATGCCAGGCAACTGCAGATAACGCGTGGTTCTGTGCTTGAAGTGTTTCAAAGCTATTGTTTTGCCTGCCACCGTGGAAACCCTGTTCGTCGCCTGAATTTCATGGCCGGAGACAGTGAAGATGAAGTGATGGCCTCAATCTGGGCAACAGAGCGGATTCGGGAAGTGTTGGATTATGAAGGGAGTCCCGGTGATATTCAGCGTATGCCTCCGCCCGCATCCGAACAGCGCGCCCGTCTGGATGCGGCACGCGCCAATAAGTCGGATGACCTGCAGCGAATGCTGGATGCTATGGACGCTACACGTTGAGGGGTTTAATCCTGAAGATTCCTGAGGTGGTTAATACAGCGTATGTGTTGCCAGGATGCCTAATGGATGGTGGCCGCGTGCGACTGAAACCATGAACAGGTAAACCGCAATGGCAAATAAGAAACAAGTAATTCGCTGACCCTTACTACGTCCGGCCCTTAAGGCAAAGACACCCAGCACGATATAAGCCAGCAGCAGTAACATCTTTACGCTTAGCCAGTCCTGCGCCACCGGGTACTGCTGGGTAATCTTCATCAGTATCAGTCCTGCCGTGAGCAGGATGCTGTCATTGATGTATGACGGCCACTTCAGCAATGGGTTATTGCACCATGCTGAATCTGCCAGCATCAGCAGACCGCGGCTGGCGAATATGCTTCCTGACAGCAATACACAGTAAATATGCAACAGCTTTATTGGTACGTAATACTCAATCACATCTGATGTATATTCCCGGTGCTACTTGTTGTAGTCATGCCAGAATTTCCTGCAAGAACTTCCGTCATGCTAAATGCACTTGTGAGTCCGGTCGTTGATTTGGATCAAATAGATGATCTTTTGAAAATGGCGAGCCTGAATGGCCTGATGCAAGATGAATGTGTCAGACTATCGCACATGAAAAATCCATACTTCCAACAATTGTATCGGTCGGCCGTTTTGTCAGGTCTGGCTTTGGTTTTAACTGCTTGTGGTGGTGGCAGCGACAAACTGCCCCTGGACGGTATTGATGCCGGAGGTAGCAGCGCGTCCAGTCGCTGCTCTGCAACCAGTGAGCATGCATGGTGTGCAACCTCGCTGGATGCGGACACCCGTGCAGTTCTTCTGGTCGAGGCCATGTCTTTGGAACAGAAGATTGATTACATGGCAGGAGATGATCCTTCCTCAGCGGCTACCTGTGTGCCCTATTGTGGCGTTGTAAACGGTATTCCCGAACTTGATATCCCGCCTATCAGAATGAATGATGGCCCGGTGGGTGTACGTGGTGGTCAGGCAACTGCGTTGCCGGTTCCGCTTGCACTGGCAGCAACGTTTAACCCCGGACTCGCGCGCGAAACAGGTGCCCTTGTGGGTAATGAGACCCGACACAAAGGGAATGATCTGGTGCATGCGCCGGTCGCTGATCTGATTCGCAATCCCCTCGCCGGGCGTACTTTTGAAACTTTTGGTGAAGATCCACTGCTTGCTACGCGTTTTACTGTGGAGTGGACCAGGGGACTGCAGTCCGAAGGTGTGATGGGGAACATCAAGCATTACCTGATGAATACCCAGGAAGGTGTGCTCGGGGTACCACCACTGGTATCAGCAGTAGGTGGCAGGAATCTGGTAAACGTGGTCATTGATGAACGCACACTGCGTGAAGTCTATTTGCCGCCCTATGAGGCTGCCGTCAAGGATGCTGATGTCGCGTCCATGATGTGTGCCTATAACTTTCTGAATGGTGCGCCCGCCTGCTCGGATCCCTACCTGCTGCAGCAGTTGTATGCTGAATGGGGCTTCGATGGCTTTCTGGTGACAGACTATTACTTTGCCCAGAAGGACACGGTTCAGACAGCGAATACCTCGGCTGTTATTGAAATGCCCTATGGTTTCTTCTATCAGCCATCGGTACTGCAGGCTGCCGTGCAGAGTGGTCAGGTGCCTGAAGAGAACATCGACCGGAATCTACAGGCCATTTTCCGTACACTTTTCCGCTTCGGGGTTTTTGATCGTCTGGCATATGAGCCTGATGAGGCTAAAATCGATAAAGCTGCTCATGCGGATGTGGCACGTCGCACGGTAGAGCAGGGTTCTGTGCTATTGAGAAACGAGGGTGTGCTACCCATCGCTGACGATGTTCAATCCATCGCGGTGATCGGTCTTTCAGCGACAGAGCGACCGGCCGGTGGCGGCTCATCATTTATTGAACCTTTTCAGTTCAAAACACCACTTGAGGGGATTATCGAGCGAGCAGGTGATCAGATACAGGTGGATTATGCCGATGGACGCGACATTCAGGCCGCGGCTGATCTGGCTGCCCAGGCGGATGTCGCCATCGTCTTCGCCAATGCTATTTCGACAGAAGGTGTAGACAAGTTCTGTCTGGCGCTGGACTGCACACTGGCAGATGCCCCGGATTCCCTGTTACTCAATATCGGGCCAGGGGGCGTATCAGGTGTTCTGAATCTGGCGCTAGACCCGGCCCTTAGTCAGTCACCCATATCAGAAAACCTGGAACAGGCCTTTGCACCGATTTTGCTGGGTGGACAGCCCTTGCCGGTGTCGCATAGAAATCAGGATGCCTTGATTGCAGCGGTTGCTGCTGCAAATCCTGAAACTGCCGTGGTTTTGCAAACTGGCGGGCCGGTGCTGACACCCTGGCGTGAAGAAGTGAGTGCGATTCTGGAAATATGGTTTGCAGGTCAGGAAGTGGCACCTGCACTGGCCGCAATACTATTTGGCGATACTGACCCGGGAGGCCGTCTGCCTGCCAGCTTCCCGGTGCTGGAAACCGATACCCCTGTAGCCGGCGACCCCATGCGTTATCCAGGTGTGGCCAATCAGGCCGAGCATTCCGAGGGTGTATTCATAGGTTATAAATGGTTTGATGAGAATGCCGTAGAACCTGCTTATCCATTCGGATTTGGTTTGTCGTATACCGCGTTTGAAATGTCAGGGTTGAGCGTTAGCAGTAATGCCGACGGTTCGCTGACAGTCCGGGCTTCAATCAGGAACACGGGTAACAGGAGTGGCTGGGCTGTGCCGCAACTCTATGTAGGGCTGCCTTCGCCTAATGCTGAAGTGCCACAGCCACCGGCTGCCCTCAAGGGCTTCGCTAAATACTGGCTGAATGCGGGAAGCGTGCAACAGGTCACATTCGAACTGGATCAAAGAGCATTGAGTTATTGGGATGTGGCCAGCAATGACTGGGCTGTAGCGCCGGGCTGTTACAGGATTATGGTGGGGCAGTCTTCACGTGACCTGCCATTGCAGACGTCGCAGCCAGTAGCGGGCGGTACCTGTAACTGATTGCAGGGGGTTTTGGGTGTGAGGTTTCCGCTTCGTAGATCACAGTAGATAAAGTGCAAGGGTGTTATGTGAAAAATAACTTTTTGGTATTGCTGATGTTTCTGGTTTTGTCAGCAGGCTGTGGCAGCGACGAAGGCAGTAACAACATACCTATTAGTGGGCCGTTCAACGGTAACTTAAATGAGGCGGATGTTTCGGACGATGGCCGTCCCCTGACAATTCCTGCATTGCGAGAATGGCAGGCAGCAGAAAAAGAGCCATTCCGGTTACAGGCAGGCGCAAGGCTTGTTGTAGGGAATAATGAACTGCTACCAGTAGCAGAGGTATTTGTGGAAGACATGAAGGCCATGCTGGGAGGTTCGATGCCAGTGGCTGTGGATGTGACGCCGGCGACGGGGGATATTCAGTTCGTTCTGGGCGAGGTGGATGAACGGCTGGGGAGTGAGGGGTATCGCCTGACCATTGGCGAATCGATTCGTATTTCGGCTGTTGATCCACGTGGCGTGTTCTACGGTACTCGCAGCCTGTTACAAATGTTCGGTCAGTCGCTCTTTATTCCGGCGGGCGAGGCACTTGACTGGCCCCGTTTTGAAAAACGAGGCCTCATGGTGGATTGTGGTCGCAAGTATTTTTCAGCTGCATGGTTTCATCGGCATGTGCGGGAACTGGCCTGGTTGAAGATGAACGAGTTGCATCTTCATTTCAGTGATAACGAGGGTTTCCGTATTGAAAGCGAAACGCATCCTGAAATTGTGTCTGAGCAACACCTTACCAAGGCTGAAGTTGCCGAGATAGTTGCATTGGCGGGTCGCTATTTCATTCAGGTGATACCGGAGCTGGATATGCCAGGGCACATGACACATATACTCACACCTCATCCCGAATACCAGCTCACGGATGTCTTCGGTCAGTCCGATGCAGCCCGGCTGGACATTACGAATACCGAGGCAGTGACCTTTGCGCGTGACTTGATCGTTGAGTATTTGCCGCTTTTTCCGGGGGTTGAGTGGCATACCGGTGGTGACGAATTTATAGCCATATACGATTATCCGCGTTATCCGAACCTGCAGGAACATGCTCAGGCAGAATATGGCGACAACGCCAACGGCAAGGATGCTGTACATGATTTTCTCAATGATACGGTCGACATGCTGGCTGACAATGGCAAGCTCACCAGAGCATGGCAGGACGATCTTGCAGGCGGGAGCGAGGTTGTCATTAATCCGGATATTATTGTTGAGTGGTGGACCAATTATTCGCCCCTGGGCGATCAGACCCTGGTGCCAAAGCCGCAGGATTTGCTTGATGCGGGCCACAAGATCATCAATTCGGGCTGGTTCCCGACTTACTATGTGATTGGCGGTGCTTTTGGATTGGGAGCACCGGTGCCTGCGATTGCTCAAATGAAAGATGCCTATGAAAGCTGGGAAGTATATGAATTTTACGGCCCGCTGTTCAGCCCTGATGCCGGCGGCAACACGGCGTACTTTCCACCGGATGTGGTGGATCCCGAGGAACCGAATCTTCTGGGCTCCAAGCTGAACATCTGGAGTGACGGGGCTGATGCAGAAACTGAGGACGAGGTGGCTGAGAATATTGCCCCGAGACTCAGAGTGATTGCCCAGAAGACCTGGAGCAGTCAAAGATTGACCGAGAGCTACGCTGATTTCGAGCCAGTCATGAGTTCGATAGGTAGTGCGCCCGGCTATTAGGAATCTGTCAAAGAATTTGGAGCTGTGCTTGACGCCTGACTGGAATTAACGAGCGGTACGGGGCTGTCCTGCCTGAATATAGGCCCGTGCCTGTGGCAAAAGTAACGGCAATCCGTTCTCAAGTTTGAAGCGGGGTTCGTATCCAAGATCACGTCGTGCCTTGTCGATTCGAAAGCTTGAACTCTCAATGAGGTTACGTACTGCCCTAACTGTTAAAACAGGTTCTGGCGCGCCGAGGTAATGGGCAGCTTCCATGAGCCAGGCAACGACTTTCATGAGCGATCCCGGCAATCGCAGGGAAGGGTATGTATAGCCGAGACCCTCGGCAATCGGTTTGAACCATTCCAGTGGATTGATCTGTTCATCGTCAAAAATGAAATAAGCCTGTCCACCAGCTGTTTCCGGTTTTTTATGCAATGCTTTGGCAGCAAGTAATTGTCCGTCGACAAGGTTGTCGATATGGGTGTTATCCATTACCGATGTGCCATTTCCAATCAGGGCTGTGAATTTGCCTGCAACCAGTTGTTCCAGAAAGCTAAGAACCATCATGGAGTTCGTATCAGATCCCCACAGGCCGCCGGGCCGCACTGCACATACACGTAAGCCATCCGGATTGTCGGCTGCGAGTGCCAACTTCTCAGCTGCGATCTTGGAAACTGAATACAGATCATGAGTACGGGTAGCGTATGGAAGGGTTTCGTCTTTGCCTACAAGAACCCGATCCATCACGACATTGCCAGTGCTGGTATGTACAAGCGCCTTAACGTTGGCTACGGCTGCAGCCTTTAAAATATTTTCGGTGCCGCCTACATTGACATCAAAAACACGTTTTCTAACCGAGGCACGGTTCAGCGTGGTGATCTTTATTAAAGCGGCGGTGTGAAATACGGTGTCGATGCCATCGCAGGCTGCGAGTACATCATCATAGTGACGGAGGTTGCCAGTGACGCTCTGAACAGCTTCACCATGGTCATGATCAAGAACATCAAAACTGCGAACACGGCAGCCAGCAGCCAGTAATCGCTGGATGATGGCTCTCCCCACGTAGCCCGCGCCCCCGGTTACCAGGCAATGTTCACCTATCTCTTCCGGGGAGAATATCGGGGCAGGGGCGATATTGCTCATTCAGGCCTGGTGTTTGCGATAGCCTTTGACCTTTACCTTGAATTTCATCGACGGGCCAGGTGTGGGAGCCGTTTTGGTCTTGAGCACATAATCAGGAGAAGTCAGTTCAAGATCGAGCTTGTAGAAAATACGGGCCATGCTGATGAGAAGCTGGACTTCGGCCAGAGTTTTGCCCAGGCAGGTGTGTGCACCACGGCCCCAGGGTGAGTAGGCGCAGGATTGTCTATGTTCCTTGCGGTCCGGGTCGTATCGATGAATGTCGAATTTCTCAGGCTCGGGATAAAACTCTTCCATGAAATGCGGTACGCAGATACCCATGTAGAGATGATCTCCCTTGTTGATCTGGAAGCCCTCAAATTCAAAATCCTTATGTGCGGTACGGGTTAACGCGACTGCGATAGGATAGAGGCGCATGGTTTCCATGATTGCGCCATTCAGCAGGGGCAGTTTCTTGAGCAGGCCGTCTTCCTCAACTGGGCCACTTGCGAAGAATTCATCGACTTCCTTCAGAATCTGCTGATGAACTTCCGGGTGTTTTACAACGGCGTAAACGCAGGCCGCAAGCGTGTTGGCCACTGTGTCCAGTCCGGCAACGTAAGGTGCTACCAGATGCAAACGCAGGTTTTGCTCCGGCATTGAGCCCGAGCCGGCTGCAAAAGCCTCCATCACGTCGTCCACTATCGTACGTGCGTCACCGCCTGCACGTTGACCGGATTCGTAGTCAGAACGGATTTTCTCACCGAGTTCAAGTACTCGCTTCTTGGCTTTGCGATAGGCAGGATTCCACATAAGGAACTTTGGTCGCTGCCGGGTCACAAGGCAATTCAGTATGTAAATAATGGTGATGCGAATATCGTGAACATATTCTAGCGGGGCATTGCCAGTGATCATGATGCCGAGCTGATCGGTAACCATGAACTGGAATGCATTAACAACCGGCACGCTGTCTCCGGCTTTCCAGTCGCGTTCGATAGAACTGTCCGTGATGTCGATCAATTCGTCATAACGACCCTTGATGGATTCACGAGAATAACCACGACGCAGGATTTCCCGTAGTTCCTTATGTTCATCGCCATCGGCACCGGGCAGGGAACGGGTGGCTTGTAGTTCATTTTCCAGACCGCGCCAGAATTCTTTGGAACGCAGACAGTCCTTGCCCACGCGTGAGCTCATAAATGCAACCGCCTGCTCACCTGCCAGCACCTTGTAGTTCTTGCCGAGCATGTTGATTTCGTAGGCTGGACCATATTTACGGTAGCAATCATAAAAATAGCGAGCGGGGTCAGTCGCCATGCCTGGCAGACTGCCAATGAGTGGCCATTCACGTACATGAGGTACGGGTTTTAGATTCATGGTTTCGGTCGCTGTGCTCACGTTAAATCCTCACTCCTGAAGCTGTTTTCTGCACCTGGGATAGTGATTGTGCAGAGTGCGGGGAGAATGGTCTCCCTACTGAATGGGCTTGATAGTACATGTAAAAAATGACGTATGACTCAGCTTTTTGGACTAGTAGGGAAGCCAGGAATTAAACCAATTAATAAACCGGTTAGATTCCGGCAAATTAATCAGGGAAATATTCATTATCCGGAATTGGCTGTTAAACCCTTTGCAAGCAGTGAAAGCTGTATATTTCCGTCCATGGATCGTGGAGTTGAAAATGATTGAACAGGATTTTAATAACGATGTGCTGACCCTGCGTCTCGCCCACGGCAAGGCCAGTGTGTTGGATATCCCATTGCTGGAAGCCATAAGTGCAGCGCTGGCTGAGGCTTCGGCCAATTCAGCCGTGAAAGCGCTGGTGATTACCGGAACGGCAAGCATTTTTTCTGCAGGCGTTGATCTCAAGCAGATTCTGGAGGGCGGCGCGGATTACGCCCATAAATATATTCCCATTCTGGATCGTGTGCTGGAAGAACTATTTGCATTCGACAAGCCGATGGTGTCGGCTATCAATGGTCATGCCATAGCAGGTGGTTGCATTGTGGCATTGGCGGCTGATTACAGGCTCATGGCCGCCGGACGTGGGCGCATGGGTATTCCCGAACTGAAAGTAGGTGTTCCATTTCCATCCTCGGCATTTGAAATTGTGCGTTTTTCTGTGCCCAGGTCACAGGCACAGACACTCTATTATCGAGCCAGCACCTACCTGCCAGAGGAGGCCTTGGCCCGAGGACTGGTTGATGAAGTGCTTCCTGCTGATGAAGTGTTAGCAGCA
>JBFJXR010000040.1:0-22845 GCA_041622995.1 Nevskiales bacterium
ACGTAGACCATCTGGTTTTCGATATCGACTCTGACACCCTCTTCTAGTTGCGAGGGGTCAATAAAGCCCAGTTTGCGAATTTTTTTGGCCACGCCAAATGAGCAGAACTGACACACTATTCCGTGCACGTTGACGACGTAGTTCTGCGCGATGGCAGGCATGGAAAACAGAGTCAGCAGGGTAAACAGCGTTAGAAGTAATTGCGCTGCAATGTTCTTGATAAACATGGTTTCACCTTTCGGTTAAGTCATTACTGGAACGTGTCCCGGAATTACAGGGAGACGCGATACTTACGAAAGCTGAACTATTGGTGGCCTGAATGGCGGGTCGAGATTTTCGGAAATAAAGGCGGGTAGTAAGCCCGAGATGCCCTGACGGAACAGTTTTTCTGCAGGGTTGGGAATAGATATGGCGTCGACTGAAACGAAACAGGCAGCACAGCATTTTTCAACTGTCTGGTCATCTGCTGCTTCACTCGAACCATGACAGGGTATTTCGGTTGTATCCTGCGTCGTATCTGGCGTATCACAACATGCGCCATAGCCCAGCGTAGAATTCATGGCAAAGACCAGTGCCAGTATTCTGAACAACATGCAGTGGCGCGATATAAAACCTGTCATATCCCTATTGGATACGGAATTGGACAGAAGTTCAACGAACGGGTATTTATTACAGTTAAAAGAAAGCCCGGTAGAAGGGGAGCCTACCGGGCCAGTATGTCCGGCAAGAGGCCGGAATGAGGACCCGCCCAGGGAGGAGAGGCGGGAGAGCGCCGTCACAACGCTCGGGAATTTAGTCAGTTATTTGGCGGAAAAGTTCACGCACCGCACAATTATTTTTTAGCGAATAATTATCTTCTTTTTATTCAAATGCTTGGAGCAAAAAATAATTTATAAACAGCTAACGCTAATGTGCGGCATCCCAGTTGTCTCCAATCCCAGGTTCTGCGACCAAAGGGACAGCCAGTTCTGCGGCTGCACACATGCGATCGGCAAGCGCGTTACCCAGCTCCTGAGCCTGGTCATCCGGGATTTCGAAGATCAATTCATCATGCACCTGCATGATCATACGGGTGTCTCTGGCATTGTCTTCAAGCCATGCGGCAACATCGATCATGGCGACTTTGATTAAATCAGCGGCAGTACCCTGCAGGGGCGCGTTAATCGCCGTGCGTTCGGCATATTGCCGGTGCTGTGGATTCCTGGCATTGATCTCGGGCAGATAAAGTCGACGTCCGAGCATGGTTTCCACATACCCGGTTTCACGCGCCTTTTCCTTGGTGGTTTCCATGAAGTTTTCCACCCCGGGATAGCGTTCGAAGAAGCGTTTGATGTACTGCCCTGCTTCATTGCGTGGGATGTTGAGCTGCTTGGCGAGACCAAACGCAGACATGCCGTAGATCAGGCCAAAGTTAATCGTCTTGGCGGCACGGCGTTGGTCATCATCCACGCTATCGAGATCCACAGCGAAGATTTCTGCGGCCGTGGCGCAGTGAATGTCACGCCCTTCGTTAAAGGCGCTTACAAGACCTGGGTCGCCTGAAAAATGCGCCATCAGTCGCAACTCGATCTGCGAATAATCGATGGACACCATCTTGTGACCTTCGGGTGCGATAAAGGCCTGGCGAATGCGTCGACCCTCTTCGCGTCGAACCGGAATGTTCTGCAGATTCGGGTCGGAAGATGAGAGCCGGCCGGTGGCGGCCACGGCCTGATGGTAGGAAGTATGAATACGACCGGTACGAGGATTGACCTGGAGTCCGAGCTTTTCCGTATAGGTCGAGCGCAGCTTGGCCAGTGTGCGGAAGTCCAGAATCAACCCTGGCAGTTCATGTTGACTGGCCAGTTCTTCAAGTACGTCTTCGGCGGTGGAAGGCTGCCCCTTGGGCGTTTTACGCACAACCGGTAGCTCCAGTCGTTCAAACAGAATTTCCTGTAGCTGCGCCGGTGAATTCAGGTTGAACTCCCCTTTCGCAGCAGTAAACGCCTGGTCCGTGAGTTCCTGCATACGGATGGCCAGTTCACTGCTGATTTTCCCCAGTAACGTGGTATCAAGTAATACGCCATTGCGCTCGATGCCCGCCAGCACCGGAATCAGTGGCACCTCCAGTTCACGATAAACGCGTTCCACGCTCGGAGTCTCGGCCAGCTTTTTGCCCAGGGTCTGCTGCAGCTGCAGGGTAATGTCGGCATCTTCGGCAGCATAGGGCGCGGCCTGGTTCAGATCGATCTGATTAAAGGTCAGCTGGTTCTTGCCCTTGCCAGCCACGTCGGCAAACTTGATGGTCTTGCGGCCGAGGTATTTCATGGCCAGCGAGTCCATGTCATGCCGGGTCGCCGTGCTGTTATAGACATAGCTGGCGAGCATGCTGTCTTCAGTCACGCCTTTGACCTCAATGCCATGGTTGGCGAGTACGTTGAGATCGTACTTGATGTGCTGGCCAAGCTTGGGGCGCGTCGGGTCTTCGAGTACGGGTTTCAGTGCTGCGAGCACATCTTCCTTTTTCAGTTGCTCGGGCGCGCCGAGATAATCATGCGCGACGGGGACATACCAGGCTTCACCGGGTTTCACGGCAAAGGACAGGCCGACAAGATTGGCCGCCATGGAATCGATGCTATCGGTTTCTGTATCCAGACAGATCAGTTCGGCGGTCTGTAAGGTTTCAATCAGGCTGTTGAGTGCGTTCGTGGTTAATACCGTGTGGTAAACGCCTTCGACCTGCGGTGGTAATTCCGCTGCGGGCTCTGAAGTAGTTTCTTCATTTGCCCCCGGTAAGTCTTTCAACCATTGGTGGAAACCCATGCGCTCACAGATATCACGGAAGTCTGCAGTGTTTATGGGTTTGGGAAGCAGGCCATCGTCTTCCAGTTCTACATCCAGTTCGGTGCGAATGGTAGCGAGGTCTTTGGACATGGGCAGTTGTTCGAGATGCTCGCGCAGGCTCTCACCCACTTTGCCGCCGACTTCTTCTGCCCGGGCAATCAGTTGATCCAGGTCACCATATTCATTCAGCCATTTGGCCGCGGTCTTGGGGCCGACCTTGGGTACACCGGGAATGTTGTCCGAGGTGTCGCCCATCAGGGCCAGTAAATCGATGATGCGTTCCGGAGCTACCGCGAATTTTTCTACTACGGCGTCAACGTCCATGACCTTTCTTTTCATGGTGTCGAGCAATTTCACGCGCTCATTGACCAGCTGCGCCATGTCCTTGTCGCCGGTGACAATCAGCACTTCGCCCTTGTCTCGTGCCGCCAGAGTGCCAATGACATCGTCGGCCTCGACGCCGCTAATTTGTATGAACGGCAGTCCCATGGCTTCAACCAGTTCGCGAATTATCGGGAATTGCGAGGCGAGCTCATCAGGCACCGGTGGGCGGTTGGCCTTGTAGTCAGCATAGATATCATTGCGGAAGGTTTTGCCGCGTGGATCAAAGATGACCGCGATACGTTCAGGTTCGTATTCACGCAGTAGCTTGCGCAGCATGTTGCCCATGCCATACACCGCACCGGTGGGTTCACCCTGCGGGTTGTTCAGTGGGGGTAGTGCGTGAAATGCACGGTAAAGCCAGGAAGAGCCATCGATAAGAATTAAAGGCTTGGAAGTGCTGGTATTGGCCACGGTAGAACTCGGAATTATTTGGGCCGTAAGTATGCCCTTTTAGGCGCTTTTCTGCTGCGGGATAGCTTGGCGAAAGGACGTTGGCCGCATGGACGCGGCCGACGAGACCCCATGGACGGGTTTACGGCGTTCCTTTTGCCAAGCTATTCTGCAAACAGAAGAAAAGCGGGTGCGGGATAGTCTTATGGCAGCGGCTTCTCAGAAGTAAAAAGACTTTCCACCGATTCCCGCTCACGCACTACATGTATCTGCTCACCATCCACCAGCAACTCAACGGCTCGGGGTCGCGAGTTGTAGTTGGAGCTCATGACAAAGCCATAGGCACCCGCAGACCGGATGGCCAGCAGATCGCCTTCTTCGAGTACCAGCTCACGCTCTTTGCCTAGCCAGTCGCCGGTTTCGCAGACGGGGCCGACGATGTCGTAGTTCATGGCTTGGCCTTCGCGCGGCAAGACGGGCACGATGTCCTGCCAGGCGCCGTAAAGCGCCGGGCGCATGAGGTCGTTCATGGCTGCATCGACAATGGCGAAATTGCGATGTTCGGTTGGCTTCAGGTATTCCACTCGCGTGAGCAGTACACCGGCATTGGCGGCAATGGCACGCCCCGGCTCGATGAACAGCTCCAGCCCACGGTCCCTGATGTAGGGCAGTAACGCAGTCGCATAATCCGCGGGTAGCGGCGGGGTTTCATCACGATAACGCACACCCAGCCCGCCGCCGAGATCGAGGTGCTGTAACTGTATGCCTGCTTCGCCGAGGCGATCAATCAGCTTGAGCAGGCGCTGCAGGGCATCCAGAAAGGGTTCGAGTTCAGTCAGCTGTGAACCGATGTGGCAGTCCACACCCACCAGTTCAATGCCGGGCATGTCAGCCGCATCACGGTAGACCTGCTCAACTATTGCGATATCTATGCCGAACTTGTTTTCTTTCAGGCCGGTTGAAATATAGGGGTGCGTATTAGCATCCACGTCCGGATTAACACGGATAGACACGGGCGCACGACGCCCCATCTCCGTGGCGACTGCATTCAGACACGTCAATTCCGCGACAGACTCAACATTGAAGCAGCGGATATTGGCTTCCAGAGCCGCACGCATTTCATCAGCTTTTTTGCCTACGCCGGAGAAAACGATTTTCTGCGGATCACCGCCGGCCGCCAATACGCGGGCCAGCTCGCCGGCTGAGACGATGTCGAAACCGGAGCCCAGCCTGGCGAGTACATTGAGCACGCCGAGATTGCTATTGGCTTTGACTGCATAGCAAATCAGATGAGGCAGCTCAGCCAGGGCTTCATCAAATACGCGATAGTGACGCTCGAGTGTTGCCCGCGAATACACATAGGCCGGTGTGCCATACCCTTCGGCAAGCGTAGCGAGGTCGACGGCCTCGGCATGCAGCCGTCCGTTTTGATATTGAAAGTGATCCATCAGCCGGCAGGTTGGCTGCTAAAGCTGCTCTGATGATTTCGTTCAGGCTTGTACAAATCGCCCTTCTGGCCGCAACCAGCAGAGAGCAAAGTCAGAACGATGATGAGTGCGCCCAGGCGCCAGGTTGAATTCTGCATGTTGACTGCGAGACCATCACAAAAAAGGTTAAGATCGGCATTATACGCCGAGCTGGCAGGTTTGGCCGCTGACTTAACCAACAGAACTTAATCAATGACCTTAGAACTCGAAACCGTAGAAACAGGCGCGGCGGATGACGCGCAATATTCCGTCATATGGATGCATGGCCTGGGCGCCGACGGCAATGACTTTGTGCCGATCGTGCCGGAGCTTATGTTGCCGGAAGAGCTGAAGGTACGGTTTGTATTTCCACATGCACCTGTTCAGCCAGTCACCATTAATGGCGGCATGGAAATGCGAGCCTGGTTCGATATCAAATCACTGGATCGTGAGCTCAGTGTCGATGTTGCGGACCTTGAATTGGCCCGTAGTGGCATCGAAAAACTGATCGACACCGAGGTAGCTCGTGGCATTGCAGTAGAACGGATCATTCTTGCAGGCTTTTCGCAGGGCGGCGCCATGTCGCTTTATGTTGGGCTACGCTATCCGGAGAAACTGGCCGGCATCATGGCATTGTCCACCTGGCTGCCAGCGCGGGAAAGTCTGGCTACCGAGGCGAGTGAAGCCAACAAAGCCACGGATATTTTCATGGCGCACGGTAGCTTTGATCCGATGGTGCCGTTTGCTTTCGGAGAGGCCAGTAGCGAGTATCTGAAGCAGTCCGGGTACTCGGTCGGCTGGCACAGTTACCCAATGCAGCATCAGGTTTGTCTGGAGCAAATTGCGGATATCGGGCGCTGGTTAAAGGAGAGACTGGTTAACTAAGTCCCCTAGGCATTAATGGAGGGATTTGCTAAAAAAGTTTGCGACCTGTTGACTGAGTTCGGACCAGTCGGGCGTGGAGCTGAAAGATGCAGGTTCCAGATGACCGCTGTTCTGAACCAGGATGAATTCAGAGGGTTGTTTCAGGGCTTGCAGTCGATGATGCATGGCAGTTCCCTGTTTGTAATGTACGACTTTATCCTTGTCTCCATACACGAGCAGGCTAGGTAAATTTAGATGCTCGGCATAGTACAGCGGGCTAGCAGCCTGAAGCCGGGCATATTCCACAGACCCCAGCAGATCCGTCATAAGCTGACCAAAGAAACTTTCTGGAAGGCCAGACCATAGCTGGGATGCTTCATTGAAATTGGTTGGAGCAAACATGGCTGCGACGGCCTGTACCGCCAGCCTTTCATTTGCAGCATTCCTGCCTGCTGTTAGCAACCCCAGATGGCCCCCGGCGCTGATGCCCAGTATGCCAATCAACCCAGAGTCGTGGCCCAGTTCGTGGCCCCTGCGATGGAGATAGTTCAGGGCGCAGCCGATGTCATTAAGCATGTCTTCAAGCTGGTGTTCAGGCAATAATCGATAATCAATACTGGCGACATTAAGGCCGGTTTCTCTAATAGCCTTGACCAGTTGCGCGCTTTTGCTTTTGAGTTTGCGGCTACCACTGCTCCACCCGCCACCGTGTAAGAAAACCACGAGCCCTGCGCCAGTATCAGCCGGGTAATAATCGAGCAATAGTTTGTTCTCGCCATACTCACAAAAAACAATGCCCCGCTGCACCGTGGGGTCACGTAACAGGACTTTTTTGGGAGATAGCAGGTACGCGTACAGAAGTCCGCCAAGTATGCTCGTTATGATGACGGCAAATATTGAAATCTTAAAATATCTGGATCGTCTGGTTGTCTGGAATGCCATAATCCGGCTGTAAACTAGCTATGGTTTTTAGCTAGCCAGTCTCTGACAGCATGCCCCGTGCCCATTGGCCAGGGCACGAGTTTTTCAGGTCTTACACGTTTGAAGGCATCAAGCTCTTCATTCAATACGATCTCGCCTTCGGCTCTTACATGATAGGCAATAAGCAGCTGGTTCATCTGCACGAAGTCGTAGTGCCCGACGAATTCAATGACCTCGCCTTTGAGCCCGAGCTCTTCCTCGACTTCACGAAGTATGCCCGCTTCGGGGTTTTCGCCTTTTTCGAGAAATCCGGTGATAAGCCCGAACCAGTCAGCTGGCCATAATTTGTTATGCGCCAGTATGACTTCGCCTTCATGTTCCACGATTGCTGCAACCACCGGTGTCGGGTTGTTCCAGTGAATGAAGTTGCAGTCGTCATTGGCGCAACGTTGCCGCTGTATGCCCTCATGTTCGAAGGCCTCCAGAGCTGTACTGCATTGTGGGCAAAATTTGAATTCAGAAGTCATTAGCGCTCGATGGTATATAAAATATCTGCACCCTGCGCGGTCCCGCTCTCGCCTACCAGCGTCCAGTGCTCGGTCATACGATAACGCATTCTCAGTTTATGCAGGGGCTCAAACAGGCCGGCACCATAGCTGACATACAGTCTTGGCGAGAGGTACTTGCCGACGACCAGAGAAGCCTGTGCGGAAGATTCGCCCGGAGTGGTTTCAATTCCGATCTCATCCACATTGAATGTATCGCCCAGTCCCCTTATGAAATTGTCTCCGCGTTTTAATCCCATGGCCAGTGCTGCGCCGGCCAAAGAAGGGTTGCCTTCGTTGCCTTCCAGAGGTCTTCCCAGAACCAGATAGGACAACTGCTCGGCCTGGCGCATTGAGGGGGTGGAAAACAGGGTGACAACGGGGGCATCCAGCATGCCACGTACGCGCACGCCGACTTTGATATCAACCCGCGGTATACGGCTGGCCTTGATGTCGAGTGCGGGCTCGGTTACCGGGGCGTTGGCAAAAATCAATCGCCCACTATCGATATCGAGTTTCTGCCCATAAACCTCATAAGCACCATCAATAAGACGAATTTCACCGTTGGCAACGGTACGCTTGCCTGGGTTTTCACGTATATCGAGTTGACCTTCAAGTCGGGTTTCTACCCCTACACCCTTGAAGAAAACCTTGTCTCCGAGGATCAGGCGTAGCTTTGCGATGAGATTCCAGAGAGGGTCCCTGGGTTTTGTCTGGTCGTCAGTAATGAGAATCTGGTCAGTGGAAATTGCCTGGGCTGTTGCCTGTTGCTGCCCGGGCTTCAGGTGCGCTTCCGGAATACGTAATTCGCCGCCGAGCTCTACATTTTTATCCTGAATCTTAAGGTCGAGATCAGGGCTGATATACAAGGTTGCTTCATCCGTTCGACTGGCGAGGAAACGCTCACCCTTGATGTTCATTGACAGGGATGTTTCCTGCAAATTGGTTCTGGCCTGACCTTTTGCCTGTAATGTGCCGCCACCTGAAGTGGCTTGCATCTGCAGATCAAGCCGGCCATCTGACTGCCCGGTGACAGTGGCTGTCAGTGGTGACAGCGAGATTCCATAGTCACGTAAATCAAGGTGCCCATCCTCCAGTGCCAGGCGCCCTCCGAATATGGGTTGACCAAGTGTGCCGGAGGCCTGGATATCTCCCTTGATTTTGCCGCGGAGCTTTTCTATTTCCGGTGCGATGAGCGTGAGTTCTTCCAGTTGTGGCAGATCAAGTCGCAGATTGCCGCGCAGTTTGGCCGTTTGCCATTCTCCTGCCTGGGGTTCTGCAGAGGCATCTGCACTGATGTGGCCATTGCCGTTAACCTGCAATTCGAGTTCGGAATTCCACACCTCCGGGTTGGCAATGAGACTCAATCCATGGAGTTGGATATCCAGTTCATCTTCGACGCCGGGTCGTGACAGTCTGCCCCTGGCATCAGCGGTGATATTGATGGTTTGCCACTGATCAGCAAACCCTGTGGCCTTCGCCTGGGCATTGGCATGACCGTTAAGCAGAAATGAGACGGGCAACCAGGGTGAAAGCATGTTCAAAGGCAGTTTTGTTAATTGTGCGGCGCCCTGCCATTGCCCGGCTTGCATGGATCCCCGCGCACATAGCAGAGATTGCTCCTCATTTAGACAGACCTCGCCTACCTTGATCCGATCAGGATGAAGATATATATCGGCCGGCGTGGAGAGTTGCCAGTTACCCGTGTTTTGAGGCTTAAGCGTCATTGTCAGCAGGTTGCCCTGCCATGGTGTTTTGCCTCCCGCCCAACTGCCTTTTGCCTCAGCTTCACCTGACAACTGGGGGTTATTCAGGCTGAGTAGCAGACGGTGATCAGAGCGTTTACCACTCGCATCCAGTTTCAGGCTGGTGGGTTCGAGGTCTGGTAATTGCAGTCCCTGCGCAATGACTTGCAAATGCCCCTGACTGTCCTTGTCCAGATCCAGGTCGGCATCAATGCCGAGTTTATCGAGTTGCAGGGAGGCAATTTGAATGCTCCCACCTTGCAATTGCCCCTTAATTCTTGGGGCCCGCCAGTCACCACTCAATCGCCCCGTGCCTTTGATGTGGCCGCCTGCGGCGGGCCAGAGTTCTCCGAGATTGTCACTGTAAATAGCCCAGTTCAGATCTACCCGGGGCCAGATCAGACCCTTGCCCTCGAGTTTGCTTTTGCCGGCATGCAGTGCGCCCTGTTTCAGGTGAATGCGTTCTGACTGCCATTCGGCAGCCAGAACTGCCTGCCCTGGCTTTTGACCCTCAACTGCGTAGGCGGCATCAATTTCGATTAAGCCCTGTTCCATTGATCCCGTAACACGGGCCTTTCCCGATTCGCTGAATAATGCGGGTGCCCATGGAGGCAACGCCAGTTTCAGCCAATCCGCCTGTGCTGACCAGGACAGGACTTCGGAACTCCAGTCCAGTCGGCCAGACGCATCAAGCCGGCTTATGTCATGCAAAAGCTGGAGGCGACTGATATCAAAGCCTGCTGCACTCAATATGCCAGACGCGTCAGTTTTTATTGGCCCGGTAGAAAGTGCCTCGGCGGGTAACTGGCCCAAAGCAATTAACAGGGGTGCGGGTTCGAACGGACCTTGCAGCGTGATGGCATAACCGGCCGCCACTGATTTCCAATGCATGGCAAGGTCACTGTTATGCGGAGCATCGGTGCGCAGATGCAGTTTGAATTCTTCAAGGTCACCGGCAGCTTCAATATTGGATGTGAGTACTGAGTCATCTGAAATTGATTGAGTGAGTGTGGCATTTAATGCCAATGGAAAAGCGTCATGCCAGCTGATAAAGCCGTTGGCCTCGCCGTGGATACCGTAGGCGCCTGTAGTCAGATGTTCGATAACAACGCGATCCTGAAGTACGCGCACTCTGCCGACGGCCTCTTTAAAGTTCCAGACATCGCTGTCGGGGCTTAACTGGAACTGGACCTCGTCGACTTTGGTGTTTTCAATATGGACGGTGAGGGGTATCAATGCGGGTACTGTATCTTCGGAGCCTGATGATTCACGCTCTTGCAGGGTGACACGAACCCTGGTGGCTTTCACATTATCAATTTGTACTCTAGCTGCTAGCAACTGCGAGAATTGCCAGCGGATATTGCCTTCATCGATCTCCACTTCAACCGTTGGGTCCAGATAATGAAACCCCGATACTTCTACCGGCCCAAGTAAGCTGCCGCTTATTTTATCTGCCCGCATATCAATGTCGGCGAGCGAATGCACCAGGGGTACAGCTACCCGCCAGATAATGTGCAAACCGGTTTCGGTGGAAACGAGTCCCAGTCCTGCGAGCCCAACGCCAAGCAAAATGCTGAATGTCAGTAACAGGCCCTTAGTCACAGTTCAACGCCAATCCCGAAGTGAAGGCGGAGGCTCGAGTCATCCCCGTCCGGGGCGTCATCCAGCGGTGTCGCAAGGTCAAGCCGGATCAAACCGACAGGTGAGAGCCAGCGCAGGCCGAGGCCAGCACCTTTCTTCAGATCAAAGTCGCTGTCGTGTGAGGCATTGCCGGCGTCAAGGAAAGCGGCCAGCCCCCAGTTGTTCCAGATCAGTCGATCTACTTCAAGGCTGGTGACCAGCAAATACTGACCGCCGATGACTTCACCTATGTCATTGACGTCACCAAGGGACTGATATTTATAGCCGCGCACGCTTTGATCGCCGCCTGCAAAGAAACGTTGTGATAGCGGTAATTCCGTCACTTCATCCAAACCGGTTGCGCCCACTTCGCCACGCAGGATCAGACGGCTCTTTTTATCCAATGGCCTTATGTATCTAGCCAGAAGTCGTCCTTGCAGGAAGGTAGCATCTGACAACCAGTCACGGTGCGCGCCATGCATATCCAGCGACAGGCCAAAACTGTTCTGCGGATAAATCGGATTGTCACTGCGGGTGCGAGTCAAAGTGATGCCGGGGATGACAAGGTCGAAACGCTGCTCGCTATTGTTGATATGGGATACATTCTGGCCGAATGTTAAATACAGACTGCGTCGCCATCCGCGCCAGCTGGTAGTGTGGGTTGTACCAATTTCATGATCTTCAGTGACGCCATCACCGGCATCTTCTTTCAGCGTAGTCGCACCAAAGCTCAGCGTGTCTTTGCGTACATCGGCAATCGGAATCTGGTATTGGGCGGACAGGCTTTCCTTAACGCTGGAAAGTGTAAGGTTGGCGCCGGCGCGGTGGCCTTTGCGGTTCACCCGCCGCCAGTCAAAGCCAAGATTTAATCTGGGGCCAGTGTCGGTCCCATAGCCCAGGCCGACACTATATTGCCGGGGTTTGCGGGCGGTGGTCGAGACATTGATCGGTACGATATGATTCTGTGCCTGATCTTTCAGCAGCTCTATCTCGACATCGCTGAAGTAGTTACTGTCGACCAGTGAGTTCTCCAGCTCTACAAGCAACTGACGATCATAGGCCTGCCCGCTTTCAAAGGGCACATAACGCTGGATAAATTCCGGATTCAGTATGTCCTGCTCAATCGTAACAACGCCTAGTTGATAGCGTGGGCCGCTGTCGTAATGCAGTATCACATCAGCCCATAAAGCAGGCGCGTTCACACGTAATTCCCGCGTTACAAAACGGCCATCCAGATAGCCGTAACGCAGGGCAACATCCTGCAACAATGTCTTGGCTGACTCGTAGCGCGCATGGTTCAAAGGCTCGCCTTTGGTCAGCATAATTTTCTTCAATGCTGCCTGAAATCTCGGATTTTGCTGACCATCACCTGTGAGCTGGATGTCGACAGAGCGCAGCAGCACGGGATTACCCGGGGTCACTTGATAATGTGCCTGCCAGCCGCTGTCCAGCTTCTTGAGCTCTCCGCGAATCTGCGGGGCATAAAAACCATACGGTTGGAGCGCTGCCCTGATTTGCTTGTCGGCGCGTGCATGATGACGTCGTACCCAGTTATCCAGCGGCAGATCTTCTGGTGGTGTGCCCCGAATGCTTAGCAGGGCCTCTACATTACTGAGTAATTCACCCTCGATACCCTCGACAACAACATTGACTTTTTTGCCTGTCACGGCTGTTTTTGCCTGGGCAACACTTATAGTCATCTGCAGTAATGTAACGATCAGGAAGACTTGTATTGATGATTTAATGGTCATGAAGGTAGCGGCCATTCAAGTGCATAGCTGGATTCGCCCATGGATTCACCCATGGCATTGAAGCGGCGTTCGGTAAATAGAGTGTTGCCCTTGTAGTCAGCAGTAATAGCCGTACTGCAACGTGTGCCATAAACCGGACTGGTGATGAAAATGGGTGAGAGCATGCGCTCCATACTCTGACCCATGCCTGTATCAGGAAGTTCGGCGTCCAGGGCAGGTGTTCGATCAGACAGCACCTCAAGCAAACGTTCATGATCAACGGTGTTTTCGGTGAGCGCCGCATCCAGCGCCTCACTGGCACGCTGCATTTTTGGCCAGTTACTGTCGAGATGTCCATTGCTTAAAACATAGCGACCAGGCGGAAGTTTCCGGGCGACGGGTTCAGTCACATTGCTCAGGTAAATAAGTGCTTCCGGATCAGCAAGAAACAGGTTAAATCCCGCATATTTATCGACAACGGCCGCAATTTCAGAGGCGCACTCCTTGGCCGTTTGTTCACCTACAAGAAAATCCCGCAATAACCAGCCACGTGATGGCGCGCCTTTATCAGCGACCAGCGTGCCACGTGCATTGGTCACACCGGCAAACTTGCCTTTACGTGTAATACCCAGCCAGGTGCCACCCTGCTCCAGATCACGGCCTGCGAGGGTATCAGGTGCATCCGTCCAGTAATCTGCTGCGGCAGTGTCGCGTTTGTGGAATTCATCGCGATTGGCTGCGACGACCAGTGAATATTTCGGGTGATGTTGCCAGGCAAGTGCGATGAGACACATATCAATCAATTTGCTAATGAGTCAGCAAGGCTATCATGATCCCCTATGAACATGGATATACAAACTTATGAGGCCCAGCAGTTGGCCGAATTACGTGGCTGGCTGGGCAGGCCGCCGAATCTGATTGCTCGTGGTTTCGGGCGGACCACCAGTCCACTGGTGCGGGCAATGAAACCCTGGACACCACAGGCACTGATGGAAAGCAGTTTTGCCCGGGCCAATCAGGCCGCCGAGAAACTGGCCTGGCGGCAACAACTGCTGTTGTCAGCAGGACTGAGTGAAATTGATGAGCTTCAAGACTGTGAGCTGGCTACCTGTGATGACCTGTGGAGAGGCCAGCGCCGCCGTATGATGCTGCTCGCCGGTGGAGAGGGTGCATTGACCGGGCTGGGAGGGGCGGCAGGCTGGGTACTTGATGTACCAGCTTTGCTGATTCTTGCGCTCGAAGGCATACATCGCACTGGTTTGAGTTACGGATATGAATGGGATGATGCATCGACACCATTGGCCATATTCAGCCTGGCAGCTGCCAATAATATGGAAGAAAAACAGCTGGCCTGGCAGGGCGCGATGTCCTCACAAATCAGTTCAGCAGAAATGCTGGAGGGCCTGGAAAGAACTCTGAACCAGTCATTTGCCAAACGGGCCGTGTCACTGGGGATGGCGCAGGTTGCCCGTCAGATGGGGGTGAACCTCGGTCGTCGCAAGGCATTGGGCATGGTGCCGCTGGCGGGGGCGCTAGTCGGCGGGTCGGTCAATGCCTGGTATCTGCGTGATGTGATGCAGGCGAGTCGTTATGTCTGTCATGCGCTCAGGTTTGTGAATGCTGATCTGTCCGAATCTTTACCAGACCCGGAGTAATGGTAAGTAATCGTTTATTAACCGGTATAATGGCCGGCTTTTTTTGGCCAGACCCTGCTTTGGATCACATATGAACTCTCCAGAATCAGATAACAGTTCAGGCAACAAACCTCACCATGTCCTTATCGTCGGCGGGGGGTTTGGCGGCCTGTTTGCCGCCAAGGCACTGGGTGAAAAAAACAGGGAAAAGGCGGATATAAAGGTTACGCTGTTAGACAAGCGTAATTTTCACCTGTTTCAGCCATTGCTTTATCAGGTTGCTACGGGCGGTCTGGTGGTGGGCGATATCGCAACACCGCATCGTGTGATGTTACGACGCTATAAAAATGTTCAGGCATTGATGGGTACGGCCTACGATCTTGATCCGGACCGTCGCAAGGTATTTCATGAGTTTGGTGAAATTGAATACGACACCCTGATTGTGGCCACCGGTGTAAAGCATTCCTATTTCGGGCATGACGAATGGCGACCCTTTGCGCCGGGTCTGAAGACCGTTGAACATGCCCTGGAAATGCGCCGCAAGATTTTCAGTGCATTTGAACGGGCAGAGGCCGAATCAGACCCGCTCAAACGCAAGGCGCTGCTAACGTTTGTTGTGGTGGGCGCCGGGCCGACAGGCGTTGAGCTGGCCGGCGCGCTGGGGGAGCTTGCACATCACACCATGGTGAATGATTTTCGCTCCATTAACACCGGTGATGTGGAAATATTACTGGTCGAAGGCGCGTCAAAGGTGTTGCCTGTTTATGACGATACACTCAGTGCCAAAGCGGAAAAAATGCTGCAAGAACTCGGTGTAAATGTCATCAAAAACAGTTTCGTCGAGAATATTCAATCCGGCAATGTGCTGATTCGTAGCGGTGATGAAAGCCGTGAAGTAAATACCGAGACTGTACTTTGGGCGGCAGGGGTGACGGCTTCTGCCTTTGGCCAGGTGTTGGCAGAGCGAACCGGAGTTGAGCTCGACAGACAGGGCAAAGTGCTGGTAAACAAAGACATGACCTTGCCCGGACATCCCGATATTTTTGTTGTAGGTGATCTGGGTAAGTACGAAAGAGCTGAAGGCCTGTATTTGCCTGGCTTGGCCCAGGTGGCCATCCAGCAGGGCCGTTATGTGGCAAAACTGCTTAAATCACGCCTGTCGGGGAAAACCCTTAAGCCGTTTCAATATGATGACAAGGGAAGTATGGCGGTTATCGGTCGAAACAGGGCCATAGGTGACCTGAAATTCATGAAAATTTCCGGTTTTTCGGCCTGGTTACTCTGGGTGGGCATTCATGTTTGGTCATTGATGAGCTTTGAGCAGCGTTTGTCGGTAATGGCGAACTGGGTGTGGAAGTATATTACCCGTGAAAGTGGCTCGCGATTAATCACGGGTGACCCGCCCCGCACACGCGACATTCAATCACAACACAATACTTATAAATAAATTATTAATTGCATGTGGATAATGGCTGCGCAATACTACGCGGAAGTAGGAAAGTGCTGACAGGCTGTCGGCTGTCTTCTTATTGGTAGATTCCATAAACTTACGAAAAATAATACCTGGGACGAAAATGTGCTGTTCGAGGCAAGGCCCGTTTTTGTAAGGTATTTGAGGTATTGACTATGTTTTCACAAGCATCCGGCAGGGCTTGTTTCTCCCTTCTCTCCACTTTATTTATCACGCTCTTGTTGACCGCATGCGGTGGCAGTGACCGTGGGGGCGATGCGACCAAGAGCCCGGATTTGCCTCCAGATCGCATAACCGCAATAACAATTGATTGCGGAAACCCCAATCCCGTTCAACTTACAGTTGGTGCAAGCAGTAGCTGTACAGCTGTATGCGACGTTGAAAGCGTGAGCAAGACCGGGGCAGTCTCTACAACACCGTCTTCATGTACCAGTACAGCTTCCTGGGCGACGGATTGCCAGGGGCTCACTGTCAGTAACGCAGCTGGATCAAACGGGGTCATTACAGCGGTATCAGCCGATATGTGTAATGTCACTGCTTCAATTAAAAAAGTCGCTAGTAATGAAGAAAGAGTAGACGTTGTGGATGTGTCTGTTGATTGTTCATTCGTTTATCCCAAGGGCTCAATAACGCCTGAGCCAACACCTGATTCAACCTGTTCAAACGTAGGCGCGTTGAATAATGACATCACGGTGCCTGTCGGCGTTACAGTGCCTTATCGTGCTGCGGTGCGATTAAGTGATGGCACTTTGTGCTACGCGCCGGATGCACCGTCAGGACAGAAAGCCTGTCCGGCGGGTCTGATTCAGTTCATTTCCGGCACGCCCGCAGTGGCTGCGTTTACGGACAATCCGCCCGTGAATGGTATTGCCAGAACGCTGGCTGTTGGGGTTACGGTCATTTCCGGGACTAACAGCGTCGCTTCGAATCCTGCAGACCTTACTGTCATCAATCCGACACTTGAGGCCCTGTGTGTTGAATTCGGCAACCCGACGCTGGGATGCCGCCCTTACAATACCAATACGGTGAACTGTGCAACTGTGGCACCCAATCCGAAAATCCCTGTTGGTGGTAACCAGCAATTCAATGCGACAGCGTATTTTGATGTTGCAGATAACGACCCGAATACAGGATTCATTTGTGATGTAACTTCAGATGCCAACACGACCTGGAGCATCAGCAACGTCGGTAATGGCGCCGGTGCGGCTCCAACGGTGTCAGCCGCAGGTCTCGTGAATGGCGGTCCTGCCGCAACGGTCGGGGCATTGGTAGAAGCAACCTATGATCAGGATGGAAATCCGGCTACAGCCAATAACAATGTGACTGACGACCATCCATTCGATGTGGATAATTCCCTGGTGCTGGGGAGCAATTCGCTCATGGTCTCGGCGACGACGTTTGATCCGGCTGACCCTCAGCCAACTCGTGCAGTCTGCCTTGGGGGTTATAACCTGGTTGCCGGCACCACCTCTCCTTCGAATCCTTCTGTCGCTGCAGAAAAAGGATTTTTTGCAGTTACCCGGAAATGCCTTGCTACGAATCTTTCGGGCGGCGCATGTAGTGCTGGCACCTTTGTAGGAACAACACTGGACGATGTCACGGATGCCGACTTTGTATTTCCGCCCGCCGCACAACCTGTCCACAACGGTCATTCCGATGAGGCCGATGGCGTGATTGCCTGGACGGTTGAGCCTGGTTACTGGTCAGGTGTTTCGGCGGCTAATCCCGGTGGCTGTACTGTGGCAACGGATCCCGGCAGTCAGGGTGCCGCGTTAGTTGCAACGCTAATTGGTGATAACAGTGCCGGCATGCGTTACACGCCGGGTGCCGCCATTGACCCGCCACAACCAGACAGTCGTGAATATGCGATGGGCGTAACAGAAGACAATGGTCAGGCCGAGGCCATAGGTGCTTCACGTATGCAAACCAACTGCGTGACTGCGACGTACACAGCCACTAGTTCGAATGGTCAGCAAACGACAACAAGGGATGGTCTAACGGTCATTATTTTGCCAATTACGAATGACAGCCTGTTAACTGATCCGGATGCCGATGGCGCGGTTGCGCTTTGTAATACGCTCGTGCCGTTATTTAACCTGGGGGCTGATGAGGGGGGTGCTAACGGGGCGCCTGTTCAATTGATATCTGCCATTGCCGCAGTCATGAACCCAGCTTCTTCTGGTGCTGGAGATGGCGGTTCGGATGACGGAATTAATCAGTTCGTGACTGCGCTGGGGGATATTTTCAATCAGGCGGAAGGCGAGGGCGCAGATCAGCTGACCGGCCCGCTTACAGACGCGGTTGAGGCGGCGAATGCTGGTGCTTTTGGACCGCTGAATTGTGCTATAGCTACGTCTCTGCAAGCGGTACTTGTAGATGACCCGTCTACCTTGTCTCAGGTAGAGGACTGCCAGCCTTAACTGCTGGTTAGAACAAATTTTGAACTTTACAACCATTGGTTGAGTAAGGATTCACGCATGTATAAAAAAATCGTCACAGCGTTTTCAATAGCAGCCACGATGGCTTGCACCAGTGTTATGGCAGACGAGATTGAATATGATTTGTCTGAAGTACCACAGGAAGTCGATGACGACCGCTGGTTTCTGAGTGTTCATGCCGGACTTGTTTATGCGGATGACAGCGATTTTGATAACGGTCCCTCTTTCGCACTGTCAATCGGTAAGCCTGTTTTCAGTGCCTGGGGACTTGGTTCCTGGGCTGCGGAAGGCACCTTGCGATATGATGATCTGGGCACCAAAAAAGCCGGTGATTACCAGAGAACTGGACTTTCACTGCAGGCATTATGGTTCCCGTTAACTGATCCTTTTGTTTACCCGAGTGACAGTACCCATTTCTTCGGTTCGTTTGGTATTCAGGGTGCACAAATGGAGTTCCTGGGCGAGAAGTTCGGGGGTTATGGACCGCAGTTAGGCATCGGCCTGATGCATGACTGGGACTGGGTGCGCTTGCGCCTGCAGACGGAGTACCGTCTGGACGACATCAGTGGCAAGGGGGTTGTGCCTGAAGTCAATTACTACTCATACGTAACGACAGTCGGTCTGACCTTTCCGTTGGGAGATGCACCTTCCCTACCTAATTACGACACTGATAATGATGGTGTGCCTAACAATCGCGATAAGTGCCCCAACACCCCGCCTGGCGTAAAAGTCGGTCCGGACGGCTGTCCTTTGGATAGTGATGGTGATGGCGTCCCAGACAGTTATGACAAGTGTCCGAATACACCGCCCGGTGTGGCTGTAGATTCGGATGGCTGTCCACTGGATAGCGACGGTGATGGTGTACCGGATAGCCGTGATAAATGTCCTGATACGCCTGAGGGTGTCGTGGTTAACTCAGAAGGTTGCCCTCTGGACAGTGATGGCGACGGTGTACCCGACGGTATAGATCAATGCCCCGGAACCTTGCCCGGCCTGGAAGTGAACTCAAAGGGCTGTGTTGTCCCGCAGGTATTCGAGTTGCGTGGTGTTCACTTCCTGTTCGACAAGTCGATACTGTTACTGGATTCGAAAGTGATTCTGGATCGTGTTGCCGAATCGCTCATGAACGAGCCAACTGTGAAAGTCATGATTGCCGGTCATACTGACTGGGTGGGCAGTGATGCCTATAACATGAAACTTTCACAGCAAAGGGCTGAATCGGTGGTCAATTACCTGATCTCCAAAGGCATTCCGGCCAATCGCCTGAGCGCCAAGGGCTTCGGTGAAAGCCAGCCTGTTGAGTCTAATGAGACCGATGCCGGACGTGAGCATAATCGTCGAGTTGAATTGCACATACTTGAAGACGATACGGTTGCGATCCCTCCTCCGGCTGAGGCGCAGCCTGTAGAAGAAGCGCCCAAATCGACATTTGCGCTTGACTGATCTGTTAAGAAGGAATGAAAAAGCCCGGCTTGTGCCGGGCTTTTTTTTAACTTGATAAATGACCTGGGATGAAACGCAGTCTGCGCTGAGCAGGCTCAGTCGCCGTCATTCATATTCAACTCTTTCATTTTACGGGTCAGTGTATTCCTGCCCCACCCCAGTAATTGTGAAGCTTCCTGCTTATGTCCTTTGCTGTGTTTAAGGGCAATTTCAATTAAGTTTCGTTCGAAGACAGGTACAGCTTCATCCAGTATTTGGCTGCAACCCTCAGACAACTGGGCATCAGCCCATTGCCGTAGAAGACTAACCCAGCTCTGATCTGAATCTGCGGCGACCGGATTCGAGGTGGAAGTGTGACCAACCGTAGGGGTTGGAGGTGCAGATTGCTGGGCGCGCATGTCGGAAGGCAGGTCTTCCATATGTACTTCACTGCCGGGTGCCATGACAGTCAGCCAGCGGCAGAAGTTTTCGACTTCGCGGACATTGCCAGGCCAGGGTTGTTTGATCAGGAAACTGCGTACATCAGCCTTAAGGCTTTTAGGCTCGGTTTTAAGATCTGCTGCGGCGCGAACAAGAAAGTGCTCCAGTAGCAATTCAACGTCCTCGCTGCGTTCCCGAAGTGGCGGAATTCTTACCTGAATGACGTTCAGTCGATGATATAGATCCTCTCTGAACTCACCCTTTTTAACCTTTGCTTCCAGGTCCTGATGTGTGGCTGCAATAATTCTTACGTCTGCCGAAATGGAAGTGTGTCCACCCACGCGGTAAAACTGCCCATCAGAAAGCACACGTAATAATCGTGTTTGCAGATCAAACGGCATGTCTCCGATTTCATCGAGAAACAATGTGCCCCGGTCCGCCTGCTCAAAGCGGCCTTTCCTTTGCGTCTGGGCACCGGTAAATGCCCCTCTTTCATGTCCAAAGAGCTCGGATTCCATGAGGTCCTTGGGTATCGCAGCAGTATTTATGGCGATAAAGGGTTCCTGGGCTCTTGGGCTGTGGTCGTGTAATGCGCGGGCAACCAGTTCCTTGCCGGTGCCGGACTCACCAGTAATCAATACGGTGATATGTGATTGGCTAAGTCGGCCAATGGCGCGAAAGACTTCCTGCATAGCAGGTGCTTCACCCACCATTGTGGGTCTGCTTTCATTATTGGCTTTAACCTCCCGGGATTTGCCCTCGGGTTTGGCGGCGCGTTGTACCAGATCAACGGCGTCGTCTACATCGAAGGGCTTGGCCAGGTATTCGAATGCGCCGCCCTGATAGGCCGCCACGGCACTATCCAGGTCTGAATGCGCGGTCATGATGATCACCGGCAAGCCGGGTTGTTGTTTATGGACGCGCTCCAGAAGCGTCAGCCCGTCAATGCCCGGCATGCGCACATCGGTGATCAGAACGTCCGGAGATTCTTCTTCGAGTGCGTTGAGCAACTCAATACCGCCTTCAAAGCACTGCGTCCGCATGCCAGCACCATTGAGCGCCTTCTCCAGCACCCAGCGAATGGATTGATCGTCATCAACGACCCAAACTCTGATTTCAGGCATCAGCCTTCTCCAAAGGCAGAAAAATGGAAAACACGGTTTCACCGGGTTTGCTATGGCATTCAATCAGCCCACCGTGCGCATTAATGAGGGACTGGGCAATCGACAGCCCGAGCCCGCTTCCTTCCGCTCGTGAAGTCACCATGGGGTAAAAAATCTGTTCAATCATCTCTGCTTCGACACCAGGGCCGTCATCAACAATATCGACTCTCACAACAAGGCGGTGATTTTGGGAGCCAATGGTGAAACGACGTTGTGTTCGTGTACGAAGAACAATATGCCCTTCGTCACCCACTGCCTGTACTGCATTACGAATGATATTCAGAAAAACCTGGATCAGTTGCTCAGCATCCGCCACGATGACGGGGATACTGGGGTCAAAGTCGCGCGTAATTTGTATGTGCTCGCCCAGTTCCGCTGCTACCAGCTGCCGAACACGCTCCAGGGGCTCATGAATGTTAATGGCCTCCAGTTCCGGCGGCTTGTTGGGTCCGAGGAGACGGTCAACCAGGTTCTGGAGCCTGTCAGCCTCGCCGATAATCACCTGGGTGTATTCCTTCAGCGCCTCAGTATCGAGTTCGCGTTCCAGTAATTGTGCCGCGCCGCGCAGGCCGCCGAGCGGATTCTTGATTTCATGTGCCAGCCCACGAACGACATGACGGCTGGCCTCGTGTTGTGCAAGCAACTGGTCATCCCTAGATATTCGCAGGTGGCGGTCCAATGGCATCAGTTCCAGTAAAAGTCCATGTCCACCATCGTTATTAATCAATGGTGTAACGGTGCAATCAACAGTGACGCTTTCGCTGCCTTTCGGGAGGGTCAGTTCACGCGCTGTGTAGGCATGGCCGCTGAACAGGGTTTCATGTAATTGTTCATTTTGCTGTGCCATGTGCGGTATGGCCTGGGCCAAGGGAAGTCCTTCTGCATACCGGCTACTGATGCCGAACAGCACTTCACATGCAGGGTTCATATAGACCACCTTGAGCGCAGCATCCAGGCAAAGGACTGCGTTGCTCAGGTTTTCCAGTATTTGCTGAGAACTCTTAAGTGGCATAGCGGCAACAAAGCAATATTCAGGCCATTCGAACGGCTCATTACTATAAATAGACAAGCTTATTTTGCACTAATATGGTGCGAACCGTTGATTTGAATTTCAGAACGACATGAAAATAATGGAAATCGGGTGTGGCTTTTTTGGAAAAAAATCTGTTTTTGCGCAAAAAGGCGGTGCTTGATTCTTGCGTGGCCCAGTGTGATGGCATAAAAAAAGGCTCCCGAAGGAGCCTTTTCTGATCTTTCGATCTTCGACTACACAGCTTACAGGCTGTAGTACATGTCGAATTCGACCGGATGAGTCGTCATGTTCAAACGCGTGACTTCTTCCATCTTGAGGTCGATGTAAGCATCGATCATTTCGTCGCTCATCACGCCGCCGGCTTTCAGGAATTCACGATCATCGCTCAGCGCGTTGAGGGCTTCTTCCAGAGAGGAGGCAACATGCGGGATCGCAGCTTCTTCTTCCGGTGGCAGGTCATACAGATCCTTGTCCATGGCTTCGCCAGGATCGATCTTGTTCTGAATGCCGTCCAGGCCGGCCATCATCATGGCAGTGAATGCCAGATAAGGGTTGGCGGTGGAGTCGGGGAAGCGAACTTCGATACGACGTCCTTTAGGATTCGTTACATAAGGGATTCGAATCGAGGCAGAACGGTTACGGGCCGAGTAGGCCAGCAGTACTGGAGCTTCAAAACCTGGCACCAAGCGCTTGTAGCTGTTGGTGGAGGCGTTGGCAAAGGCGTTGATGGCCTTGGCATGCTTGATGATGCCGCC
>JBFJXR010000041.1:0-21954 GCA_041622995.1 Nevskiales bacterium
CTGTGTGCAGTTCCTGAAATCGGGGCAGCCATCGTGGAAGGTGCTGGCAGTAGCTGTACAGGTGGAGCAGATGGTGGGGCGAGCCCGCTGGATCCTGCAGCACTGTGTGCGATTCCAGAAATTGGCGCTGCCATAGCCGAAGGTGCCGGGGCGACCTGTCCTGACGCAGGTGGTGGAGATGCCGGAGGCGGCGGTCTTTGCTTCCCGGAAGATCCCACGGGTCAACTCTGTGCTGAACAGCTGTGTGCAGTTCCTGAAATCGGGGCAGCCATCGTGGAAGGTGCTGGCAGTAGCTGTACAGGTGGAGCAGATGGTGGGGCGAGCCCGCTGGATCCTGCAGCACTGTGTGCGATTCCAGAAATTGGAGCTGCCATAGCCGAAGGTGCCGGGGCGACTTGTCCTGACGCAGGTGGTGGAGATGCCGGAGGCGGCGGTCTTTGCTTCCCGGAAGATCCCACGGGTCAACTCTGTGCTGAACAGCTGTGTGCTGTACCGGAAATTGGAGCTGCCATCGTGGAAGGTGCTGGCAGTAGCTGTACCGGTGGAGCAGATGGTGGTGCAAGCCCTCTTGATCCTGCTCAATTATGTGCGATTCCGGAAATCGGACCCCAAATTGCAGAAGGTGCGGGTACAACCTGTCCGGCTGCAAGCTCAACAGGTGGTGCGTTACTGCCAGCGATAAATCTTTAATCGCATAGGTAAATAGAAGAGGCCCCGCAAGCGGGGCCTCTTTTTTTGTCTGGGTGTTAGTTGTTCTCCGCGCATTCATGAACAACCAGAGCCTGCAGTGAATGCAAAAATTTCAGTGTAGATGTTTGTTCAAGCTCGATTATTTCTTTATCGAAAGATTCGAGGAACTGTCCGAATTGCTGATCTCTTGAGACTTCAGTAGCATCGCTATTATTGTCGCCACGTAGAGGAACCGCGTGGCGAATTCTTTTGGGAGACTTGGGATTAACGGGATTGTGAAGAGGCCAATTGTTGCTTTTCTATTGTGTGTTGTATTGCTGCCATTTAATGTCGGGGCGGCAAATTTTCCACGACCGCCCGTGCTTGAGGGTCAGATTCAATTCTGGACGAAAATTTTCGGTGAATACTCCGTAGATGAAACAGTAATTCACGATTCCCTATATCCGGGAATAATTTTAAAAGTTGTTGATTCCCGACCGGATAAAAGACGCGGGTTAAGTAAAGCCCAGTATTACAAGAAGCGTCGTGAGAATGACAGGCAGGGCAAGGCCAGAGTCAAGCACATGCTTGAGCGTATTCATCAGGCAGGTGGCGATACTTCAGGACTCTCCAGGGAAGAAAAACGTATTCGAGGCTTATATGCCAATTTTCGTGGTAATAGTAAGTATCGGGAGGCCGCGCATCGCATTCGTGGGCAGGGCGGTTTAAAGGAGCGCATGGCCAAGGCTATTGTGATTTCTGGTCGCTACCTTCCATACATGGAAGAAGTTTTTCGGCAGGAAGGTATGCCGGTCAAGCTCACCCGTCTGCCATTCGTTGAATCCAGTTTTAACGTTAAGGCCTATTCACGTGTGGCAGCTGCAGGCATATGGCAGTTTATGCCCTCGTCGGGTCGGATTTACAATCTCAGGAATAATGAAGTCGTTGATGATCGTAGGGATCCATGGCTCGCGACCAGGGCAGCAGCCAATCACCTCAAAGATGATTACAAGCTGCTCAAGGACTGGGGCCTGGCCGTTACCGCCTACAATCATGGGCGTCAGGGCGTTAAACGTGCACTTAAAAAAGTGGGTGGCAATGGCATTGAAGACCTGGTTGAACGATATAAGGGTAAGCGTTTTGGTTTTGCGTCCCGTAACTTTTACACGTCATTTCTGGGTGCCGTTGATGTGGAACGGAATTACAGAAAGTATTTCGGTGAATTGAAGCGTGAGCCACCACTTAAATTCGACATAGTGCGTCCACGGCATTATGTGGCCTTCTCGACATTGGCAAAATTGTCAGGCCTGAGCGTGGAAAAATTTGCAGAGCTGAACCCGGCCTTCCACCCGCATGTGCAGGAAGGAAAAATGCGGGTGCCACCACAGTACACGATTCGAGTGCCTGTGGGCAGAAAGTCCAGGTTTGAGCAGCAGTATGCAGCCCTAGGTAACAAGGGGTTATTCAAGAGCCAACGGCAGTACTATGTAAACCATCGAGTACGCAAGGGTGAAAACCTTGGATCTATCGCACGTAAATATGGAAGTTCTTCACGCCTGATACAAAAAGCAAACGGGCTGCGAAGCGCCAATCGTATTTCTATAGGGCAGGTACTCAAAATACCTCCCAAAAACGGGGGGTCGGCAAGTATGTCAGCTCCCCGTGAGAGCAAGAAGAAATTAGTGTCGTCCAGCTATTCCGGTGCGTCTCGAACGCATAAGGTACGGAAAGGAGATACGCTTTCTTCAATTGCCCGAAAATACGATACCAGTGTTAACGCCATCAAGCGTATTAACGGCATCAGTAATGTACGTGGGTTACAGATTGGTCAGGTACTGAAAGTAAAGGGCAAAGCTTCAGGTGGCTTCGTTTCTCATCGAGTGCGCTCCGGTCAGACCCTGAGTTCTATTGCAAAGCGTTATGGCAGTAGCGTAAGAGCCATTCAGAATGCTAATGGTATGCGTAACTCAAGCCGCATAAAGATTGGTCAGGTATTAAGAGTGCCTCGGGGATAAGCATTTAGGCGTAATAAAGCGGTATAAACTAGTGGAACAGGCTGAATTTAAGATCGTGATATAGAGCAGGAGACCTCTATGCCAGGCATTATTTATTGGGCTATCCCCATTTTTCTTGGCTTCATCATTTTTGAGTTAATGATGATGAAGCTAAGAAGTGGCCAACATTCGGCTGATTACATGGGTTATGAAAAAACAGATGCTGCAGCCAGTCTGACCATGGGGGTTGGAAACCTGCTGGTGACGGCCGGTTGGAAAACCGTTTCATTGGCCGTTTTATACGCTGTATATCAGTTTCACATATTTGATTTTGATGTGTCAGCCTGGTGGTATTGGGCGATTCTGGTGATTAGTGAAGACTTTAGCTATTACTGGTTCCACCGATTCGGGCATCGAACCCGAATGGGCTGGGCCGGACATGTAAACCACCATTCGAGTATTTACTTCAATTATTCCACGGCATTAAGGCAATCATGGACCAGTCCGTTTTTTTACACATGGTTCCTGATTCCCATGGTGCTGATCGGATTTGAGCCACTCACCATATTGTTGGCGCATGCGTTTAATCTGCTTTACCAATTCTGGGTACATACAGAACTGGTTGGTAAAATGCCTCGTTGGTTTGAAACCCTGCTGAATACACCCTCACATCATCGTGTGCACCATGGTGCCAATGATGAATATGTGGATAAAAACTATGCGGGTATTTTCATAATCTGGGACAAGATGTTCGGTACATTCGAGCCGGAAAATGAAAAAGTTGTTTATGGTCTGAGAAAGGAATTCAGCAGCCGGAACCCGATATGGATCGCATTTCATGAATGGCTGGCTTTGTTACGTCATGTCGGCTCAGCCAAGCGCTGGAAAAACAAAATTCTCTATTTCGTGATGCCACCTGCCTGGGATCCGAAAGACGAAGCGGAAATGCACTTGCAGACTCCTCAGAATATTGCCAAATAAACCCGAAATTCTAGAGTAACGGGCACTACGGATTCATTACTGGCAGGATAAGCCTGCGATCTGGCTGCATAGCGTTGTATAATGCGCGGCTTTCCGTCTTTCAGGCTCTGCCCAAAGACTTGATTTCACTTATGACTGTCAGGCGATACTGCCTGGCTCAGTAGAATGTTACCCAGAGGTTCATCATGGATATTACAGTCGAGACACCTGGCGGACTAGAGCGCCGTTTGAAAGTACAGGTGCCCGCAGAGCGTGTAGACGAGGCTGTTACAGCCCGTGTTAAACGTGCCGGCCAGCATGCAAAGGTACCGGGTTTCAGACCGGGTAAGGCACCGCTCAAGGTTTTGTTTCAGCGTTATGGTGAACAGGCACGCCAGGAAGCTTTGGGCGATATTATTCAAAGCAGTTACGGCGAAGCGCTGGAAAAATCGGAATTAAAACCAGCCGGGCAGCCGAATATAGAAGTAGGTGAAGTGCCAAAGACGGGTGAAGTGCTCGAGTACACCGCGGTATTTGACGTCTACCCGGAAATCGAACTTAAAGGCCTTGACAAGATCAAGGTTGAAAAGCCTGAAGCTGAAGTCACTGAAGCTGAAGTTGATAAGACACTGAAATCTTTTCAGGAGCAGCACAAAGTCTTCGAAGAAACAGATCGTGCTTCCGCAGAAGGCGATGAGGTGAATATTAACTTTGAAGGCAAGCTTGACGGTGAGGTATTTGAAGGCGGCAAGGGTGAGGATTTTGATGTTGTGCTGGGCGCCGGGCGGCTGTTGCCAACCATGGAGTCAGGTATCGTTGGCCACAAATCAGGCGAAACATTCGAAATTGATGTGGAATTTCCGGATGACTATCCTTCCGAAGACCTCAAGGGCAAGACTGCTCAATTTACAGTAACCCTGAATAAGGTTGCTGCTCCAGTTCTTCCTGAGTTGAATGAGGAATTTGCCAAAACAGTTGGTCAGGAAGAGGGTGGTATTGAAGCTCTTCGCGCAAAGATTCGTGATGGACTGGTCAAGGAAAAGGACCGTGCGTCCAAAAACAGAATCAAGCAACAGGTCATGGATGAACTCCTCAAAGCCAATAAGATCGATGTGCCTCGTGGGCTGGTCGCCCAGGAAGCAGACAACATGCGCAAGGAGGCTGCACAGCGGATGCCTGAACAAATGCGTCAGGACGCTGACAAACTCAGGGAATTAATGCCTGATGAATTGTTCACGGAAGGTGCAGAGCGCAGAGTGGCTCTGGGCCTGCTGATTGCTGAAGTCATCAAAGTGCGCGCTATTGAACTGGATTCGGCGCGCGTCGATACTGTCATTGAAGAAATTTCACAGGGTTACGAAAAACCTGAAGAAGTGGCAACCTATTACCGTAGCAATCCGCAAATGATGCAGGGTATACAGGCTATGGCGATGGAAGAGCAGGTAATGGACTCTCTGCTGGAGACAGCAAAGGTAAAAACTGTCACCATCAGTTACGAAGAATTGATGCAGTCACAGCAACAGCAGTAGCGATTTAACCTAAGGAATAAGAGCAGTATGGATCAGTACGCAATTGAAGAGTATGTAGAACGCGCTCAGCACCTGGTGCCGATGGTCGTTGAGCAAACGCCTCGTGGTGAAAGAGCGTTTGATATTTATTCGCGGCTACTCAAAGAGCGTGTTGTATTCATGGTGGGTCAGGTCGAAGATCACATGGCGAATCTGATCGTCGCGCAATTATTATTTCTGGAGTCTGAAAATCCCGACAAGGATATTCATCTGTACATAAATTCCCCGGGTGGTGTTGTGACTGCAGGCATGTCTATTTACGACACAATGCAATTTATCAAGCCGGATGTTTCCACCATGTGTGTCGGGCAGGCTGCAAGTATGGGGGCGGTATTACTGACGGCAGGCGCTAAAGGTAAGCGTTTCTGTCTGCCGCATTCCCGCATGATGGTGCATCAGCCTTTGGGTGGTTTTCAGGGTCAGGCATCTGATATTGAAATTCATGCAAAGGAAATCATGCAAACACGTGAGCGCCTGAATATCGTGCTGGCTGAGCATACAGGTCAGCCTCTGGATAAGATACAGAATGATACTGACCGTGATTTCTTTATGAGCGCAGATGAAGCAGTGAGCTACGGTCTTGTTGATGAAGTACTCAGAAGCAGGAAAACAGGGGCTGAATAAGCAGTCAAATATGCTGGAAGTAGGTTTCCGGCACTTCAATTTGAACTTGATCTACGATTTGGAGCCTAATAGACAGTAGTGACGAGTTTCCGTCATGCTGCTAGCATGGTATACATGTTGCAGGTATGGGATAGGACCTACTTCAGGATAGGCAAATGAGTAACGAGACATCAAACAACGGCGGCAAAGTGCTTTACTGCTCTTTCTGTGGGAAGAGTGAGCACGAGGTTCGCAAATTAATTGCTGGTCCTTCAGTTTATATTTGTGACGAGTGTGTAGAACTCTGTAACGACATTATTCGTGAGGAGCTTCAGGCCAAACCCGCTAATAAGGGGCTTCCAAAGCCTCAGGAAATCAAAACGGTGCTGGATGACTATGTCATCGGCCAGGAGTCGGCCAAGAAAGTTCTGGCGGTTGCTGTCTACAACCATTACAAGCGATTGAACGCTGCGGCCCAGGATAATGAAGTTGAACTGTCGAAAAGCAATATTCTTCTAATCGGGCCAACAGGGTCAGGTAAGACATTACTTGCTGAGACATTGGCAAGACTGCTTGAAGTGCCTTTTGCCATCGCAGACGCCACGACGCTGACTGAAGCGGGTTATGTGGGTGAGGATGTCGAAAACATAATTCAGAAGTTGTTGCAGAAGTGTGACTACGACGTGGATAAGGCACAGCGTGGGATTGTCTATATTGATGAAATAGATAAGATTTCACGCAAGAGCGAGAATCCCTCCATTACTAGAGATGTGTCGGGTGAAGGTGTGCAGCAGGCCCTTCTCAAACTCATTGAAGGTACAGTCGCATCAGTGCCACCTCAGGGTGGGCGGAAGCACCCTCAGCAGGAATTTCTGCAGGTTGATACCAAAGGAATTCTCTTTATATGTGGTGGTGCGTTCTCCGGGCTCGAAAAAATTATCAGTAGCCGTTCAGGTCAGGCGGGTATTGGTTTCAAGGCTGAAGTCAAAAGTCAGGATGATGTTCGTGAACTCGGGGATATCATCGCGGATGTTGAGCCAGAGGATTTAATTAAATACGGGCTGATTCCGGAATTTGTAGGTCGTCTGCCAGTCGTGGCGACGCTTGAAGAACTGGATGAAGAAGCACTGATCCGGATTCTGACTGAACCCAAGAATGCCATTTCAAAACAGTATGCACGTCTGTTCGAAATGGAAGGCTGTGATCTCGAATTACGAGATGATGCGCTTATGGCGATTGCAGGTAAGGCAAAGATTCGTAAGACCGGCGCCCGTGGCTTGCGCACGATTGTCGAGAACATACTTCTGGATGTCATGTACGACCTGCCATCCATGGACAATGTATCGAAAGTTGTTGTTGATGAAGCGGTCGTTAAAGGCGATGCGCGTCCGTATATCGTGTATGAGAGTACGGATGCACCCCGTGCAGTTGGGGATGGATGACATAAATCCGGGTATTTAGCCCTATAAATTGTGCTTAAAGCGCGTTTTCTACCGGAAAGCGCGTTTTTTTTGCCTATTTGGCCTTGAAAATAGCCTGTTCAGTGCCCAAATAGGTAGAATAAGTTTTCTATACAATTTCTATCTTGCACATGATTCGATGTTGTGAGATTCATTAGAGGGAATGCTGATGTCTGATGCAGACATGGTTACCGACGAAAATTCTCCCGCCATCGCCTCAATCGATAATCGTGCGCCAGTATTGCCGCTGAGAGACGTGGTGGTTTATCCGCATATGGCCATTCCATTATTTGTGGGCCGTGCAAAATCCATCCGTGCCCTTGAAGTAGCAATGCAGAATGACAAGCGTATTCTGCTGGTGGCTCAACGAACTGCTGAAGTCGATGACCCCGGTGAGGCGGACGTTTATAAAATTGGTACTCTGGCGAGCATTCTTCAATTGCTTAAGTTGCCGGATGGCACCGTTAAGGTGCTGGTTGAAGGTGCCGAACGTGGCCGTATTTACCAGATGGATGAAGAAGAAGGGTATCTGGCGGCCGAATGTGAGGCCATGCAGGATTCCGGTGAAGATGATGAGGCAGAACTCGATGCCTTGATGCGTTCGACTTTGTCTGTATTTGAACAGTACGTGAAGCTGAACAAAAAGGTCCCCGCTGAACTATTACCTTCTTTAACAAGTATGGACTCTGCAGGTCGATTGGCTGATACCATCGCTGCGCATCTGAACATGCGCCTTGACGAGAAACAGGAAGTCCTGGAAATGCACGATGTAAAAGTACGCATCGAGCACGTCCTTAAGCAGATTGAAGGTGAAATCGAAGTGCTGCAAATCGAGAAGCGAATTCGCTCCCGTGTAAAGCAGCAAATGGAAAAGAGCCAGCGCGAGTACTATCTCAACGAGCAGATGAAGGCGATCCAGAAAGAATTGGGCGAGGGTGAAGATGCTCCCAACGAAATAGAGGAACTGGGCGAAAAAATCGAAAAAGCCGGCATGCCCAAAGAGGTCAAAACCAAGGCGCTGGCGGAGTTCAACAAGCTCAAGATGATGTCGCCCATGTCGGCCGAGGCGACTGTAGTACGTAACTACATAGACTGGGTCGTGGGCGTACCATGGAAGAAGAAAACCAAGAGCAGAATCGAGCTTGAAAAGGCTGAAGCGATCCTTAACGAGGATCATTACGGACTTGAAACCGTAAAAGAACGAATAATCGAGAACCTTGCAGTACATCAGCGAGTCAAGAAACTCAAAGGGCCTATTCTCTGTCTGGTAGGGCCTCCAGGCGTGGGTAAAACTTCGCTTGGACGCTCAATCGCACGTGCCGTAAATCGCAAATTTGTACGTATGTCATTGGGTGGTGTGCGTGATGAAGCTGAAATACGTGGTCATCGGCGTACATATATAGGATCCATGCCGGGAAAGATATTGCAGAACATGAGCAAGGTGGGTGTGCGTAACCCGCTGTTTTTGCTTGATGAAATAGACAAAATGTCGATGGATTTCCGTGGTGATCCCGCATCAGCTTTGCTGGAAGTACTTGACCCGGAACAGAACAACAGCTTTAACGATCATTACCTTGAAGTGGATTTCGATCTCTCGGATGTCATGTTCGTATGCACGGCCAATACCTTGAATATTCCAGCGCCGTTACTGGACCGTATGGAAGTAATCCGGCTGCCGGGTTATACAGAGGACGAGAAGGTCAATATTGCCCAGCAGTACCTGCTCCCCAAGAAAAGCAAGGATAACGGGCTTAGAGATGGCGAGATGAACATTTCAGAGGGCGCACTTAGGGATATTGTCAGGCATTACACTCGCGAAGCGGGCGTGCGTAATCTTGAGCGTGATATCAGTAAAGTATGTCGTAAGGTCGTTAAAGAGCTCATTACTGATAAGAAGGAAAAGACGATTAACGTGACGGCGCGCAATCTTGAAAAATATCTGGGTGTTACACGCTACCGTTACGGCAAGGCCGAACAGGAAAACCATGTTGGACAGGTGACGGGTCTTGCCTGGACGGAAGTGGGCGGTGAGTTGCTTACTATTGAAACTGCAGTGGTATCGGGTAAGGGCAAATTGACACATACCGGCAGCCTCGGCGATGTCATGCAGGAGTCAATTCAGGCGGCCCTTACCGTAGTTCGCAGCCGTGCAACGAGGTTCGGAATCGTCGATGACTTTACGCAAAAGTACGACGTACATGTGCATGTTCCTGAAGGGGCGACGCCAAAAGATGGTCCAAGTGCGGGGATTGGCATGTGCACAGCGCTAGTTTCAGCTCTTACCGAGATACCAGTTAATGCTGATGTGGCGATGACTGGAGAGATCACTTTACGGGGTGATGTACTCCCAATTGGAGGGTTGAAAGAGAAGCTTTTAGCCGCTCATAGAGGGGGTATTCAAACCGTGATTATTCCCCACGAGAACGTTAAGGATTTGGCCGAAATTCCTAACAACATCAAGAACAAGCTGGACATACGTGCGGTAAGACGTATAGATGAGGTTCTTGAAATTGCATTGGAAAGATTGCCCGAGGCTTTGCCGGAGTCGGCATTGTCGGTGAAGGGCCCGGGGGATGACAGCGATCAGGACAAGCAGGTGGGCCGGCCTCACTGATCGTCGTAAACCCACATTTAACAGGGCTTTGTCAAGTGAAAAACGAGTGGTTGACGCCACTTTAAATCGCTTGCTATAAATCCCCACTCTCCAGTATTCGCGAGTCGAAAATTCAGGGGTGTGGCTTATAGAGCCACCGGTAGTTTTTTACGTACCAGTTTTTTTTACAGGCAACTTCAAAGTTGCAATTAATTTAGTAATCTTTAGAGGAGATTCGTTCAAAATGAACAAGACTGATCTTATTGATACCGTTGCAGAAGCAGCAGGACTTTCGAAGGCAGAAGCTGGCCGTGCTGTAGATGCTGTTTTTGATAGCATTTCCGGTGCTCTGAAAGGCGGCGACAAAGTGTCTCTGGTAGGTTTCGGAACATTCCTGGTACGTGAGCGTGCAGCTCGTCAGGGCCGTAATCCCAAGACCGGCGAGACCATTACTATTAAAGCTGGCAAGTCGCCTGCATTTAAGGCTGGTAAAGGTCTGAAGGATGCCGTAAACTAGCGCGCCTTCTGAGGGTGGGCGAAGTCATTACGCCTAACTAAAGCCCAAATTCGGGTGCTTAGCTCAGCTGGTAGAGCGTCGCCCTTACAAGGCGAATGTCGGCGGTTCGATCCCGTCAGCACCCACCAGAATTGCGGACCGGTAGTTCAGCTGGTTAGAATGCCGGCCTGTCACGCCGGAGGTCGCGGGTTCGAATCCCGTCCGGTCCGCCATCCGATAAGTGAAAGGCGCCAGTAGGCGCCTTTTCTTTTTTTACATGTGAGCACCCCACAGAGCGGTGTTGTCGAGGAGAACGGTCAAGCGCCATGTTGCAGAGCATTCGCGATCGAGCCACTGGGCCAATAGCCTGGGGTATTGTAGGACTTATTACCATCCCATTCGCATTTTGGGGTATTGACTCCTACGTGAGTGGACCGACGAACCCAGAAGTTGCTGAAGTAGGCGGCGTTGAGATTAGTCAGGGGCAGTTACAACGTGCCTATGACCAGCAATATCAGCGTCTGCAGCAGATGATGGGAGAGAACTTTGACCCAGACAGCATCAATAACGCTCAGCTCCGGCGTGGTGTACTGGAAAGTCTGGTCAGGGAAGAACTGCTTACTCAACATGTAAGAAACGCAGGTTATCGGGTCAGTGATGTCACGGTGGCAAATAACCTTCGTCAGCAATCCGCATTCCTTGAAGATGGTAGTTTTTCTTCCGAACGGTACCGCACTGTTCTGGCGCGTAGTGGATATACTCCGGCTGCTTACGAGGCCAGACTTAGAAATGCTCTGGCTGTTGATCAGTTACAGCAGGGTATGACCAATAGCGCTTTTGTTACGGATGCAGAAATAGACGCTGCAGCGCGTCTTGAAAAACAGAAAAGACGAATACAGTACCTGGTATTTGATACAGAGCGACTGGCTAAAAGTGCGGATGTAACAAAGGATGACATCCAGAAATATTATGATGCCCAGCCTGCACGGTTCAGTACGGCAGAGCGCGTAAGGCTGGATTATCTTGAAATAGATAAAGCCAAACTTCCGGTTGCGAAAAATCCGGATGATGCTGTGCTGGCTGCAATGTATGAAGCAGAGAAACAGTCAAGATTCACCACGCCAGAACAACGTAAGGCACGCCATATTTTGATCCTTGCCGAAGAGGGCGATGAAGAAGCATCAAAAGCAAAAATTAATGACTTAAGAAACAAGATCAAGTCAGGCTCGGATTTTGAATCACTGGCCAAGAGTCACTCAGACGATACAGGTTCCAAAGATAGCGGTGGCGATCTCGGATGGGTAGGTCGAGGCGTTATGGTGCCGGAATTTGAGGCTGCATTGTTTAGCTTGCCTGAAGGACAGCTCAGTGAGCCGGTAAAAACTCCATTTGGCTGGCACCTGATTCGCGTAGAAGAAATTCGCGAGCGGCAGATGCAGCCACTCGAGTCTGACGAGGTACAAAAAGTACTTCTGGATATCTATAAGGAAAAAGAGCTGGCTGAACGTTTTCAGCAGTTAACCAAGCGGCTAGATGATCTTGCATTTGATGACCCTGATACGCTTGAAACAGCTGAAGATGAGTTAAATATCAAGTTAAAGACCACTGACTGGCTAGAAAGAGAAAGCACAGAAGGTTTGGGTCAGCATCAGCAAGTGCTAGATGCGGCATTCTCGCCAACAGTATTAAACGACAGGGAAAATAGTAGCCTGCTTAAGTTGAGTGAAGACCGTTATCTTGTATTGCGCATCTCTGATTATGAGCCGGCACGCCAGCGTCCCTTGAAAGAAGTTCGCGACGATATCGAGTCACAGTTGCGTATGGAACGTGGTTTGGCAAAAGCTCAGGAGTTGGCTGCAGATGCAGTTAAGGCAATGGAGGCTGGGGAGTCTGTAGGATCAGTGGCCACGTCAATGGGGGTATCAGTGAATGCTCCGGGTTGGGTGGAACGAGACGATGCTCAACTTGATGCACGTCTACTCACTACAGTCTTTTCCATGCCGAAGCCGAAGCCGGGAGAACATTCAATTTCTTCTGGGACGATGGTGGATGGAAATCAGGCAGTTATAGTGCTGAATGCCGTGCAGGATGGAGATCCGGGCAGTTTGAGCAAGGAAGCCAGGGAAGATATTGCCCGTCGACTATCGGCAAGAATAGCCAATGTAGAATTCCGCATCTATGAAGCTGCGGTTCGGGATAGTATGGATGTCAACATTCATGAGGAACGGTTACAGTAGTTCCCACACTTTGAATGCCCTTACCTATTTTCAGGTAAGTGGTGGCTGAGGAAGCAAGCGTATGAGTAATCCTTTTATATCCTGGATTCCACGACAGCTTCATTGGCAGATACTGATTGCATTGATATTGGCGGTCACGGTAGGGATGCTAATTCCGACTGATTCAGCCACATTACCTGTATTCGATTTTCTGGGCACCTTGTTTCTCAATGCGTTGAAGATGCTTGTAGTGCCACTCATTCTGGCTGCCATTATTGCCGGTGCTTCGAATCTCAATGGAAGCGATCTTGGTAAGCTGGGTGGTAAAACCATTGCTTACTATCTGACGACAACATTTCTAGCGGTAGTGACAGGTCTATTGCTGGTGAATGCTTTCACACCGGGCCTCATCGATGGTCAGCCCGCCGCTGAGAAATTGGGGCTGGCAGAATCAACAGAATCCGTCATGGCCAATGTTGAAGGCCGTAGTGGCGATATTGTCGCGATATTTCTTCGCATGATTCCACCGAATATCGTCGCTGCCGCAGCAGACGGTCAGATGCTCGGCCTGATTGTTTTTGGTTTGTTGTTTGGTTTTGCAATAACCAGACTCACTCCGGAAACGGGTGATGCTCAACGTCGGTTCTGGAACAGCGCTTACGAAACCATGATCGTCATCACTGAGTGGGTAATGAAATTCGCCCCACTGGGTGTATTTGCACTTGTTGTTAATGTGGTATCCCAGACCGGTTGGGAAAGCATCCAGACGGTATTGCTGTTTTTTGTAACCGTTCTGGGCGCCCTGTTGATACATTTTCTGGTTACACTCCCTTTACTGCTGAAATTCGTAGGGCGCGTATCTCCATTGAGGCAATATCAGGCGATGGCACCGGCCCTGCTAACAGCATTTTCAACCAGTTCATCATCAGCGACATTGCCCGTCACGATGGACTGTGTACAGCGACGTGCAGGTGTTTCCAAACAAACCAGCAGTTTCGTGCTGCCTTTGGGCGCAACTATCAATATGGATGGCACAGCACTATATGAATGTGCTGTCGTTCTGTTTATCGCACAGGCGTACGGTCTTGATTTAACTGTAGCCCAGCAATTGCTGGTGGTCATTACTGCTCTTGTCACATCAATAGGTGTCGCCGGCATTCCTTCGGCCAGCCTGGTTGCGATTGCTGTGATTTTGGCTGCTGTTGGTCTGCCGCTGGAAGGAATAGGTCTTGTACTGGTCGTAGACAGAGTTCTGGATATGTGCAGAACGGCCGTAAATGTCTTCAGTGATGCCTGTGGTGCAGTTGTCATCGCGCGTATTCAGGGTGAGACAGGCATTCTTGAATCTGGCTCAGACGCATAATCTGAATACAGCCAAGCCGGGTTAGTAAGATGCAAGAATCCAGTTAGCGGCCGGCCAGAGTTTTCGTTCAACCTGAGTCAGATCGATATCAGGATCAACAAGTAAACGCTGTGGTTTTCCGTTCAGGGAACACCAGACAGACGCACGGACTTCAACATCCGCTACTTTATTCTCCCTCATCCAAACGCCCTCCAGGTAATGTGCATACTGCAAAATCATATCCGGGCGCCCGACCATATAGCGGTATTGTCTTTTGCTCAGGTAGTTTTCGGGTTTGACCACCCATTCTTTTCCGGATGTCGGGTCTTTAATCCGGAACGTTGCATGCCCATGCTTGGTTCTTAATTTCATTCGCCAGGCAAAGCGGTGACCTTCCTCGGTCCATGCCACGTCACCCGGGTAAAGATAATGTCTCAGTGGAAACATCGCCTGTAATACAAGAAACAGACCGAGTACAAGAAAAAGCCAGGATGCTGTGGGTGTTGATGAATCAGAATATCGATATGCTCGGGTTCGAATTCCCAGTTTATTGGAGAATTGAATTGGCCAGTCTGCATTAAAGAACAGCAAGGTACCGGCAATAGTCATCCATGGAAAAATCCCGATTGTGAAAACAATGGCATTTGTAATATGAAAAACGCAGTACGCCAGAAAGACAAATAGGCGGGTGCGTTTAAAGAACAGTAATGGTGCGCCAAGCAGGTGCAATATTATTGCAGCATAAGAGGCAGCGTATATTGCCCAATCACCCGCAACCAGTGGCCCTAATATAGGGATACTGGCGCGGTTATTGAACCAGAGCCTGAGCGGGTCTCCGTTTAGCCAGTCCGGATTTATTTTAACGATGCCGGCATATAACAACAGGATTTCAAAGAGAGCGACCAGGCTTACTACGGCCCAGCGAGGTACAGATCGCATCTGACCATGACGCCGGGCATCAAGTGACCATGCATGGTGTGCAGGTGTCAGGCACAGTACGAATGCAATGATGCAGACCAGATAGAAATGATTCAGGTATCGAGCCTGATCCAGCAGAAAAATATAGCTGAAACTAAGAAAAAAGCCCCACATGGCAAGTCTGTAGAACAGGCCGACTGTAATGAGCAGTGCACAAAGTCCTACAAATGCGAAATGCCAGTAGAGTCCATCTCCGGGCCAGGGTTGCAGCCACTCGAATCCATAGTACTTAAACAGGAATTCAGGGCGCAGGTAAAAACGCTCTATCCAGTTGCCCAGGAAATAGCGAATGACCTCCCAGCACATTAATAAGCCGAAAAGTATTCTGAAGGTGGCTAAAGAAAATGGCGCAATCGGCGTATCCAGCCAGCTGCGCCATTTTTTGAGGTTCATCGGGTTTTATTCGGCGGGCGACATGCCCATTATGTTGTAACCTGCATCAACGTACACGATCTCCCCTGTTATACCAGATGCAAGGTCTGAGCACAGGAAGGCAGCTACATTGCCTACTTCATCTATAGTGACATTACGCCGCAACGGCGCAGCCTGTTCGGCACTGCCCAGCATACTCCGGAAGCCTTTGATGCCGGCGGCTGCAAGTGTCTTGATAGGACCGGCTGAAATACTGTTAACTCTAATACCCTGTGGGCCCAGGTCAGCCGCCATGAAGCGAACGTTTGCCTCCAGAGAGGCTTTGGCAGGGCCCATTACGTTGTACATGGGGACTGCGCGCTCAGCGCCAAGGTAACTCATGGTTAATAAGGAAGCCTGCCGTCCTTCCATCATGGGCAATGCGGATTTTGCCATAGCGGCAAAACTGTATGCACTGATGTCATGGGCTATCTGGAAGCCTTCACGGGTGACACTCTCAAGGTAACCGCCTTGTAACAGTTCTCGTGGTGCAAACCCGATTGAGTGAATGAGAATGTCCAGACCGTCCCATTTTTCGTTGAGTTTGGAAAATAAAGTGTCGATATCCTCATCGCTCGAGACATCGCAGGGCAATACAATATTTGAGTCCAGTTCCAAAGCCATCTCTTCAACACGGCCTTTGAGTTTGTCGCCCTGAAATGTAAATGCCAGTTCGGCACCTTCCCGGTGCATGGCCTGGGCAATGCCCCATGCAATTGAACGTTTACTGGCTACACCCGTTATAAGTGCTTTTTTGCCATTTAGAAAACCCATTGCTTCTCCTTGGATAATCTGTAGTGATCCATAATTTTTTCATTCGCTGTAAGTGTATTAACTAGGCGGACTTTCCTGTATCAGGATCAATCCATACTATAAGTACATTACCGGGCCGTAGTATGCTGTTAGAGGCCAAACCATTCCAGCGCACAAGTTCAGTCACACTGACGCTAAACCTGTTCGCGATATCCCATAAGGTATCACCCGTTACAATTTCGTATTTGATGCGGATTGTAGATTTCGGGAGCAGATGTGCGATTAAAGAGGCTGGTTTCTGTCGCTTGTTCAGATAATCACGTGAAGGCATGGACAGTAGCTGGCCATTTTTCAGCACATTGTCGTCGAGGGAGTTGAATTTCCTGGCATCGGCAGGATGGATTCCCGCATCTATTGCAATCCTGATTAGATTATCACTTTCGCTTACACGAAAAGTATTCCAGTGCGACCATTGCTGGCCGGGAACATTTGACATAATTTGTTGAATTTTATTGGAAATTCCGGCAGGCACTCGTAGTCGGTGTGGCCCATCGGGTGGTGTGGCCCAGCGTAAAAGACTGGGATTCAGAAACTGAAGCGTTGAGAGTTCAATTCCGGCGATATTTGCTACCAGAGCAAGGTTGACTTGCTGACTGAACAGTACGGTTTCTGTCGTTTGCTGATTAGGAATGTCCGGTAGCCGAATTCCGAAATCTTCGTGTTCATCGATCAATATCGATAGTGCCAGTATTTTGGGCACATAGTCCTGAGTTTCATTTGGAAGATCCAGTTCCCAGAAATCAGTATTACCATTGGCATTATCAATTGCACGCTGCAACCGGGCCTCACCACAATTATAGGCAGCAAGCGCCAGGATCCAGTCATCAAAGCGTGCATACAAATATTCAAGGTAATCAAGGGCCGCCTGTGTCGACTCATTCACATCCAGTCGCGCATCAAACCACCAGTTTTGTTCCAGCCCCAGGTGATAGGCCGTATAGGGCATTATTTGCCAAAGTCCGGAAGCCCGACGTAGCGATTTGGCTCTGGGATTGAAGCGGCTTTCAATTGCAGGCAGCAAGGCGAGTTCCAGGGGTAAATTGCGGGCTTCCACCTCCTCAACAATTTCCCAAAAATAAGGGCTTGCACGCAGGAGCATGCGATTGATGGATCGTCTGTGGTTAATCAGTTCTGCCAGCTTGATTTTGACCGCTGTTTCTGACTTTCCATCCAGCTTAAATCCATCAATGACTCGTTCCCACAGCAAATCGCTGCCTTTGTGTGGTTTGGCAGGGATGACTGTAATTTTCCCAGGTTTTGCTTTCGGCAGCTGGGTGCTATACCTGTAAGATTCTGATATTAGAGTTTCAAATTCCAGCGATTCATTGGCATATACGCTGTAAGTGCATACGATAAGGACTGCCGATGCCAGCATGATCAGGATGGCTCTTACCGGCAGTAAATCCCGTACGTTAAGGAATTTGTTCATCAGAAGTTGTCTTTCCAGCTTCTGATAGTGGCAAATGTATCTACATCACTCGATATTGCCTTCTGACTAAAAGCACTTGCTGCTTTGTGTAGCGTATCGTGGTGACAGCGCATAAACGGATTTATTTCGAGTTCCAGACCAATGGAAGAGGGCAGAGTGGGTTTGTTTTCTGCTCTGAGAAGCTGAACCCTGTCACGGTAATTCAGTGTGCTCGTATTACACGGTTCGACGGCAAGTGCGAATTCAAGATTGGCCTGGGTATATTCGTGCGCACAGCAGACCATGGTTTCAGCCGGTAATTTTGCGAGACGTTGCAATGATGCATGCATGGTCGGCGGATCACCTTCAAACAGTCGCCCGCATCCACCGCTGAATAATGTGTCGCCACAGAAGACCAGTGGCTTTGTGCCAAATTCTCCAAAATAGGCGATGTGATCCAGTGTATGACCGGGTATTGTCATAATTGCCAGATCAAGATCAATCTCCGGCAGGCTTATATGATCGCCGTCGTTCAAACCATGTTGAATTCCGGGGACTCGGTCCAGATCAACAGCGGGACCGTAGACCGGCACATCATGAACAGACAGTATTCCCTCAAGACCATTCACATGATCCCAGTGATGATGTGTAATGAGAATTGCGCAAAGCTTTAGGCCCTTTGCCTGTATCGCATCGAGTACGACATTGGCATCGCCCGGATCAACGATTACGATGGAAGAATCGCGCTGTGCAACCCATATATAGTTATCATGTAGGGCGGGAATGGCCCATATCGACGCTTGTGACATTTGAGTATGTTGTCAGCGTCCTGATAGCACGTCAATGAAAGTTATGAAGCAAGGAAAACTGGCCCTTACACGCAATGATATGGATGCAGCCACTTGGCTGGAAACAGCGCGTGGGCGCCTGTTTCTGAAGCATGAACGTCATCAGGTAAAATTAGCCCTGCCTGCTGTGTTGGGATATCGGATGTTACAGATTGGACGATGGGGTCTGAATCTGGATGCAGACGACACTAGTGCGATATTACGCCACTGGATATTCGACGAGCATCAGGCGCCTGATGTGTCAGCGGTAGCAGATTTGACCAGATTGCCGGTTGAAAGCCGGAGCGTAGATGCTGTTCTGTTACCGCACAGCCTGGAAATGACGGCGCATCCCCATCGACTCCTGCGTGAGGCAGACAGAGTGCTTTGTAACAGGGGGCAAATAATTCTACTGGGCTTTAATCCGTATAACCCCAGCAGCTTTATGCGATATGTGCCAAATCGTAGGCCCTGGTATCCCAGCCTGCACCGACTGTATTCCATGGGGCGTACCAGCGACTGGTTAGGTCTGCTTGATTATGAAATCGAACAGACTGTCTACTATGGCAGAAGTTTTCCCTGGATGAATGTGCCGTTGAAAGACGAAAACCCGGTCAACGCATGGACGGCAAAATTCCGGCATTTACTCGATGGCTTCGGTCAAGCGTACATGATATTTGCACGTAAACGCGTCATACCATTAACACCGGCGCGCAGACGCTGGGAGGCCCGGCCACAGCTTGGTCCCATGGCATTGCCGGAGGCAAGGATATCCAGAGTCAGTTATCTACATCATCACCAATCTACAATTAAGCAGTAGCGAGTCAAATGAAAGAAGTTGTTATACATACTGATGGTGCCTGTCGTGGCAATCCGGGGCCGGGTGGTTGGGGTGCCCAGCTTCAATACAACGATCAATTAAAAACCATCAAGGGGGGTGAGGCGCATACCACGAACAACCGTATGGAACTGATGGCAGCTATAGAAGCCCTGCGCGCACTGCAACAAGGCTGCAAAGTGGCATTGTTTACCGATTCCAATTATGTACGGCAAGGCATTACTAGCTGGTTGCCCAACTGGAAAAAGCGCAATTGGAAAACTGCGGGCAACAAGCCCGTAAAAAATGCAGACCTGTGGCGTGAACTGGAAGAAGAGACTTTACGTCATCAGATTGAATGGCACTGGGTAAAGGGACACAGCGGTGATCCTGGCAATGAAGCGGCAGATAGCCTGGCCAATGAAGCAATAGATGAAATGCTGCAATCCCAGGAAGCCGAGGCATGAGACAAGTTGTTCTTGATACAGAAACGACGGGCCTGGAGCCTAAGGATCATCGCATTATTGAAATCGGCTGCGTCGAGTTGGTTAACCGGCGCCTGACCGGAAACAACTTTCATGAGTATCTGAATCCGGAGCGTGATGTCGAGTTTGGTGCAGAACAGGTTCATGGGTTAAGCAGTGAATTTCTGGCAGATAAAAGCAAGTTTGCCGAAATCGCTGAAAATTTCCTTGCTTATGTAGGCGACGCCGAACTCATTATTCACAATGCGCCGTTCGATCTGGGCTTTCTGAACATGGAGCTTGATCGGTGGCAGAAGGGCTATGCGGCTTTGGAAAGCCGGTTACCGGTTGTCGATACACTGGTAGAAGCAAGGCGAATGCATCCCGGGCAGAGGAATAGCCTGGACGCCTTATGTAGACGCTATGAAATTGATAATTCAAAGCGTGATTTACACGGCGCTCTTCTTGATGCGGAATTACTGGCCGATCTTTATCTAGCGATGACTGGCGGTCAGACGGATATGGCCCTAGATGTGCAGGCAGGTACTCAACAATATGATGGGGAATCCGTTGAGGATTTGTTAAAACGTTATGGTCGCCGGCCCAGGATCATCGTACCGGATACATCTGAAAACGCGGCCCATGAAGCAACATTGGCTGCCATAGAAAAAGGCAGTGATGGAAATTGCCTCTGGCTTAAAGATGAGAAATCGGTGAGCCAGGCTTGAAGCGTTGTACCAATTTCCGGAATGACTCCAGGGCTTCGGACTTGCCGTCTTGAATTTGCAGTAACGGCTGACCATACCTTAGTCCCAAATAGACTTCTGCAATTTTGTTTATTTCACCCGCCTGATCCGGGAGTGCAGCTGTCAGGCGGTTCCGGTAATTCACCGGCCCTTCATGAGGTAGTCGAAAAAGCCCGGATTTCGACATTTTGTGGCTGAATTCAAGCCAGACTTTAAGCACCGGGTCGGAAACAGGTTTGCGACGTATCTGCCAGATCAGGAACAGTCCCAGGCCTCCCAGAAAAGCAGAAACGAGCAATGTCAGGGCAAGAATCATCTGCCCCCAGCCCTTCAGGCCGAATTTTTCCATGAGTGTATTTTGCAATTCAGGTCCATAGGCGAGCACCCAGCGGTACCAGCTGTTATTGACCCAGTCCCAGCGCATTTTCAGGGTATAGAGCAGGCCTTCACCTGTGCGACGCGCAATGGCCATCGCCATGGCCTCGCTGACAGGGATGGCTGATTGCATGTTGAGTTCAATTCTCAGGGGTGACACAGCCGCGGTTGGATCTATCCTGACCCATCCGCGATTTTCCAGCCATACTTCGCTCCATGCGTGTGCATCAGATTGTCTTAATATGAAATAGCCGCCGAGTCTGTTGAATTCACCACCCTGATAACCGGTCACTATTCTGGAAGGTATTCCCGCGGCACGCATCAGAAATGTAAAGCTGCTGGCAAAGTGTTCACAGAATCCCTTTCGTGTGTCAAACAGGAACTCGTCTACGGGGTGTTGTTTCAGAAGAGGGGGCTGCAGACTATAAATGTAATCCTCTTCTCTGAATATGGTTAGTATTTTTTGAACTATTTCTGCATCGTTTAAGCCATCATTACGCCATTTCAATGCCAGTTCGCGTGTACGCGGATTGATTGTGCCTGGAAGCCTAAGGTTTCGCTTTCTGGCAATGGTACTTAAATTCGGATTGAACTCATACTGTATTACGGAACTGGCCTGATAAAGGCGTCGCTCAATAATTTTTTTTCTTGCTTTCACGACGCCGGTCTGGGTGATATGCGCATCCGGAGGTACGATCATGGGAAGATCGAGCGTATAGAGCCACTTCTGCCGGATAGGCTCCATAGTTATCTCATAGTCAATACGATTTCCAAGGGCGCGAATATTGACGTTGGAATTATCCCGATCATCCCCCCTAGGTGAGGCCGGTGTCCAGGTTCGACCATCAAAGTATTCAAATACCGGCCCCCGCCAATACCGCTGCGCTGGCGGTGGTGTTTCATTGATAAAGCGCACGCGGAATGCAATTTCATTACTGAGTGCAAGGTGACTGATATCCCCGGGTGACATGCTTTCACTTAAACCACTTTTAGCTGCCCCTGCATCGGAAGGCAGCCCCCAGAGTGGCCCCGGAATGCGGGGAAAAAGAATAAAAAATATCACCATCAATGGTGCTGCCTGAAGCAGCAATATCGCTGACCTGCGAATGCTGATTTTAAAAGGCAGTACGGATTGTGGATGACTAATTGAAAGCAGGGTTGCGGTAATGAGCCAGACACCGGCGACAAGCCAGAGCACCATCACCAGCTCCTGC
>JBFJXR010000042.1:0-21807 GCA_041622995.1 Nevskiales bacterium
GCTCATCTAATAGCGTGAGGTCCGAAGATCCCCCACTTTCTCCCGTAGGACGTATGCGGTATTAATCCGGATTTCTCCGGGCTATCCCCCACTACAAGGTAGATTCCTAGGCATTACTCACCCGTCCGCCGCTCGACGCCTGGGAGCAAGCTCCCATCGTTTCCGCTCGACTTGCATGTGTTAGGCCTGCCGCCAGCGTTCAATCTGAGCCAGGATCAAACTCTCCAGTTTAAACTTCTTAACTGGTACGACTTCTGGTTTAACCACTTATAAATTATAAATAAGGTGTCAAAACATCCGTCGAATGAGCCATCTCCATAGCACGTTGGCTATGTTAATGCCCTGTATATAAATGGCTTTCACCATACTCTCAGAGCACCCACACAAATCACTTGCTTGCTTTGTTAAAGAACGTTTCCCGTGTTGGGAGAGCGCGTATTATAGGGGCGCGCCGAAGACTGTCAACTGTTTCTTCAAAAAAACTTCATACAATCTTCATCAACAGGCTTCAAACCAAGCAAACACGTGCAAAACGGCGTTTACCAACCTGCAACAAGTATTCGTTTCCGGCTTCAAAAACACGTGATTTGTCCTCTATGCGCTCGCCATCTAGCTTTACTGCCCCCTGTTTGAGCATTCTCATGGCTTCGGAAGTACTAGAAGTCAGCCCCAACTCCTTGATCAGAACCGGCAGACCTATGCCGTCCGCCCCAACAGTAAGGGTATGCTCCGGCACGTCATCAGGCACAGCCCCTTTCTGAAACTGGGAAATAAACGCTTCCTGGGCCGATCTGGCAGCCTCGGCATCATGGAAACGCTCCACAATTTCACCTGCCAGCAGAAATTTGATGTCCCTGGGATTGGTACCGTTTTTAACCTGTACTTTATAAGTCTCTATTTCTTCAATTGACTTAAAGCTGAGCAAATTAAACCAGCGCCACATTAAATCATCAGATATCGACATCACCTTACCAAACATCTCATTGGGTGGCTCATTGATACCTATATAGTTATTAAGCGACTTGGACATCTTCTGTACGCCGTCCAATCCTTCAAGTAGTGGCATGGTCAGGACAATTTGAGGCGGCTGCTCAAAAGCCTGTTGAAGCTGTCGTCCCACCAGCAAATTGAATTTCTGGTCAGTGCCACCCAATTCCACATCGGCTTCCAGTGCCACAGAGTCATATCCCTGAATCAACGGGTACAGGAATTCATGTATCGCGATTGGCTGCTCACCTTTGTAGCGTTTGGAAAAGTCATCGCGTTCAAGCATGCGTGCCACAGTGTGTTTACCCGCCAGACTTATAAGATCTGCAGCTGACATATCACCCAGCCAGCTTGAATTGAATTCCACCCGGGTTTTTTCCGAATCCAATACCTTGTATATCTGGGACTCATAGGTCCGTGCGTTTTCTGCCACCTGCTCCTGCGTCAACGGAGGCCTGGTTGCATTCTTGCCGGTAGGGTCGCCAATCATGCCGGTGAAGTCGCCAATCAGAAAAATGACTTCGTGGCCTAATTCCTGAAATGCACGCAGCTTGTTCAATAGCACTGTGTGTCCCAGATGAAGATCAGGCGCAGTGGGATCAAACCCTGCCTTTACTCGCAAAGGGCGATTCTTCTTTTTTGACGCTTCTAAACGAGACTTGAGATCATTCTCGGGTATAATCTCATCCGCTCCACGGCGGATCTCGGCGATCATATCGTCGATACTGCGCAAGGTATGCTCCTAAAATTCAACAGTTATGCCAACATGCCCGGCTTGATTTCGAACCGGGCCTGATGAGACTTTACTCTCAAAAAGCTTGCTAACTGCTCGTTTTTATGGTTATTTATGCATCCAAGGGGCGAGAATAACGCCCCGATTATCGGGAACAAACCATGCAGGGCAGCTTTTAATGAGTGTAAAACGGGATTATATATCAGAGCATTCACCAGCCCGCTCACGGCTTCGTGGACATATGACCTGGCTTGGTCTGGGTCTCTGTGCTTCTCTGGCAGGCATTACCCTGGCGCTTATTGGTGAAAATGCTGATGCCGGCCGACAGCCTATTGCCCAGGCACAGGAAGCCATGCAGGCCGCTGCAAGCAGTAACGCCCCCACATCTCTTGCCGCTGCCTATGCTGGCGCGCAGCCCTACGAGCCCGAACCCAGCCACGCAGATGAAGATGCGGACGAGGACTGGTTAATTATTCGCGTAAAGCCGGGCGACACACTTTCAGGCCTTTTCGGACATTACAATCTTCCCCGCGAAGACTGGATGTCCATGGTTAAACTTAATAAGGATGCGAAACGCCTCACGCGCCTGCGAAGCGGCGAAGAGCTTCGCATTAGAAAGAATTCAGCCGGCCAGATCGATGAACTGCAATTTGATCTGGACAATTTGCGCACCCTGCAAATTACGCGCACAGAAAGCAATTTTAAGAGCAACATTCTTGAGGCCAGCATAGAAAAACGCGTTGCCTATGCTGTTGGCAATATTGATAGCTCAATGTTTCTTGCTGCACGCAAAGCTGGCCTTACAAATCAGCTGGCCATGGAACTGGCCGCTGTATTTGGCTGGGACATTGATTTCGCGCTCGATATTCGCTCGGGTGACCGTTTTTCGGTCGTGTATGAAGAACTGTACAGTGATGGCGAGAAAGTAGGCAACGGAGAGATTCTGGCTGCCGAATTTATAAACAAAAATAGGAAACATCAGGCTTTTCGCTATGAACTTGATGGCGGGGCGCCCCAGTACTTTGACTCTGAAGGCAAGGCCATGCGGAAGGCATTTTTGCGTACACCAGTAGATTTTGCCCGCATCAGTTCACACTTTAATTTGCGCCGCAGACATCCTGTACTCAATCGCATCCGTGCTCACAAAGGTGTTGACTATGCCGCGCCCCGGGGCACACCCATTAAGGCCACCGGGGACGGGAAAATCGCGTTCCGTGGCCGTAAGCGCGGGTATGGAAATGTGGTCATACTGAAGCACGGCTCTCGCTACAGCACTTTATACGGCCATATGACACGATTCTCGCGCGGCCTGCGCACTGGCAGCAGCGTCAAACAGGGTCAGGTAATTGGTTATGTAGGCTCAACCGGTCTGGCGACCGGCCCACATCTTCACTATGAGTTTCGTGTGAATAATGTGCACGTAAACCCGCTTACTGTAAAAATCCCGGCAGCAGAGCCGCTGCCGAAAAAGTACCGTCAGCAATACCTGCAAAGTATTAATCCGCTTGTAGCACAGCTCAACACACTGGCCGAAATCCAGGTGGCATCTGTAGCCAAATAGCGAAAGTCCGAACGTTAGAAACAAAAAAGCCGTGTTTAATACACGGCTTTTTTCGTATGCAGGCGAATTAAACTGAAAAAGAAGAACCACACCCACAGGTAGTCGATGCATTCGGATTTCTGATGACAAACTGGGCACCCTGAGCGCTTTCTGCATAGTCAATTTCCGACCCCATCAGGTATTGCACACTCATCGGATCAACCAGCAAGGTGACCCCGCCATTATCAACCTGGGTATCACCTTCCTGAATAGCCTCGTCGAATACAAATCCATACTGAAAGCCGGAACAGCCCCCACCACTTACGAACACACGCAACTTAAGCGCAGGATTGCTCTCTTCTTCAAGCAATTCCTTCACCTTGCTGGCTGCAGTGTCCGTAAAAATCAGTGCCTGTTCTTCAATCATTTATGTATTTAATCCGTAAACCCAAATGGATAGCTGAATTATACTCTCTCTACTCAGATTGATTCGGCTTCTGAGCGATTACTTTCAGCCGAGTCATGCAATTTGGTTACATTCCCGCTTTCTTCATGTGTGAGCGCCTCAAGGGAATCCGAACTTTCATGCACCAGTTGGCCATTGACCATGGCTCCGCTGTTCATCTCGATAACCTTATAGTAAACATCACCATTGACCCTGGCATGTGATGAAAGGGTAATTCTCTGCGTGACGTGCACATCACCTTCAATAATACCGTTAAGAACCAGATTGGGCACACGAACATCACCCTCAATCCGGCCACTTTCACTGATGCTGAGCATGGCATTCTTATCCGAATCCGCCATGATTTTTCCCTTCACAGTCCCATCGATGTGCAATCCACCCGAGAACCGGATATCACCCTGCATTTCAGTTTGTCGACCTACAAGTGTATCCACACTTGCTCCATTCGACTTAGTACTGCCTTCTTTCTCACTACCCCACATAATTAAGCTCCTGTGCCTTCACGCACTGCTGACCATTGAAAATCCTGCTCCACTACTGCCCCACTGCTATTGGCATTCACTTTTATATGTACTGAACTTGGAATAAACCCCCGGGGCAACCTGAATGCACCGGTCAAATCCTGAAAATACCGAAATGAGAAATTCAGCTTTGTATCACGGGCAACAGAAATTTCCTCAAGTGGAATATGCTTTTCAGCACCTCCCTGCATGCCCCGTAACTCAACAGAAACCACACCTGAAACACTATTCTCATGTCTAACTGCCTGTATCAACATCAGGTTGAACAAATACAGGCTTTTTTCACCGCTTTCGCGTACTTCAAGATCATATATACGTACGCCAACCTTGGACTGATCCGGTGAAACAATACCACGATAAAAGGCTAATTGTTCTTCCTGTGCAGCTAATTCTTCCTGCATATCCCGCAGGGAATCATGCAGAGACTGGGCTGAAGCCTTTTCTATTTCTACACCGCGCTCCAGCGAGACTATTTTTTCTGCCTGGCGTCGATTCTCGTCCTTTAACTGACGAATCTTACGGGATTGCTCTTTACGCTCCCCTTCCAGCTTTGCCCGTTCAATCTCCAGTTCCTCCCACTCATAGGGCAAGCGGGAAACCGTATATGAATAGAGCGCGTAACTGGCAATTCCAAAAACAGCAGAGAAAACGCCAATCCAGACCCACTGACGCCAGGGCGCATGCTCCTGAACGACTAATCGTTTTCCAGCCATCAGGGCAATAATGCGGGGGACTGCAGAGCCGTCGCCTCGTCCAGATCAAACATCAGGTTAAAGCACTGAACCGCCTGTCCAGCCGCACCCTTGACCAGATTATCTATCACGGATGTCACAACCACCCTTTCCCGCCCGTGGCTTGCAGCGAGCCTGTGCACCGCCACACGGCATACGTTTGCTCCGCGAACACTTCTGGTATCAGGATGACTGCCCATTGGCATGACATCTACAAAAGTCTCATTCGCGTAGCGCTGCTCAAACAATGCCTGTAGATCTCCTGCCCCCGCTGACAATTCGGCGTATAAGGTCGCTTCTATACCCCGAATCATTGGCACAAGGTGAGGAATAAAGGTTAATCCTATCGATTCACCGGCAACAGCAGTCAGTCCCTGTTCAATTTCGGGTAGATGTCTATGACCAGGGATGCCATAGGCTTTAAAGCTGTCTGATGCCTCAACATACAGGCTACCAAGTTTCAGGCTCCGTCCTGCGCCACTCACCCCCGACTTGGCATCAGCTATTAACCTTGAGGCATCCACCCAGCCGGCTTCAAGCAGCGGTAGAAAGCCAAGCTGCACAGCTGTTGGATAACATCCGGGACAGGCAAGCAGCTGGGCGTTTTTAATGGCGTCACGGCCGACTTCCGGCAATCCATATACTGCAGCCGGTAACAGTTCGGGGCTGCTATGGGATTCGCCATACCATTGCGCCCAGAGGTCAGCATCCTTGATTCTGTAATCCGCTGAAAGATCGATCACCCTCACACCAGCGCTGATCAGTTCTGGCACCACGTGCATGGATGCGGCATGGGGGGTGGCAAAGAAAACCACATCACAGGCGTTTAAATCCGCTGCATCAGGGGATGAGAACTTGAGATCAATATGCCCACGGAAATTAGGGAAATGATCCGAGACGGAGCGCCCTGCTTCCTGCCGTGAAGTAATCACGCACAACTCAACCCCGGGATGCCCGAGAAGTAACCGCAATAACTCTGCGCCGGTGTATCCGGTACCGCCGACGATGCCGACCTTAATCATTCGATCTGCCTTGCTAGTTCCTATTAAATCTATCGTACTGAGGTATGATGCCCACCTCAAAGTCTGGGCGCGGAGTATACGCCATGTTATGGATCAAAGCCTTCCACATCATACTCATTTGTACCCGAACACCGGCCCTCCTGACCGGGTTCGGTGTCGCTGCATGCAGAGTAAATCTGCACGCACTCCCGCTCACCAAGTTCGCGTGTGGCCATCCATGGCCACAAAAAAACAAATGAGGTAATGCATGCTCTGGATCAAAGCCTTCCACATCATCTTTCTTGTCACCTGGTTTGCGGGTCTTTTTTACCTGCCGCGTCTGTTTGTTTATCACGCTGATGCAACAGACAGCATTAGCGTCGAAAGATTCAAACTCATGGAGCGCCGCCTGCTCACCATGACCAATATCGGCGGTGCCCTTACGCTAATTTTCGGGCTCTGGCTACTGCTCAGTTATGCTCTGCAGGCATATCAGGGGCAAGGCTGGTTACACGCAAAACTCGCTCTGGTGGCAGCGCTGTTTGTATATCACCATCTGTGTGGCCGCTATGTGAGAGCTTTTCGAGAAGACCGAAACCAACATACCAGCCGCTACTTTCGCCTGTTTAATGAAGTGCCATCGGTTTTGTTGATCACTATTGTGATCCTTGTCGTCGTTAAACCGTTTTAATGCATAAAAAAGCCCCTGAGACTCAAATCTCAGGGGCCCTGGTTTATACGGGAAGCAATTAGTCTTCAGCTGATCCCATTTGCGACTGCAGGTAATTCTGCAAGCCAACTTTTTCCAGCAATTCAATCTGTGTTTCGAGCCAGTCGATGTGCTCTTCTTCGCTTTCCTGAATCTCGACAAAAAGCTCCCGACTCACATAGTCACCTACCGACTCGCAATAAGCTATGGCTTCCTTATAGAGCGGGTGAGCCTGATATTCCAGGTCCAGATCGCATTTCAGTACTTCCGGGACATTCTCACCGATCATCACCTTGCCCATGTCCTGAACATTAGGCAGACCTTCAAGCAAGAGGATTCGCTCTATAAGCTTGTCCGCATGCTTCATTTCATCGATGGATTCTTCATATTCCTTGGCACCCAGTTTGTCCAGCCCCCAGTTTCTGTACATGCGTGCATGCAAAAAATACTGATTTATGGCTGTCAACTCAGCTTTCAAACCTTTATTCAGATACTCAATAACCTTAGCATCACCCTTCATGCTCTACTCCATGGTACTTATTCATAAGATAAAACCATTATAGCAATCTTCCGCAGGAAATCCAGCGTAAATTATTGTTTTATAAGTAATTTTGAATGATTATGAGAGTGATTCGCATATGCGATTCAGGATAACCGCCCGATTACGGACCACGCGCAGGTTACATCTGAGAATAGACTGGTTTAAGCGGCAGAACGCCTGTGAGGCGTGACATTTCTAACTGTCACATTTTGATTATGCATAGTTTGCTCATGCATGGCTCCTGAGAGCACTTCCTTGGCGCAAGGAGCACATTTACCACATGAAGATGCCACGCCCAGGGTAGTTTGCAAGTCACGCATGCTGCAACAGCCATCAGCCACAGCCTTCCGGATATGGGTGTCAGTCACTGCATTACATAAACATACGTACATAAAAGCACCAGAACCAGGCGGGCACTGTCCCGCAATGACGATAGTTAAACGCAAATGAGAATGATTGTCAATCATGTTCGTATCTGGCTACTAATGCTTGATCTGCCCGCTTGATTCGATAATGAGAATGATTTGCATTTAGATTTACTTGCAAGTAAACTCCGCTTCAAATCAAGGGCGCATGGCAATCATCTGGCTTTCCAGGCTTACATTTCCAGCTTCCTGAATTTTCATCAGCTAATTACAACTGAACATTGGGAGGTTATATGTTCGAATCGTCATACCGTAAAACAGTGCGTAGCTGCCTGACTGCAGCAGCACTGGTCAGCATAGGTATTAGCCTGCCAGCTATGGCCAATGCAAATCAGGATAGCGACCTTGGCCAACGCATTCAGGCGCTGGAAGCGCAGCTCCAGGCCCTGAAAAACCAGATTGCCGCACAACAGTCTGCCGAGGACACCGCCAAAGCCGAGCAACAGGCACAGATTGAAGCCCTTGCCGATGAGCAGGCCACACAGAGCAAAAAACTTTCCTGGGCCGAGCGCACCCGTGTGGGCGGTTACGGCGAACTGCACTACAACAACCTGGACGGTGAAGGTGGCGCAAAAGATAAAGATGAAATCGATTTCCATCGCTTTGTCCTGTTCTTCAATCATGCCTTCAATGACCGTTTGCGACTCAACACCGAACTGGAAGTTGAACATTCTCTCGCCGGCGAGGGCAAGAACGGTGAAGTTGAGGTGGAGCAGGCCTATATCGAATATGACATTAATGATCGCCTGTCTGCCAAAGGCGGCCTGTTCCTGATCCCGGTCGGTATCCTGAATGAGACGCACGAACCCCCTACTTTCTACGGTGTAGAACGCAATGCGGTCGAGAAAAACATTATTCCGTCCACATGGTGGGCGGGCGGCGCGGGGCTGACTTGGCGTATAGCTGAAGGCTGGACATATGACACCGCCATTCACGAAGGACTGGCGACTACTGCAGGCAAGAATTTCGCAATACGTAATGGCCGCCAGAAAACCTCTGAAGCCAATGCAAAGGATCTTGCCTTTACTTCACGCTTGAAGTGGACCGCCATGCCTGGCCTGGAGCTGGCAGCCAGTTACCAGTATCAATCCGATATCACGCAGGCCAAGAACGATCAGGCCAATGCAGCTCATCTTTACGAGGCGCATGCCGTCTATCGTCATGGGCAATTCGGCCTACGCGCCCTTTATGCGGGCTGGGACATCAAAGGCAGTGCCGTAAAAGCCGTCGGTGCCGATGCACAGGAAGGCTTTTACATCGAACCCTCATGGAAAATTGCACAGAATGTCGGCCTCTTTACACGATATAGCATCTGGGATAACCAGGCAGGAGATGACAGCATCCTGAGTGAGAACAAGCAGTGGGATGTCGGCGTTAACTGGTGGCTGCATAGCAACGTTGTTGTGAAAGCAGATTATCAGAACCAGAACAACGAAAGTGGTAAAGACCAGAACGGCTTCAACCTGGGTGTGGGCTATCAGTTCTGAGAAATGAATAGTTCTAAATCTAACTCATTCTCACTATCATTAAGGGGCGTGTCCTGGACACGCCCCTTTTTATTACAAGGTTTACCTGATTTGTCATGAAAATCATTCTGTCAGTACTGTCAGTCTTGCTCCTGCTCAGCAGTGGCATGACAGTATTTGCCAAAGAGGTTTACCTTGAACCAGCCGAATTCGTTGCCACATACATGCCTTCTTCTGTGCAGCCAAAAAGCCTGTGGATTACAGGTGACCTGCGAACACAGGCTGAAGAGGTACTGGAGCATCGCCCACTGAAACTGCGCGAACGCTACTGGCAGGACGGTGAGAAAACACTGTGGATTCTTGAGGAAATCGGCAAGGAAGAACCCATAACAGCTGGCTTTGTTGTGGAAAACAATCAACTTATCGAAACACAGGTACTGATATTTCGTGAGAGCCGGGGCTGGGAAATCCATTACCCAACCTTTACTGCACAATTCAAAAATGCCGGCATGAACAAAAACCGGTCTCTGGATAGAAGCATCGACGGGATTTCCGGCGCGACGCTGTCAGTTAATGCCATGCGCAAGCTGGCAAGGCTGGCGCTGACATATCACCAACACATCTGCGACAAGGCTGTAGAAACGGTTGCGACAACAAGCACGATTTCCGGTGACCCGCGCCCATGACCCGACGTTCGCCGAAACCGATCAGCAAGAAACTCCGTTCAATTTATAGCTGGCATCGCTGGTTAGGAATAATCAGTGCCGTATTTATAGTCTGGCTATCGATCTCAGGCATCATCCTCGAACACAGCCATCAATTGGGTCTTGGAAATAAAACCATTTCCAATCCATGGCTTTTACAAAAATTCGGGATCGAAATTTCCGCTCCGACATCTGCCTATCAATATGATGATTCCTGGTTAAGCCAGATCGACGGACGGCTATATCTGAATTTTCAAATGATTGATCAGGGCCCCGCGCCCGTTGGCTTTACCCGGATGGGGCTTTTATGGGCTGTAGCGACACGCGAAACACTCTGGTTACTGAATGACCAGGGTGAGATCTTGGAAAAAATAGAAGGTCTCGATTTACCAGGGAGAATAACCGCCTTGAGCCATTCAGACCATGGGCTTTTACTGCAAACCGATCGCGGAAACTTTACAGCTGATCCGCTTTCCCCGAACTGGCCGGCATGGCAAACAAGCGTCAGAGAAGTGACACCGGAATACCGAAAAGAGTCTTTACCCCTGAATCATCAGGCCCAGCTTCTCAAACAGGCTCAGCGAAAAGCCCTGAACTGGGAGCGTGTGGTACTGGATGCACATAGCGGCAGGCTGTTTGGAAAATACGGTGTACTGCTAGTGGATGCCATGGCAGTCGTGTTTATAGTTCTTGGGGTCACCGGAATTGCTCTTTGGCTGCGTTACCGGCGTGCGGCTCAAAAACGCAAGAAAAAGTTCAGGGCAAATTAATCTCTACCCGATTCACTGTATTGACCCGAACTTTTACTGGATTTTCTTTTCAAGTGCTTGAAATGCCAGCCACGCCTTGATCGTCGCGGTCGGTCACGGCGTAATTCCTCAGGAATATGCTCTGACAATTCCTGCAACGCACGCCGGTAAACATCCCGTTTAAAAAACACAACATCACGAATGGGGTACCAGTAATCAACCCAGCGCCAGCCATCAAATTCCGGCGTTTCTGTAGTATCAAATCTGACTTTCGACTCATCCGCCTTCAATTGCAGAATGAACCATTTCTGCTTTTGCCCGATACAAAGCGGTTTTTTGCCCTGACGAATAAATCGTCTCGGCAGACGATATTTAAGCCATCCTTCAGTGGAGCCAAGAATTGTCACATGCTCGGAGGTCAACCCGACTTCTTCGGTAAGCTCACGAAACAAGGCATCTTCAGGGCTTTCGCCATCCTGAATACCCCCCTGTGGAAACTGCCACGCATTCTGGCCAACACGCTTGGCCCATAGCAATTTGCCTTCAGCATTGCTGAGAATAATGCCCACATTAGGTCGATAGCCGTCCGAATCGATCATGACTGGCGTTAAAATCTCGTAATTTTCACTGTGTTGAAGTGTGGGCCATCCATCGACGGACAGCAAGCTTACTACCGAAACTAGAGGAAAAACCATTGCAGTTCACGTATCCTTGCGCGCAATGAAAGTATCAAACCCGCCAACCGCACAACCACTCGCAATATTTGACCTCGACAATACGTTACTGGCCGGGGACAGCGACTATTTGTGGGGACAGTACCTTGTCGACCGGGGAATTGTAGACAAAGACAGTTACGAGGCAGAAAACAAACGATTCTATGAGGACTATAAATCAGGCGATCTCGACATCCATGCCTTTTTGCGCTTCAGCCTGACCCCGCTTACTCAACACGCGCCCGAGCAACTCGCGTCGTGGCGGGAAGAATTCGTTAACGACTGGATTATGCCCATTGTCGCACTTCAAACGCCGCGGCTGCTTGAAGCACATAGAAATGCCGGCCATGAACTGATTATTATTACTGCGACCAATAGCTTCATTACGACGCCAATTGCGAATGCCCTGGGTATCAAAAACCTGCTGGCAACCGAGCCGGAGATAGTGAACGGAACTTACACCGGTGCGATTGCAGGTATTCCCTGTTTTCAGGAAGGCAAGATCCAGCGACTGCAACTGTGGCTGCAGGAATCCAGCCGGGCACCCAGACAAAGCTGGTTCTACAGCGATTCAAACAACGACCTGCCGTTATTGCTGGAAGTCGAATACCCCGTCGCCGTCGATCCCGACCCTCAACTCGAATCGACAGCACGCTCCCATGGCTGGCCCGTAGTCAGTCTGCGTGGGGAGAACTTCCCAGGCCAGCTAACAGACAGTCTTTAAGACCCGGGATTCTCAACCTCCAGCGACTTGCGCAGACGAACCGGTTCAACAGCACTCTTGCTACGTACGCGGATATTGAGCATCTCGACAGCCACCGAGAACGCCATGGCAAAATAGATGTAGCCCTTGGGTACATGCATATCCAGGCTTTCTCCAACCAGCATGGCACCGATCATGATGAGAAAGCTCAGTGCCAGCATCTTGATGGAAGGATGGCGGTCTACAAAATCCGAAATAGCCCCGGAGGCCGCCATCATGACCCCAACTGAGACCACGATGGCAATGACCATCACCATCAAGTGATCAGACAGTCCCACTGCTGTAATCACCGAATCCAGTGAGAAAACAATATCAATGACGGCTATCTGGGCGATTATGGAGAAATAACTCGCTGTACCATCTTTCTGTCCATCACCACTCGCCCCTTCGAGGCTGTGATGAATTTCCAGAGAACTCTTCGCCAGCAGAAACAACCCTCCACCCAGCAAAATCAGGTCACGTCCGGATATCTCTTCACCCATAACACTGAACAGGGGTGCAGTAAGTCCCATAACCCAGGTCAGGGAAAACAACAGCAGGATACGGGTGCCCATCGCCAGCCCCAACCCAACCAGTCGACCGCTGCGTCGCTGGGATTCTGGCAAGCGACTGACCAGGATGGAGATAAAGATGATGTTATCGATACCCAGCACGATTTCGAGCAGGGTCAATGTGGCCAGGGCAATCCAGGCCTCAGGCAGATATATCCATTCCATTATTAATTATCCGAGCAATGCGTTGTAATTGTTGCAACTAGCCGATGATTTCCATGACCTGCTGACGTAGCAGGCCATTGGTCGCCAGAACACTGGTTGTGTCCAGACCGACCGGCGCGCCGTCCAGGTTTGTGATATCGCCCCCGGCTTCCCGAAGGATGACCGTCAATGCTGCAATATCCAGAATATTCACATCTGATTCGATGATGACATCGATACTGCCCGAGGCCAGCAGATGATAATGATAAAAATCGCCATACCCACGAATACGATGAACCAGGGGAATCAGTGTACCCAGACGTGCCCAGCGATCCGATTGCGCCAGTGAGGCGATATTCCCGGTAGAAAGTGTCGATTGAGCTAGCTGATCAAATTCACTCACCTTTATTTCTCTGCCATTTAGCCAGGCGCCCTGCCCTTTGGCCGCCCATGCCATTTCGCCCTTATCTCCATTAAAGGCCGGCGCATTGGATACACCCAGAATCAATTCGCCCTTGTGCATCAGGGCAATCTGGGTTGAGAAGAACGGGTAGCGACGAACAAAGCTTTTGGTGCCGTCAATTGGATCAATTAACCATATGTAATCGGCATCCATGGATTGCTGCCCCAGTTCTTCTCCGAAGAACCCATGGTCTGGATAAGCGTCCGACAGCACTTTCTTGATAGCGGCCTCACTCTGGATATCCGCCTGTGTCACCGGGCTATTGTCCGACTTCACCTCAACATCCAGATCCGTTTCGTAATACTTTCGAATCACGCTTTCGGCGGCAATAGCCGCTTCTTTTGCCGTTTCCAGCAAAGCCGTTAATGACAGCTCCTGAGACATGTAATACCTATGTTTAATTTATAAAAACGTCGTTAGACGACCCAACCACCGACCGTGAATGCTGCGAGAACACCAAGAGCCAGCAACAGGGCCCGACGAACAAGCCCAAGCGCTTCCAACAGTCGGTCCTCGGTGTTCGACTTGCTGGCCTGCTTGTCATCCGCCTCAATCTGCATGGCGCCACAGCCCACACTCGAAAGCAGATGCCAAGTCTGTTCGCTCCAGTTTTCAAGCGGCTCGTCATGTGCCGTCTTCCAGTTCGCCAGAGCATCATCAGTGCTTCCGGCCAGCATATACAGACCCGCCGCTGCCCTTGCCGGTAGCCAGGCCAGCACGGCATTCAAACGAATCGCAATCTCATGCAGTTCGGTCGCACAGTCCCGCTTCTCCAGCAGCTCTGGCAAGCGCGCAGAAAAACGGTATAGCACAGCGCCTACCGGTCCGAGCAAATAAAACCAGAACAATATGGCCAGTAACCGCTCATGACCCTGGATCACAATTGCTGAAACCAGGGAATGTGCATCGTTGGAATTTACCGATGAGGGTACCGCCCCTAAATCCCTGGCGATTTCATCTATCTGTGCCTGATCATTGTTTTCAAGTGCACGCAGGTAAGCATTCACCTCTTCACCCAGATCTCTAGGCCCCAGACAGAAGATGAGCACAACCACAGAAAACACCAGACCAAGCAACTCAAGCACTCCGCCTGTCAGCAGGCCCTGAAGCAATGCAACCAATGCCAGCGGCGCGGCCATCAGCACTAACATTCCCCAGGATGACTCCCATACCCATTTTGCCCAGGACTGGCCACCAAGCCAGCCGACATAGCGACTGAACCAGGCGTGTTCACGCCATTCCTGTACATGACTCAGTACCCGTTCAATCAACAAAGCAAACAAAATGCCGATTAATGTCATTGAATTTTCTCCAGCATTGAGTGATAACGTCCCCAATCAAAAGCAGGCCCCGGATCTGTTTTCCGACCCGGTGCAATATCCTTATGACCCACTATCCGGTCATCTGTGATTTCAGGATAAGTCCGTTGAAGAACTTCAGTCACAGCAACCAGACGTTCGTATTGTACCGTTTCGTATGGCCACTCGTCCGTACCCTCCAGCTCTATACCAATGGAGAAGTCATTACAGCGTTCTCGCCCATCGAAACAGGACTCTCCGGCATGCCATGCCCGTTCTGAAAATGGCACGTATTGAACAATCTCCCCATCACGCCTGATCAATACATGAGCAGAAACCTCTATTCCCTTAATTTCAGCGAAATAAGGATGTGCGCTTGTGTCCAACCGGTTCATGAACAGATCATCTATCCAGCCACCACCAAAATCTCCCGGTGGCAGGCTAATGCCATGTATAACGAGTAAATTGATACTCTCAGCGAATGGACGCGCATCCTTATTGGGTGATTCGAGCTGCCTTACGCCTTCAAGCCAGCCATTTGTAATATTCAAAATCGTCATGACTGTTCCTGCTGCGGAATAATACGGCCCAGCCACACACACAAGGCAACAAACAAAATTATTGCTGGCCAGACACCAATCGCCGCCGTCAAAGCCGGACTCAACAGGGCCAATATATCCTGACTGCCGGTCATCACAATCGGGACTGCAAGTGCAATACCCATCAGCGCCTCGCCCGTAATCAGGCCGGCTGCGAGTAATACACCCAGCTGACTGTTTTTCCGGCCACCATTTTTAGTGGCCCAGTAAGCCGCCAATCCTCCCAGCGCGATGGGCGCTGAATATTTGAGGGGTAAATAAATACCGACTGCGACAGCCAGTACCGGCGCACGTACCGCACTGCCGGTACGACGTAATGCCTCATCTACCAGAATCACTGCGACAGCAATCAATGCACCGATTGCAACCATGTTCCAGGGCAAGCTTTGCCCGAATACACCCTGAGCAACAGCGGCCATTAGCGTGGCCTGCGGAGCCGGAAGAGGATCACTATGCTGTGCGTCCGGAATACCGATGCCATAGGCATGCAAAAGCAGGGACATAATGGGGGCCAGCACCATCACGGCACTCAGCACACCCACCATCTGCGCCAGTTGTTGTTTCCAGGGTGTTGCACCGAGTAGAGCACCCGCCTTTAAATCCTGCATGTTGTCGCCGCCTATGGCCGCTGCACAACAGACAACAGCACCTACCAGAACAGCTGCCACCGGACCCACCATGTCCGCAGATTCGCCACCCAGTGTTAACTTCAAACCGAGTGCAGTCAGTAATATTGTCGCAATTGTTACCCCGGAAATTGGGTTATTTGAAGAGCCCACAAGCCCAGCCATATAAGAAGCAACGGCTGAAAACAGGAATGCAGCAAAAAGCATTACTATAGTCAGTGGCATGGCCAGCCAAAGACTTCCCAGAATATGCCGATAATAGAACAACATGAGTACAGCAAGCAGTGCACCCAGCCCAAGTAGCACAGGGCGTGGTAAATCAGCATGCAAGGCATCCGCTTTTGAGATTGCCCGCTGCATTCCAGAAACAAGCGTTCCCCGCATAGACCATAATGCCCAAAGCCCGCCGACCAGCATTGCCCCAACACCCATGAAGCGCAACTGCCCACTCCACAGTTGCATGGCCAGCTTTGCTGGGTCAGCCGCGATATCAACGCCCACAACCAGAGAATAGACCGGCACCGCAACACCCCAGGTAATCACACCACCGATAAATACCAGCATGGCAACATTCAGCCCAACGATATAACCCACTGCCAATAATGCCGGTGACAGGTTGGCGCCAAGATAAGTCACTGCCCCTCCTGCACTGACTCCAATACTTGCAACACCCTGCCAGAGTTTAAATCCGGCCGTGGCTAATTTGGCGCCTGCCGCCACCAGTGCACCCAGCAACAGCAATCGCATACTGTTCCGGGCATTCTGAGAAGCACCGTCACCCAATTCTCCATAACCCGCCTGCAACACAGCTGCTGTCGCCTGCCCTTCGGGGAATGGCAAGCCTGCTTCATCGATGAGTGAATGTCGTAATGGCACTGTCATCAACACGCCCAGTAAACCGCCCACACCGCAGAGAAAAACCACCCAGAGATATTCGAAATCCGACCAGTAATCCATAAGTAACAGCGCCGGCAGAGTAAATATCGCCCCTGCTGCCACGGCTTCGCCGGCCGAGGCTGCAGTCTGAACGATATTGTTTTCCAGCACACTCGAGGTACGGAACCAGCGCAAAATAGCCATGGAAACGACTGCCGCCGGTATGGACGCCGACACAGTCATACCAGCGAACAGGCCCAGATAGGCATTTGCCGCCGCCAGCACCATGGACAGAACGATGCCCAATAACAGGGCTCTAACACTCAGCTGCGGGGTTACCTGACTCATCTGCTTCATTTCAGTACGTGATTGAACAATGCAGTTTACAGCAGGCTTACTGGCAATAAACCAACCAGGACCTGCGGGGAACTCTGACTGCTGTCTGCAGTCTTTTCGTATTCACTGTTAACCTATATGCCCGCCGACCCGTTATTAACAAAAGTACAGCCATGAACAGAATGATTACCTGTCTTCTAACCCTCATCGCCCTGAGCATTGCGCCGGCAGCTTTCGCTGCAGACGACCTGCCCGACATTCATATTCCCTACGAAAAATTCGTATTGGATAACGGCCTGACCCTGATTGTGCATGAGGATCACAAGGCACCGATTGTTTCAGTCAACGTCTGGTATCACGTGGGATCAAAAAACGAGCAATCCGGAAAAACCGGATTTGCTCATCTGTTCGAACATCTGATGTTCAATGGCAGCGAAAACTACAATGATGAATTCTTCCGCCCTCTTGAACAGGCGGGCGCGACTGACATGAACGGAACGACCAATAACGATCGCACCAACTACTTCGCGAATGTTCCGACACCATCCCTGGATTTATTACTCTGGCTGGAGTCGGATCGCATGGGTAACCTGCTCGGCGCGATTGATCAGGCCAAGCTGGATGAACAACGGGGTGTGGTCCAGAATGAAAAACGCCAGCGCGCCAATGCCCCATACGGCAAAGTGTGGGAACTGCTGCCAGCGAACACCTATCCTGCCGGGCATCCCTATTCATGGACGATCATTGGCTCCATGGAGGATCTGGATGCCGCCTCCCTGGAAGATGTTCACGGCTGGTTTAAACAATATTATGGCGCAGCAAATGCCGTGCTGGTCGTCACAGGTGACGTTGAGGCCAAGGAAGTAAAGGCCAAAGTGGAACATTATTTCGGGGGTATCCCTGCAGGTGAGCCGATAGACCGCCAGGGCCCATGGACTGCGAAAATGCAGGGCGCACATCGTATGAAGGTACAGGATCGCGTACCCCAGGCACGACTCTACAAAGTCTGGAACATTCCTGGCACCACGGATCCTGATATGCCTGACCTGGATCTCATCAGCGATTTACTGGGGGGTGGTAAAACCAGTCGCCTGTATCAACGACTGGTTTATAAGGACCAACTGGCGACTGACATCAATGTTGGCATCTGGGATCGGGAAATCGGTTCGCAGTTTCTGATAATAGCGACCGCTAAACCCGGCGTCGAAATCCGCCAGCTGGAAGCCGTCCTTAATGAAGAACTCGCATTGTTTCTTGAAGAAGGCCCGGAAAAAGACGAGCTTGAACGTGCCAGAACTTCCAAGTTTGCCAACTTCGTCCGCGGTCTGGAAAGAATTGGCGGATTCGGTGGCAAGGCCGACATTCTGGCCAGTAGCCAGGTCTATGGCGGTTCGCCGGATGCCTATAAAGATTACCTGGAAGGGCTCAAACGCACCGACACCAGACGGCTGACCCGGATTGCCCGGCACTGGCTCAGCGATGGGGTATTTTCGCTTGAAGTCGAACCCTTCAACGAAGGTAAAACACTGGGACATAAGGTTGATCGTAGCGCTTTACCCGACGCTGGCACGCCGCAGGATTTACGATTACCAAAGACACTGAGATTTACGCTGGACAATGGCATACCTGTACTGCTGGCCAAGCGTCACGAAGCACCCTTAGTGCAGTTCAAATGGATATTCGATGCGGGTTATGCAAGTGACATGCACCACCCTGCAGGCACTGCCAGCATGACCATGGCCATGCTGGATGAAGGTACCGAAAATTATGATGCACTGGAGCTTAGTGCAGAACTGGAAAGACTGGGTGCCACTATTGCTACAGGCTCCAGCCTGGACGCATCGACTGTAAGTCTGTCGACACTCACCCAGAAACTGGATGCCTCACTCGCACTCTATGCAGACGTTGTGTTGCAGCCAACTTTCCCCAAAACCGAGCTAGAGCGTTTAAGGCAGCAGAGGATCGCCGGCATCAAGCAGGAACAGGCCAGCCCGATGAGTCTGGCGATGCGTGTACTTCCCCCTCTTCTCTATGGCAAGGGTCATCCCTACGGCATTCCAATGACCGGCTCAGGCAATATTGAATCTGCCAACGCAATCACCCGGGAGGACCTGATCAGTTTCAGGCAGCAATGGCTGCGGCCTGACAATGCCACATTAATCGTTGTTGGAGACACCACTGAACAGCAGATCAGGCCCTTGCTTGAGAAACATTTCGGTGGCTGGAAAAAACCGGAACAGGCTGTGATTAAAAAGAAATTCACAACTGTGAACAAACCGCCTGCTACACAAATTTATCTTATGGACCGTCCGGGTGCCGAGCAGTCCACAATCCTGGCAGGTCAGGTATCAGTGCCCTACAAGAACGAACAGAGCACCGCTCTGATTACCCTGAACAGTATTCTTGGAGGCATGTTTACTTCCCGCCTGAACATGAACCTGCGTGAAGACAAACACTGGAGCTACGGTGCCCGTTCACTCCTGATGCAGGCACGAGAACAACGCCCCTTCATGGCGTATGCGCCTGTTCAGGTCGATAAAACGGCAGAGTCGATGCAGGAAATACTTAAGGAGCTCACCGACATAAGGAGCACACGTCCCGCAATCCCCAGTGAGCTTGCAGCCGCACAAAACAACCTCACCCTCAAGCTCCCCGGACAGCACGAAACCAGCAGCCAGGTCCTGTCCTCGATTGCCAATACGGTCATTTACGATTTATCTGAAAACTATTATTCCAGTTACATCAGTGAAATACGCGGCCTGACACGCAAGGATATGCAGGCAGCCGCAAAATCACTGGTAGACCCCAATAAACTGATATGGGTCGTCGTCGGTGATCTGTCTAAAATCGAGGCGCCCATCCGGGCATTGAACCTGGGCCCGGTCACCATCATCAACGCCGATGAAACCTGAAATGAGGCACCGGCAGAACACTGGAACAAATAACTAGTCCAGATAACGTGCCTGCCACTCAAGGTACAATGCGTGCGCATGCGCCTTATAGGCGTGCTTGTCCTCAAAGTTCTCAGGGTAGAGGGCATCGAAAACGTAGTAATTGGCCTTGCGATTAGGCGCTCGCCTGATGTCACGAACCTTTTCAGGACCCGTCTGATTACCCCATTCAAAGGATTCCTGTGCCTCGTAATGCAGAAATACCGGAATAATCGGTACGCCAGTCTGTATAGACACATCAAAAGCACCGGAGAAAAAATTCTGATTTATTCTTCGCCCGGTGCATCCCCCTTCAGGATAAAGCGCCAGGTTACGGCCGGAATTGACCGCATCCACCATTTTGCCCATCGCCCTCTTGCGAGAATCCTCGTCTTCCCTTTGTACGAAAACCGTTGATGCCGCACGTGCTATACGACCAAATACCCACCAGTCCCCCACTTCACGTTTGGCCAGGCAAATCACATCGAACATGGCAGGAATGCCAATATCCTCAAAGATGGACGGGTGATTGGATATCAGTATGAAATGATCAGGCAATGGCTTGACGTTATGCTGATGCATTACCAGTCGAACGCCAAGTGCACGCACAAACAAGCGACACCACATGCGAAACAGCAAGGGAAAGAAACCGAGCATCGACCGTGGCAGGAATGTCATCAGGTACACGATCAGCGTGAGAACGATCCAGTCCACCCACAAGATGAGATAATAACCAGCCCTTAGCAAATACGACATGCGCCTGCCTCCCGTTGGCGCCAAACACAAGAGCAGCATAACAATGTCTTCTACAAGACAACATCTTTCACTCAGGGAGTGGCTTACACAGGCACCGTTTGGCCTGACACTCTCATCAGGTTTTTTTGGTTTTTTCGCACACTGTGGTGTGATCACCGCCCTGAACGAAAACAGCATAAAGCCAGCAGAACTGAGTGGCTCCAGTGCCGGAGCGCTGGTTGGAGGTTTCTGGTCATCAGGCCTCACCCCGGCAGAAATGCAGGAGCGCCTTTTTACGTTGGACAAAGCTGATTTCTGGGACCCGGGGTTTGGAATTGGCCTATTAAGAGGCCGCAAGTTTCGTGAGCTGCTGTCTGAATTACTGCCTACCAGGACATTCAAAGACAATAAAATTCCACTTTCTGTGTCGGCGACCGAACTCTTGCGACGCCGGACGCAGGTACTTGATCAGGGCGATCTGGTACCTGCAATCTATGCATCCTGTTGCGTACCCCTCATGTTTCAACCCATTCGCATCAACAACCGCCTCATGGTTGATGGTGGCGTTACTGACCGCCCCGGACTTGCGGGCATGAAATCAGAACGAGTGCTTTACCATCACCTTGCCAGTCGCTCACCCTGGCGGGGAAAACGCGGTGCTCATACAGTCATACCCAAGAGAAACAATATGCAGACCCTGATCGTTGACCATCTACCCAGAGTCGGCCCGAACCAGTTATACGCGGGAAAGGATGCCTTTCATACGGCACGTGAGGCCACACTCATTGCCCTGGACCAGTCCGTTAATTCATCCATTATCAGGATCTGAACATGCTCCATATCGCACTCTATGAGCCCGAGATTCCACCCAATACGGGCAACATCATCCGCCTCTGTGCCAACACAGGTGCACAACTGCACCTGATTCACCCGTTGGGATTTGAGCTGGATGATAAAAAGCTCAGGCGCGCAGGCCTGGATTACGGCGAATGGGCGCAGGTTCATCAGCATGAAAACCTGCGCGCCTTACGTGCAACCATGCCAGAACAACGCTTACTGGCCTGTTCGACGCGTGCGACTACACGACATGATCAGGTGAGTTATCGGGAGAATGATATTTTACTGTTTGGCCCTGAAACCCGTGGGCTGCCGCAAAGCCTGCTGGATGAACTCCCGGCAGAACAATGTCTACGTATTCCA
>JBFJXR010000043.1:0-21463 GCA_041622995.1 Nevskiales bacterium
CTACGTCGTCAACGTGCACGGAATAGTGTGTCAGTTCTGCTCATTTGGCGTGGCCAAAAAAATTCGCAAACTGGGCTTTATTGACCCCTCGCAACTAGAAGAGGGTGTCAGAGTCGATATCGAAAACCAGATGGTCTACGTGGCCATCAAGGACGATGCTGCCCTGGACAAGGCGGCATTATTCGAAGCGATTGAATCCGGCGGTTACAAGCCCGTAGAAATCTGGTCGCTGTCCGATAGCGGCGAAAAATCGGAGGTCGTGGAATGAAGCGTCCTGTACTGATATTGCTTGCCTGGGGTTTATCTGCCAGCGCCTTAGCGCATCAGCCCATCATGGATATGGCGCCCCGCTGGAATAATGGCTATGGCGTGCAAACTCGTGTGGAACATTTCAATTCAAAAACCACGGCCTGGCTGGAAGGGGTGTATACCTTCAAACCTGCCGTGCGCATGACATTGAAAATACCGTACGAGGATAGCGAAATCGGTAATGCCATTTTCGCCGTGCCGCTCAAACGTTATTTCAATGAAGGGGCTTTCACTTCGAACTGGAGCATTACACCCTCGGTGCGCATGCCGACTGGCAAAGGAAATGACTGGGACGCCGGCCTGAGTCTGAGCTACAGCTCTGAAACACCGGGTTTTTACCAGCTTTACGACCTGTATACGCTTGATGACAAGGTCGGTCTCGATATCAATGTGGGGCGGGTGTTCCCCGACGGCAAGGGTTCCGCCTGGTTTGCACTCTGGGATATCACCGCTGTGGATTCCGATTCAGGTCAGCGTGTGCTGACCGGACCGGTGGCCGTCTATTTCAGGCAAAACCTGGTACTGCGGGCGGAATACAAGCTACCTGCCTATGACCACGACAATGACTGGAAGGGTAACTACATCAGCTTCGGCGTCGGACTGGTTTATTAGGGGAGCATGATGAATAAACCCCGATCCTGGAGCTGGCTGCTGTTGTTTACCACCACGGGTACCCTGATCTGCTGCGCCATTCCGATCACGCTGGTGTCACTGGGCCTCGGTGCAACCGTTGCCACCATGGCTTCATCCGCACCCTGGCTGATTACCCTGAGCCAGTACAAGGGCTGGATGTTCCTGGTATCCGGCGCATTGATCGGGATGGCCGCCTGGGCAGTCTTCCGCCCCGGACGCAGTTGCCCGACGGACCCGGAACTCGCGGCTGCCTGCGCGCAGGCTGATAAATGGAACCGGCGATTTATCTGGGTATCAGGTAGTTTGTGGGCACTGGGCTTTGTCGCCGCCTATGGCCTGCCATTGATGTACGTTTGAGCCCGCCCTGATGCCGGCAACGGCATCAGGGCGTTGTAAGCAGGAGCCGTTATGGAATTATTCTCGACGATACGCTGCCCCGGTTGTGGACACAGCGAAAAGGAAGAAATGCCGACGGATGCCTGTCTGTATTTTTATGAATGCAAGGCCTGTTCGACATTACTCAAACCCCGGAAGGGCGACTGCTGTGTGTTCTGTTCCTACGGGGATGTCGTATGTCCACCCAGGCAGTCAGGCGATGATTGTTGTTAGGTTGCGTTCAGTCTTCAGGCCTGTCGACTTCCAGCCACTTTGTCAGTAGAGCACGCGCATCATCCACACCCGTTCGGGCAGTTGCCGAAAAAAGCTGCGCAGTAATCGGTGCTTCCGGATTCAGGGTCTTCTGAACCTTTAGCAAAGCAGACTTCGCGGCACCACGACTGAGCTTGTCGGCCTTGGTCAGCAGAATGTGGCAGGGCAGGTCTGCGCCCAGGCACCATTCCAGCATCTGTTCATCAAAAGGCGTGAACGGGTGACGGATATCCATCATCAGGATAACCCCACTCAGTACTTTGCGCTTCGAGAGGTATTGCTCGATCATGCGCCCCCATTGTTCCTTTACCTTGACCGGCACCTTGGCATAGCCATAGCCTGGCAGGTCGACCAGACGACCCCCATCTGCCAACTCAAAGAAGTGAATAAGCTGCGTACGGCCGGGTGTTTTGCTCGTGCGGGCAAGCCCTTTCTGTTCCGTCAGTGCATTCAGTGCACTGGACTTACCGGCGTTGGACCGGCCCGCAAACGCTACTTCAATCTCATCAGCAGGCGGGCAGAATTTCATCTGGGCCGCACCCGTCAGGTACTCACATCGGCGAAAATCAATCATCGTTCAGGTATCCGGTTATGCAGCTTTGCCGGCGCTTAGGTTACAATTGCCAGTTCAAAGAAACGATTCTACCGCCGTCATCTGCCGGCTGGGTCGTAAATGTAAAAAGACCCCTGTCTTCAGGAGAGGAATAAATGAACAAGTTTGCATGGCTTGCTGCCGTAACTCTTTTGCTTGGCACCGCCGCTCCGGCGTTTGCCGGCTCGATCATTGGTGGCGACGCCGAATCCGGTGCAGCCAAAGCTGCAGCCTGCGCTGCCTGTCATGGCCCCAAGGGCAACAGCAGCAATCCTGAGTGGCCAAAACTGGGCGGCCAGGGTGCTGCCTATATCGTTGGACAGCTGGCAGCATTCAAGGACGGCTCACGTAATAACCCTATCATGACGGCGCAGGTTGCCGCGTTATCTGAACAGGACATGAAAGACATTGGCGCCTATTACGCTGCCCAGGCAGCAGTGCCCGGCGCAGCCAGTGAAGAGCTGGCTCCCGCAGGTGAGGCACTTTATCGTGCCGGAAACACTGACGCAGGCGTCCCTGCATGTCTGGGTTGTCACGGCCCGGAAGGCGAGGGTAATGCTGCAGCTGCCTATCCACGTGTCGCAGGTCAGCACGCTGCATACTCTGCAGCTCAGCTTCGCGCCTATCGCGATGGACAGCGCACGGGAACTGACAAGGCAAACATGATGTCTCAGGTAGCAGCCAAGCTTACCGATGATGACATTGCTGCGGTCAGTTCCTATTTATCAGGTCTGCACTAAACCCTTACGGCCACGTTGGAGAAGAAAAATATGTTTAAACGAACCAGACATCAATGGATTATTGGTTTGGTTGCGCTGTTGTGGCTCCCCGTGGCCTGTACAGCAGAACAGGCTTCAGCTGAGGCCTTCCAGAATGGAACCCATTACAAAACGCTCGCACGCACTGTCCCCACTACTGCTGAAGAAGGCACGGTTGAAGTTGCCGAGTTTTTCCTCTACAGCTGCCCGCATTGCTTCAGTTTTGAGCCCATTATTGGAAAATGGTCAGAAACACCGCCTCCCGGCGTGACATTCAAGACAATTCCTGCGTCTTTCGGACCAAATGCCGAATTGCATGCCAAAGCCCATTACGCCGCTATTAATCTGGGGGTATATGGCAGTGTCCATAAAGCCCTTTTCGAGGCCATTCACAAGCAGGGCCGTCAGCTTAATGACGAGGCCTCGATTGAAAAGATTTTCGTAGATAAAGGCGTCAAGGCGGAAGATTTCAAAAAAGCCTTCAACAGCTTCACCGTCGACAACCAGGTGCGCCGCGGTGAGATGCTTGGTCAGGCATATGCTGTAGCCGGTGTCCCGGCAATCGCCGTAGCCGGCAAGTACTGGATTACAGCTGCAATGGCAGGCAGTTATGAAAACATGCTCGAAGTTGCCCAGTTTCTGGTCAATCGGGAACTGAAAAAATAGTTTTCGATAACCAGTACAAAAAGCGCGACTTCTGTCGCGTTTTTTTATGCCCGCTATCAGGCATCAGAGTAACTGATAGGCCAGTAACTCAAACTCAATAAGTAAATGCGCCAACAACGCCGGCATCAGTGTACGTCGTCGCCACGCCCATTGCGTTAATACGACCGAGAGGGCCACCATGCCCGCGGCTTCGAGTAAGGGCTTTTGCAGGTGATACAACCCTTCGGCCAGGGGCACCAGCCACCAGCCCCACTTGGGTGACAACGCCAGGCCGGCACGCAGCAACACATAGCGATGCAGGAACTCCCAGCCAATCAGCCAGGACAATATCCAGAAAAGCTGGGTCTGAAAATAATCCCAACGTGCGGCAGCCGGCAAATGGGTCAGACTCGGATAGGTCTGGCGCAATTCCGGCACCTGGGGAATCACAGTCATGGCACAGGCACCTGCCGACAGCACCATGGCCAGCACCAACCAGTCCCGCCCTTTCATGCGACGAAAGCCCAGCCAGGCCCACTCCATCCGTGGCAGACATATCAGTAATGGAATCAGGAACCAGAAACCGAACTTGGTCAGATCAAAAGACAGGATCGGTGGATACTGTAGCCATGATAATGAACCAAGTGAAACACCCCATGGCTTAAGCGCATGCCATGCGAGCTGATGCAGGTCATGCGGATACCAGAGGACATCCTTCCAATCCAGCAAGTATTCGACACGTTGCATGGCCAGTGTATCGACCAGTAATACAAGCGCTACATAGACGACCGCCAGTACGGCACATATGACCTGCTCGCTGCGGCTCACGAAATACGGGCCAGACTCTTGTGATTACGCGTCAACAGTGACCAATACCGGCCCACCCAGTACCAATGCAGGAAAAACGCCTCTACGCACATCTTCCAGAATAATGGCACCGCAGGTTCCAGCCGCTCTTCTGCCGCACATAGCTGATGTGGTAAGCCAAACCCTGCTGCCAGCGCATGGCTGCGGGCAAGATGATAGCGGCTGGTGATCAGGGTTAAGGGCTTTTCTACAGAACCGTCCATCAAATCGCGGGCATTACGGAGGTTCTCCAGGGTATGACGCGACCGGTCTTCTGTATAAATGTCAGCCGCAGGCAATCCCCGTTGCAACAGGTAGTTAAGTCCTTGCCGGGCTTCACTAAATGGTCCTTCAGAGGTGTAACCGCCCAGAATCATGATGCGGGAGCAATCGTCTGCCTTATAAATATTTTCAGCACGGGACAGTCGCGTTGCATATTCCAACGTCACGGTTGCGCCCAAAAGCCGCTTACCGAGCACTAAAATCCAGTCATGCGGTTTTACCTGAGTAGTCGTACGCGAGGCCATCAAATAAACACGCATAAAAGCAATCGCCCAGCTTAAGCCCAAAGTGCAAATGATCAGCAAACAGGAAAGCAGTAGCGTCAAAACGCCATCCGCACCCAAATGACCCAAACGTAATTTGGACATAGGAGCAGTCTGCCCTTGGCTATTTCTGGATCGCTATTTTTGGACCCAGCTGCCCCCGGCATCCTGGTAATACCACCCACTCTTGGCCTTCGATATCCAGCGTTTTGCGAACGTGCCACGAATTTCGGCTTCCCATTCCGGATGGCCATTTGCGGCGGCAATTTCCCGATACAAATTACGGCGATCATTGTTTTCGTCCGCAAGCAACTGCCTGATCGAATTGCGGTCTTTAAGCGGAACCAGAGAGGCATCACGTAAAGCAACTTCGCCATTATTCGTCAACCCGATAGCGCCCGACGCATAATGCGGCGAAAGCGAACTGTGTCTGACTTCCATGGAGGAAGTTGCTGCCTGAATCGCCGGGGATGAAATATCAATATCTGCAGCTGCATGGGCACTACCGATGACGCCACCCATTACCTGTGCTATCCAGCGATTAGCCGTATCCAGTGCTGACGTCTGGTCACTTTCTGCAGGCGCCTTGCTTTCAGGTGCAGAGGATTTTTCACTGCCCCAGACATTATCGATAATCCGGTCGGCCGCCTTTTCCGCAGCCACTGCCGGGAAATAAACATTGATTGTGACGCAGGCCGCACTGACAGCCAGCAAACTTATTGCAACAATTTTTTTCATTTCATTCACCAATTTCCGGGCACAGTTGAATCTGATACCTGTATGACACCTAAAGCCCGCCGCGGTTGCAAGCCCCGGCTAATATAACTTATCGAAGCTCCGGACCCTGACCTTTTGTTGCCGATTTTAATTGTTCAACCAGTGTTTCCCAGTCCACTTCACTGGCATAGCCAATAACATCGATACGAGGCAGCAATTTTCCCTTAACCAGAACATAACCAATTCCGTCCTTACTCGGCTCCAACCCTCCCATCTGGCATATACCGGCTGACAGGCGGCAGCTCAAACCTATACGGTCATAGGCAAAGTCATCGAAGAACTGTAAAAATCCACGCGACAGTACGGCACCCGCACCTCCGCCACCAATGGCACTGATATTTTCAATGGCACGCTGACTGATGCGATGGCGGCTTTTATCATTCTCGGGCGATCTCAGACGTGCATTAAAGCCAACGGGACGCCAATTCAGCATTTGCAGCTGCTCAACATCGCCATCCAGCCGACCTTCAATACGCCCAAAGGAAAAGGCCTGTGTCACTGCCTCAAGGTTAAGATTGCGCAGTCTCATATCAGCAAATAACTGTGGCAGATTGCCAAACGGGTTCTGAACGCGAAGATTTTCTACCCTGACTTCGCCATCAAACACCTGTGCCTGCAATGCACCACCGAGTGTTAATACGCCATCCCGATAATCAAGATCGGGGAGGCGGCCTGCAAGCTGTCCGCCAAACCGGGGCCAGTCGAGTGCCGTGGTCAGTGCCTCGAGATTCAGGGGCTCCAGTTCACCGTCAAACTGTATCGACATCCCGGGAGCTCCGAGCTTGTCGGCCCTGAACTGATTAATCACCAGAGCACCTTCCAGCAACGGCATAGTCAACGGTTTAAGCAGGTGCAGACTCTCTGCCGCCAGTTGCAACTGCAGATTGGCTGGACCAAATAACAACTTGTAGGCTGCCCCACCATTCCATTGCAGATTCGATACCGGAACCTCGCCTTTTTTATTCCAGTGAACTTCTCCGCTCAGACCATCCCAGGCAAAGCGTCCTTTGGTATCTTCCATCACAACAGAGCGCAATTCCGCCTTGACCGTTTGTATGCCTAAACCGGTCATGCTCAAATCAATATCGGCCTCACCTGCAGTTTGCAGGGCCTCCAGCACCGTACCCAACAGAAATGGTTTGGCGTAAATTTCATATCCGGTATCGAGTTGAAACTTCTCAACGTTTGCATGCAGCGCTTCCAGTTGACCCTCTTTCAAGCTGCCACTGGCCTTTACCTGCATCACTTTTTCCTGCTCGAACCAGCCTTCGGTCAATTCGACTACGCCGGAATCATGCAAGACAACCCCGGCTTCGAATCTGGCCGGATGAACGGAAAAGTCATTAAAAACCGGATCCGTATATATCTGGCCCGCTTTCAAATTACCAGTAATACTCCCCTGCCAGGACGAGCCTATTCTCTCCATTGCGCCAGCAACCGACCATTCAAACAACTCGCTTGCATAGCGCCCGTCTGCATCACTGAAATTCAGACCCGGGCTATCGAAACTGAAGCTCATACGTCTGGCAGTCGCCAACAATGTCGCATTAAACAGCCCGTCAAATTGCCATTGCTGGAAGAATTCCGTGATAGCAGGCAACCATTGTCCGGCCTGATCCGCTTTCACGGCCCTGACATCCAGGCTCACTTTCCATTCATCTGCATAGCTTGCTTGCAGATCAAGCTTGCCTGCAAATGCGGGAAGGTCCTTGATACTCAGAACCAGTCTGCGGGTGCCGGATTCATATCGGAAACGTACAGAAAAGGGCGTTGTACCCAGCCACGGCGCGGAGCCGGTTGCACGGCCTTGCGGACATTCCAGCAGGAAAGCTTGCATAACCAGGCCGGGACAATGGATTCGTAGTGACTCCACATCCCCATATGGCGGCGGAAGTCGCAATCGCCTGATCTTGAGCTGCGTATCTGCGTCACCCTGTAACTGGAGCATCCACTGCAAGCCCTCCGCCCGCCAGTCCGCACCTTGAATGCTGTCAGTACTTAAAGTCAGACGATCGAGAGCGAACGTAGGCAAAAACCAGAAGCAAAGCAAAAGCGACGCCGCCCCCCGGATGATTTTCATTCCGGTTGCGCCTTACCGCCGCATCAAAGCTGGGACCACATCAGGCTGATCTGCAGACGTAGTCATATCATCCCGACTTGAGCAGTTCTGACACCGTTACCGACTTCAGGCCTTTGTCTCCCAGTCCCTGCAATATCTTACTCACGGCATGGGCGGCTTCGGGTCTGGATTTTCCGTCGAGATCATGGCCGTCATGCATCACCACAATATCGCCTGACCGAATGCGATCAAGCACGCCCGATGATATTTGATCTGCCTTTGCACTGCCTGTGTCATGAGCGTGCAACGACCAGGCAACTACTTTAATACCCAGCCGATTGACGACTCTTGCCAGGGGCGGGCTTTTCAGTCCCACTGGCGGTCGGTACAGCGGCGATTGTTCCCGGCCCGTAACCGCCTTAACCGCATTCTCACCTTTCTGGATTTCAGCCTGCATGGCAGCTTCGAGGGCAAAATTCAAAGTGCGGGAATGTGCGTACGAGTGGTTGCATAGCTCGTGACCTTCTTCGTAAATACGTTTGGCAATCCCGGGGTAGGCCTCCAGTTTTTTTCCTATGCAAAAAAAAGAGGCTTTGGCACCAGCAGCTTTCAGTGCATCCAGCACCTGAGGTGTGACTTCAGGATCAGGACCATCATCAAAGGTCAGGGAAATGTGGGGGGTGGTGCCTGACCCACGGGTAATAACCGGCATGAGCCAGGGCGATGCCGGCCGGAAGATTCCATCCAGTAACAAGGCAAGAAATAAAGCAACGGGAATCAGGATGCCCCAAAGGCTTAAATCAAATATTAACCATTCCGCCAGTAAAACAGCCGCCAACAGAAAGCCAAGCGCGTCAGCCCGAGTCATGCGTCAGGCAATCGCACGCGAACTGTCGCGGCTGCGTCGCGAACGCAGGGCACGATATAAACCCAGTGGGTACATACCCCGGCGCAATAGTCGACCCGCAATCATGCGTACGATACGCACGGTATCCTGGGTGGGCTTGTAGTGACTATGACGCGCCGCCTTGAAATAAACGGAGTCGATAGCAATTGGCTCGCTCTTTATGCCCTGCCATGCGGCGGCGATCAGGACTTCGCTTTCAAATACAAAGCTTCGATCAAGCGTATGCGGTACATTGACACGCTCTAATGCAGTCTTTGGGTAGAGTCGGAATCCTGATTGGCTGTCTGGCACCCAGTAGCCTGCCGCCCAGGACACCCAGAAATTCGCAAAATGATTAGCGAATAGGCGCAGAGGCGGGGCATGTTCAGTATTCCGCAATCGTGAAGCGACTATGATCGAGTCAGGATACAAAGCCGCGGCGGATAGAACCCTGGGGATATCTTCAGGCTGATGCTGGCCATCACCATCCAGGGTGATCACCGCTTGGGCGCCGGTGGTAAGTGCATGTTGTGCACCATTCAATATGCTGGCGCCTTTTCCACAATTTACGTCATTACGTAAAACGCTTACGTCCAGGTCCATCAATAAATCACCCGTGTTATCGACCGAACCATCGTCTACTACCACGACATTGGCAACCTGGGCCCGGGCACGCTTGACCACATCTACTATGGTTGCCGCCTCATTATAAGCCGGAATTACTACGGCAATATTATCTGTTGTCAGGGATGGGCTCATGCCATCGCCCCATTGATACCGATGACCTGCCCGGAAACATAACCGGCATCTTCCGAGGCCAGAAACGCGACCAGGGCAGCCACTTCATCTGGTGTACCGGCCCGCTGTGCCGGCACCATCTGTTTAATCATGCTCTCATCGAATGTAGTTTCGGACATATCCCCGGCGATGATCCCAGGCGCCACTACATTCACAGTAATTCCCCGCGAGGCCATTTCAATCGCCAGCGACTTGCTCGCACCATGCAGTCCGGCCTTGGCCGCGGCATAGTTTGCCTGTCCACGATTGCCCATCTGGCCCGCAACAGAAGATGTGCTGATGACGCGTCCCCACCGGGTGCGCATCATCGACATCATGAGGGGTTTGCTTACATTGTAAAAACCATGAAGTGAGACATCGATTACCCGGTGCCATTGTTCGGCACTCATACCAACAAGCGGCGCATCATCATGAATGCCGGCGTTGTTCACCAGCACCTGGATCGGGCCGTTTTCCAGTATTTTCGAAATGGCCACTTCACAGGCTTTAAGATCAGTAACGTCAAATGTCACCGCTTCTGCCTGACCGCCTGACCTGATGATGTCATCCACGACTGTCTGGGCTTTTTCCAATCGACTGTTGGCATGCACAACAACCTCAAGCCCCTGAGACGCCAAACGCCGGCAGATTGCCGAACCAATATCGCCACTGCCGCCAGTCACAAGCGCACGTTTACTCTCCATTCGTGCTTTCCTTCTGCAGCATAACCGTTACCCGACCTTCAGCCAGCAGGCTTTTCTCATGATGAATTTCAAAACTATAGGTCCAACCGCTGTCTGCAGCCAGTAACTGCCGGGCGGTAACTATTAATGCACCACGAAGATCATCGATTTTCTGCCGATGTAGCTGTATACCGCGCAACATGGCAAGGAATCCTGGCGCAGCGATCCTGCCTTCGGCGCGAGCAAGCAACCCGCCATGCACGGCCATGGCCTGAGCACCATATTCTGCAAGATTAAGACTATGTAATTTGCCATGACTTAGTAAGGGGTTATCCGCTAACCGATGACTCATGGATATACACTTAATACATTCATCATCCCACTGTTCAACCCCATCCAGCAGACACATACCACCCGAATGCGGAATCAGAGTCTCAAGTTCGCGACGCTCAATCAGCATGCTCAGGCTTCCAGGTGCATCTCGACAAATAGATGATCCAATGCCGGCAGGGTAATATCTGCAGAACCGCCTTTCGCTATCGCCGCAAGTACGGGCAGGGCACGTGCTGCAGGGTTTGATTTACGCAATGCTTCAAGATCGGCATCGTCCATTATCGATTCCACGCCACTGTCCCGAAGCCGCAGCTCCATGCGGCCCAGACCCTGGCTGCTATCAGGCGTCAGAATGAAGGCTGTAGTAAATGATTGATGCACAGGGCGTTTCACATCCAGTGGTGCCAGCACCTGAACATCGTAAGCGACCAGTAATACATCAACATTTTCGCAAAGAGCGAGGGTAGCGGCCTCGATAAGGCCCGCGGCAAAACTGCCATCATAGGCGGACAGGCTACTCGAGGCGGCGTGAGACTTGGTGGCAATACTCCAATAACCTGCCGCTGCATTATGAACAGAGTTATGGAAGTGCGTGGGCGATACCCGGCGATCATCTGTAGCCAGCGCCATACAAATATTATTGACGATATGAGTATCGCCACCCGAAGAGGCGAATACCGAAGCCAGCTTTGATGCTTCCCCGTTAATTGCCTTAATGGCCTCTTCTGCAGACTGAAACGCCAGACGCCCCACGGCTGTGGCCCGCCTTTGCTCATTCGGGGGTAACAACGTTGGCGCATATCGCGTCATGTCTTCAGGCATATACGGTTGCTGACCTCGTAATATTGTCTTCCCGTCCGGCCAGTTTGGCAGACCTGGCGCAGCCAGCCCTATGCCCTTGATTCCGATAGATAATGCAGTCATGCCGCTGCTCCATTCTTGCGCCCAATGATCAGGCTGCAATTACTGCCGCCGAAACCAAAGGAATTAGTCAGGGCATAACTTACTGGTACTGATTTGGATTCAAGCAAAATCCTGTTGGGAATCTCCGGGTCGAGCGTTGTAGTATTCAGGCTACGTGGCATAAAACCAAGCTCGATAGTCTGAGCACAAATGATGGCCTCTGCTATACCTGCTGCACCCAGCGCATGTCCGGTCCAGCCCTTTGTAGAACTGCAGGCAACTTTATTACCGAATACCTTTGCAACAGCCCGCCCCTCTGACAAGTCGTTCGCAGGGGTCGCTGTTCCGTGAAGATTGATGTAATCAATATCACCGGCCTGCAGCCCTGATTTTTCAAGTGCCTGTTGCATGGCCAGCACCGCGCCCTTGCCGTCAGGGTCGGGGGAAGACATATGATAGGCATCACTGCTCTCGCCATATCCAAGCAAACATAATTTTTCAGGGTCACTGGCCTTTTCCAGCAAGGCAAAGCCCGCTGCCTCACCAATAGAAATGCCATCACGAGCCGCATCCGCAGGCCTGCAGGGTTGTGTCGAGACAAGTTGCAAAGAAGTGAAACCATATAGGGTTGTCAGACAGAGACTGTCGACCCCACCCACTACCGCAGCATCACAAAGTCCGCTTTGAATATAACGGCTGGCGGTAGCAAAGACCTTGGCACTGGACGAGCACGCGGTAGACACCACAAGCGATGGTCCTTTTAGACCCAGATAACTACGGACAAAACTACCGACGGAATAACAGTTCTGACTGTATTGATAAATGAACTCATCGGGCAAGGCATCTGTTTCGGGGTCACGATCGCGATAGGCCAATTCGGTCTGATATACACCAGAGGTACTCGTGCCGAGAAATACCCCAACACGATGTGCACCGTAGCGTTTGCTCGCTGCCTCAACCGCCTCAATAAATCCGTCTTGCTGCAGGCCTAACAGGGCAAGTCTGTTATTGCGCCCCTCATGATGAGACCATTCCTTCTCGAATGGCAGGTCCTCCAGCCCGGCAACACGACCAATCCAGGTGGGCAGATCACAAGTGCCAAAGTCGCAGACTGTTAAACCACTGCGCTCATTGAGCAGTGCATTTCTGTGAGCCTCAACCCCGCGACCGAGAGCGCTCGTCAGAGTGTAGTGACTGAGTTGTAAACTTTGCATGTTTTAATGTTCGTTTCAGTTTTGGCGACGCCCCAATATCGCCAGAAAATACCCCAGAAAAACTCCACAGGCGACTGTGGAACCAATTGCACGTAGAACAGGTATCTGGGAAAGACCCAGTATACCGAACACTGTCAAAGTAGAAACACAACAAACGCTTAAAGCATGAAAAGTTCTGATGCTTTCATCCGGCTCAGATTCTTCCCGATCAAAGAACAGGGCGTAATCCAGCACGATTCCACCCACTAGCATCAGTGAAGTCATATGGAACAATGACAACCTGATCGACATAAGATTGAGAAGACTGGCAGTAGCAAGCACCGTTGCCAATACCGGCAATAAAACGAACACCCAGCGCCGGCCTGGTCTCAGGCCCACCATAAGTATAAGTAAAATAACCATGGTGGCTGCTGCCATTCTCCAAAGCATCTCATTGCGAAATCCTGCAACCATGTTCTCAGATGATGCTTTCAAATCGATAAACTTTACCCATGGTCGCTCTGCAAACCAGGCTTCAAGTTCAACGGCGTCATTAACTGAATGTAACGGTATCATCGCTCGCCACTGGCCATCAGGCGATTGTTTAAGCAGTGTCGTTACCAGTGCGCCCAATGGCGTCTGTAAAATATCTCCGAGAACCAGGGGTTGTTGCACCCTTGCCTGATCCACTTCAAGCAAGAAAGGCCGGAAAAGATCTGCCTTGAAAGGCATGCCCGATTGAGCAGCTCGCAGCCGCATTGTGAGCGTTTCTGGATCTGGCAAATGAGCCTGCCTTTGTAGCTGTGTGGACGTGCTCGGGAGATATCTTGATGGGCTGTCATAACCGGTTATCCAGCCTGTCTCTACCACCTCATCAAGTTCATTGCCTAATCGCTCACTGGCCCGCAATGCGGACTCAGGGCTATCTGCTTTCAGCACAGCCATAAAGCGCAGATCAGGAGCGGCTAAGGCCTGTCGTAATTGCTGATCCAGTCTTTGGCTCTCCTCGGATACAGGTGTCAGGCTACCAAGATCATCCTGCCAAAGCTGTGGTCTGCTGGATAGCCATAGCAATAGCCCAATCACCATTGTCAACATCAAAAGCCAGTGAATTCTGGGACAGCGTGAAAACCAGGCACGCCATTGCCGGGCCCAGCCAGTAGCCGCATCGAAATTACGGTCCTGACCTTTATTCGTCATTAGGCCCGGCAACAGCCAGCGTGTGGTGGCAGCAGCTATCAGCAGCCCAATGACAGTCAACCAGCCAAGTTGTGCCAGGCCCTCGAAGTCGCTTAACACCATAGTGAGGTAGGCAATACAGGTGCTGGCCACTCCCAGGCGCAACGTGGGCCAGATTCGACGCATCGTATCGTTTGCAGACTCGCCCGTGGTCTGATGACTGAACAAGTGCAATGGGTAATCAATAGCCACACCAAGCAGGGTGACACCAAAAGCAAGCGTAATACCGTGCAAACCACCGTAACCGCTATTAATCGCCACAATCGCCAGCAACACTCCCGAAGCCAATGGCAGGGCGCCAATAATGACCCAGCGTACTGAACGGTATACCGCAAAGAGAAATATGATGAGCAGCGTGACCGCTATCGTACTAAACCACTGCGATTCTGCCTGTGTAGTGCTGCGTAATTCCACACCGAACGGTCCGGGACCCGTCATCATCAGCTGGCTGTCGCCTGACTGGATATCATTCTCTGCAAGAGCGTTTAAATAGGCATTCTGTATAGCCGCTATCGCCAGAGCCTGGGCATCCAGATCAAACCCGGGCGCAGCCGTTTCCACCATCAACAGGGCACGTTGTGGGTCAGACTGAACCCACACGCCCCTATGGGTTTCTGGCTCTACTGTGGGCTGCCATTGCTTAAATACCGCCAGACTTTCGTGAGTCGGATCCCGTGCGAGCAAATCTTTCACCGCGAACTCTGCCGCTGAGCCCAGTTCCCACATACGCTCGTCGAGCGCTTCCCGAAGGCTGCCCTGTGTGAACCGTTCTGCATCAATATTCGGGCTTAGAAGATATCGATGCCTAATAACCCATTCAAGCTGAGCACTGTCTATGGACTGTTGCCCATTGTGTATCTGGTTGAATAATTCACTTTTTCCAAGTTGCGTTGCCATTGATTTACTCATGGATACCAGGGCATCCAGATCATCGGCAATCACGGCAACAGGTATCAGGCGTGAGGAAACACCATTTTGCAGTTCATCCAGAAGCAGTATTTCTGCATCCGTTTTTGCGTCAGGCAAAAAAGCCGTAAGGTCTGATCGAATTTGGATATTCAATAACGCCCATAAACCAACCATGGCCAATATTCCAAGCCAAAGTCCCCAGACAAAAAATTGCTTCAAGTGATTACTCAATAACTTCTACTGACGCGCCCAATTCTGTAGGCAGGTTTGAAAAATACATAATGGAGCGATCTCCATTGGGCTGCAGGGTTTCAAAAGACTGCAAGAGATCTGTATTGCCACTTACCCTGATCTGACTCACCTTATCCCTTAGCTCATCCGCTTTTGGAGTCAATTCCAGCGTCCATCCCCTGATTTCACCCTCAAGAATAATATCGTAATGTGCCTCCAAACCCTCTATGTTCCCCGCCAATGTAGAGACAAATGCCATGACAAAGGCCTGTGCAACCGGATGACGATCCAGCTCTATTTCACGAACTTTTTTCCCTCTCTGCAGTTTCAGCTTACCGGCAGAAACCGTCATGAGCTCTTCGTAAGGCGCAGTCACCTTTTTTTCCATACCGTCCGGTGGTGTAAACCGGACTTCTCCATCCAGTCGAATTGGACGATCAAGTGCCTTCAGATATTTGATTTCGGTAAATTGCGCTACGTCACCGCCTTTTTTCGCCAGACCCCTCACAACATCAGCGGCATCCCACGCCATGGCAGCAGGGCACAGTAGGCCATACAGTAATAGTGTTACACCGGTAGCTTTAGTCCAGTTGATCGACATATTTGTCGTCCCAGAAATCAAAAAAATTAAACCAGTTATAGGGCGCGGATTTGGCATGAAACGCCAGGCGGTCTGCGTAGCGCTGAGCCCACTGGGCTACCTCTGCATCTCGATTGCCTCGATCAAGCATCAGCGCATCACAGAGCAGTTCGAAGTGTATGTCATATCGATTACCGCCACGATAAAGCCCGAAACAAAGCACGACCGGCACCTTCAGAACCGCGGCCAGCTTTAACCAGCCCAAAGGAAAGACCGCCTGGTCGCCCAGAAAGTTGCAATGCGTGAACTTTTCCTGGGCAGAGTTCACACGATCACCGAGTATGGTTACCATGCAACCCTCATCCAGAGCGTCCTTGATTTTCAGAGCCGTATCCGCGTCCCCGCCACTGGTATCAATCATGATATTGCGTATGTCCGGGTTCAACGCTTCCAGCAGGTTAGTAATCATTTGATTCTGCCCATGATTCATGAGCAACCTGATTTTGACGCCTTCACTTTCCTTGCTAACCCCGAGGGTACGCAACACCTCGAAACTGCCTAGATGAGAGCCCACCAGCAGGCAACCCTGTCCCTTGTGGCCTAACTCTCTGACGAGATTCTCACCGCTTATTTGAAGGTCGAACTCATCAAATCGATCGGTAAGTAAAAACACCCGGTCGAGAATAGTACTGGCAAAGCAGTGGATGTGTCGGGCACCGTCTGTAAAACGGGCCGGGCGACCCAGCACCCTCGTGAGATAACCCTTCGATGCCCGACGCGCCTTACGTGAAGTCAGAAGAAAGTATCCCACGATAGGATAAAGCAGAAGCCGGGCTACGCCTCGTCCCATATGTAACGCAATCCAGCGAATAAGTTTAAGCGCAAATGGTGTGCTGCGTTCCTGTTGCGCCTGCCATTGAGGGCTCATCCTTCTTCAGGCTCGTTTAAAGCCACCTGTAAAATGCCCTTGGCAATCAGGCGCTCTCCTACATGACATTGAAATCCGATATTTGGCAGGTCGCCACGCAGTGACACAATAAATGATTCCCCGGGGAGCAAAGGACTCATGAATTTGGCCTGGCTGATGCCCTGCAAAGACCATTCGGGACGCTGCACCTGCAGAATATCCGTCACGGCCTGCAAACCGACAACAGCTGGCACCACAGGTTGACCAGGAAAATGACCGGGCAGGCAGGGATGATCAGCCGCTATGGAAATATGCTCACTGGTGAAGTCGATAGAATCGGTCATTATATTGTTGCCTGATGGCCCGTTTGTAATTGACTGAGCATACTGATGACCGCCGAGCGCGGTAATTTACTGGTCTCATTGCGCGGCAGCTTATCCACCATAAATAACGGTCTGGGCAAGAACACCGGATCATACACAGCACGTAATGCCGACTGAATGTCCGACTCGTTCAGTCCCGGAGCAACCACCAGAGCCGCCAGCCGGGTAACTGCACCGTCATGCTCCTCCGGCATTACAATAACGCCATCTTCTACGCCTTCAATGTTCAATAACTTGATATTCAGATCTGTAAGCGAAGCTCGCTTGCCAGCGATATTCACCATATCCGAGCTTCGACCCTTAAGCACAAATGTATGTTCATTTTCCGGCTCGACCAGGTCCTGTAAAGGCACAGGCTCACTTAACTGAGGGCCACTTAACAGAGGCAGTTCTTCCACCATTCTAAGGCGCATATCCGGGTAAAGCGTCCATGTGTCGCCATCGACTGTACGTCTGCTTGCAAGGCTACCTGCTTCGGTACATCCATAGATTTCACGCACCGGGGCCAAAAAAGCCTCTTCGGCCAACGCAGCCAACTCGATGGACAACGGTGCCGTTGCAGAAATAATAAAGTCAGGTGCTGTAAATCGAAGGCCCGATTGTACACAGGCACGCAAATGCACCGGCGTGGTAATTAAAACCACAGGCCCGGTCAACCCGTCCAGAGACCGTCGAATATCTTCCGGAAATAACGGTCTCCCGCTATGCATGACAGCCCCGCTCAACATCGCATGCAGCACGGTCGTTTCAAGCCCGTACATGTGTTGCGGCGGTACTGTTCCCAGTATCGCAGGGGCGGAGGGCAGCTCATCAAAAAAACAACGACGTGCCATGTCGGTGCCGACATGCAACGATGCCCAGGTTTTACTATTGGGTTTTGGACTTCCAGTACTGCCTGAAGTAAAAGCGATAGCAGCTACCTGACTTGCCGGTACTTCATGTTCGGCCATACTGCGACAACCTGTGGCCTGTAACTGAAACTGATACACAGACAGGCCATCAAGCTCAACCTCTTCGTCCGTAAGATAATAGGCATCCGGATAACCCTGGGCGATATCGCGAACCATTTCCGGCGCCCGGCTGGGCGGCAACAAATTGGTCTGCCCGCGTAACAACGACGCGGCAAAAGCCACAAGAAAGTGATACCGGTCGTCGCAGCAGTTAAACACGAACTTCCCCGATGGCAAATGTTCGGCGAGGACTTCCACCTGACCCATAAACTCTTCACGGGTAATGCCCTGACCATCATGGAGAATCATGACGTCATCAACCGCATGATTCTGGATCAGCGGCAGCCGTTCATTTTTATTGAGCGTGTTGTTCATGCCCTTTATATCTAGTCTTCCAGCAAACTATGATAGTCAAACTTTGCCACGTCTTGAGCAAAGTCCAGAAAGCTGTGGTGTTTGGGATTAGGATAGCGGCGGCTATGATATAGATATTCGCCTACCAGTAGCATCAGCATGATGGCGAAATTGCTGATATTGACGACCAGCGGCCAGGGCATAGGCAGCGCCAACCAAAGCATGAAAAGGTCTTCTGCAGCAAAAAACAGAAACATGGCCGTCCAGAACATCGTCACACCACGCGTATATCTGAGTACATCGCCAGGCATTTCAGCGAGAATATTTTCAGGGGATATATCTCTCGCGGCCGCTGCAATACGCGTGACCAGAGGTACCGAATGGCCCATCAGCGTGCGCCCAAAAAAAACCGCCAGCATCAAAAAGACCATGATAGGCACAAGTTGAATCAGTGCCCGACTATCATCAATGATAACGGCCCATGCGCCCGCAATTAGCAATATCGCTACCATCAACCATGCCCAGAACTGCTTTTTTTTGAGGGCAGGCGCAAAAACATGGAGGCCAAGGCCCAAAAGAGCCAAAGCTCCCAGCCATGGCATCTGCCAGTGCACGGATCCATAAATAAGTAGGGGGTAGACTAGTATCAGAATCGGCATGGCTTCAATTCATCACAAGGTCTGCTTCTTTATCACAGGTCACCAGATGGAACCTGTGTCTTTCAGGCTGCCGTCAGGCTACGGCCTTGTTTTGTTCTACATGGGCACTCAGGGATTGCAGGGAACCGAAAATTGCCTTGTTATTTTCATCGTCTGCTCTTAACTGGACACCATACTTCTGGGAAATGGCCAGCGACAGTTCCAGCGCATCAATAGAATCAAGGCCAAGACCCTCTCGGAAAAGTGGTGCTTCCGGCTCGATATGAGACGGATCTACATCCTGTAAATCCAGTGTCTCGACAATAAGTTTTGCCAGTTCCAGTTGATTTGCGCTCTGCTGTGCCATAAGTCGGTTCCATATACCGTCGTAGTCAAAGCAAAAAGTCTAGCACGTCTTTTGCATATCAGAGCAATTCGGGAAAAGGTGCTATTCCTGCTACCCTTGCTAGGCTAAAATCAGCGCCCACTAAATGTTGCTCCTTATCACAGAGACCGGAGATTCCATGTCAAATTCAGCTAGCTCCTCAGAAACAAACCAGCGTTGTGACGTGCTGGTGATTGGAGGCGGTCCGGGTGGATCTACCATATCAGCGCTGCTAACGGAGAAGGGTTACCACGTGGTCCTGGTTGAAAAATCCAAACACCCGCGCTTCCATATTGGTGAGTCGCTGCTGCCCAAAAACCTTGATATTTTCGAGCAACTGGGTGTTCTGGACCAGGTTGCTGAAATCGGGATTCCCAAACCAGGTGCTGATTTCAATGCCGAGCATTATGATCCGCCCAGACACAACTTCTATTTTCGCAATGCCATGGATGCCAGGTGGCCACATGCTTTCGAAGTGCGCCGTTCGGAATTTGATAACCTTCTGTTCCGCAACAGCGAAAAAAAGGGTACCCGGTGTTTTGAGGAAACGCGTGTCACCGATATTGAATTTCGCGATAAAAACACGACGATCGTAACCGCCAAGGGGCCCTCGGGCGTGCAAACATGGGAAACCCGCTATCTCGTTGACGCCTCGGGAAGAGACACGGTTTTGGCCAATAAATTTGGTGTCAAACGCAAAAATCCACGGCACGCAAGTGCCGCCATCTTCTGTCACTTCAAAGGCGTTGAGCGTCGACCGGGAGAGAATGCCGGCAATATTAGCGCTTACTGGTTTGAACATGGCTGGTTCTGGCTGATTCCGCTATTGGACGGCACCATGAGTATTGGCGCAGTCTGTGACCCCAATTACCTGAAATCCCGCAAAGTAAGCCCTGAGGAATTTTTCTTCCAGACACTGGAACTCGCCCCGACTGAATTACGGGCGCGTATGACCGAAGCCGTTAAGGTGCCCGAATTCGAGGTTAAGGCTACCGGAAACTTCTCATATCAATGCAGCAAAATGTATGGTGAAAACTGGCTCATGGTCGGTGATGCCTACGCATTTATTGATCCCATATTTTCCAGCGGCGTGTTAATGGCCATGACCAATGGCTCACATGCAGCCAAAATTGTCGATGCCATACTGCAGGGCCAGCCAGGCACAGCAAAAATGTTGCGCAACTATCAAAAGACCGTGCACAAGGGCATTCGAACCTTTTCTTGGTTCATCGAGCGCTTTAATTCCCCCGGATTACGCAAGTTATTCATGAATCCAGGTAACCCCTTACGTATAGAAGAGGCTGTCACCTCTGTTTTAGCAGGTGACGTATATGGCAACCCAAAGGTAGACTGGCGTCTACAGGCCTTTAAAGTGCTGTATTACTTGTTTAGTTTAAGTGAATGGCGCAATGCATTAGCCGATGTAAGACGCCGCGCGAAACGGGCAAGCACAGCCTTTACCGGGGGCACCACAGAACAGGACGTCGCTTGAGCACTGCACAGCCGCTTAAAAACGAAACCAGCGCTACGGCCATCACCGCACCGTTTACTATCGAGTACCAGTATGGTGATGCAGCAGCCAAGTTGGCCGCTGATGATCGTATCCTTGCAGCCGTTGAGTTCAATACAGCTGCCAGCATCGTGAACCCCGATCCCCGGCATATCAGCCTGGCACTGGAACAGGTTGACGATGAACCCATTCTGGAAATCTGGCGCAGCCCTTTACCTGTTGACAGGGGCTTCTCTGAAGGCGTCGCCTACGCACGCAATGAGCATGCGCTGTTTGGCCAACTCGTTCTGGATGAAAACGAATTTCCATCACTGGATGCTGCCGCCTTTGAGGCCTATCGCCGTATTTTGGCGTTCCAACGTAACCAGGGTTACAAACATGCTCTGCGTATGTGGAATTTTTTTCCGCAGATCAATGATGGTGGAGAGGATTCGGAGCGTTACAAACAATTCTCTGTAGGCAGGGCTCGCACCTTCGAAGAGTTCCAGCATTTCGAACGTGCATTGCCCGCGGCCAGTGCAATCGGTACTTACCGGTCGGGCCTGTTGGTTTATTTCATGGCTACACGCACCCCCGGCGTACAAATTGAAAACCCGCGACAGGTCAGTGCCTTTCATTATCCACGCCAATATGGCCCCAAAAGTCCTTCTTTTTCGCGAGCTAAATTAAAAGATTGGGCAAATGCCTCCCAGTTGTATATTTCGGGCACCGCCAGTGTTGTTGGCCATGAAAGTGTGCATCTGGATGATGTCGAGGCTCAAACCGAGGAAATTGGTCGCAATATGCAGGC
>JBFJXR010000044.1:0-21400 GCA_041622995.1 Nevskiales bacterium
AAGGAAGTGGCGGATCCGGTATTAAGGGCCAAGCTGACGCCTGATTACAAGGCGGCCTGTAAACGACTGGTGTTCTGTTCGGCGTTTTATCCTGCCATTACCAGAGACAATGCCGATGTAGTGACCGAGGGTATCGATCGAATCGAAGCGAATGGTATTCGCACCAAAGATGGCCAGCTACATGAGCTGGACGTACTGGTGCTCGCAACCGGATTTAAAGTCAGTAACTTTATTCTGCCTACCCGCGTGATTGGCGAAGCCGGCCTGGAACTCGGAGGCCGCTGGGACGGCACGCCACGTGCGCATCGTGCGATGAGTATTCCCGGCTTTCCGAATTTCTGGATGCTGGAAGGGCCTACCGGGCCGGTCGGTAATATTTCCCTGATTATGGTCAGTGAATATCAGGTGGATTTTTTGATCAGCAGCCTGAACAAAATGAAGAGTGATGGGCTCGCAGCCATGGCACCAAAGCAATCCGCTTTTGAAACCTACAATCAGGAAATGGCGAAGGCTGTTCGGCATACGATCTGGTTCACCGGGGGCTGCCAGAGCTGGTACCTCGATAAAGAGGGTGTGCCCAATATTTACCCCTGGCCACCGGCACGTTACCGGCGCGAAATGCGCAACCCGGATTTCAGTGAATTTCGTTTGATGAAGGATGTTTCTGACTCTATTACTCCGGACATGGAGCAAGGTGATATCCAGTTATCGACTGGGCAGCCTGCCACAGCCTGATTTTAGAGGCTATTGTTGGTAGCCAGTGTTGGTACAGTATTAAAAGTCAGGAAAGTTTCAGTTTTTCCAGAATCGCTGCATTTCCAGGTAGGTGAAGGAAGCAGACCAGGTGATCATCACCAGACCGACGAGAGCTTCCATACCCAGTAAGAACCTGATCGGGCCATGCGGGATCAGGTCGCCATATCCCACCGTTGAATAGGTCGTTGCCGAGAGATACACAGCTTCAAGAAGATTGAATGACTCGGCACCTGTAACAGAGCCAAGATTCGGATAAAAGTTGATGGAATACAGGCCAACGCCGAAGAGCCAGATTTCCACCACATGTAGTATCAGTATGCTAACAATCAACACTAGAATTCTGAGTCGCGGCTGAATTGCATACCAGGAATTTGCCCTTCGGCTAAGCCGCTGCAGTACCTCGTAGTGTAGGCCTACTGTGAGACTGACAACGAGCAGTGTAATACCGACAGCAGCCCAATGACTGGGCGACACCAGGGCTTCAAGCATAACTGGAATTTCCCAGCTTAAGGGTTCTCAATCTCCACGCCCCATTCGCCATCGTCCTGTTTGGTATAGAGACGACGTTGGCGCAGGCGGTGCCAGCCCGTATCCCAGTATTCAATGCGGGTCGGATTGATTTGCAGTGCTTTCCAATTTTCGGGTCTGGGAATGGATTCATAGCTGAATTCAGCCCTTATATTATTTCGTTTAACAAGCAGTTCTTCTCTCGATTCATGTGTAGCCGCCTGGTCAGATGCCCAGCTTGCCAATTGTGTATCCCTACTACGTTGATTCCAGTAATCGTCTGACTCTATATCGGTCATGCCGGATATTTCGCCTTCAAGTATGATTTGTTTCTGTAACTCCGGAACATGCATGCACAGTGCTACAAAGGGATTGACTACCAGTTGTTTGCCTTTGCCGCTTTCTGTATTGATAAAAATCACGGGTCCAAGTTCGTTGATGGTTACAAGGTAAACCGTGCGTACAGACGGTTTGCCACTGGCGTCGGCGGTAGCGAGACTGATGCTGGTAGGTTCGGGCAGCCTCCGTTCTTTGGCTTCCTTGATGATGTGCCGAAAACCTTCCAACGCATCGGTAATATTGCTCTTGCTACTTGAAAAATTTTCATTGCTATTTTGCATATCCATGACTGCTACCGTATGAACGAACCCGATTTAAAGTATGTCATGTCTTTAATCAGGTTGCGTTGATGTGAATCAATGGGTGCGTTCTGCCTTAAGAGATGCTCTGTGCCGAGCTTGATACAGGTCAATGCAGTCTGGTTGTATCAGTAAGACACTAAATCTCTAGCCAGCATGTTTGTCAACATCTCAAAGGTTTAGTTATGAGTAAGAAAAACGGCCATGCCAACCCTCAATCAGACAAGGCAAACATTGCCGATTCGGTAAGCTTTGGCGGGAGGCTTTCTGCCGAACAGATGGTTTGCAGGCTGGATGTGGTTTTCGGGGAAGCCTTTAAGCATATTGTTGAGGGAGATGATGAAGTAAGCATCCTTTCGGATCTCTGTGCCGGAATTGTTGATGCTTTGGCTTTGCCTTTTATGTGGCTGGAAAGGAGTCGCAATGATGAAATGCTTTTACCCGTCGCCATGTCAGGAAATGGGCCGCTACATGATGAAATTCACAGATTGCCAGAACGGGATGACGATAGCGTATTGGGAGATGGGCCTGCCGTCAGGGCTCTGCGTAGTCAGACTAAAGAGTTTATAGTTGTGAAGGATGAGGGTTTCAAGCCCTGGCGCAAGGCAGCTGAGAAACAGAAACTGGCTTCCATACTTGCTATTCCGATGCAGTTTTATTTTGAAGGGCGCCAGCAGGACTGGGTGGTTCTTTTTGCAGCTTCTGAAACCCGGTATCTCAAGAATACGAACAACCAGCTATGTCTCCAGCAAATCGTAGAACGTCTTTCGGGCGTATGTCATGCCCTGTGTGTTCATAGACAAATGCGAATCGTCACCCAGTCTTTGAAGGCTGCAGGAAATTCCAGCTTCATTACCGATTCACAGGGTACGATTATTTGGGCAAACAAGTCATTCTGTCGGCTTTCGGGCCATGATTATGCCTCTGTAATTGGTCGAAACCCCCGAATTCTGAAATCAGGAAAACAGGGCTTTCGCTATTACAACCGTCTCTGGCAAAGGATTTCGTCGGGCAATGTCTGGAGTGGAGAAACCGTCGACCGGGATAGCGAAGGCGAGCTGTACACCATTCGACAGACTGTGAGTCCGGTGCGCACAGGTGAAAAGATTACCCACTATATTTCCATTCATGATGACATCACAGACGAAAAATCCATGCAATTGGCCCGTGAACGGGCGCGTCGAATTGATGAACTGACCGGGTTGATGACACCAGGAATGTTTACAGAACGTTATGAGCGTGCAGTTGCCAGTGCAGTGAGTAACAAGGAGCCTTTGGCGTTGTTACTTATTACAATCAATGACTTTGAATCTCTCATGGCTACTCTGGGTAGAGATATTGAAGAAATGATTCTGGAAACGCTAGGTGATCGTATTCGGTGTTATTTGAGTGAACTGGATTTTGCGGCCAATCTGAGCGGAGGTGATTTCGCTGTTGTACTGAATTCAGTATCGAGCAGAGAAGAGGCCAAAGTGATAGGAGAAGAGATACTGGAAGTTCTGAATGAACCGTTCCCGTTACTGGGGGACAAGCTGTATTTGTCTCGGGGTTTGGGTGTGGCAGTAGTGCCTGATGATGCGAATGATCCGGATGATCTGATGCGTGCCGCAGACGCAAGGGCTGCGGGCAAGGACTAACGATATATTTCTGTGAGGCAGGTGCTGCCTACATGTCCTGCATGCCCTGAAGGTCCAGAGATAGTTTGCGTTTGTCTGCTATGGCCATGCTCGCCAGATTGCTAAAGGCCTCTTTTACATCGCCGGTTTCCGCTTGCTCCGCAAGGCTTTCGTAGGCCCAAATCAGATAGTCACCCAAATGCATGCCTACCTGAATCACGTCCTCAACAATCAGAGGGTTGTGTAGCGTCAGGCTTTGCAAGGCCTTGCCAAGATCAATGTCAGGTGCTTCATCGAACCAAGTGTTCAGTAATACGGGGCTCGCATTCATTTGATATGCCGCGATGTTGTCAGCCAGTTCCTGTTCATGTTTCATAAGGTATTCCAGCAACATGCCGACACGGCGCTGTTCAAGTTCACGGCCCAGGTCGAGGTAATAGTCGCTGGCCATGCTGTGGAACTGTCTGGACTTTTCAAGTAACTCATTGGTTGTCTGAAATCGCATCGTCAGGCCTTTGTGTTATCCATCTATTTAGAGGTTAAGCTTATTGATGATTGATTGCCTTGATTCAAATCAATGGTATGCACAACAATTTCTAACCACTAATATGAGTGAATGCTTAAGAAAAAAATGAAGCCTGTTTCTAACAGTGCAAGTGAAAATCTTGAACAGCGACTGAGATATTCAGAGGCTGAGTTTGATGCCTTGTTTGATGCTGCTGTAGATGCAGTTATCGAAATTAATGACCGAGGGCATATACAGCGTTTTAATCAGGCGGCTGAAAGAATATTCGGTTATAGCGAAGCAGAAGCGTTCGACCAGAATGTGCATATTCTCATGCCCGAGCCCTACCATAGTGAACACGATGATTACCTGAAGAGATATCAGAAAACGGGCGAAGCAAAAATCATCGGTATTGGCCGTGAGGTACGAGCCCGCCATAAGGATGGCCACATATTCCCAATAGAGTTATCAGTGGGTGAGGTGAAGATCAGTGGCAACCCGGTTTATCTCGGTATTATCAAGGACATTAGCGCGCGTAAGAAATCAGAGTCTGATGCACAGGAAACCCGTGACCGTCTTGCAAGTATGGCAAGGGTGGGTGTTTTGGGTGAAATGGCTACAGGTCTGGCCCATGAGATTAATCAGCCTCTGACGGCTATTGCCAGTTATGCCCGGGCCAGTCGCCGCCTGGTTGAAAATATGGACGCCCGATCAGATGATGCTGAAAACCTTGAAGATACGCTTGAGAAAATAGCGGTTCAGGCTGAGCGTGCTGGTGAAATCATCAGGCGTCTGCGAGGGCTGATCAAGCAGGGCGAAGGCGAACATGAGCTCGCTGATGTGGTGTTGCTAATTAAGGATATTCTGAAGTTGGCTGAAGTCGACATACGCGAATCAGGCGTTGAAATTGAACTGGAAGAAACAGCAGGTATCCCGAAAGTGATGGTGGATCCGATTCAGATTCAACAGGTACTGCTTAACTTGATACGTAATGCCATGGAGGCCATGAGTGAGATTGACAGGGGTAAAAAAATTACAATAAGCGTACGGAAGCGCCGGGTATTTGTGGAGATTGTGGTGGCAGATGTAGGCCCTGGCATACCGGATAATGAGTTCGGGAAATTATTTGAGCCTTTCTTTACTACGAAGCAAGCGGGGCTGGGTATGGGGTTGGCCTTATGTCGTACGATTATGAAGACCCATGGCGGTGGCTTAACCTGTTTGAATAATCGGATGGGTGGCGCAAGTTTTACCATGCACATTCCTGTTACAGATAAGTCATCATGAGTGCTGAAAATCCTGGTCAGGTTTATATTGTTGATGATGATGATGCTGTACGTGACAGCGTAGCCATGTTGTTGCGTTCGGTGGGTCAGAGCAGTGTGGGGTTTGCCAGTGGCAGGGCGTTTTTGGATAGCTATGATGGCACTGGCCCTGCTTGCGCTTTGTTTGATATCCGCATGCCTGGAATGAGTGGTATGGAGTTACTGGGCGAGGTGCGTAGACGGGGCTGGTTACTGCCCGTCATTATAATTACGGGCCATGGGGATGTGCCGATGGCAGTTGATGCCATGAAGTCCGGAGCGCTTGATTTTCTGGAAAAACCCTTTCGTGAAGAGGATTTGCTGCTGCGGATTCGCCAGGCTATGGTGATTCATGCCCGTGATTGTGATCAGGAGCAGGTCAAGTCAGTTGTCTCTAGTCGTTTTTCATCTCTTACGCCCAGAGAGCAGGAGGTTGCCCGGCGTGTTGCCGATGGTCAGGCCAACAAGGTAATTTCCATCGAGCTCGGCATAAGCTTGCGTACTGTAGAGTTACATAGGGCGCGTGTAATGGAAAAAATGCAGTCTGATTCAGTGGCAGATCTCGTAAAGATGATGCTAGAGACTGATTAGCCCTAGAGAGACTATACGTAGTACCCGCAATTTGTTGCGGCAAGTCCTAATTACGAATTGAGATTCAATTGCCCATGCTATAACTCGTGAATGGAGTAATAGTCATGATGAAGTCAATAAAGAATCCTGAGTCCCAACCGAAATGCAATGTTATCGGCTGTGAAAACTGCGGGGTAGGTGATTTATGTGCCCGTTACAGGGCCGAAACCCATCAGACAGACAATCAAGTCGAAGTTGTTCTGCAACATTATCATCCTGTGACGGAGACCGGTGGTCACATTTACTGGGCAGGTGACAAGTTTGAACAGCTATACGCAGTCAGATCAGGTTGTGTGAAAACTTATACAGTGGATGCAGAGGGCAATGAGCGTATACGTGGCTTTTACCTGCCAGGCGATATGCTGGGATTTGACGCCCTGTATTCTGATGAATATACGAGTAGTGCCTGTGCAGTGGCTCCGACCGAGGTCTGTTCGATTTCCTACGCACAACTTTCAAAGGCAGTCGCCAGCCAACCTCACCTGCAACAGCGTCTTCTCAGGTTGATGAGCAAGGACCTTGCCACAGCAATGGCACTTGCTGGCGACTATACCGCCGAGCAACGTATGGCGGCATTTCTGCTTCATCTCTATGAACGTGAACTACAAGGTCACATTGGTGATGCTGGTCATGTTTCTCTGCTCATGCCACGACGTGATATTGCCAACTTCCTTCGTTTGGCGCCTGAAACAGCAAGTCGTGTGTTGAGCCGTTTCCAGAAGCAAGGGTTGATTCGGTCTTCGCAGCGTTCATTGGAATTGCTTAATCTGACTGCGTTGTGGCAGTTGGCGCAGTCCGTGGGTATCGTCTCGGAGCAAATCGTACGTATCAAGGCCGCATAAATTTGGCATACCGCTCTCTATGGTGCTTGTGAAAATCAGGACATATTGAGGATTACGGCCAGAATAAGAACCTGTGGCAATGTTATCAGGGGCAGAAACAGGGCAATCTTCCAGGAGCTCATGGTGTCTTTGATCGACATGATTTCCGTGTAATCGGTCGAAACACCGGCCATCAGAAATGCAAAGCTGTTACCCGGTGCATGTGCCCGCGTCAACAGGTCGGCCGCGATGGGCGTCGAGCCTTCCGAGCAAACTTCGATTACGGTTGCCGCAACGACTGTCATGCCCAGGCCGGCAAGGGTAGGGCCAAAAAGTGACTGAAACATGTCCATTGGCATCGTGGCCCGTATCAGGGCGACCATGCAGATACCGAATAATATCCAGCGTAGCACCATGCGTGATCCCAGCAGCCCTTCCCAGAGGATGTCCTTGATCAGTGAGGGAGACCACTGAATATTCTGCCAATGTAATCGAACCTCCTCCCGGAATCTGAACTCGCTGGGCAAGTCAAAACTATAGGGGCTGGCGGGCAGTTTTTTCCGTTTGACCAAGGCATCAAATATGACGCCTGTCACGATGGCGATGAGCAGTGAGAGTGCAATAAAGGACAGTGTCCAACCCACGCCGATCAGACCAAACAGAATCAGGGTGAGAGAGAAGGAATTCCAGGGGCTGGCAATCAGAAATGCCATGGTCTGACCGAGACTGGCACCACGCTCATATAGCTTCATGCCAACCATGAGGATGCCGTGACTGCAGAGATCCAGTAGCACGCCTGCGCCGGCAGCGCGGAAAATCCCGGTGAGATTTTGGCCGCTGCCAAGCAGGGCCATGACCAGTTCACGGGGTACGCGTCCCAGTACCCCGACAAAGACGATGCCAACAGCAATACCCCACCAGATGGCATGCAGCATTTCCCTTGAAGTGGTCGCGGCGATGTTCAGAGATTGGGGGGCAGAACTGTCAAGGATGAAATCCAGACCATATAAAACAACAACTGAAAAAAGAGAACCCCAAAGCAAAAAGTCGGGAGGAGACGGCTTGGACTCCGGGGCCTCTGAATGACAATCCATAGGGTCGCCTGGCTAACGCCTACTTTAGCGAGTCCCGTATACGTTTATAGCCTGCACGAATTTCATCAAGTATCGCCTTGCTGCTTTCTGCGACGTTATCGGTAATGTCTTCGAGATCGTCCTCAACTACAGAGGAAATCGTTTCGACTTCGCGCCCCATCTGTTTGGCGCGCCCCCTGATTTCTGCCCATTTGCTGTCCAGTTTACGGATTTCCGTTTCAGCTTTATCCCTGAGTTCTACAGAGGCAAGACTTAGCTGTACGCGCAATTCATCGCGTTCAGTTTTGAGTGCAGCCACAAGGTTGCGGGCGGCATCTTTTACTTCATTCATATTCAAGCTCCTTATAGCCAGTTTATGGGTACAGTTTATGCGGCCGAGGTTCACGTCACCTTGACGCATATCAATCTGACCAGAATTCATTAACAAGTCCGGGACTGATGTGAGCAGGAGTATTCGTGACACGGGATACAGGTAGAACTGGAGCCGGGTTGATCTTGCTACATAGCTCAGGAACTAGGACTGGAGAAATCTTTCGAGCCGTTGACGTAAATTTTGATTCTCGGTTTTCAATTGGTCTAACTCATTAAGTAAATCCAGGGCCACTGCGATACCCGCCCACTCAATCTCCAGCTCTCTACGCAAGCGCACGGCACGTTTGAGCACATCCACCATGCTGTCATCAAATGTCCAGCTTTGGGGCGAATTTCCCTGGGGTTCGAGAATGCCCTGGTGAACAATTTCAATCAGAATATCCTCCGATATCTGTACGCAGTCACAGAGTTCCGATACGGTAAGTTTCAGCGTCACTTTACTGTTCATGACTTGCTCCATTCGGCACGTGGGTCAAAATCCGCTTCTGCAGCGATCTTTTCCCAGAGTGGTTTGTGCCTGTCATCTACGGTTTTTGGCATGACGATTTTGAACAGCGCGAACAGGTCTCCCGGGCCGAGTTTGCCGGGCAGGCCTTTACCCTTGATTCGCAATTTCTGGCCGGTCTGGCTGTTGGGCGGTACCGTCATCTGTATGCTGCCCGATAGCGTCGGCACAGTAACTTTCGTGCCCAGTGCTGCTTCCCATGGGGCAATAGGCACAGTGACAATCAGGTTATGGCCCTCAACATCAAACAGGGGATGCGGCACCAGGCGGATATGCAGGTAGAGGTCGCCATTGGCGCCTCCGTTGACACCCGGATACCCCTGGCCCTTCAGGCGTATGCGTTCATTATCAGTGACGCCTTTGGGAATTCTGACGTTCAGTGTCTTGTTGGTATCTCCGGTGTGCCGGCCATGCGAGTCGTATTTGGGTATCCTGAAACTGACTTTCTTCGATTCATCCGCAAGCGTGTCTTCCAGGAAAATCGGCATTTCCATTTCGACATCCCGCCCCCGGAAGCCTGTTGGAGCTTCGCGATGCTGCCATGTGCCGCCGGCACGCTGCCGGCCGCCGAACAGGTTTTCGAAGAACTCGGAGAAATCACCCTCGAAGTGTTCAAAGTGTACATCGCCTTGCCCTGAGGATTGCCAGCCTGGTGGTGGTGTGAAGCGCTGTCCATGCTTGCCGCCATATTTGCGAAGTTCGTCGTATTCAGCCCGCTTCTCGTTATCTTTCAGGACTTCATAAGCTTCTGCTACTTCCTTGAATTGTTCCTCGGCGTTATCTTCCTTGTTGAGGTCAGGATGATACTTGCGGGCCAGCCTTCTATACGCAGTCTTGATGGCCTTAAGATCGGCGTCTGGTTTCACGCCGAGGATTTTGTAGTAATCCTTGAAGTCCATGGCGGGTTAGTTGTGGAAGGTTTTAGTGAAGTAAGTCATTAGCTTTATTTCCATCGCAGATTACTCGGTATCGTAGTGTCCAGCGTACTGCCAGAGAATGACCTGTATCAAGTCGTTCAGATTACGCCGGTATTACTATCTGTGAAACGATATAGCAGAATATTCAGGATGATTGTCGATGCAGAAGATAGAAACCGTTTGTCCGCACTGCCATTCTGTGAACCGGCTGGACGGCGAGAAAATAGCGGCGCAGCCAAAGTGTGGACGCTGTCATCAACCCCTGTTTACCATGCAGCCTGTTGACCTTGATGATGCCAGTTTTTCAAAAGTCATAGCCCGGGAGCAGCTACCGGTGGTGGTGGACTTCTGGGCTGCGTGGTGTGGCCCCTGCAAGGCAATGGCTCCGATTTTCGTTAGTTCGGCGAACAGGCTTGGATTAAAGGCAAGGTTTGCCAGGGTGAATTCAGATCAGGCACAGAAAATATCGGCAGAGCATAATGTGAGAAGTATCCCCACATTCATGATTTTCAAGGCTGGACAAGTAGTCGCAAGGGAATCCGGGGTGATGTCACAAGATGCACTAGGGGCTTGGATCGAAAGTCATTTATGAAAGCTTTGAAGCGGTACGTCACGACAATCACATGATGCAGAACACATCATTGAATATCTATGAATAACAAGGTGCCACCACAGCAAGGTGAACCATCGCAGGATGAGTCGTTTGTTACAGTGCCGGTCAGTCCGTTCACAGTTCGCCGTAAACCTTTCTGGAAACCCATTCTGCGGCCGGTTCAGGGACGTGTGCTGCCTGTGTCGTTACGGCCCGATGCCGCCTATGCAAAAGCGGTTACTTTCAAGACAGGGCTTGAGGGCCGGGAGTATGAAACGCTGATCAGAAAAATTGATCAGTCGCCATTTCATACCGATACTGATCTGGAAATATATGTCTCCGGTACCTTGGCTTTCGAACATATTCTTGACGCCATTAATGCAGCTAAAAAAGAGGTTCTGATCGAAGCTTATGTGTTGAGGGATGACCTTACCGGGCATGCTTTCCTGAACGCACTTGATGCAGCTGTTGCCCGGGGTGTTGAGGTAAAGGTGCTGGCCGACTCCTTTGGCTCGTCTCATACACGGCGTGATTTCTGGACCCTTCTGAAAAAAAGCGGCACGGGTGTCAGACTTTTTCGACGGCCGCATTACGCACCGCTGACTTTGCTGCCGATCATTGATCATCGAAAGTTGATCATCATTGACCGTAAGGTTGCCTTCACAGGGGGGATGAATATTGCGGATGAATACCGTAATGGGCGTGAGGGTGAAAATGCCTGGCGTGATACACATATTTGCCTTAAGGGCGGCATTGTGTGGGAACTGGCTGTCATTTTTGCCGAGAGTTGGATTGCCTCAGGAGGTGATTCATTGCAGATTGGCGGATTATCCCCGAAGGCAGGTCAGGGCGTCAGGGCGCTGGTTCTGGATGCGCGACCGGGGCGAGGACAGAATGAAGTGTTTTCTGCCTATGCGGCCACCATGGGTGCGGCCAGACATCGTTTGTTTATAACTAATGCCTATTTCGCGCCGGGTCGTAGAATGATTCGTTTACTTAAGAAAACGGTAGAACGAGGGGTAGACGTTAAATTATTGCTGCCCGGATACTGTGACATTCCCGTCATCCAGACCGCAACCAAGGGCTATTACCGGGAATTGTTATCAGCGGGTGTGCGTATCTTTGAGTATCAGTATTCCGTGTTGCACGCCAAGACGCTGGTTGCAGATGGGCAGGCGGCAATTATTGGCTCGACCAATTTTGATTTTCGCTCCTTTAATTTCAATGCCGAGTGCAATGTGCTTTTACATGAACAACAGGTTGCCGAGCGAATGGAGTCGATTTTTGATCAGGATCTCAAGCGAGCACGGGAAGTGACTCTGGCGGATTGGTTAAAGCGACCGATATCTGAAAGATTTCTTGCCTGGCTTGCCCGGCGCATGGCATTTCTCATGTAGATGGCTCGAGATGAATTGTTTTGGGTAACTCCACTTCCATGAATACAGGTAAGTGATCTGACCAGATGAAATCCAACGATCCGCCAGCTTTGATTTTTATATCGGGTGTGACGACGATATGGTCCAGTACACGGTCGGGTTTCCAGCTTGGATGCGTTGCATTTTTTTCGCGATGATGAAGAAAACCACGTTCCCTTAAAAACGGATGTCGCCGTAATTCATCTGTTTCGCAGTTCAGGTCACCCATGAGAATGACATGCTCATCGTTCCCGAGTAAGGCATGCAGATGGCTTAACTGACGACGCCGGTCTCGTTCTCCAAGAGAAAGATGTGTGACGACCACCGTCAGGAGCTGACTGTGTGGCTTTTTCAAGGTGCCGAGGCGGTAAATGACCGCGGCTCTTCCGGGAATACGTCCGGGCAGGGCATGGCATTCGTAATCTTCAATGTTATAACGGCTCAACAGTCCCATGCCGTGTCGGGCCACGGGTGCCAGACTGCGATGATTGTGTAGATGCCAGTGGGGATAGTGGGCACGTTCCGCCAGGTAATGCAGCAAGTTCACAGATCGTGTTCTGAAGCTGCCCGCATCCGCTTCCTGAATTGCGACTATGTCGTGGGCTCGCAATAAGCGCTCGACTGGCTCGAGGTGTCGAGTCGGATGGCGGGGCGGAATGAAATGGCGCCAGCCGGATTTAAAATATTCAGCATAGTTCCGTGTGCGTATGCCGACTTGCATGTTATAGGTTAACAAACGCAGGGTTTGCCAGTTATTTACTTGCATACGAGCAACTTAGCCATATGCCTGGTTATCTTCAATGATCTGGGTCAAACCGGATTATTGTTCATTCTGTCACTTGACCCAGATCATAGCAGCGAACTTTAATAGCTGGGATGCTAACTACAGGATATCTACCAAGGATCGCCAATGACTGACATCAATAAAATACTTGTAGCTACAGATTTTTCTGAAATAGCGACTACAGCGCTCCAGCACGCCCGTCTTATCGCAGACAAAGAGGGTGCAGAACTGCATGTTCAATATGTCTATCTGGAACCAGTACATGTTTATGGCGTGAGTGGTATGCCCATTCCTGAAGCACCGGGTTCCGCCATTAAGCCTCTGATCCAGAAAAGAGTTGCAGAATGGTCTGGTCAGCCAGATGTGATAATTGCCGATTTCGAACGGGATTATTCCATCCCCCTGGCCATAAAGAGGTATTGCGAGGAAAAGGATATTGACATGGTGGTCATTGGTACCCACGGCCGTAAGGGTGTGTCAGGTTTTTTCCTTGGTAGTGTGGCGAGTGAAGTCGTCAGGATCTCAAACATCCCCGTCCTGGTGGTTGGTGAGAACCAGAACGTAAATGATATGGGCTACAGAAAAATAATGGTGGCTATAGATTTTTCAGAATCATCAATGCTTGCTTTTAAGCAAGCGGTGAATATGGCAAGCGACTATCAGGCCGACTTGCTGGCTGCACACGTCGTGGATATCGGCAATCTTCCCCCCTATTTTCCTGATGACTATGCCAAAGGTGAAATGGGCCGTGCCAGATCGGAATTAAACAAATTGCTCGAGCCTGCGATGGAAGATATGAAGGTTGAGCAGATGGTTGTTTCCGGAGATCCGCATAAACGGTTGGTTGAAATTGCATCGGATAGCAAAGCGGATCTAATCGTGATGGGTACCGCAGGGCTGCGGGGACTCAGGCGCTTTCTCACAGGAAGCGTCGCCGACCGGGTAATGCGCAGTGCGCCTTGTCCGGTCATGGTCATACATAACCTCGATGCGGCAGAGGATCCAGACGGTGCCTGAATAATGGTCTCGCTCCTTGATTTAAGCGGGCTATATGGCGGGCTTATTCGAGGTGCCGTATGTTGGGATAGGGCGTGAGTTCAGAAATACTGACTAAAGTTTTTATAACGCTTGGAGCACTGTTTCTGATCGGTTTAGTTACCGACATATTGGGCCGCAGGACGCGTCTGCCACGTGTCACGTTGTTAATAATTTTCGGCTTTCTTATTGGCCCCTCAGGATTTGCCCTGTTGCCTGATATGGATGCAGCCTGGATTGATGCCATATCCAAGGTTGCCTTGGTGATGGTGGGCTTCCTGTTGGGAGAGCATCTGACCCACAAGGCGATCAGAAATCAGGGCGCGCTGGTGTTGTCTGTGTCGCTGATGGTGACGCTTACGACAATAATATTTGTCTTCCTGGGTCTCATGCTTATAGGCGTCGATTTCGAGTTAGCATTGCTGCTTGCCGCCATGTCGACAGCGACCGATCCTGCAGCAACTATTGATGTGGCACATGAAGCCGGTGCCAAGGGGCCATTTACCAGTGCAGTATTGGGCATCGTCGCCATTGATGATGTATGGGGATTGCTGTCATTTAGCCTGATTTTGACCGTTGTTGATGCCCTTGCAGGCGGCGGCGCAGGTATGGATGCGATTGTGCACGGTATAAAGGATGTTGGAGGTGCCATGGCTATCGGCATTGGCCTGGGTATTCCAATGTCCTTGCTCACCGGGCGCATACGTAAGGGGGAGCCGACGCAGGCAGAAGCACTGGGCTTTGTATTTCTTTGTGCCGGCATTGCGATCTGGTTTGAAGTGTCCTTCATTCTGGCATCAATCATGCTGGGCATGACCGTGGCAAATTTCGCAGAACATCACAAATATGCCTTTCATGAAATCGAAGGGATTGAGTGGCCGTTCCTTATTCTGTTCTTTGTATTGGCCGGTGCGTCGCTGGATCTGAGTGCCGTAGCAGCAGGCGGAATGGTATTAACGGTCTATATTGTTTTGCGAATTGCTGGACGTATGGCCGGTGGCTGGTATGGCGGCGCTTTTGTTGGGGCGTCTACACAGCAAAAAGCCTGGTTCGGAGCAGCCCTGTTACCACAGGCGGGTGTGGCTATTGGGATGGCGCTGGTGGGCGCGCAACGTATTCCGGAATATGCGTCGGAATTGTTATCGGTAGCAATTGCCGCGACTGTTATTTTTGAGCTGATAGGGCCTATTCTAACCAAGCTCGCGCTGAGTCGGCAGGGAGAAGTGCCTATGGTGGCTTCTTCCTCCAAAGGTTGAATGCAATCAGAAAAGGAGGCTGACGGTAATCCAGATACTGCCAAGCATATGCGTCATTAAGGTGTGCTTGATAATTCGTGTCATGGAAATACGGGATTGAACGAAATCTCTTGATTTATAGACAACGGCCAAAGTAAGAAGAAATAACAGACTTGGCAAGATGAGGATGTAAGGGGTTGTCATCCCTGCATAGACCATCAAGTAAAGACTGGCCAGTGCAATGCAATAAGCGACCATATATAACCTAATGGTCGCTAAAGCGCCCAGACGTACTACCAGTGTCCGTTTGCCTGAGGCCTCATCTGCAGTGCGATCAGGGATTTCGTTGATGAGAAGAATACAGCCTACCCAGATGCTGACAGGAATAGCGAGCAACATAACCTGAGGATCCCAGGCGTGGGTTTGTAGCCAGGCAGCACCCACTACAGGCAATAACCCGGTGCCGACCGCCACCGCCAGTTCGCCCAGACCACGACCAGCGAGAGCGATGGGGGGAGCGGAATACATCACACCCAAACCCAGTCCCGTCAATCCGAGCCACAGAACCGGCAGGCCATCGCGAAGAATGAGTGCGAGTCCGAACAACAGGGAAACACTGCCCAGTATCAGCCCCCACCTTCGCATTTGTTCGCGGCTTAGCAGGCCTTCCTGAATAAAGCGGGATCCACCGGAAAAAGGAAAGATGTGATCAGTATTGATTTGATCCGTGCCATTCATATCGTCGTAGACATCATTGAGTACATTGACGCAGGCATGCACAGAGATAATGGCCAAAACAGCAAGCAGGAAGCTCAACAGATTCAGATGCCCTGTCAGGGAGTAGCCCCAGGCAGTGCCCAGTAGCACGGGCAGTACCGAAGCCGTAAAGAATCCAGGGCGGGTCGCCAGGAAATAGATTCGGGCCTTATCCGGCGAGGTATCCTGCCAGTGAAGTGCCGGCCTTGATTTCATTTTCTTTCCATCAGAAACGGTACTCGGTGGATAGCATAAATACATGCACCTTATAGCTGGGTTCGCTCTGGTCCAGGTGTAATACGCCCGGCAGGGTCGTTAGGGTGACGTCATCCAGCGACCAGTCCCGCGTGCGGAGGAGTTCAAACCAGTAACCAAAGCGCAAGGCCAGGTCGGGTCGGAAATGGTAGGTCGTGGTGCTGCGGAATACGTGTAATTCCGAGGTCAGCGCCGGGAAGTCCGGATTGGGCGCGCCGGTTATCACCGACACATCTCCGGTGGCACGACTGTGACTGTATTCAACCTCGAGATCAAACTTTCCGAGGATGCCGGTGCGTATGGTGCTGCTGCCAATAGTCGTAATGCGATCCTCTGATTCGCCCCGCCAGTCTGCGCTTGAAAATGACTGGCTGTTCAGAGTGCTTGCTTCAATTCTTGTCTGCGTCAGGAAAACATTTGAATACCAGTGTTCTTTCGGCCTGAATGTGGCTGAGCCACTAAAGTCCAGCTGTTTGCCGCTTTGCAGCCCGATGGGCGAGTTCCGGTAGCTGTCGTTGGCATAGGCAATGCCGAATCCCAATTGCATGTCATTGCTGCCAAACAGGTTGAGATGAACATTGGCCTGATCTCGATCACGGTCTGCCAGGTGGAACTGACGCATACGCGGGTTCTCCGGTGGTGCAATGCTGCTCAGGTTCTGGAATGGACTGCCATCACGACTGCTTGATGACAGTTTGACCTGCAGTTCCGCAAAGTTGCCGGGTTTAAGCCGCCATTTCAGCCAGCCGGTGTCTTCATCGGTTCTCTCGACAGCCTGCCCACGGCGTTTGCGGATATCCCGCTCTACGCCTGCAGACAGGCGGTTTTTCAGGTTGGCTTTCCAGTCAGCAGAGAACCGGTAGCTCTGCTGATTAAAGGTGTACGGGATATTGCGGCGGATGCTGCCTGTGAATACATCGGTGACAACCTGCTGCCAGTTATCCCGGGGCGTATTGTTATCACGGTCGTTGTAGAGGAATTCACTGGTGAGCCTGAGTTCCCGCCAGGGATTGTAGAAAGCCCTCACGTTGCCGGTCAGGGTATCTACTTCGCCATCAAGAGAGTTACGTGGCAGGGCAACGCTGAGATTCGGATTTACTGTCGTGGCTACAAATTTTTCGTCCTGTGTCATACGCCCGGCGGCGAGCATGCTGCTCAGGCCGTAGCTGGGAGAGGGGCGGTAGCTATAGGCCAGCGACAGTTGATGGAACTGGTTGTCAGGGGGGAGTGAAAGCTGTCCCTGGTCAGCGCCTGCAGATAACGGTGTATAGGGGTTTTCCCAGGTCAGTGCTTTATCGGCGTTGCGGAACAGTGAGCCGTAATAGCCAACCTGGGCGTGCCAGTGCTTTTCTGAATAACCGAGCGTGGATTCGATCTCATCAGTCACAAAATCGACTGGTGCGGGCAGACTGCTCGCCTGGGTGATAAAACTGCCTGCCATGGCACTAAGACCTGTTTTTCGGTCCTGCCGAATCTGCACATCCCATTGCCAGCGTTTGGAGGGAATCCATTCGGCGCCGAGGGTGATACGTTCACGTTGATGGCCGATTTCCACATCACGCAGACTGTTGACCAGCTGCGGCATGTTACCGGTAGAGTCGGCATCAACCCAACCCGCCGGAAGGCTGAGCTGGCTGCTGCCACGAAAAGGGGTCACGGTGGAGTCGAAACTGCGTCGGGATATTTCGTTATATTCGAAGTTCAGGCGGTAATGGCCCTGTTGGCCACCCTCGATGTTCAGGTAGGACGAGTCCAGCCCGATATCCCGAAGTTCCAGGTTTATAAATCCAACGTCGCCTGTGCGGTGGTATAACTCGGCATTGCCAATCAGAGAATATCCCTTGTCATCATAGCCCCAGGCATCCCCGAACTCCGGATCGTCATCGGTGATATAGCCCAAGCCCAGCTCATAGCGTTCTTCTGTGCCACCGGTTTCGGGACAGAAGCGGCATTTGAGATCGTTACTTTCAGCATCGTCGTCATTGGCCTGCGCCAATGGTATGAATGCTGTGGTGAAGACCAGTACGCAGACAGTGATGAGTGAATGATGGGAGTCGGGTTTAATCATCTGCTCACCTCATCAATTTCACGCCAGAGGGATGATTGGAGCCATGCACCTGTGAATGGCAATTAGTGCAACTGTTCATCAACAGAAAGGCATTGGGTTTCCCTCCAGCAAGGCCCTCAGAGGTATAAGCAGTGCTTGGGTGATCCATCTGGGAATGGCAGTTTTGACAAAGTAGTGGCTTGGTCTGACTCAGCAGGGAAGAATGCATGGAGCCATGTGGTTGATGGCAGGTCGAGCAGTCTTCTGTAGCAGGCGCATGTTCCCACAGGAAAGGCCCACGTTTTTCGGCATGGCAGCTGTAACAGGTCTCGTTCAGGGTGGGGCGTTGCAGCAAACCATCGGTCGGGAAATTACTGTGCACTTCATGACAATCCGTGCAGGCCATCTGCCCCTGACGAATCGGATGTGCCGAGAGCTGCATGGTTTGACCGCGAACCTGCGTATGACAGTCAAAACAGACCTCGGGTTGGGTAACGGTGTTGAGAACAGGATCATGTGACTTATGCACGCTGTGACAACTACTGCACAGCATGTCCGAGGTCTCGTGGGGGCTGCCTTCCCAGCCGATACGGCGGTGCGTCTCATGGCAGGTCTGACATTGGCCGTTCTGTTCATTGATGGACGCTTGGGAATGTTTGCCGAACGCCGGCATGGGCGGGCGTTCCTGTCCCGGCCTGATGCGGGCGGCATGATCGCCGCCCGGGCCATGGCAAGATTCGCACTGACGGTCAGCAAACGGGGTGCGGGCATCGCCCTTGCGTGCATGCGGGGTCTTGAAGATCGGCAGTACCGGATATTCAGAGTCTTCGTCATGGCATTTCAGACAGGTATCTGCACCCTTTGGCGTAAAGCTGGGTAAAGCGCTGCCAGAGGTCTTTTTCATCTCATCCTCGGCCTGGGCCAGAGAGTGTGCGACTATGCCAAAGGTAATGATTACCATAGTCATCAGACCAGTTCTGAATAAAGACCGATTGATCTGCACAGCCCCTCCTTTAGTCAGTTTGTTATGCGGCGTTATTTGATCGGATGTACCGCCATGACATCCTGAATCTTACCGTCGCCATGGCATATCGCACAGGTTTCGGTGAGGCTGCCATTATCTATATTGGCCTGAGTGGTATTGAACGATGCCCCATTCTGCTCCATGTGTGCACGAACCAGGCTGCTGTCATGGCAGGAAGAACACACGGCGGCAGTGGCTGTAATATTGAGATCATCGTCCGGCGTTGATTCGTCTTTGGTGTCGATGGTAGTTGCCAGTACATCCGTAATTAACGGCAATTCATAGGTGCCGGGCAGGTGACAGGTTTCACAGTCGCCGACCTTGCCGGGGAAGCCGACCGCGCCAAAGTTATTCACGCTGCCCCTGAAACCGTAAACCACCAGATCCTTCTCACGGATTTCGGTGCCATGAATGGCATGAATCATGACTTTGAAATCTATCGCCTCTTCAATCTTGCCGTCTACGCCAGCCACATGATTGCCCATGTCGTCCGTAGGCCTTACGGCAAGATCTGTCATATTCGGGTTGTGGCAAATGACACAGACCTGGGGCTCATCCGTGCGATTGTTGCCATGCAGTGAAAGGCTGCCGTGGCAGGTGTTGCATTTGGCAATATCTACGACATCACGTCGCGCAACTGCAGATGTGTCGGTAATGGGAAAGAAATCAACAACAGATTTAACGGGTACGCGATCGGTGAAGGCACCATCGCCGTCGAAGTCACCGGCTGGATGCCCTTCAATGGCAACCACGCCTGAGCCACTGGCGGTGGCCGGGACAGGCTCGGTCGAGGTGATGCTATAACTGCCATCCCCATTGGGTGTCACCGGGCTTGGCTTGGCGGAGTCGAATTGCAGGGCATCAAGACTGATCGGTTCGGCGGGCAAGTGGCCGCTGTCTGTATTGTGATAATCCCTGGTATCCCAGCCAATATCAATGAAGAGTCTGCTGGCCCTGTTCGCCAGGTTGGTAAAGGCTGGATTGCTCTGCAAGTCGTACGGGGTGTTGCCATTGGTCGGGTCTGTGACCGAAAAACGTATCGTCGGATTTTCACCCGGGGCGGTGTTCACCATGGACAGAATTTTGTATTCGAATTTCCGGGCAGCGATTTGTGAAGGTATCTGGTGGGAATCAGCGATGCTACCGACCAGCTTGCCTGGGGCATGACATACCGTGCAGTCGCTGTTACCGGTTTGTACGCCGCCTTCATGACCGCCTTCCTTGCCAAGAGCGAAATTCACATCATCATGGCAGGAGGTGCAGGTTTCGATCGTGGGTTTGCTGTTCCACAGGCTGGCCTGGGGCGTATTGGGGTTGTCAGCGTTGTGACAGGTTGTGCAATTGCGGATGTCCTGGGGGAATTCCACATGTGAATAATCATGCTCACGGTCGCGGAAGCCAAAGATCGAGTACTTGCCACCTGCTTCGACACTGGGCAGCCCTGCGCCCCTGTGTATCTTGTGCACCATGACCTTGAAATCGATGGTATTGCCGCTGTTGGCGTCGGCTGAGCCCGGGTTGTGACAGGTCACACAAAACTTCACTTCCTTGCGATTGCCACCGTGTTCGGCCAGATCATTGTGGCAGCTGTTACAGGTTTTGGTTTCCACGATATCGTGCAGGGCAATGCCCTTGGTGGCGCCATCGGATGGGCGCCAGGTATAGGTGGCATTGGTAACCGGTACGGTTTCGCTGCCACCAAAGCGCATGCCAAGGCGGTGCGTGAGTTCTGGTTGGTAAGTGACTGCCAGGGGTTCGCTGACTTCGGTGATGTTAGTGCCGAAGGTGTAGGTGTAGCTGCCATCACCATGGTTTTCCAGTACCCCACCGTTGTTGGCACTGTCTTCGGTGGCCTGCACCTTGTTTTCGGTGCCTGGGCCGACACTTCCCGCCGTTTCAAGCCGGTTGACGTAGCTTTGCCAGCGGCTGGTATCGCCGTTAGTACCGGGTATCAGCTTGGCCAGGGTAAAGCGGGGGTTATCAACTGCAATAAAAGCAGTGCCTTTCTCATCCGTCACAGAAAACTCGACTACAGGCGGGCTGGCTATGGTCACCCTTTTAATGGATACGGCCGGACTTTTAGCAGTACTGGTTACGGGTATTGGCGTGCCAGGGCCGGGCGGACCGGGCTGGCCATCGCTACCACTACCGCCGCATGCGGTCACGCTCATCGTAACAAGCGCGGTTAGAAACCTTTTTGATTTATCTCCAGAAACAAACATGTGCACGCCCTTAACTCGCCAATTGGATTATTAATACGTGAATAGAGTCTGGACGGCATTGATCTGGATCAAGCATCAGGGCATGGCTTGACCCAGATCAATGAGTTTGTTTTTTTTATGGATATAGTGAGAAATACCGGCTGTCTTGGCCAAGGAGATAGAGATGGGAATTCTGAGGATTTTTATGGTGACTTGGGGGCTGCTGTTATCGATCGCGGCCGGGGCCAACGAACTTATCAGGGATTGTGAATCCTGCCACGGGACATTCGGTGTCAGTAAAGAGTCTGACATGCCTTCAATTGCAGGTATGTCGTATGTCTATCTCAATGAGGCCATGTTTACCTATCAGGATGCCAAAAGACCGTGTCCT
>JBFJXR010000045.1:0-18766 GCA_041622995.1 Nevskiales bacterium
AGGTGACGGAGCCTTATAACTACCCGTTCAGCGACAACATCCCGGATGAAATTGTGGATTTAGCCCAGCAGATGATGAATGGCAATCCGCAGATGGCACCGGAATTCGGGCAGATGACCTACGCAGTGACAGTGGCGGGACTGGCTGCGACTGCAGGTTATGATCTGTGGGGGGCTGCGAAAAACACTTTGATGTTTATCAAGGCGACAACCATTCGTGTGCATGAAGGCAGTTATGCCGTGCTTACTCGTCGGGATCAGGTGCAGCGTGTGATTCACGAATTCACGACCGAGTATTTGCGGTTGCAGCAGGCCTATCGGGATGAGGGCAAATACCCCATTAACATGCCGATTGAATATCGGGTGACTGGACTGGATCATGCTGAGGACATAGGTTTGCCGAATGCGGAAGCGGCCAGCCTGTCAGCCCTTCATCCTCGTGAAGATCATCCGGAGTGGGATGTCGCCGTGTGGCTTTCCATGCTGACGATCCCAGGCACACCGGACAGCTTTCCTTTCTTTAAGGAAATGGAAGAGTGGATGTACGCCAATCTGAATGACGATCGAGCCGCGATGCGACCTGAGTGGTCAAAAGGCTGGGCGTATACCGATGAGGCGGCCTGGGCGAACCCGGCAATACTGGGTGACAGCATTCCTCAAGCCCATCGTGCGGGCAGGGCTAAAACCAACTGGGATACTGCCGTTAAGACATTGGATAAACTGGATCCGAAAGGCGTGTTTCAGAATGAGTTTCTTGCTGGGTTAATGTAGCAACAGCGGGGTGCTGAGACGGCAGATCAGGAACTTCTGATCTGCCGTTTTTTTATGGCGAAGGAGATATAACTGGTGTCGATTAGTGGCAGTTTTTCAGGTTGCGACTTAATAGCCACCAGTTGATCGGAAAAGCTGCTGCAAAGCCGGCAGCCATGGCTACGCCGAAGCTGATCCAGAAAAGCGGGTCTGCCATGCTCGACACGGTCATGCCACCCATGTGGTAATCGGTGAAGTTCATGGCGACTTCCATGACTGCGATGGAGACGGTTTCGCCGAGCCAGACGATTTTCCAGGCTTGAACGAGACTGAGTCCACGGCCTTTCATCAATGGGATGAGTGTAAGCGCGAAGCCAGTTATGAAGGCAAGGATCGTGGCGACGGTTATCGTGGTCATGGGCGGCCAGCCGAGTTGTACGCCAAGTGCCACGCCGATGAATTCACCGATCACGCAGCCTGTCAGGCAGTGCACCGTCGCTGAGGCTGCAGTTTTGGCATTGGGTCCGCTGCCACGTGCGTGGTGTGCATGCGCACTGTGCTCTGTGTTGGCTTTGTTTTTATCTGCCTTGCAGCAATCTGCAGCTTGTTCTTTTAGTTGCATGGTTTCGCAATGGTCACTCATAACATTTTTCCTATCAGTGATCCGTATGGGTACAGTTATCTATACCCGTGAGTGTTTCAATAATCGGGCAGTGTGTGACGCCGCCCTTGCCGCTGCATTCCTGCGATAGATGTGACAACACATTCTGCATACGCTGCAGGTCGGCAATCTTGCGTTCGATATCCGCCAGCTTGCGTTCAGTGATAGCTTTGACTTCCGAACGGCCTGCACGGTTGGATGCGGGGCTGTCCTGTAGATTCAGGATTTCGCGGATTTCTGCAAGCGTAAAGCCAAGGGATTTTGCACGTGAAATGAAGCGCAGGCGCTTTGCCGCATCCTTATCGTAAAGTCGATAACCGCTTTCTGTGCGTGCGGCCTCGGGAAGAAGGCCCTCGCGTTCGTAAAAACGGATTGTTTCAATAGGGGTGCCGCTTTCCTTTGAAACCTTGCCTATGGTGACTGTGCTCATATTTATCTCCATGTCATCGCAAGGCGCGGAGTGACGCCGTGCGCACCTCTGGTTCAGGAGGTTGCTTCACTTCCTTCGCAATGACGAACTCTAATCAGGGAGTCATCATAAACCCTAAAGTCCACTACAGAGTCAAGTGTTATTTGCATCATGCTTATATTGGGTGTTACCCGAACAGGCGAATAACTGATGCGAATAAATGATGATAGGGAATGTCTAATATCCTGTTTTGTAGGTCATAGCCAAATCTGTGTTGAAAGGCCTCCATGCGAGCGTATTGCCCTCGTTACCCTGATTGTTTGTTTGGCCATAAACCGAGGTTCTGTGCCATTGAGTTTATGCACCACAATGTAAATGAGGCTGCATTCAATGACAGCTGATACCCATTGCCGGATATTTCATAACCTGTTGAAAAATATATAAATAAATAATATGGCATATTGTTTGCTGAGGTGGAAGATAGTTTGGACATAAACCACCTCTTATCAAATCAACATGGCTCGACATCACGTAGACAATCATCCGGTCATTATTGTTGGCACAGGACCTGTGGGCATTTCTGTGGCTTCCGAGGAAGCTGCCTAGGCAAATGTCTCATGTATTGGTGAGTCCCTGGTCCTGTAAGTTTTGTAGCATTTTCCATTGAGTGAAGATCACATGACAGAACGACTTTTATTGCTCAATTTGCGAGGTGACTTTGACGTCAAGTTGCCGGTTGCCTTGTGTCAGGCGGGTTACAGGATTTCCTCAGTTGTTTTTGATATCGAGGATTTTGGCCTGAGCATCTACAGGCTGGTTCCGGATATTTCCGTGGTTTACGTGGACACGATTTCACGTGCAACCTTGTCCAAGCTGGCCATCATGACCCAGTCATGTCGGCACCCCATTGTGGTGCTTTGTGACCAGGGCGATGTAGGTCTGATTCGTGCTGCATCGGAGGTCGGGGTGAGTCTGTTTGTAGTCGATAGTTTTTCACCTGTACAGGTGCAGTCCCTCATCGAGGTAGCACAACTGCATTTCCGTGATCAGGACGCACTGCAAAAAGAGCTCAGTGAGGCCAGGGAGACGCTGGAAAACAGCCGGGTTATTCATCTAGCGAAGTGTCGCCTGATGGAAAACCAGGGTCTGAGTGAAGATGATGCCTATCACCATCTGCGTCGCATGGCGATGACAAAAAGTCAGCGCATTGGTGATACAGCGAGGCTGGTTCTGGGTGGTAAAGCCTAGCAAATACAAGCACTAACAGCTCTTTGCCTAAACTTGGCATGCAGCTTGCTTTAGTCCCGTCGAGTCGCTGATTTCAGGCTTTCACAGAACGTGTCGGTCTACCCCAACGGCGGGGTTGTTCAGCAGATATTTTCAACAATTCGTAATTGGCAATGGCGCCTGCACGTGAGTCATCAGACTTCCGTGAGGCGCCTTTTTATTATCTGATTGCCAATAGCGACTGGTAATACATACTGGAGTATTGAAATGAGTAAGAGTATTAAAAGTTTCGTGGCAGGGACGACGCTGATGCTGTCTTCCTTGCCCGGTGCTGTTCATGCTGAAGTGCAGGATGACAGCCTTGCAGCGGCATTGTCCGGTGGTAAGGCTAATCTTGCAGTACGCCTGCGCTATGAAGATGTCACGCAGGACAATCCCCTCAAAGACGCGTCGGCATTTACTCTGCGGACACGTCTTGGCTATACCACCGCCAAATGGAATGACCTCAATCTCATGATTGAGTTTGAGAACATCCATCCGCTGGGTTCAGAGGATTACAACAGTGGTCCGGGTGTTTTTTCTGCAACCAATGGCAATTCTGCGTACAGCACGATAGCTGACCCGACAGGGAGTGAAGTTAACCAGTACTGGTTGGGATATTCCGGCCTGCCAAACACCCAGGTCAAGCTGGGTCGGCAACGCTTGATTCTGGATAACGCCCGTTTCATCGGTAATGTGGGCTGGCGCCAGAATGAACAGACGTTTGATGGTCTGAATATCGTGAACAAGGGTATACCCAATGCCACGATCAATTACAGTTATCTGACTCGCTCCAATTTTATCTTCTTCAATAATTTCGAGATGAGCACACACCTGCTCAATATCGGATATTCATTGTCTGACAGCCACAAGCTGACCAGCTATGCCTATCTGCTTGATTTTGATAAAGATGGAGCCGCACGTCGTGATACCAAAACACTGGGTGGGCGTGCTGCTGGTGCCTTCCCGATGGATGGATTCAAGGTGCTTTATGCCCTTGAATATGCAACGCAGGCTGATTATGCAGACTCGCCTTCAACTGTTGATGCTGACTACAGCCTGGCTGAGTTTGGCATAGGGCTGAAGAGTGTTACGGCAAAGGTCGGTCTTGAAACTCTGGGTGGTGACGGCACCTACGGGTTCCAGGTGCCACTGGCAACCAATCACGCATTCCAGGGTTGGGCGGATATGTTTCTGGCAACGCCGGCTACCGGTGTGGTGGACACCTATCTGAATGTCGCTGCAGCGGTCCCCGGCATTGGCGGCAAACTGGTTGTGGTCTATCACGACTTCAAGGCAGATCAGGGCAGCGCTTCCTACGGTGATGAGATCGATGTGGTCTACAAGCGGCCGATCACGCCTAATTTCGGCATGGCAATCAAATATGCCGATTACACCGCCGATACCTTCAAGGTTGATACCCGCAAGTTGTGGGTACAGGCCGAATACAAGTTTTAAACATTGTCGTCACGGACGACTTACAGGAGTTATACGATGAGTATGCAATCATCAGTTAAAGCAGCTGGCTTGCCGAGTGTGAAGCGCCGCCGCTTACTCAAGGGGATGCTGGTCGCAGCATCATTCGTACTGCCCGGTTTTGGACTGGGCACCGCCCAGGCGATTGAACAGCCCGAGAAAGCGGACCTGAAATTCGGCTTCATCAAGCTGACGGATATGGCACCGCTGGCCATCGCCTACGAGAAGGGTTACTTCGAAGACGAAGGTTTGTTTGTGACTATTGAGGCCCAGGCCAACTGGAAGGTACTTTTGGACCGGGTGATTTCCGGCGAGCTGGATGGTGCCCACATGCTGGCAGGTCAGCCGCTGGCAGCCACCATTGGCTTTGGTACCAAGTCACCCATCATCACGCCTTTCAGTATGGACCTGAACGGTAACGGGATTACCGTTTCCAACACCATCTGGGAGGAGATGAAAAAGAACGTGCCAATGAAAGATGGCAAGCCCGTGCACCCGATTAGTGCGTCTGCCCTGAAACCGGTGGTCGAGAGTTACAAGGCAGAAGGCAAACCCTTTAACATGGGAATGGTATTCCCGGTCTCTACACATAACTATGAGTTACGTTACTGGCTGGCTGCCGGTGGCTTGAACCCCGGTTATTACGCCCCGCATAAGGGCGATGTCGCCGGTCAGATAGATGCTGAGGTACTGCTGTCAGTGACGCCTCCACCGCAGATGCCGGCCACACTTGAAGCCGGTACGATCTATGGCTATTGCGTAGGCGAGCCATGGAACCAGCAGGCGGTGTTCAAGGGTATCGGGGTGCCCGTCATTACCGACTATGAAATCTGGAAAGACAACCCGGAGAAGGTATTTGGTATTCGTGAGGACTTTGCCAAGAAGTATCCGATCACGACCAGGAAACTGACCAAGGCATTGATTCGGGCAGCTTACTGGCTGGATGAGAACAACAATGCCAATCGTATGGAAGCGGTGAAAATTCTTGCAAAACCCAACTATGTGGGAGCGGATGCCAAGGTGATTGCCAACTCAATGACCGGCACCTTCGAATACGAGAAAGGCGACAAACGCCCGGTACCGGATTTCAATGTGTTCTTTCGTTACAACGCAACCTACCCCTACTATTCCGATGCAATCTGGTACCTGACGCAGATGCGTCGCTGGGGTCAGATTGCCGAGCACAAACCTGACCAGTGGTACTTCGATACTGCCAAGAAGGTTTATCGCCCGGACCTCTACACAGAGGCTGCCAAAGAGTTGGTTGCGGAAGGTAAATTCAAGCCATCCGACTTTCCGGACTTCGCCGCTGAGGAAGGCTTCAAGCCAGCGACCGATGCATTTCTTGATGGCGTGACCTATGACGGTCGCAAGCCCAATGCCTATATCGATCAACTCAAGATTGGTCTGAAAGGCAAGCAGAAGTTGTAGTCAACCCGGCAGGGCGGCAGTGGGTGCAAACCTGCTGCTGCCCATGCCCAAGCGTCACCACACACTGATGACAGAGGGAAAGGCGTATTCATTATGGTGCTCAATCACACAATCAATTTTCTAGGAAGATCAGGACTGACCTGGTTTATCCCCATCGTCCGGCTCATGGCGGGCGAGGATCCACGCGAACAGTTTCGTGAACTCTTTCTGCAGATCGCCGTACCGGCATTTGCATTCCTGGCATTTATTTTTCTCTGGCATGGCATGGCCAGTGGCGTACAAACCAGCCTCGGGGAGATTCCCGGGCCGGTGGATGTCTGGGAGGCCGCCGGTGGCCTGATGGAAGAACACCAGGCTGAACAGGAAAAGCAGATCCGCTTTTACGAAAGACAGGAAGCGCGAAATCAATTAATACTGGCAGAGAACCCGGATGCAGAGGTGACCATTCGTGACTGGACGGGTGCGCCAACATTTCCGGAGCAGATTGTGACCAGTCTGTGGACCGTATTCACCGGTTTTGCACTGGCAACCCTGGTAGCTGTGCCTCTGGGTGTCTTTTGTGGTCTGTCCAGAACCTTCCAGCTGGCTATCAATCCGCTCATCCAGATCTTCAAGCCGGTGTCGCCACTGGCCTGGCTGCCCATCGTGACGCTGGTGGTGAGTGCTGTGTATGTCACAGCGGATCCGATGTTTCAGAAGTCGTTCATTATCTCGGCAGTGACGGTCACGTTGTGTTCCCTGTGGCCAACCCTGATTAATACCGCTGTGGGTGTGGCTTCCATTGACAAGGACCTGATCAATGTGGCCAAGGTGCTGCAACTGTCCTGGCCGACCAAGGTTCGAAAGATCGTATTGCCTTCTTCGCTGGAGCTGATCTTTACCGGGTTACGGTTGTCGTTAGGTGTGGGCTGGATGGTGCTGATTGCCTGCGAAATGCTGGCCCAGAATCCGGGGCTCGGAAAGTTCGTCTGGGATGAATTCCAGAACGGCTCATCCACATCGCTGGCACGTATTATGGTTGCCGTCTTCGTGATTGGATTTATTGGCTTCCTGCTCGACCGCTTCATGCATACGCTGCAGCAGCTGGTGAGCTTTGGCGAGCAGGAGCAGTAATCATGACTTCATTACCGGAATACAAAGGTGATGTTTTTGAAGAAATCGTGCCATCAGACACAGTTGCTGAAAATGATTCAGGAGACATCTGTCTGGAGCTTTGTGGCGTTTCGAAAAGCTATGGGTCAGGTTCTCAGCAGACCTCGGTGCTGCAAGACCTTAACTTGCAGATCAAGCGGGGTGAGTTTGTGGCCATCGTCGGTTTTTCCGGCAGTGGCAAGACCACACTGATATCGCTGATTGCCGGTTTGATCAAGCCCGACGTGGGTAAGGTTCTGCTCAATGGTAAGGCAGTGACCGGCCCGGGTGATGACCGTGGTGTGGTGTTCCAGAGTTATTCCCTGATGCCCTGGATGACGGTGCGTGAAAACGTGGCACTGGCTGTGGATCAGGTCTTCAAAGATAAGTCACAGGCAGAGAGAAATGCCCGTGTCGAGAAATATGTCGACATGGTTGGATTAACCCCCGCATTGTCCAAGCGACCCTCGGAGCTATCAGGCGGCATGCGTCAGCGTGTTGCTGTGGCACGTGCATTGGCCGCCGACCCCGATGTGCTACTTCTGGACGAACCCTTATCTGCGCTGGATGCCTTGACGAGAGCCAATCTCCAGGACGAGATCGTAAACATCTGGCAAAAGGAAAAGAAGACCGTCATTCTGATCACCAATGACGTGGACGAGGGCCTGATGATGGCCGACCGCATTATTCCTTTAACGACCGGACCCGGCGCAACACTTGGCCAGGAGTTCCCTGTTACGCTGGCACGACCACGTGATCGCCGGGCAGTGAACCACGATGAGGAATACCGCCGGATTCGTCGTGAGGTGACACAGAGCCTGATGGAGATAGGTGCGGAGCGTAGCGCCACCTCAGTAGAGCAGGTATCTCTTGAAACTACCAAGGTGGCGGAGCATCCGCGCAAGAGCATGGGGCGTAAAGCGACAGAGCCGCCGCATGCCGACCGTTTTGTTGAGCTGTCCCAGGTTTCAAAAATCTATCCGAGCAAAAAGGGCCCGATCAAGGTGGTGGATGGTTTCGACCTGAAAATACGCAAGGGCGAATTCATCTCGGTCATCGGGCATTCCGGATGTGGCAAGTCCACCGTACTTTCGATGATTGCCGGCCTGAATGACATCAGTGAAGGCGGCATCATCCTGGATGGCCATGAGATTGCCGGAGCAGGGCCTGACCGTGGTGTGGTTTTCCAGGCCCCCAGCCTGGTGCCCTGGCTCACGGCCTTTGAAAACGTCGAGATGGGCGTAAACAAGGTTTTTCCACATGCTTCAAAGCAGGAAAGGAAAAACATCATTGAGCACTACCTGGGTCGTGTGGGGTTGTCTGATGCCATGCACAAGCATGCACGTGATCTGTCGAATGGTATGAAGCAGCGCGTGGGTATTGCACGAGCCTTTGCGATATCACCAAAATTACTACTGCTTGATGAGCCCTTCGGTATGCTGGATTCGCTGACACGCTGGGAGTTACAGGATGTACTGATGGAAGTCTGGGCGCGTACCCAATTGACTGCGATAGTCGTTACGCATGATGTGGATGAAGCCATTTTGCTTGCTGATCGCGTGGTAATGATGACGAACGGTCCTAACGCCAAAGTGGGAAAGATTCTGGAAGTCGATCTACCGCGGCCACGTACCCGCAAGGAATTGTTACAACATCCGGATTACTACTCTTTGCGTGAATCGCTACTGGAGTTTCTTGCTGAGTGTGATCACGCTGCCTGAGAAATAACAACAACCTGAAGAACTGTCTCGTGACAGTTCTTCAGGTTGCGATTCAGTAACCACCAGTTCACGCGAAGGCAGCACCGAAGCCGGTTCCCACAGCGATCATAAAGCTGGACCAATCTGGTTGAGGAGGCTGCTGCACTGAGTTCGCAATGACTAAACTTAATCAGACAGCATTGCTAACTTGGGTGGGTCGTATTGCTCTCTCCATCAGCATTATTAATTATTTACGGGTTCTGGTGATGGGGATGGCGTCCATCTAGCTGGCCATCGATTTAGTAACTGATCTTTAAACCTTATCCTGAAGTTGGTATTAGGGTTTACAACATTCATGTGACACAGCTGAATTGTCAACACAGGCATTTGGGGTGTGGCCTGGAGCAAGGCAGAAATGCTTTCGGGTATGAGTCCACGCCTATCAGGCGGAGCTTAAGTTTTCGTTGAGGGGACGAAGGTAAACGATATCGAAACTATTATTCCAGGCTCGTAATCTAGGCTTGCGCGGGTTGCTCAATTCGTTCTGATAAAACTGTTATGGCTACGCCGCAGTGTTTTCTCAATTCCTGAGCCGACTTGATGGCTTGTTCCGATTCGCCGGCTCGGGCGGAGGTCTCGGTTTCACAGGCGCAATCTGCCACCAAATCCAGCCCTACTGTGCGAGCAGTGGATTTCAGACTATGTGATTCCTCTCCGATACTGGCTATTAACCCGGAGTTTATTGCGATTTCAAGCTTTTCGCTTCTGCTGATGAGTTCCTGATAGAAGCTGGATATGATCATAGGGAACACTTCATCGCCGACATCCTGTCTCAGCTGTTCCCAGGTAGATTCATTGATTTCCATAACGGATTCCGGCATAAAATTGATGGTAGGTCAGGAGGTGTTCGGCTTCGGTTCTGTAGCAGGCTCTCTGAATTTTACAGAATATTGATACAGAGTATCCAATAGTTCCACTTTATTGACCGGTTTGGGAAGATAATCGTCCATGCCGGCCTCCATAAACCGTTCGCGATCTCCTTTCATGGCATTGGCTGTGAGTGCAATGATAGGCGTTGTTTTATGCCGGGCCTTTTTCCGTATCTCCTGAGTAGCAGTGATGCCATCCATTTCAGGCATAAAAATATCCATCAGTATCAGGTCGTAATCAAACTGATCAAGGGCTGTGAGCGCTTCCAGACCATTGTTGGCAGTGTCTACAAGGTAGCCTGTATCTGCGAGCATGGCCTGAATGACCATCTGGTTGGTGGTTGAGTCCTCGGTCAGTAAGATTCTGACAGGTGTCCATCCGAGATTGACCGGCAACAATGACTGTTCGGAACCCTGCTGTTGAGCATGTTTCGTATCTGCAGCCCGCTTCAGATTTATATTTATGGAAAAACAGGCACCCTCACCAGGGATGCCTTCAGCAGAAATTTCACCCCCCATGGACTCCACCAGGTGTTTGCAGATTGAAAGTCCAAGCCCGGTGCCGGATATCTTCCGTGTGGAATCACTGTCCAATTGAGCAAAGGGCTGGAATAAGGCTGTTGCCTGATCGGAAGAAAACCCAATGCCGGTATCGCTCACGCTGATTCGGGTTTTCAGGTTCTCATCGGTGAGTTCAAGCACTTCCGCTTTGACAGTGATTTCACCCTGTTGTGTAAATTTGACTGAATTCGAGAGCAAATTGAGTAATACCTGGCGGAGCCGCCCTTCGTCTCCCATGGCGGTAACAGAAATATCGGCATCAATTTCTGATTTGATTAAGAGTGATTTTTGCTCAGCCTGGGCACGTATCAGATCGATGGCACCTTCAATAGTTTCTGTCAGAGAGAAGGGTCCTTCGTCCAGTTCCAGTTTACCGGCTTCCATTTTGCTGACATCCAGAATCTCATTGAGAATATTCAGCAATTGCTTCGCAGATATGTGTGCGGTTTTCACATATTTCTTTTGCTTGTCAGATAGCGTCCTATCTTCTGTCAGAACCGCCAGTAATCCCAGAACCCCGTTCAGCGGTGTTCGCACTTCATGACTGATAGTGGCCAGGAAGGTGGTTTTTGTTTCATTGGCCTGCTCGGCCTTTTCCCTGGCGTTAATCAGTGCCAGTTCATCATTTCTTTTATCAGTAATGTCAGTGTGCAGCGTCACGGTACCGCCGTCACGCATGCGCCTCTCAACGGCTTTAACCCATCTTCCATCGTAAAGCGCGACTTCCTGGTTGGCCTCGGCTTTTCTGTGGCGTTCCAGTAGATTGTCGAGGAAGTCGCTTTCATCAGATGGGTCTACATTCGCAAACTGACCCTGGGCCAGTGCATGCAAAATGAGCTCTTCATACGTACTGCCGCTGACTATGACTTGCCAGCTCTTGTTATATATTTCCCGGAACCGCTCGTTATGCACCACCAGTTTGTCTTGTTCATCGTAAATGGCCACACCATCTGGCAGTGATTCGATAGCGTCGCGAAAGCGATATTCACTGCGTTCCAGTGCCGAGGTGGCAATTTCGATGGATCGTCGAGTGTTGTGTGGCAAACGGAGTAGAAAATAGATCAGGCCGCTGAAAAAAGCGATAGCTAAAACCACGCCAAGCCGGAATGTTTGCTGCCCGGGCCATGCAGTGCCCAGGCTTTTGATGGGTCTGATCGCAAGTTCCCATTTGCCAGCAGGCAGATAGACATTGTCAATAAGTGGGTTCTGGTTAAATATTTCGGGATCACCGAAGAAAACCTCACCCTTATCGCCAAGGGCGTCACTGCCCCGGATAGCGTAGAGAAACTTGTCGTCACTGGGCCCAAGTTGCAGTTCTTTAAGGAACTCGGGAAGATCCAGCAGGAGTGTTCCAAACCCCCAAAAGGTTTCTTTGTCCGGGTGTTCGGAATCGGGCATGAAAATGGGCTGTCGGGCTATTAGTGCTACACCTCCCTGTATCAGGTTGACTGGCCCGGCCAGCCACATCGCTTTGGCGTTGATTGCGAGTTCCGCCGCCTGTCTGCGTTCAGGATCAGCCAAAAGGTCGTGGCCAATTGCCTTTGCATTTGGTCCTCTTGGCCATACGTGGGTGACGATGCCGTTGGGCGCCAATTGCAGACTACGTAAACTGGTGGTGTTTTTCGCAAGTTCAGCTGCAAAAATCTGGAAGTATTCATCGTTGATGCTAATGCCGGAGCGGGCAAAGCCACTGAGGCCGTGCACCAGATGCAGCTTGGAGTTAAGTGCGGTTTCCAGTGTTCCCCTGACGAGTGACATCTGCTGAAGGGTCTCGTTTTTTTCGTCGGCCTGATGAATCTGCTGATTTGACTGGTCCCACTGGATGGCAACACCAATGGCTATCAGGGCAAAAAGAAAAGTCAGACATATGGCGCCCGGCCGGGAAGAGATTGACCAGATGACGGTCTGCAGCCATCTGGGAATCCGAAAACCTATATTCAGATTGTCGGTGCGTCTTCTTGTGCCGGGTGGGCCGCGAAGTTCGGATTCGACCATGGAGCCCAGGTCGCGAAGCAGTTTGCGTTCATCCAGGGTCAGCTTACGAGGCTTTCTGTCGATGATGCAGAGAGTGCCAATGCTTTGCCCCCCGGCTACTTTAAGCTGGTAACCCGCGTAAAACCGTATATGTGGCTCATTAATAACCAGCGGATTGTCGTGGAATCGAGCGTCCTTTAATGTGTCTTCAATAATAAACAGTTCATTGTGCGCAATGGCGTGACCGCAGAATGAAATGTCCCGAGGGGTTTCCTTGGCGTCCAGTCCCTGCCGGGACTTGAACCATTGGCGGTTGCTGTCTACAAGACTGACCAGTGCAATGGGAACGTTGAAGATTTCCTTGGCGAGACGGGTGATTCTGTCGAAGCGTTCTTCGGGAGGGGAGTCGAGAATGTCCAGATCTTCGAGGGCACACATTCTTTGTGCTTCAACTTCAAGTTCTGGAGCGAGCTTCATGAATTTTCCTTGGGTTACCTAGCTGTACTGTCAGACAAATGGCTTGAAATTTTACCCAGTAAAGCCTCTTTTTTGACGGGTTTTGTGTGGAAGTCGTTCATGCCCGCAGCCAGGCAGCGGTCTATATCTTCCTGTAATGCATTGGCAGTCAATGCAATGATTAACTGATTCTCGTATTTTCCACCGAGGTTTCTTATCTGGCGAGTAGACTCTATGCCGTCCATGATTGGCATGCGCATGTCCATAAGAACCAGGTCGTAGTCATTGTCTTTGACGGCTTGTACCGCCTCTTCTCCATTACTTGCCACCGTGACTTCATAACCGCCTGATCTTAGCATTGCGCTGATGATTTCCTGATTGGAAGGCGAGTCTTCAGCAAGGAGTATTCGCTTTTTAACGACAGTGGTCTGATCAATGGGGTTTTCTGTCGCATCGCTGCCTTTTGACCACAGCGCCTGGTTCGCCATTTTGTACAGCCAGTAAGACTGGACGGGCGTCGTTAATGTGCCGGCAGTGTCCGCCACCTGCAGGCTTAATTTTTCTTGCTCGTCCGGGGGTATTAGAAAACAGATTCTTTTTTTATTGATGTTTGCCTGTGTAGCTTCATTTAAAACATCTTCACAGGACATGCCCAGACTGTTCATGTCGATAATAAACAGATCGATATCCTTGGCTTCTTTTTCATGCAGTCCGCTGATATCTGTGCGAATAATATTTCGGGCTCCCATATCTTCGATTTGCCGGTTCAGTACATCCGCTGTCACCGGGTTGTCTATAAGACTCATGATCTGGATAGCTTCCGGCAGGCAATCAGTAAACTTGCTGCCGGCTTTGTAAGGAAGCCTGATTTTTAACCAGAATTCACTGCCCTTGTTCTCGACGCTTTCAATGCCTACTTCTGCATCCATTTTGTCGGCAAGGAGCTTTACAATAGACAGGCCAAGGCCGGCACCTGAATAGGCCGTGCTGTCAGAGCTGTCTACTTGCATAAATTCATTAAAAACAGTCTGGGACTTGTCTGCAGAAATTCCAATGCCACTGTCGTGTACTGAAAATTTGAGCTGAACCTCTTGTGAGTCTGTTTCATGGTTTTCAACATGCAGGGCCACGCCGCCTTTGTGGGTAAATTTGATGGCGTTGTCCAGGAAATTGGCCAGGATTTGTCTTAAGCGTACCGAATCGCATTCAACAGTTCGAGGCACGTCTGGTGCAATGTATTCCGCCATGTCGATACCCTTGTCTCGTGCTTTTCTCGAAGCACCTTCGGAGATACTTGAGATGAGTGCGTGCAGGTCGGTCCAGTCAGTATTCAACTCCAGGTTTCCGGATTCTATTCTCGAGAAATCCAGAATGTCGCTGATCAGGTCAAGCAGGGATTCACCGGAGTTTTTTGCCATGTTCGCAAAGCGACTTTGTGATTTATCGAGTGATGACTCCAGCAATAAATCGACAGCGCCCAGAACGGTAGTAAGTGGAGAACGAAGTTCATGGCTCATGTGGGCCAGAAAGCGTGATTTTGCGATGTTGGCCTGTTCCGCCTGTTGGCGAGCCAGATTGATTTCATTTTCATGGGCTTTTAATTCTGAAATATCTCTGACGAATGCGGTAAATAGCTTTTCGCCACCTATTTCCATAGGGACAACGGTCAGTTCAGCCGGAAATTCTTCACCATTTCTACGTACAGCAGGCACCTCAATACGTGTATTGATGACCGGTCCTTGCCCGGTTTTATGATATTTTTTCATGCCATCTTCATGCGCCTGTCTAAGGTGTGATGGGATCACAATTTCCGAGACGGGTACCCCGAGGACTTCACTGCGCTCATAGCCAAACATTTTTTCGGCCACGGGGCTGAATTCGATGATTTTGCCTGCGCTGTCTATTGTTATGAGAGCATCCAGGCTGGCCTGGGCGATTGCGCTCATAAAGGCGTTGTCATGCCGCCTGTCCAGAAGCCCTTTCTTATCGGTGCTTGCCATTTTTAAGCCTTACACTTGATTCATGTGTTGTGGAAGCCATCGACTGGTTAATGTTTCCATGCTGTCCGGCCTGCCGATGAGGAAGCCTTGCAGGATGTTGCAACCAAGCTGACCAAGGATTTGTGCCTGGCTCTCTGTTTCTACCCCTTCGGCAATGGTTTTAAGTCCAAGACTGTTTGACATGGCAACAATAGCACTGACTATACGGAAGTCATCGAGATTTTCTTCCAGGTCAGAGACAAAGCTCTTGTCAATCTTCAGGCCGGTAATAGGTAGGTCACGCATGTGGCGTAAGGATGAGTAGCCTGTTCCAAAGTCGTCGAGCCAAAGGTTGATGCCCATTTCATTTAAACGCATCAGGTTTTTAATCACCTGATCGCCATCAGACAGAAGTGCTGATTCGGTGATCTCTATATGGATCTGAGAGCCATCAATGCTGTTTTCGTCCATCCATTTTTCAATCTCTATCGCAAGCCGGGGCTGTGGCAGCTGAACCGCCGAAAGATTAAGTGCAAGGTGCAGGAAGGGCGACTGATAGTGGTCCAGTATGCACCGGTCACAGGCGATGGTGCTAAGCAGGTGGCCCCAGATGTTGTTGATGGCGCTCCCGCATTCTGCGACTTTGATGAAAGAGTCAGGTGATATTGCGCCCATCGTCTTCGAGTTCCACCGCATCAGGGCTTCAAAGCCAATCAGGGCGCCACTGGAAGCATCTACCTGTGGCTGATAGGCGAGATAGAATTCACCCGCATCTATACCTTGAGTTATGCAGTTATTGTCCAGCTTGACCTCAATTCTTTGTAGATCATTCATTCCTTGAATATTCATATGCGATTGCCTCGTTGGCGGTTATTCAGACCTGGGATTCCCAGACTTTTATCTTGCGATAAATGGTAGATGCACTTACGCCCAGATGGGCTGCAGCCACTGGTATGTTGCCTTCGAAATGTTCGATGGCGTTTTCAATGATTCGTTTTTCTGCTTTCCATAATGGGTCAATGGTGGTCGGCGATGCTGTCGGGTTAAGGCGGGAAGCGTTTACCGGCTGACGAGATTTGTGTTCCTGTTTTGACGCTATGGCTGCCTGTGCAGAATCGGTTCCAAACGGATCCGGTAGCATATCGACCGTGACGCTTTCCCCATTATTAAGCAGTACGGTGTTGTGAATGACGTTGCTTAACTGGCGAACGTTACCTGGCCAGTCGTAATGAAGCAGCAAGTCTTCTACTTCCGGGGTGAAGCTTTGAAAATCCCGCCCCTCTTCAGCCGTATAGGTTTTGAGGAAGTATTGTGCTATTTCCTGTATATCTGTTTCACGGTCACGTAACGCAGGCATGTTGATTGGAATAACGTTGATTCGATAGTAGAGATCTTCACGAAATTTTCCGTTTTCAATCAACTCGAGAGGGTCTTTGTTGGTCGCGCAAACAAACCGTACATTGACCTTCATTGTTTGATTGCTGCCGACTCTCTGGAATGTGCCGGTTTGCACGAACCTGAGTAACTTGACCTGAAGGTCCATGTCCATTTCACCAATTTCATCCAGAAAGAGCGTTCCACCATCAGCTTTTTCTGCAGCGCCTAGCCGGTCTGATGTCGCACCGCTGAACGCGCCTTTCACATGACCGAATATTTCACTCTCGAACAGTTCCCTTGGAATGGCGCCACAATTAACGGCTACGAATTCGTTATTGGCACGATCACTTTTTTCATGAATTGCTTGCGCACATAGTTCTTTGCCAGTGCCGGACTCGCCGGTGATCAGAACAGATGCGCGACTGGTCGCGGCGCTGTCTATAATCCTGTACACGACTTGCATGGGCAGTGACCGGCCAACAAAGCCTGCATAACCATCTCGCTCTATCTGGGTTCTTATAACTTTGACGACCTGCTTCAGGTGGACATGTTCCATCGAGTTTTCAACAGTGGTTTGCAGGCGCTCGGCAGTAAAGGGTTTTTCAAGGTAGTCAATCGCGCCCAGTCGCATGGCATCTACTGCGGTTTCCACTGAGCCATGTCCGGTGACGACGATTCTTGGGAAGTGCACCTCCCTGGATTTCAGTTTCTCCAGAATCTCTGTGCCATGCATGTCAGGCAATTGCATATCGAGTACGAGAAGGTCAGGCGCTTCCTTGTATATGGCGTCCAGTCCTTCATGGCCGGAAATAAAGTATTGAGATTCAAACCCCATCTTGTTTAGCATCTGTGTATAGAGAGTCGCAAGCGGGAGGCTGTCTTCGATGACATAGGCGCGCATTTTTTTGGTAGTTGAAGTCATTCGGTTCTCCTGACTCTCCGTGTGGTTCGTTTTTTCATTTGCTTCGCAGGCAGTAGCTCTGCTTAAAGTTTTTCTGGATTCAAGGTACATGAATATATGGCCTGCCAATTAAATATTCCGATAACCTTGTTGAGCAAGTTATATGCCATTACATTCAGACCCACTAAGCCATTGATATATAAAAATACTTTTTAATTGCGTTTGTGCATACATGTACGATTGTTCGCATAGTTGCAAATATATTTTTATATTGCTTTGCATTTTGCAAATAGCAAGTTTTATTTTGCTTGTCAGTATGAATTGCTATGCTCAGGTCTTGTAAAGGGCTGGCTGATTTTCGTTATGTTATTGTTTTCTAAGTTTTTTAATAAATAAGTGCGCCGCTGATTGAGGGTTGCGGAATTAATTCTTCTGTTTCAAGATTGAGAAACAGATTGACTGATAGAATGATCCGTCAAGAGAAGAATTTTTATGCTGGTGGCAGGGAGATAACCAGAATGCTTTTTACGAATAAGGTTTATGAACTGGAAAGTAATGCCGAGCAGGTAGATGGCGTTGTATCGCAAATTAATTCACAGGTTACTGAAGCGGGTCTGAGCAAGGATGAGGGTTTTCTGCTCTCAGGCTGTGTAGCTGAATTGCTGAACAATATTATCGAGCATGCCTACGAAGGTAAGCCGGGTATGCCGGTACGTATCACTATTAACATCAGTCATGGATGGATCAATGTGAAAAGCGTTGATCAGGGCAAGCCATATCCGGTGGGTTTGCGTTCGCGACTGTCAGATGAAGCGGCTGAAGATGGGCGGGGGATACACATTATTGATGCCTGGAGTGAAACGCATCGATATATGCAAACCAAGGAAGGCAACAAACATACTTTGCGACGCAGGGTTGAAGCATCAGATGATTAGCACAGGTTTTTATCCTGAATGGTAAATCAACTGGTAATGTGTCAGGCAACGCGGTTTCTAATCCTCAGGCCGGGTGAGATATAAATTCAAAAGGGCTAGCCATGAATATAAAACCGGTATTTATAGCAGGATGTGATCGCAGTGGCACGACCATGCTGGGAGATATACTGGGCTCGGCAGAAGAAAGTTTTGCGACCCCTGAGTCCCAGTGGGTACATGAATTTCTGCTGATGTTGCAGGCGAATGGCTTCACAGATGCCTTGCATGCTGCACGCTGGTTAAGGGCGCAGTTCCGTTTTGCAGTATGGGAATTGGATTTATCCGAGCAGGGGCTGGCCGACTTAATTGATCTGAAGGATGCTCGCTCAAGTATTGAAAATATTATTGCGGCTTACTTGCAGCAGCATGATCGTTCTGTGGACGGGACTTTTTGGTGGTGTGATCATACCCCCGATAATTTCAAATTTTACCCGTTGCTCAAGTCCTGTTTTCCCGAAGCCCGGTTTATTCATATTGTTCGTGACGGGCGTGCGGTATTCAATTCCATACGGGATCTGGACTGGGGTCCTAATAACGCATATATGGGAAGTCGTTTCTGGGTGGAGCGAGTGCAACTGGCGCTGCAGGTGGAAATGGCAGAAAAGGGGAACTGCAGGCGCGTACGTTATGAAGATATCCTCAGGAACCCCGAAGTGCTAATCAGTGAGTTATGTGACTTCACAGGACAGGTGTACAAGGAAGACTTGCTGGATGGTGGAGGGGTGGTGCTGCCCGGTTTTACGCGGGGTCAGCACAAACTGGTAGGCAAGCGGCCAGAACCATCACGAATTG
>JBFJXR010000046.1:0-18615 GCA_041622995.1 Nevskiales bacterium
GCCGGTTTCTTGGCTGCGGTTTTCTTCGCCGCCGGCTTCTTGGCTACTGCTTTCTTTGCAGCCGGTTTCTTGGCTGCAGTTTTCTTCGCCGCCGGCTTCTTGGCTACTGCTTTCTTTGCAGCCGGTTTCTTGGCTGCAGTTTTCTTCGCCGCCGGTTTCTTGGCTACAGCTTTCTTCGCCGCCGGTTTCTTGGCGGCTGGCTTTTTAGCTGCGACTTTCTTCGCAACTGGTTTTTTGGCTACTGCTTTTTTCGCCGCAGGCTTCTTCGTTTTCGAGCTCGAAGTCATTGTCGCTGTTACCATGATCAATTCCTCATTCGCATTTAAAAAAACTAATTCAGGTTTTTTACTCTCCTCTCGTTAACGTTTATAGCTTTTTAATTCAAACAGATCAATGTTCTTTGCAACATTCAACAATTGATTGAAACCAATTAATATCAGGCATTCCTGTTCTCGATTTTCAACTTTTCCTATTCAGGGATTTTAAGCGAACCAAATTTCAATTCACCTCGCTGAAAGCTGGGCGTTGTTCCGGGAAACAACCAGAAGCCTGCAGACTCTGATGAAGGCGCGACATTGGGAATTCGCTCATCCTGTTTCGATGGGCCTGCAATAGACTTTTCCAGCACCATGGAAATGTACTGATCCACGACATACTCCTGCGTGTTGCCATTAATAATGACTTCCGCACCGGTAGCTTTAGCGAAATCCTTAAGCCCCGGCACATTTGAATGCTCCGGCGCGTAGGCATCCAGGCTCACACCGTTTTCGCTGGTAACGAAGAGGCCATCATCGGTGTGTGCCACGATGGAGTGGTTACCTTCGGTATGACCCTTGGTATTAATCAGTGCCACACTGCCATCACCGAGCTTCACATCATCATCCAGGAGGATAACTTTATCTTCCGGGATACCTTCCATGCCCTGTGGGCAAAACCACTGATTTTGCCAGGGAATTGGTGCACGACCGCTGTGCCATTCATCCCGCATGATGAGCAATCTGGCATTAGGCAATAATGCCGGCTGACCATTTGCACCCAGCCAGCGTTGCAAATTCACCGTATGCATGTGGTCATAAGTTATGTAATCGATGTCTTCCGGTTTCAGCCCAATACTTGCGAGCACTTCCAGCACCGTATTGGTTTTTCGTGTCACCAGTGCTTCACCAACGGGCGCGAAGATTCCACCGCTATTTGCAAGGCGTTTGAAATAGGGTGTTTCACGCTGGTTTTCCCAGTCCATGGGCGAAACCAGCAATGTCTTGAGGCCATCTTCACTGTCGAACTGAATCACAATCAGTCGGTTCACCAGTTGTACAAATGCTGTTCTGCGACTAAAGGCGTTAAGGTAGGCAAACTTTGAGGGATAAGGCACCCGCACCAGTTCGAAGCTCTGGTAATACTTTACCTTGGGGCCGGCGAGCATTTCCTGTCTAAAGTCTTTGGCTGCCTCCTTGGCATTGTCGACACGTGCTAATGGAGATGGGTTGTTCCGAATATCGTCAAGCTGATGAACCGACTGAATAATGCTCATGGAAACTCCTGAAAACTATGAAATTCATAAATCTTTCGTTTATGCTGCCATGCTACTGATACCAATTAGCTTTGAACAGTGACTGATAACACTGTCCGTAGAAACAATAAGTGTGAGGGCGGAAAATGAAGACTTGGCTAAAACATGCATTTGCAGCAGTTACAATCATCCTGTTTGGTCTATCCACGGCCTGTGACCGTGACAAAAAACCGGCAGCGGATGAAGCTGACAATACAAGCAAAGCAAAACCTGCTGCAGTTGATGGGGCCCGCATTATTGCTGCGGACAAGGAACCCGGTAACTGGATGTCTCATGGTCGCACCTACGACGAGCAGCGATACAGCCCTCTCAAGAAGATCAACACCGAGAACGTTTCCCAACTCGGGCTCGAATGGAGCTACAAGCTGGATGTCGACCGGGGTGTGGAAGCCACAGCTATCGTCGTCGACGGCATCATGTATACCACTGGAGCATTCAGCATGGTGTACGCTTTTGATGCACGTAATGGCGACTTATTATGGAAATATGATCCCAAGGTTGACCGGGGCGTCGCCGGCAAAGCCTGCTGTGGTGTTATCAATCGAGGCGTCGCTGTTTGGGAGGGCAAGGTTTATCTTGGCGCCTTTGATGGTCGTCTGATAGCACTGGACGCCAAAACAGGCACAGAACTCTGGTCTGAAGTCACCGTCGATCAAACACGCAATTACACCATCACCGGTGCCCCCCGCATTATCAAGGGCAAGGTCATCATTGGGAATGGCGGTGCTGAACTTGGCGTACGCGGTTATGTCTCCGCCTACGATGCCAAAACGGGTCAGATGATCTGGCGCTTCTATACCGTACCAGGAGACCCTTCCAAACCACAGGAAAATGCCGCGCTGGAAATGGCGGTCAAGACCTGGCACGGCAACGCATGGGTTGAGCACGGAGGCGGTGGTACTGCCTGGGACTCCATGGCCTACGACCCGGAACTGGATCTTTTGTATATAGGCACTGGCAATGGTTCACCCTGGAATATTAAATATCGTTCAGAGGGCAAAGGGGACAATCTGTTTCTTTCATCTATTGTCGCCCTCAACCCCAACACGGGTGAATACGTCTGGCACTACCAGACCACACCCGGTGACACCTGGGACTACACGGCAACGCAGCACATCATCCTGGCTGAGCTGAAAATCAAGGGGAAAGAACGCAAAGTATTGATGCAGGCGCCCAAAAACGGCTTCTTTTATGTCATTGACCGCGAGACTGGTGAACTGATCTCTGCCAATAATTTCGTGCCTGTTAACTGGGCAACGGGCATCGACATGGAGACCGGCAGACCCATCAAGTCTCCGGATGGTGATTACAGCAAAGAACCGAAACTCGTCATGCCCAGCCCCTACGGTGCACATAACTGGCATCCCATGTCCTTCAATCCTGATACAGGGCTGGTATACATTCCAGCACAGATAGTAGCCAATCTGTATGGAGACATTGGCCAACCCCCTGTTCAGGCACTCCACTTGTGGAACCTTGGCGTTATGCCTCTGGACCTCCCTGATGATGCCGATGCATTGGCGACAATCGGCAAAGATGTCAAAGGATTTTTGCTGGCTTGGGATCCGGTCACTCAGAAAGCCGTCTGGTCGCAGGAATACATCTCTCCCTGGAACGGAGGCACGCTGAGCACTGCTGGTAATCTGGTATTCCAGGGCACAGCAGATGGTCGCGTGACGGCCTATGCCGCAGACAGTGGAAAGCTGCTTTGGGAATCACCTGCGAACACCGGCGTAATTGCAGCACCCATGACCTACAGCATAGATGGTGAACAATACGTCACCTTTATGGCTGGGTGGGGTGGCGTATTCCCACTGGTTTCTTCAGGGTTTGAACCTGATATCAAGGTCAGGGCCGAAGCGCGTGTACTCACCTATAAGCTGGGCGGCAAGCAATCATTACCGGAAGCCAAATACGAACCACGCCCGATTCCAACGCCACCTGCACTGACTGCCAACGAAGAGGATCTGGGCAAGGGCAAATTCCTGTATCACGCATTCTGTGCCGGCTGCCACGGCGTTTCCGCCATCAGTGGTTCAGTGACACCTGATCTGCGCTACATGAAGCAGAAAGAGCATGATGAATTCAATGCCATTATTGCCGGCTCACGTTCCGACAGGGGCATGCCGGCGCTGGGGCATCTTGTACAGCCAGAAATGATGGAGCAGATTCATCAATACGTGATCAAGCGCAGCCATGATCTGGTTGCTCGTTCACAATCGATTAAAGAATAACTTATGAAATACGATAACCCGCGGCTGCCTGTCATGGCAGCCGCCCTGCTTTGCCTGTGCAGTCCCAATATTTTTGCCGAAGAAATTGACCGGCTGGACAGCCTGACGATTACGGTCATTGCTGAAGACCAGGAAAGCAGGCTTCCCCTGGCTGTAACAAAAGTCGAAGCTGATGAACTGGTTTCACCCAGCGAGCAAAGCCTGCAGGATTTCCTCGACCCGGCACCGGGACTGTTCACCCAGAATCAGGATAACGCGGCTCAGGGCTTACGCCCCTCAATTCGAGGCTTCGGTTCACGTGCCGCCTTTGGCGTACGGGGCATTCGGGTGGTGCTCGATGGTGTCCCCATGACGCTCCCCGACGGACAGACCGAGCTGGATGCGATTGATCTCGGCCTGCTCGACTCAGCCAGAATAATTCGCGGCCCTTCGGCCTCCCTGTTTGGCAACGCGTCAGGCGGTGCCATCATACTCAAGACCCGACCAGTTCCGGAGAATCCCGAAGCACGCCTCGATTTACACACATCCTCTTTCGATTCCCGACGCATTCGATTTGAAGGCGGTGGACACTATCGTGATACCGGCCTGTTAGCTGCTTATACCGATACGAGTTACAACGGATTTCGTGATCATGCCAATACCGATACCAGCTTGCTCAATGCACGACTGAGTCAACCGCTGGGCACAGGTAAATTAAATGCATACATCTCAGCGCTGGATATTACTGCCCAGGACCCTGGCAGTCTGACGGCGACACAAGCCCGGGAAAATCGAAGAGCCGCCCGGGATGCCAATGTGAATTTCAACGCCGGTGAAACCATTGAGCAGCAGCGGGTGGCGTTAACGTGGGATGGGATGATCAGTGACTGGGCACTGCAATACACAGGTTATGCAGGCCAGCGTGACTTCTCCAATCGCCTACCCTTTACCGGCGGCGGACAAGTGCAGTTTGACCGCAACTTCGGTGGTCTGGGCACTACACTGTCCCGGGAATTTTCCGGCCCGATGTTCAGGCATGGTTTTTCTGCCGGACTGGATATACAGATTCAGCAAGACAATCGTACCCGCTTCGATAATAACAACGGTATCCGTGGTGCTCGCACACTGGCGCAGAATGAAGAAGCCTTCAGTACTGGACTATTCCTTCGCGACACCATTGCCCTTTCTCCATTATGGGAAACCAGCCTGGGACTCCGGTATGACACTTTAAATCTCAAAGTAGAAGACCGGTTTTTAACGGATGGTGACAATTCAGGTGATCGTGATATCGACGACTTGAGTGCTGACCTTAGCCTTACACGCTGGCTCGATAGCGGCATGTTTTATATTCGCGTGGCCTCATCGTTCGAGACACCGACCTTTACCGAACTCGCCAATCCGAACGGTGGCGGCTTTAATGAACAGGTGGAATCCAGTGAAGCACTGAACAAGGAAATCGGATTCAAAGGACAATGGCAATCTGTAGGCTACTCGGTTGCCATCTATCACATAGACGTTGATGACGAGCTGTTGCCGTTTGAACTCGCCGCCCAGCCAGGCCGAACCTTTTATCGCAACGCGGGAAAAACACAACGCATGGGACTGGAGCTCAGTGCAAACACTCAACTGAGTTCAGCCTGGTCACTGATATCAAGTTATACCTTGTCAGAAAACGAGTTTGATTCCGGCGAACTTACTGGTAAAAGCCTGCCAGGCATTCCTGATCAACAACTGTGGATGTCCCTGAATTTCAAGCAGGATGCATACAGGCTGGCAGTAATCGGGCAGCACATAGGCAAGTTATACGCAGATGACGAGAACACTGAGAAAGTATCTGCTTATGAATTGCTCCATCTGCAGGCTTCCGTCGATCTGGGCTCACTTTTCAATTCACCAGTCTGGCAACTACAGCTGGGCATAGACAATATTCTTGATGAGGACTATAACGACAACGTCAGGATAAATGCCTTTGGTGGTCGCTATTACGAACCTGCGGCAGGGAGAGCATATCGACTCGCAGCCAGTTTGCGTTTCTAAGCCGCCGGCAATACAAAATGTACGACTGAACCTTTACCTGCCTCCGACGTCATCCAGATTTTACCGTTATAGTTTTCAATAATCTTTCGCACAGTCGCCAGGCCGATACCTGTCCCGGGAATGCTTTCGTCCGTATGCAATCGGGTAAAAAGTGTAAATACCTTATCAACCTGACCGGGCTCCACACCTAATCCATTGTCAGTGACTGTAAATTCCACTTCTTTATCAGATGAATTGGCGGCGACTTGAATAAGAGGTATCCGTTCATTCGGCGTAAACTTGATCGAATTTGAAATGAGGTTCTGGAAAATCTGGATTAAGTGGGGTTCCTTGATTTTCACCGATGGCATGTCGCCCATCTTAACCTCAGCGTGCCGACTATTGATATCGCTCTCTATATTCTCGATGGCGTAATTTAGAGCATCTTTACTTGCACACTGGGCCGACTGGTCTACCCGCCCATCGAGCGCAGCGAAATTCAGCAAATCATCTATTAACCGATTCATTCGACGCGCTGCATTAATAGATCGATTTACATAGTCTTCTGCCTTTTCATCCAGTGAAGAAAGATATTTGTCGCGTAGTATCTCCAGCATGCCGTCAATCGACCTCAGTGGCGCTTTTAAATCATGCGCTACAACATGGGCAAATTGATGCAAATCCTCATTAGAACGTTTGAGTTCATTGGCCTGCGCTTCGGTTTTTTTATGCAAGTCAACCAAATCCCTGACTGCCTTGGTTAACTCGATTTGCGATACCACCTGACGACTCTGGGCCTGCAGGGTTGCCTTCTGCTCCGCAGATAAATATTTTGGAACCCGATCAATCACGCACAAGGTGCCCAAAGCAAATCCATCCGAGGTGATAAGAGGGGCGCCTGCATAAAACCTGATATTGGGGTCACTAGTAACTAGAGGATTGTCACAGAAGCGCTCATCCTGAAGTGCATCCGGTATTTCAAATACCTCGGGCTGCAGCATGGCATGCGAACAAAATGCAATATCTCGCGGGGTTTCTGTCGCAGATAAGCCCACTCTTGATTTAAACCACTGGCGCCCCTCATCCACAAGGCTGACAAGCGCTATGGGTGTATCACATATTTCTGCTGCAATTGACGTGATATCGTCATATGCCTGCTCTGGCATGGTATCCAGAATCTCATAACTTTCCAGAGATTTTAATCTCTCCTTTTCGTTTTCAGGCAGTGGGGCTGGTTTCATTTTTTTAACATAAAAGTCAAATTTAATACTGGATAGTAACGCCTCTGGCACCTACACAATATAGATAAACACATATGATTACTGTAGGTAATTATCTACAAAAAAAGTTCCTGCTCACGATTGTCCCAAATACTTTTTATCCAAATGCCCTGCTTCAGCCAACCAGCTAATGCTATCAGCGAAGGTGATATTTCCAGCACGAAAGTCCTGTCCGGATGCTGCCATATACTTTCTGGAATCAGCCACCTTCCACTGCGTTACAAATGCCATGGATTCCGATGAAATATGGGTTTCAAAGGGAATTATTTTCTTAACCATATCCATAAATGCACCCATTGCACGAAGCAATACGGCCGGCACAGGTGGGTGGGGAATTTTCCTCGATACCTGAGCCTGAACCTGTTGATGTAGCTCATCCCAGCTATAGTAGTGCCCACCAATAATGTAACGCCCGGATTCGCAATCATCCGAGGGCGGGTTTTCCAGTAAAAAACGATGTGCCTGTGCCAGATCCCTGACATCCACGCACTGGAAGCCAGTGGTGGTTCTCGGAATCATTCCGGTTACAAATGAAATGACCGCCTTATTGGCTTCGCTGAGTCGCGGGTCATCCGGCCCGACAATTGCGGTCGGATAAGTGATGTTGACAGGAAACCCCTGCTTCTGCAGGCCTCGTACATATTCATCACTATCGCGTTTTGATCTGGAATAAGGTTCATGAGATTCTGCCAGAGGTGTCGTCTCATCAATCGAATCAATTTTTGCAGAGAACAATGCACTCACGCTGGACACATAAACTATGCTCTTGATTCCGAGTTCGCAGGCTGTGCCAATCACAGCTTTCATACCACCGACATTCGCATCATAGGTTTGCTGAGCCTTGTTCGGATCCAGGGACACCACGGCTGCCGCATGTAACACGGCATCACATCCAGCCATTGCCTGCCTGATGCTGGAGATATCACGCATATCCGCCACAACGAAGTCATCCAGTTGATATCCTCGCTTGGCAAAATAACTTTGTGCGAATTCCTTGTTACGAACCAGCAAACGTAGTTCGTGCCCGGCTTCCAGCAAGGCCAATGCGGTATGGGCACCAACGAAGCCCGTTGAACCTGTCAGAAAGACTTTCATGCTGCCCTTACATCTGCGACTGGAGGTTGCCAATCATAAAGACTGACCATCAACGCGGAGGGATACCGTGAATCATGGTGATGAATCTAAGACTTGTGCCGGCGCGACGATGTTCAGACAAAGCCTGATAGTCCGGGTCGTTATACCATTCCGTCGCTGCCTGCTCTGACGGGAATTTAAACAGCACCACACGCCCTTCACGAGGATCATCACCTTCAAAGGTGGTCGGATTGTCATCATAGGTGATGAACTCTCCTCCGTGTCTTTTCAATATCGGGAAAAACCCTTTCTCGTAAATACGGTAGGTATCTGCATCGTGAACGGTGAAATTGGCGATAACGGTAACGGGTACATCTGACATGAGTCCAAATCCTATTGATAAATATGTATAGGCAGAAATACTTCTGCCATTAAAAGAAAACCAGAACTAGACGCGCCCTACCACTGCACGCAACTTGAAGCCAATATTCGCACCCAGACCCGGAGCACCTGCAGGCTCACGATCGTCAAATGAGAGATACTCATCCTCAAGAGGTGAATACCTTAAGTCAGGGGCATCTTTCATGAAGTTCTGCGTAACAAACCAGGGAGCCGCTGTGCCCTGCCTTGGCATCACCTTGTTGGCCCGCTTCACATAGCCTGAGGTTAATGCCCCGAACACCGTATGGTCGGTCCTGTGATCCTGCTTATCAACAGGCACAACCTTGCTGTATTTCTTCTCATCCATGTGATTCAGCAGGCGGCAGACATATTCACTCGCGATGTCCGCCTTCAGCGTCCAGGAGGCATTGATGTATCCAAAGATCATGGCCGAATTCGGAATGCCTTCCAGCAGCACACCTTTATATGTCAGCCTTTCGTTCACCGGCGCCGGCTTGCCATCCACTGTGAGTTCCGCACCGCCGAGCATCTGCAAATCGAGACCGGTAGCCGTAATAATGATGTCCGCTTCCAGTTCCTTGCCCGATTTCAGCCGGATACCGTTTTCCGTAAAGCTATCAATGTGATCCGTAACCACCGAGGCCTTGCCCTCTCGCACAACATTAAACATGTCCCCGTCTGGCACGATGCACATGCGTTGATCCCAGGGTCCGTAGTTAGGTGTGAAATCCTGCATGTTTACCTGTTCACCCAGATCCTTCTGCGCCCGGTTAAGCAGGAAGCGCTTGGAGAAATTCGGCCATTTCTGGGATACGTAATAAATAATTCTCTGGAAACGCACATTTCGCATGCGGGTTATTCGATAGGCCAGCTTTTCAGGCAAATACTTCTGTGAGAATGCTGACAAGGGATCGATTGCCGGCCATGAAAAAATATAGGTCGGTGAGCGCTGTAACATGGTGACATGCGCCGCATCGTCCGCCATGGCCGGCACCAGCGTTATAGCGGTGGCGCCACTTCCGACAACCACAACCTTTTTGCCCTTGTAATCCAGGTCATCCGGCCAGAGCTGCGGGTGCACCATGGTCCCCTTGAAGTTTTCTTCCCCGGGGAAATCTGGCCGATAAGGTTTGTCGTAGTTGTAATAACCCGTACAACCCAAAAGGAAGTTACAACGGTATTCCTGTCGCTCTCCGGTGGCTTCTGCCTCAACGGTGACTGTCCATTGTGACTCGCTGCTTTGCCACTCCGCACTGACCATTTTCGTGCCATAGCGAATATGCTGATCAACAGCGTTTTCAGATGCCGCCTCTTTGACATAACTTTTGATCGAGGGGCCATCAGCCAGCGTTTGTGGATTTATCCAGGGCTTGAAGTTGTAACCAAAGGTAAACATGTCGGAATCAGAACGAATACCGGGATAGCGAAACAGATCCCAGGTGCCACCTATGTCCTGGCGACGTTCGATAATGGCAAAAGTTTTGCCGGGACATTCACGCTTCAGGTGACAGGCTGCACCGATACCGGACACACCGGCACCTACTATTAATACATCAACTTGTAATATATCAATTGGATTGTCATTCATGGCCTGCGTCCTGAATCATTACCGTATTTCGAACTGCCAGCATGGAACCTACGAATTACGCAGTCAAGAACCATTTCAGGTAGTTGTATGCCTGTGATTATCTTGAAACTTTCTTTTTGAGACTCTGTGTACTGAAGTAATCATCATCCAGTTCAATACGGAAATCACTGGTTTTGTCTTCATTTTGCATGGCCGTGACAAAATAACGACCGCTTTGCATGTCATAAATCACTTCCGGAATCGCTGTAACCGTTGGGATCATGGGATATGTGCCCAGATGTCCTTCCTGAAACTTCCAGAATTCGTCACGGTTGTCATATAAATCAACAGCAGCAATCGACCAGCTGTCTTCATCGATATAGAACCGGCGTTTCTTGAAGATATGACTGGTCCCATCCCGAAGATAGGCCTCGACGATCCAGACACGGTGCAGCTCGTAATGGGTTTTATCCTGATTAATATGTTTCGGCTTGAGAATGTCATCGTATTTCAGACGCCGATCAGCAATCGACCAGGAGTTGTAGGGAATATACATTTCCTTCTTGCCGATCAGCTTCCAGTTATAACGCTCCAGTGAGCCGTTGAACATATCAATCTGGTCATAGGTTTGCTGACTGTCCGAGCCTTCTGTCGGATTATCAAAACCCGCGTCCGGCAAGCGCCTTACCCGTCGAATGGCCGGGTTATAGACCCAGGCTTCTCGTGAACCCCTGACCGGGTCACGCGCCAGAATAAACTGCCCCACAATGCGGGGTGGAGACAGGTATTCCGACATGTAATACAACAACAAGGAGTTATCTTCGCCAGCTGGTTCTTCCACATTCGCGTACTTGAATTTAACGTCTTCAATCAGCTTGGTAATGGTATAGCTGCCATCCAGCTGCACAATGGCCTGATTGTTGTAACGCCGAACTGCCGTGCCACGAAACTTCATCTTGTGATTCCAGATAATTTCTTCCGGGCGACTGGGTATGGGGAAAGGGAAACCAAGTTTGGCACCAATCACGTCCTCTGTGCCTTCCAGCACCGCGCTGGATGCATTCTTTATCGTTGCCTCCTCAATCGCCTGCGGGAAGTATCCCGAACGCTTGCTCTCGAAAACCGGCATTTTGTAAGTGGGAAATCGCTGCAATAAAATCTTGTGACCTTCCGTCAGTTTGTCGGCATACTCGGCCATGTTTGCCGCAGTGATGACGAACTTCGGATCACTCACCTCTCCACCGGCAAAGACCTCAGACAACTTGTCCGGATCCATCTCCTCGATCTGTTTTGGCGTGAGTTGTCGTTGTTCTTCCGTGAAATTTACCGGCCCGCTCCACTCGGGAATACTGCCATCTGCATTAGGCGCCCTCACGGCACCAATGGCCGTAAGCTCTTTACCCAGTTTGGCGACTTCTTCGGGAGGCGCCTTGGCATAACCCTGACCTGGCGAAGCCAGCAAGATTATCACCATGATTGAGCAATATTGCGTAAGGAATCTCATTTTCTACCCTGTTGGAAATCAGCACCTGATCAAGTGACAGGATACACATTAATTTTTCTCTGGGTTAGAGGATCACTGGCATTCTGACCGAATACTGGGTGCCAGATAGAATTGCGGCTTTAGGAGTCGATCTTTAACTCTTTGACAGTGGAACCGGCATCCCCGATGTTAACGGCGACCGCCCATAATACTGCCCAGAATCCCGCGTATGATCTGGCGACCGAGCTGACTACCCACGGTGCGGGCTGTCTGCTTGGCCATTGTCTGTGCAAGTCCCTGTCGGCGTTTGGTACCCCACATTAATTCACTCATGGCACTGCGTTCTTCAGGCTGTTTCTTCATTTCCTGCTTGCCCTTCCGCTCCGGTTCGGCCTGGGCCTTTTCTGCTCTGGCCTTCAGGATTTCATAGGCAGACTCCCTGTTTACTGGCTGATCGTACTTGGCGCCCACCGGACTGCGAGACCGGACTGTCGCCCGTTCTTCATCCGTGATCGCACCCATGCGACAACGTGGAGGACTGATTAGCGTTCTCTCTACAGCTGTGGGTACTCCCTTGTCAGCCAACGTGGAAACCAGCGCCTCGCCAACACCCATCTCAGAGATCACTTTGGCCACATCCAGTTTTGGGTTAACAACGAAAGACTGTGCCGCAGTCCGAACAGCCTTCTGGTCACGGGGTGTATAGGCTCGCAATGCATGCTGTATCCGGTTGCCCAATTGACCGAGTATTTCATTGGGCACATCGTCAGGAAACTGCGAACAAAAATAAACACCAACACCCTTGGAACGAATAATACGAACGACCTGTTCGACGCGCTGACGCAGTGCTGGCGGTGCATCATCAAACAGCAAATGCGCTTCATCAAAAACCATCACCAACTTAGGTCGATCCAGGTCACCCACTTCGGGTAGTGATTCAAAAAGCTCTGACAAAAGCCACAGTAGAAAGCTGGAATAAAGTCGGGGCTTAAGGATGAGCTGATCAGCGGCCAGAATATTGATAATGCCCTTACCACTAAGGTCAGTGCGCATCAGGTCATTCAATTCTAGTGCTGGCTCACCAAAAAATGATTCGCCACCCTCTCGCTCAAGCGTTAGCAGTGATCTTTGAATGGCACCGACTGACTGCGTACTGACCAGGCCATACTCGCCTGATACTGCCTTGCGATTCTCGACAACAAAACCAAGCAGAGCCCGCAAGTCATCCAGATCGAGCAGCAACAACCCCTGATCATCGGCAAGCTTGAAAACTATTTCAAGCACCCCGGTCTGCGTTTCATTCAATTCAAGGATGCGTCCGAGCAAAGTCGGTCCGATCTCGCTGATCGTAGACCTTACCGGGTGCCCGGATTTTCCGTAAATATCCCAAAAGACCACTGGACTTGGTTCAAGCTGATAGCCTTGCACACCCAGTTTATTAGCACGTTCGGTAAGCTTTTCAGAAGGCTTGCCAGCCATCGAAAGACCTGCAACATCGCCTTTCACATCGGCCATAAAGACGGGCACACCGAGTCTGGAAAAACCCTCGGCCAGTACCATCAACGTAACTGTTTTACCGGTACCGGTAGCACCTGCAATCAGGCCATGACGGTTACCATATTGGGCGAGCAGGTTAACCTGGGACTCACCTTTACCAATCAGTATTTTATTCATTCTGGCTTCCTGCATGGCATCAATACGCCATGAGTGAATTTATTTCAGCCCTCACAACTTCCCTAAAACCATACGCAATCGTTGCGAGGCCAATCTATAGCCTACGCCTTGCTTCGAAAATGTATATATCCATGCACATAAAACTGCGATGGCCAAGTACAAGCCACCGCAGTTTTATAGCAAATCAATTGATTAGTGGGTAACCATACGTGGCAAAGACTTGGCCTGGTTTATCCAGCCTTCAACCTGTTTCTCTGATGGAAGTTTTCGCACCAGTTTCTTGACTGCATTCACCTCAGCCATTTTTGCAACAAGGTTCTGGGCATTGCGTTGAGCAAGTTCCGGAATGGTATCGACCCCTGCCTGTTCAAGCATGTCAGCATACTGTGTACTGACACCTTTAATTCTGGATAAATCAGCGCGATTGACCCATTCCAGAATGAGTTTCTCACTCACACTGGAAATTTTCGCTATCGATTGCCTGCCCTTCTTGTTATGGCCCTGCTTCAAAAGGTTTTCAAGGCTTCTTACACCTGCTGATTTCAGCTTGGAGGCATAGGTTTGCCCAATGCCTTCAATGTCTACTAATCTCGTCATTGTCTAACTCCAGAGTTGGGTGATTCGATGAAGTCAAAACTTTGCATTATGTCGATGCATTTGAATGTCGGAAATGCGTAGATATTCTTGTAAGCATTCTTAGATGCCTTGTTCTGGAAATCATCATCTGATTTTTTCAGTACAAAAAAATCAGAGTATTCACTGCCCCGCCATGGCCGCCGCCTGGGGGCTGAATTCACGCTTATTCATCGGTTTATTCAGTCGCCACCAATCAGGGCCCGCTTCATTTACCAGATAGGTCGCTTCATAGGCACCCGATGTCAGGTCATGATACACCGATACGCCTCGATGGAAGGCACCTGCCTCCTGTGAATAAAACCAGAGAATATTGGTCACTTTATACAGGCTATCCTGTGTATCCCAGGCATCGGCACCCAGTACACGCCAGCCATCCTCGTCGGCATAAAGCTTACGCTTGCGATAGATGTGCCTATGCCCTTCCTTCAATGTACCTTCAATCACCCAGACCCGATGCAGTTCATATCTCACGTACTCGGGGTTGAGGGTATTCGGCGTGGTCAATTCCTTATAGGGCACCGCCGGGTCATTAATCCGGAAATTGTTATACGGCATATACATTTCTTTTTTGCCGACAAGTTTCCAGTTATAGCGATCAGGTGAACCATTGAACCCCGAGTCATCATCCGAGGTACGCAGGCCTGCAGGCGGCACAGGATAGTCATAGCCCACCTCAGGCGCCTTGCGTACCCGCCTGATCCCGGGCAGGTATTGCCAGGCCTGTGTGGATTCTTCACTGAAGTTCAACGGCTGGTAACCCACAGCCACCTCATTTGCAGACCTCGAAGGCAACAAGGTTTTATAGAAAAAATAGGCTGCGACATTTTCATCTGTTGTTCTGACCTTCTTGCCTTCGGCAACAGCCGGACCGTGCGGACCAAAGGTCATAAAATCAACCTTGCCCCAGCCAATATTTCCGTTGGGGTATACATCGGCAGTGTCGTAAATGACATCTTCTGACCAGGGGCGATACGCAAACATCGAGTTCCATACGGCCTCGATACCTGTTTTCGGAAAAGGGAAAAATGGCCCTCCCAATTCGGCATCCACGCCTAACCCCTGATCTGTAAGCTTTGCATTCACCGCATTTGCTTTCGCTGCAGGACAAACGATGCTGTCGTCGACACGGAAGTCGCGATGACTGGGGTAAACGTTCATGTAGAAAGCTTCTGGATAGACCGCGAACATCTGCACCATGCCCTCGGTCAGGTACTGCTCATGCTCAGTGAAGTTTTCAGCGGTGATTTTGAGAATTGGCTGTTCATCTTTATATGGCCCCGGCTCATATCCGGTTTTATTCTGTATTCCGGGCCATTCCTTGAACCATTTACCCGTGTACTCGGCCACACCGGATTCTGTGCCAGCACGCTCGGCGCCAAAGCAGGTGTATTGCTCACCGCCTAAACGAGCTGGCTCTTCTGCGGTACCTGCAAATGCCTTGCTAGAAATAAAAACCAAGACAAGCACAGGCAGTAACCCAAATGTAATTTTCATATGGATATTGAATGATTGATGTAATGAAACCTTACTGTATCCCAAACCTCCGCAACCTCACCAAAGTGGAGTACTACGCCAACTCAATGTAAACAGCATTTTTTTAATAAATTGCAATGCATACCTTTGACATATAGGGTGGAAGATAAGAAAGAAAAAATCGCTTAGCTGACAGCTCGCAAAACAACATATCTATACCGCACGGTGTGAAGGAACACAGCAGTATGGGAGGAGAACCAACGTGCAGAATAAACACCAACTGCCTTCAGGCAAGGGCTGGGAGCGTAATTGCTCTTCAGAATCGATAACCCCAAACAGTTACGGTCGCGACATTGCCGCTCGACATATCACCTTCAGCAGTATGGGCACCCTTGCGGTACTGGGCCTTGCACTGGCAACTGCGCCAGCACAAGCACTAGCCCCCAACATTATTACAGTCAACAGCACGGCCGATAGCAATACCCCCGGCGATGCTGCCTGCACCCTTCGTGAGGCAGTGGCGAATGCCAATGCGGGTGCGGACCGTACTAATGGCGACTGCGCTGCAGGGGTAGCTGGTCCCGACATGGTGGACTTGAACGCAGTGAGCGGCATCATCAAGCTTGATGCCTCTGAAGGTGAAATCGAAATCACTGAGCCCCTAAACATCAATGGCCCAGGAGCAACCAGGCTCAGCATATTCGGCAATAACAACAGCACTGCACCCGGTCTGGAGCATCGTGTTTTTAATATAAGCAATAACACCTCCCCAAGCTCGATCAGCGGGGTCACCCTGAGTCAGGGCGAACACATTAGCAATAACAATAAGTATGCCTATTATGATGGAGGCAGTGCCCTATACAGCGCATCCGAGCTAATGCTTCACGATGTAACCGTACGGCAAAATACGGGTGACAGTTTTCAATCCGCTGCGTTGTGGATTAACAATAACGTCACGCTGACAAATAGCACTGTGTCAGATAACGACACCGCAGGGTTACATGCGTCTGGGGACGTCACGCTGGTAAACAGTACGGTTTCTGGCAATGCAATTGCGTTAATCGCGGGGGGTCATGCCACACTAACGAGCACCACCGTGTCAGACAACGGTAATAATAGCGCCTTCAACTACTACGGCTACACCCTTGGTGCTGGAGTAATCGCCCAGAATGGTGCCACCCTGACAAACAGTACCGTTTCGGGCAACAAATCCGTCTTTGGCGGCGGGCTAACTGTTACATATGGCAACGCAACCCTGACAAATAGCACCCTATCGAATAACACCGGAAGTACTTTTTTTCGTTTTAATTCCCGGGGTGGTGGTGGTGGTCTTTTTGTCGCAAAAGGGAATGCCACGCTCACTAATAGCACAGTCTCGGGTAACCGTACTTCTCACGAAGGAGGCGGGCTACATGTATCTGGCGACGTCACACTCACCAACAGTACTGTTGCTCACAACCGAATCGTTGGATCTTATTACTCTTACTATGGCAATAGTTACGCGGACGGAGTTGCTTTTGGGGGCACACTCACCCTCAACAACACGATCATTGCCCAGACAACAGGAGAACAAGCCTGTGGACCAATTAACCAACCGAAGCAACAGAACCCACCGCCACCACCGCAGCCAGCTCAGGGAAGCCACAATTTGGTTACCGACCCATCCTGTGGCACGACAGGCATTCTGATAAACGACTCGCCCACTTCGCCTTCCGATCTGAAACTTGATCTACTCGCGTTTAATGGTGGTCCCACGGAAACTCATGCATTGAAAACAGGCAGCAACGCCATTGATGCAGGAGATGCAACTGCTTGTACAAACGCAGGCGATATTGACCAGCGGGGTATTGCCCGACCGCAACATGGTGGCACAAGTGCCACCTGCGATATTGGAGCCTTCGAGTTCCTGAATCCGGCCACTCACGGCCTTGATACTGGAGACGCTCCGGACATTTACCCCACCTTGTTTATTGATAACGGTGCTGCCCATATGGTGGACCTGGTGGCACCTAACCCGATACTGGGCAATACCGCCCCGGATATCGAGAGCGACGGACAGCCATCCATCAATGCAGATGCAGATAATAATGGCACAGCCGATGAAGACGGACTGACAAGTGCAACTCTGGAACCCGGCACCGCAGCCAGTATCAATATTACGGCTTCCGGCGGTCTGCTCAATGCATGGATCGACCTTAACAGTGACGGTGACTGGGACGATAACGGCGAGCAAATCGCCGAAGATGCAGACATGTCCGCGGGTAGTATTACATTAACCCCATTGATACCAGCCGATACCACACTGGGTCGTAGATATACCCGTTTAAGACTGTGCAGTGCACCCAGAAGTTGCAATACCCCGGTGGGCATAGCGCCTGATGGCGAAGTGGAAGATCATGTAGTAAACGTGACGGGTACCAATGGCTTGGGAAGCAATGTGGCTACTACACTAGACAGCAAAGGCGATACCGTCACGCTGACCACTGATAGCGGAAGCATTACCAAACTCACAGGTACAGCATCCCCTGCGGGCGCGCCGACGCATGTGGATTACCCTAATGGCTTCTTTAGTGTCGAGATACGCGACCTGAAGCCGGGTAGTAATGCCACCCTGACCTTTGAATTATCGGCCGGCAGCGCACCGGACAAGGTAGTGAAATGCCTGGACACGGGCTGTGTGGAATTTCCTACCCTGATCAATGGTGACAGCTTCAGCGTAGTGTTGACTGATGGTGGTGCCGGGGATAACGACGGCATTGCAAATGGCATTATCGTGGATCCGATTGCACCGGTAACAGTACCACCTGGGCCCGCTGGCACTAATGGCACTAATGGCACTAATGGCACCAATGGCACTGATGGCGCAAACGGAGCGACAGGAGCGACCGGTCCCGCAGGGCCAGCCGGCGGCCCTCAGGGACCAGCCGGCCCCAAAGGCAAAAGTGGCTCTGGCTGTACTACAGGAAGTCCTCAACAGCCGGGCATTGGCCTGCTGTTGCTTGGACTTTTATCGTTACTAGGTCTAGGCAGGAAGACAAGGAACAGTCATTAAGCCTTAAGAACAGACATTAGCAGGAACCTTATCGGGCCGCGTATCCGGTTTTTCCGTGATACGCGGCGCCTGCACGTCTTTAAGCGCATTATCCGGCAGGATATATGAGCTCTTGATAAAGTCGTTACCCGGCTCAAGGATTTCCGGAAAACGCTGATTAACCAGCACATTCACA
>JBFJXR010000047.1:0-18421 GCA_041622995.1 Nevskiales bacterium
AATTGCCGATGAGCTTACCAGCCATCAAAAACGACGCCTACGCTCAAGGCGCTTCTTCTACTGGCTGAGCGTGCTGTAATGTTGCATTGAGTGTGGCTTGTTCATTAAGCGGCAGCACAATCCTAACTTCAGTGCCTTTTCCAAATTCACTGACACAATCAATATCACCTCCATGTACCTGGGCAATGCGTTTACTCAGGTAGAGCCCAATACCCTTACAGGCAACCCCATTAATCACTACGTTTGAGTACGGCTCATAAATTTTCTGCATTTCGTCCGGTGCAATACCCTCTCCCTGGTCAGATATTAATATCTGAACATGATCTGCCGCTTGCTCGCCTTGTTTAACTCTGATCTTCACCTCTTCCTGGGCCGGGTTATTCAAGGCAATGCTTTTAATCAGACTGCTGAACAATAGCTTCAGACTGGAGCGATCCCCCTGTATAACGGGTAACTCTTCTATTTTTAATTCCGGCTGAATGGCCTGCGAGGCTTCCAGCTCTTCCTCAAATACTTCAATGAGCAACTCATTCACATCTATATGGATAATTTCCGGCTCATCTGACTCGAGCATGGACGCCCGCTTGATTTCCACAATCAGGTCGGAAATTTTCTTGCTGCCCCAAAAAAGCTTGCTGACAATATCGTTGACCTTCTCGTCTTTATGATCAGACATGATCTTGCTCAGACGATCCGCCCACATTTGAATTTTTCTCAACGGCTCCTGCAAATCATGTGATGCCGCTTTTGCAAAATGTTCAAGACGTCGATTCGCCTCTTGAAGCTGCGCGTATTGCTGAACCAGCTTATTGGCCGCTTCGCGTCTTTGCACCATTTCAGCATTGAGCGCCATGATGTCCCGATAAGAGGATAGCGCGGTATAAAGTTGGCTTAGCAACTTGTCTGAGGTTAACTCAGTTTTTTCACGATACCCATTGATGTCATATTTAGCGACAATGGCTATTTCCGGGGCTCTCCCTGCCTGACCTGTTCTAACGATAATTCTGACAAATTTATTTCCAAGCCTTTCACGGATATGTTCAATCACCCGTAGTCCGGCGTCATCGGTCTCCATTACCACGTCCAGAAATACCACCGCGATATCGGGATGCTGCTCAATCAGAACACAGGCTTCTGCTCCATTATTGGCATTTAACAAATCTACCGTACGGCCTTCATGAGAAAAGCGGCGCAGGGCAAGGCGCGTAACACGATGTACTTCTTCTTCGTCATCCACCACAAGAATTTTCCAGGCCTGCGCCTGAGTATTTTGATGAGTGGGGGCAGCCTGCTCCGTATCATCGTCTGCTAGCCAATCCATTACAAAGTCACTACCTCTATTCAAAAACTGCTTGCCTGGATAACTCTACACCTCAAATCCCGGTAACGCTCTTAATAATATATCGGTTACGGATAAGCAAAATATTAACGATTTGAGATGGTCATTTTACCCAGGTGAAACTGTTAAATTCGTGCGCGGGCACGCGCAATCGCCAGCTTGACCTGAGCCGAAGCAGTACCCCCGATATGATCACGGGCTGCCAGAGAGCCTTCTAGAGTAAGTACATCAAATACATCCTCTGCAATAACATCACTAAACTGCTGAAGCTCGGTCAAAGCCAGTTCTGACAGGTCTTTGCCCTGCTCGATAGCAAACTGCACAGACTGGCCGACCACCGCATGCGCATCCCTGAAAGGCACGCCTTTACGCACCAGATAGTCCGCCAGGTCCGTGGCTGTGGAAAAACCCCTGGCTGCCGCCAGCTTGCAGGCATCACGCTTAACTTCAATATTCGGGATCATCGCAGCGAACAGGCTTACCGAAGCCAACGCCGTATCCAGGGCATCAAATAACGGCTCCTTGTCTTCCTGGTTGTCCCTGTTATATGCCAGTGGCTGGCCTTTCATAATAGTTAGCAAGGTAGTCAGGTCTCCATATACCCGGCCAGTCTTACCCCTTACCAGTTCAGGTACATCAGGATTTTTCTTCTGTGGCATGATCGACGACCCCGTGCAAAACCTGTCGGGCAGCGATACAAATCCAAACTGTGCAGACGCCCAGAGAATCATCTCTTCGGACCAGCGTGACAGGTGCATCATCAGCACACTCGCCAGCGCGGTGAACTCGATAGCAAAATCCCGATCCGATACAGCATCCAGTGAGTTTTCCGACACCGCATCAAATCCAAGTTGCTCGGCCACATAGGCCCGGTCAATCGGATAGGTTGTACCCGCCAATGCAGCCGACCCCAGCGGCAATACGTTTACCCGCTTACGGCAATCAGCCAGACGCGCCCTGTCCCGCACGATCATTTCAAACCAGGCCATCATGTGATGACCAAATGAAACCGGTTGGGCAACCTGCATATGGGTAAAGCCCGGCATGATGGTGTCTGTTTCCCGCTCGGCCAGATCCACCAATGCCACTTGCAGTCTGGCCAATTCAGCATCAAGGAAATCAATTCCATCACGCAGATATAACCGCACATCGGTTGCGACCTGGTCATTTCTTGACCGACCGGTATGTAGTTTTTTACCGGCCTCGCCAATCCGCTCGGTCAGGCGCGCCTCAATGTTCATATGCACATCTTCAAGTTGCGTTGACCACTCGAAGTTGCCTGTTTCTATTTCGGCTCGAATCGCTTCCAACCCACCGATAATTTTTTTAACTTCCGTGTCATCCAGCACACCAACACGTCCAAGCATGCGGGCATGGGCGAGCGAACCAGCTATATCCTGCGCATATAGCCGCCTGTCATAGCTGACTGATTCCGAGAACGCTTCTACAAGAGCGTCTGTGCCCTCGCTAAACCGCCCACCCCAGGGTTTGCCGTGTGGATTGTCCGTACTCATGGTCTTGGTTTCGTTTCGATGCCTAAAGGTGCACAGTATAGCCCGTGGGCTTGACCAATTGAGCCTTTCGCGCCAAGACTTGAACTATGAATACAGCCAGACCTGCTTCTCAGCTCGGCCCCAGTGGTGCAGACTTCCTACCGGACTTCTGTGCTGGTCCGGCAGTCTTTGTCGTTTTATTTATCACCGAACTGGTCGCTGTACTTATTACGCTTGCTGCTGCCGATATCGGCCCTGGTCTGTGGGAAAGCCTGCTCTGGTTCTCTATTTACCTGCAGTGGATAGGCCTGTGCAGTGCCGCCGGTCTCTGCCTGCTACGTCGAAAAATGCATAGCAAAGCTGGCCCACTAGTTGCTGTGCTGGCCTATGCCCTGCTGCTGATTCTCACCGGGTCGATTACAGAAATCGCCTTCTACCTGAGCAACACTTATCGCCTGCCCCTGGCTTTTACGATGTCGCATAATGAACTTATGATTCGCAGCCTCGGTGTATGTGCAGTCATTAGCGCGCTGACGCTGAGATACTTCTGGCTACAGCACCAGTGGCGCAGGGAAATCATTGCGGCTGGACAGGCACGATACGAACTCCTGCAGGCGCGGATACGTCCGCACTTTCTTTTTAATTCCCTGAACAGCATTGCGGAACTCACGGCTAGCCAACCCCAAGCCGCAGAAACCGCTGTCGAAGACCTTGCCACCCTGTTCCGTGCCAACCTGGGTGAGGCCAGCGAACATGTCAGCCTGTCAGAAGAACTCGAATTGTGCCGCGCCTATTTACGCATGGAGCAATTACGTCTTGGCGATCGTTTAAAAGTCGACTGGCAACTGGACCCATCTACCGAAGACTTTTCTCTGCCCCCGCTTACGCTTCAGCCTTTAATAGAAAATGCGGTTCGTCACGGTATCGAATGTATTCCTGAGGGTGGTTGTATTCGGATTTTCAGCAGATTTACACAGGATCATTTGCAATTGACCATCACGAATCCAATCGGTAAACAGCAAAACCCGGGCACAGGTGAAGCACTGCAAAATACAGAACAGCGGCTCCACTGGCTTTATGGCAACGATGCAAAATTAAAGACAAAGACGGAGAGTGGAAGTTTTCAAGTGGAACTCGAGTTCCCCCGCCACAGTAGCCAGACATGAATATAGTCATTGCAGATGATGAGCCCCTTGCCCGTAGCCGACTGCGCAGAATGCTAAAGGAAATACCCGACTGTGCAGTCGTCGGCGAAGCCTGCAATGGTGAGGAGCTGATCACCCTGGTCAAACAGTCGCAGCCAGACATTGCCCTGGTAGACATCCACATGCCGGGAATGGATGGTTTGAATGCAGCACGCAAGCTTGGCGAGCTTTCACCCCCACCAGCAGTCATCTTTACGACTGCATTCAGTGAACATGCCCTGTCAGCTTTTGGCACCCGGGCTACTGGCTACCTTCTTAAGCCCATCAAACGGGACCAGCTTCAGGTGGCATTAATCAGTGCCCGTAAAAGCAATCGAGCTCAAATGCTTGAGCTTTCTACCGACCCGCCGGAAAGTAATGCTTATATCGAGGTAAAGGAACGAGACCGGATAATACGGGTCGCACTCAATACCGTGATTTTTTGCCGGGCCGAAGACAAGTACACCCGGCTTTTCTGGGAAGGGGGTCAGCAGCTCATTGATCCCTCACTGCGACAGCTTGAATCGGTCTATCCCCAATTACTTCGTGTGCATAGAAAAGTGCTGGTATCTCCGTCATTTATTATGGGGCTGGAGCGGCATGTAAATGGTCTGCGATTGATACTCAGAGGCAGCAATGAGCAACCGCCGGTCAGCCGGCGTCTCGCTCCGCAAGTTCGCGCATTGCTTAAATCAGGCTAATTCCATAAAGTCGCCGCTTCCATCAAGCTCTATAATGACCGGCGATGACTACTCCGAAAACCAAAATACGTATTGCTACACGCGAAAGCCGCCTCGCACTTTGGCAGGCCGAACATGTAAAGCAGCAATTGCAGGCACATCACCCTGATCTGGCAGTGGAACTTGTGCCCATGACTACGCGTGGTGATCAGCTTCTCGATAGTCCGCTGTCCCGCATAGGCGGAAAGGGGCTTTTCCTCAAGGAACTGGAAACTGCTTTGCTGGAAAACCGTGCCGATATCGCGGTTCATTCAATGAAAGACGTGCCGGCACTCATGCCCGATGACCTGTTTGTGCCTGTGATACTGGAGCGAGAAGATCCACGAGATGCTTTTGTCTCGAATACCTTTGCTACCCCGGAAGAACTGCCTGACGGCGCCCGTGTAGGAACAGCCAGCCTGCGTCGTCAGTGCCAATTACTGGCCCGCTTTCCCTCACTGCGCATTGAAACCCTGCGCGGCAATGTACAGACACGATTAAAGAAACTCGATAATGGCGAGTATGATGCAATTATCCTCGCGGGCGCAGGATTAATTCGCCTTGGTCTCGAGAAAAGAATTACCCAACTAATGGCGATCAGGGACAGCCTGCCCTCTATTGGTCAGGGGGCCATAGGAATTGAGTGTCGAATCAAAGACAAAAATGTTCTTGAGCTGATTCAACCTCTTCATCACGAAGAAACCGGTCTTTGTTTGAATGCGGAACGCGCCATTAATGCCCGTCTGGAGGGGTCTTGCCAGATTCCCCTGGCGGGTTATGCACAACTGAATGGTAATACCCTGGAAATCAGGGCGTTGCTAGGGAGTCCCGATGGTAAGCAGGTTATTGAGGAGTACTCTGTCGGCAACATTCATGATGGCCCGTCACTAGGCACCGAGCTTGCAGAAAAACTGCTAAGCCGCGGGGGGGACCGGATTCTTAGCCAGCTTGTGCACAGCACCTCTGATAAATAAATGTCACAACAGACCCTTTCCGGAAAAACCATACTTTTGGCGCGCGCACCCCGCCAAACCGCTGGCTTGCGTAACTTGCTTAACAACCTCGGCGCACATTGTGAAAGCCTGCCTTTATTTACGATCTCTGCAATCAGGGCTCAGCCAGCCTACTCACTGGAAAACTATAACGGGCTTATTTATACAAGCCGCAATGCGGTAATTCATGGCCCCAAACCCGCACCAGCATCTTCTACCTGTCTGGCTGTTGGGCCGGGCACTGCTGATGAACTAATGTCCTGTGGTGTAGGGCAGGTTATCGTTCCTGAAGATACCCGATCCGAAGGTCTGCTTTCCTTGTCTGAATTGCAAGACGTTTGGCAACAGCGATGGCTGATTGTTAAAGGGCGCGGTGGCCGGGATATCATTCGACGGGAACTGGTAAAGAGAGGCGCCAACGTTGAAACTGTGGCCGTTTACGAGCGTATACCTATCCCGCTCGACCAGAGTATGATTGAGGCATCGATTTCCCAAACGGATGCCATAATTTTCTTCAGTGGTGAAGGTCTCCAGCGACTCGTTGAAGTCTGTCCGGGCACTCTACGCAAGCGCCTGTTTTCTACTCCACTGGTAGTGCCTAGTGTGCGTGTGGTAAAAATGGCGAAGGATATTGGGTTTAATCATCAAGTTTGCCCTGCTGGACGAATGTCAGACAATGGTTTGGTAACGGCAGTTGCAGAGGCGTTAGCGGGTGATAGGCCCGTAAATCATTATGCGGATGAAAATGAAAAGCCATGACGGATAAGACTAATGATCAACAGAAAACCGGGAAAAGTGCGCCTGTGAGAATCTGGGTCTGGGCATTTATCATTCTGATTACTCTCAGTATTGCTATTGTCGGTGTCCTGGGTGCCTGGTATGTATGGCGGGATGCCGAGGCCGACCGTGTACGATTACTTGATACGCTCGATGAAATGACCATCCAGCTTGTTGAGTTGGAGAAACTCAAACAGTCTCAGGCAGCCATCAGTCTGCACCAGGATGAGTCTGCATCTGTACTGGCAACACTTGCCAACCGCATGGATAAAACAGAAAGCCAGCAATCTCGTCTGGCCAACCTGGTGGAAGGTGGTCGTCGCCATTGGCAGGTAATTGAAGTAGAACAACTGTTATTAATTGCAAACGACCGCTTACAGTTACACCACGATCTGGTCGGTACTTTACATGTACTGACAATTGCCAATCAGCGTCTTGGCTCCATTTCCGAACCGCGTTTACTGCCCACGCGAAAGATCTTGCTCGAAGAAATTTCTGCACTAAAGGCTGTTCCCCAGATAGACGTACAATCCATAACGTTGCAGTTAACCACCTTGATTTCCAGTACTTCCGGTTTACCGCTGGCCACTGATTTACCACGTAACTTCAGTAGTATCAGCTCTGGTCAGACCTCCGAAGCCATTACTTCTACAGGCTGGCAACGTTTAATTGACAATTTATTAAGCACTGCGCGTGGCATGCTTCAGGTCAGGCAGGCCGACCGTCCACTTGTTCCCCTGTTACCTCCTGAACAGGCTTTTTTCCTTGAGCAAAACCTCATGCTCAAACTTGAGACAGCGCGTCTGGCGCTACTGCAAAGAAACACTTCCCTTTTCCGCAGCTCCCTTGATGCTGCTGCTGGTTGGCTCAAGGCCTTTTATAATGTCAGTGACGCCGGCGTACAGTCAGCCATAACTGAACTTACGGAACTCAGTCGACAGGATTTAACCTGGGAGCGTCCCGATATATCCAGAAGCCTTGAAGCTCTCAGAAGCTACATGGCACAGACGAGTGGCTCGTTATCTAAAGCTGAGGATGACGAATAGTGATTCGGGTTATTTTAGGCGTCCTGTTCTTTATCCTGTTTGGGGTTGCTCTGACCCTGGTTTTTCAGGCAGATAATGGCTACATTCTGTTGCGCTATCAGGATACCGTCATTGAAACTTCGCTGGTTTTCTTCCTGGTATCTACGGTTGCCGGTGCATGGGCCCTGTTTATGGTCTGGGGGATTATTAAAACCCTCCTAAGATTACCGAGTGTTTTACCTGCCGCATTCCGGGCACGTAAACTTAACCAATCCAGAGATTCTCTCATCCGCGGATTACGACTCTATCTTGAAGGTCACTGGCGCGAAGCAGAAAGCGTATTAACCAGCAAACTGAACGATCCTAATTCCCGTTTGATCAACCACCTTTTCGCAGCACGTGCCGCACAATATCAGCAACAGATAGAACGTCGCGACCAACATATCGAAAACGCGCACCAATGCAAGCCGGGCTCAGACATCGCATCCCTGCTGACACAAGCACGCCTGCAGCTGATGAACAATCAGGATACGCAGGCATTGGCCACACTTGAACATCTTTGGGAAAGCCACCAGGAACACCCGGTTGTACTTGAACTGCTGTTACAGGCACTGGAGCGCCTGAACGACTGGGAGCGTCTCAGTAATTTACTCGTTATAGCAGACCGAATGGAAGCGGGTAATGTTAGCTGGCGCAGAGAACTCAATATCAGGGTTCAGCTTTCACGATTGGAATCGGCCGCTGAACTGGGGATGGATGTGCTGAACGATGTTTGGGAAAGCCTGTCCAGGAAACACAAGCGCAGCCCCAAGATACTCGAGCGCTACATCAGCCTTCTGAGTGGCTTTGATGCCGGACATACGGAAGCAATCCGCCTGATTACGCAAAACCTGAAACGTGGTTGGTATCCTGCCCTTGCCGAAAAATTCGGATATTTGAATGCCGATGACTCAACGGCACAACTAGCCTGCGTTGAAGAGTGGATTAAACAACATGGTGAACAAAAGGAACTGTTGTTGCTTGCGGGAAGACTCTGTCTGAAAAACCAGCTTTGGGGGCGTGCACGCACTTATTTAGAATCTCTTTTAGATAGCGCACCTTCGGCCGAAGTATGGCATGAACTCGGACGCCTCTATGAACAAACAGGTGAAAATTCTCAGGCATCCCAGGCCTATGAAAAAGGTCTGGCTCTCGCCCTGAAATAAAAAACCTGCCGTTATTCGGTATTTTCCTTATCTGGCCAGGTCAGATAGGCGTAATCAAAGGAATCGTAATAGAGCTGAGTCGTTGGCAAGCCCTGTATAGAAAAGACCTGTTTTCCTGCTTCTATCATGGGCGGTGGGCCGCTCATATAGACATCAAACCCGGATAAATCCGGATAGTCCTTCGCTACCGCTGAGTGTACAAAGCCTGTTCTTGAATGCCCTTCATTATTTGCAGTTGAATCAGAAAATACTGGTGTAAATTCAAGATTCCGCATTTCACGACACAATTCCCCAATACTCTCAGACGAATACAAATCAACCGGACTTCTTACGCCCCAATAAAAATGTATCTGCCGATCCAGGTTGCGGGCCAATGCCTGTTCCAGCATGGCTTTCATCGGTGCGTACCCTGTTCCCCCCGCAATCATTAATATTGGCCTGTTTGTATCTTCCCGGAGATAAAAACCGCCTAATGGACCCTCAATACGCAACATGGCCCTATCGGTCATTTCATTGAAAACATGATCCGTAAATTTTCCGCCAGGGACATGTCGCAAATGTAACTCCAATAGCCCCGTGTTTCGGAAATTTTCAGGCGCTGTGGCTATGGAAAAGCTTCTGCGACGGCCATCACGCAACATGATATCTATATATTGCCCGGCCAGATATTCAAAAAGCTCTCCTTTGGGAAGCTTTAGCCACAAGCCCATAACATCGTGACCCAGCCTTTCCTTTCGCTCTACTCTAACGGGAATATTCCGAACCTGAATTGAATGATGATCAGGTAGTTCTTCGATCTGAATTAACAAATCAGAAATGGCTTTTGCCTGACACAGAAGCACATAGCCCTTTGACTTTTCTTCTGGACTTAAACCCGGTGGCTCGTATTCGTAACTGATTTCGCCTTTTATGATTCGTGCCTTACAGGCGCCACAACCCCCGCTTTGACAACCATAAGGCAGGGCTACATCTTGATATAACGCCGCTTCCAGAATGGTTTCATCAACATTGACGACAAATTTTTTGTTCTTGTCGTGTAAATCAACCTGAAAAGACACTGGTCTTTATAAGTATATGATAAATAACAATTAAATATCCAAGTTACCTACAAGAAGAGCGTTCTTTTCTATAAATTCACGTCTTGGTTCCACCTGATCGCCCATTAGTGTCGTAAATATCTGGTCAGAGGATATAACGTCTTCGATTTTTACCTGTAAGAGACGACGAACATCTGGGTCCATGGTTGTTTCCCAAAGTTGGCTCGGGTTCATCTCTCCCAATCCTTTATAACGCTGAATGTTGAGGCCCTTACGTGCCTGCCGTAATAACCACTCATAGGCGTCTTCAAAGCAGGTCACATTCTCGCTGCGCTCCCCCCTCTTGATCTCGGCATCCTGCTGGACCAGGCCCTGAATGTCCTCTCCCAGTTTTCGGATACGCTCGTATTCAGCTGATGCAAAGAAGTCTTCTTTCCAAACCGTCGTACTGGTTACGCCATGATGTGTTCTTAAAGTATGTAGTTCAAAGGGCTCGATACTTTCAACGACAACATCATAATCTACTTGATTATCAACAACTTGAAGTCGTTTTTTTAGAGCGGATGTCCAGACATCGAGTGCTTTGGCATCACTGAGCATTTCACTGCCAAAATTAGGCAGATGTACCATTTGGCCCAGAACCAACGGATCATAACGTCTCGATAAACGGTTAATACCAATGAGCATGTCAGAATATTCACGCATCAGCTTTTCCAGCCCTGTGCCGGATACCGGGGGCGCACCACCACCTGGTAACAGACTCGAGTCATCCAGTGCCAGTTGAATAAGATGCTCATTAAGTTCGGCATCATCTTTTACATAACGCTCCTGTTTACCACTCTTCACCTTATAAAGTGGCGGTTGGGCAATATATATATGCCCACGCTCCACCAGTTCTACCATTTGTCTGTAGAAAAAAGTAAGCAGCAATGTGCGGATATGCGATCCATCCACATCCGCGTCCGTCATGATTATTATGCGGTGATAACGTAATTTATCCGGGTTATATTCGTCTTTTCCGATGCCACAGCCCAAAGCTGTAATCAGGGTTCCAACTTCGGCAGATGACAACATCTTGTCAAAACGGGCTTTTTCAACATTCAGGATCTTACCTTTCAAGGGGAGGATCGCCTGGTATTTACGGTCCCGGCCCTGCTTGGCTGAACCACCCGCAGAGTCACCCTCCACCAGATACAGTTCACAGGCAGCGGGGTCACGCTCCTGGCAATCTGCCAATTTCCCTGGCAAGCCGGCAATATCCAATGCGCCTTTACGGCGCGTCATTTCACGCGCCTTGCGTGCCGCTTCACGCGCTCGAGCGGAGTCGACCACTTTGCCAGCAATCAGTTTTGCTTCACGCGGATTTTCCAGAAGGAACGCATGCAGGTATTCATTCATCGCTGACTCAACGATGGCCTTGATTTCCGAAGAAACCAGTTTGTCCTTCGTTTGTGAGGAAAACTTCGGGTCGGGCACTTTGACAGAAAGCACAGCAGTCAGGCCTTCACGGGCATCATCACCCGACGGACTTACTTTTTCTTTCTTGGCCAGACCTTCCTGTTCAATAAAGGTATTTAGAGTTCGTGTCAGTGCTGCTCTGAATCCAGCCAGATGGGTACCGCCGTCACGTTGTGGAATATTATTGGTAAAGCAGAATACATTTTCCTGGTACGAGTCATTCCACTGCAGCGCTACTTCAACAGTAACGCCGTCTTCCTCTTTCATGGTGCTGAAATAACAAACCTGTTCATGAAGGGGGGTTTTGTTGGTATTCAGATGTTCAACAAATGCCCTGATACCGCCTTTATATTCGAATATATCGTCACGATCTTCACGTTCATCCTTCAAATGAATACGTACACCTGAGTTCAAAAAGGACAGTTCCCGCAATCTCTTGGCGAGTATGTCGTAATGAAAAAGTATATTGCTAAAGGTCTCTGGACTTGGGTGGAAAGTAATTTCAGTTCCGCTTCTATCTGTTTCACCGATCACCTTAAGCGGACCTTTTGGTACACCCATATGATATTCCTGGTGATGAACGCTTCCTTCCCTATGGATAGTTAAGAGCAGTCGGTCAGATAGCGCATTTACAACCGAAACACCTACGCCATGCAAACCACCCGAGACTTTGTAGGAATTGTCGTCAAATTTTCCGCCTGCATGCAGTACCGTCATAATGACTTCTGCAGCCGAAACACCCTCTTCTTCATGTACATCTATGGGTATACCGCGACCATCATCTTTAATAGTCACACTCTCGTCGATATGAATGATCACCTCGATATTGGAGCAGTGGCCCGCCAATGCTTCATCGATAGCATTATCGACAACTTCAAAGACCATGTGATGCAAACCGGTTCCGTCATCGGTATCTCCGATATACATACCCGGACGCTTCCGTACCGCCTCCAGACCTTTTAGAACCTTGATACTGGAGGAATCATAGACATCATTATTGGCCATATATGGGCCTCAAAAAATCAATTGGAAATAGGGGTTAATCAAAAAATCATTATACCACGCGTATGACTTTACCTTGTTCCACGTGAAACATTTTATGCTCACCTACCGGGGGTGGCAGCAAACTCTTATCCAGACAGGTTAGAAAGGTCTGAAGCTGGAGACTGTTAATAACTTCCAGCAGCTGCGTCCTATAGTTCTGTCCCAACTCAGCGGCCAGATCATCAATAAGCAATACCGGTCTTTTATCTGTTTGCCTGGTGAGTAACTCCGCCTGGGTCAGCATCAGGCTACATATCAGAACTTTCTGTTCCCCACGTGACGCCCTCTGCTCTGCCTTCACTCCATGCCAGCGGATTCTCAAATCAGCGCGATGTGGTCCGTGCATGGTGTAACCCAATTGTCGATCGCGTGACAGGCCCTCAGATAATACATCTGAAAAGTCTCGCCCTTTGGGCCAGCCTGTCTGATATTCGATTTCAATTTGGTCGGTGTTTTCAAATCTTATTAGATTACCGGGTAACAATTTATTCAATTCAGCTACATAACGGCTACGTGTCGCATTTATATGTGCAGCTGATGTAAGTATGTCATGGTCCCATGCTTTCAATTCTGCATCACTACCGCCTGACCTCAATACCGAGTTGCGTTGCTGGATCGCGCGCTTATAACGATGCCAGGCAGGGAAAAAAGAATGTTCCACGTGAAACACGCCCCAATCCAGAAAGCGCCTGCGGGCTGTGGGGCCTTCCTCGAATAGCGCATGTAATGCTGGATCTATTATTTGAACGGGCAAGGTTTTAACCAGGTGAATCAGGCGTGCATCCGGATCGGTACTTAGTTTAATTCGCAGCTCATCACTATTACGCTGAAGACCGATACTGAAGCTCTTTTCCTGATCATCTGCAACATTGGCAAATATGGATAATGACTCCGATTCCTTTCTGATTAGCCGCGACTGTGGGGCAGAACGAAATGAACGCCCTCTGGATAAGAGATATACGGATTCCAGAAGGCTGGTTTTACCCGTACCGTTGTCTCCAATAAAAATATTGATGAGTGGCGATAACTCAATATCAACGGCTTCCAGACAGCGTAAATCCCGAATCCTGAGGCTTTTTATATACATGACTTAGGCTTATATATAAAAAACCCGCAGACTGTATTGCTCAATCTGCGGGTGCATTATGTTGAATATCAATCAAAGGCGCATGGGCATAACCACATATCGGCTACCCCCATCAGCTGGATCTCGGATGAGTCCACTACTGTCTGGACTACTCAACTCCAGAGTAAATTGCTCACCCTCCATCGCACCCAAAGCATCCAGTAAATAATTTACGTTAAACCCTATTTCAATCGGGCTGCCCGAATAATCCACTTCCAGATCTTCCTCGGCCTCTTCGTGATCAGGATTCTGTGCCTGTAATCGTAGTCGCGCTTCGGCCAAAGTAATGCGAACGCCCCGGAATTTTTCATTGGAAAGAATGGCCGTTCTAATCAGTGCCTGTCGAACTGTTTCACGATCAACCTGAAGCAGCTTATCGCCTTCTTCAGGAATGACGCGTTCGTAATCCGGAAAACGTCCATCTATCAATTTGGTCGTAAATCTTATTGCACCCAGTTGTACTCGCAGATGATTGCTTGTGATAAACAGTTTTAATTGCTCATCCCCTTCATCCATCAGCCGCTGTAACTCGGTAATCGCTTTTCTGGGAACAATAATCTGCAGTATTTCCGAGGCGGCAGTGTCCAGTTCCAATTCACTTAAAGCCAGGCGATGACCGTCAGTGGCTACAGCCCGTAAACAGCTGTTTTTTACTTCGATCAGCAATCCATTCAAATAATAGCGAACGTCCTGATGCGCCATTGCAAAATGAGTTCTGTCCATGATCTTACGCAGACCATCACGTGGTACTTCAAACTGTTGCCCCTCATTAACACCTTCAAGCAATGGATATTCATCAGGCGACATGGTGGCCAATACGAATCGACTGCGTCCTGATCGGAGCGTGGCTCTTTGTTCATTTAGCTCAAACGAAATATTTGAACCTTCAGGTAGACCTCTGCAAATATCAAATAATTTACGTGCCGGTACAGCTGCTGCGCCGTCCTGGGATTCTTCAACAGGTAACCGGTTAATCAACTCGAGCTCGAGATCGGTTGCTGTCATTTCCAATTCACCATTGCTTACTTTCAAAAGAAGGTTTGAAAGTATCGGCATGGTCTGTCTTTTTTCAACAACACCAACAACGGCCTGTAATGCCTTAAATAATGAATCACGCGAAGTTGTAAACCGCATGTCTGCCTCTCTGTCTCTTTTTATAACAATATATATATTAAAGGTAGTAGTAGTACTAGTACCGCCAAAATTCTGTGGATAACATTAAATTATCCTTTTAAATCAATTAGTTAAGCAACGTAACAACTTGTACTTGGAGGTTCTGATAAACCTCGTATAGCCTGTGGATGAAATGTGGTCAATTTTGCTTTCTGTATTTATCCCCGGCTTGTTCTTGTCTTATCCCTCTACTTATACACAGTTTATGATATTTACGTGATCTAATTACTCAGTATTCGTGAGAGATTGCTGTAATCCTCATTAATACGCGTATCGGTGTCTCTTAATTCCTGTATTTTTCTGCAGGCGTGCAAAACGGTTGTATGGTCGCGGCCTCCAAATGCCTCCCCGATTTCCGGAAGACTGTGGTTGGTTAATTCCTTGGCAAGTGCCATGGCTACTTGTCTGGGTCTGGCAATGGAGCGACTACGGCGACTGGATAACAGATCAGATACCCTAATTTTGAAATACTCTGAAACCGTTTTAATGATGTTTTCCAAAGTAACGAGTCGGTCATGAACTGCCAACATGTCCTGTAAAACCTGTTTGGCAAAATCCAGCTGGATTGGGATTCCCGTAAACTGCGAACCTGCTATCAGTCTGTGCAATGCGGACTCCAGATCACGAACATTTGAACGCACGCGTTTGGCAACAAAGAAGGCAACTTCCTGAGGTATGGATGTACCGGCCTGTTCTGCCTTGCTCATTAAAATTGCGACACGGGTTTCGAGTTCTGGTGGCTCGACGGATACCGAAAGTCCCCATGAAAAACGCGATTTAAGGCGATCTTCCAAATCATCCAGTTCTTTTGGAAAACGGTCACAGGTCAGCACAATCTGTTGCTTGCCTTCCAGCAAGGCATTAAAGGTATGGAAAAACTCTTCCTGCGACCCCTTCTTGCCAGCAAAAAACTGAATGTCATCAATCAGAAGCGCATCACAGGAACGGTAGAAACTTTTGAATTCGTCCATTTTGCTGTGACGAATAGCTGCAATCATTTCGTTAACAAATCTTTCTGACTGACGATATACAACTTTAGCTCTTGGGTTGTGCTGGGCCATACGATGCCCTATACCATGCATCAAATGTGTTTTACCCAGTCCGGAACCACCATAGATCAGTAACGGGTTATAAGATCCGCCAGGGTTATCGGCTACCTGCTCTGAAGCAGCGCGGGCAATGTGGTTTGATTTTCCCTGAACAAAGGATTCAAAAGTGTATTTGGGGTCAAGACGGGTTCCCATGGCCACTGCGGCGGGCGTAACGTTTTCCTGGGGCTCGTTAACCAAACCGGACAGGGGCGCCTGACTGCCTATTTTCAGTCTTAATTTAGTATCCGGGTCTCCGGCGCACTCCCCGACAACGCGATTAATGAGGGTAATATAGTGCTGTTCGATTTGCTCCCGAACCATGGCGTTGGGTGCGAGTAAATCCAGACCGTTGTCAGTTTCAATAGCCTGTAACGGCATGATCCAGGTGCCAAACTCCTTATCGGATAATCTTTCTGATAATTTTTGTGTACATTGTTGCCACAGGTTAACCGACAAGTTCTTTATCCTCTGAATCATTTGCTATGAAATAGCCTGCAAGTCTAACGCGGATTCCCAGACTTATCCACAGGCATTTTCAAACTGTGAATATCTTTAAAAAGCTTGAAAAAAGCGCCGTTTAAGGGCACACTACGCGGCCTTTTGAGTCTACGAATGGCCTTCATGGCCGGTGAATACAATGAAACGCACCTTTCAGCCGAGCAATCTTCGCCGCAAACGTACCCACGGGTTTCGTGCCCGTATGGCAACCAAAGGTGGCCGAAACGTGATTAAAGCACGTCGCGCCAAAGGCCGGGCTCGCCTCTCCGCCTAAGCCGGAGTCGACATCCTGCGGTGACCAATGCGCGTTTTCCAGATACGGCTCGGTTACGAAAAGCCCAGGAATTCAAGCAGGTTTTTTCCAAGGGGCGCCGTCAGCATGACGCCTACTTCACCGTGGTTGCTCTTGGCAATGACTGTCTACATCCTCGAATTGGCCTGACGGTGTCCAAGCGCGCAGCCCGTTTAGCGGTTCAACGCAATAGAATAAAACGACTCATTCGCGAGAACTTCCGGCTACAGCAGATAGAATTACCGGCCGTGGATATTGTGGTGATGGCAAAGAGCAAGGCCTGCGATGTCGATAATAAGACTTTAAAAGACAGCCTGACTAAGCATTGGCAGCGGCTTCAGGAGGCAGGCTAGGTATGCAAAGGTTACTGATTGCCGGTGTCAGGCTTTATCAACGTATTTTCAGCCCTTTTCTGGCGCCGCGTTGCCGGTTTTACCCAACATGCTCTCAATACAGTATTGATGCCATTCAAATGCATGGTGCAATTCGTGGGAGCTGGCTGGCCTTTCGTCGATTAATACGCTGTCATCCTGGAAACCCGGGAGGGCATGATCCCGTCCCCGATGCGAATCATCATACGGGCTGTTGCCAGCCAATCTCGAATAAGGAACATTGATTCATGGATAACCGTCGTTTTGTCCTATTTTGTATGCTCGGCGTACTTCTTTTCATGATGTATCGGGCGTGGCAAGAAGATTATGGGCCAAAGCCGGAAGATCAGTTCGCCCAATCCACGAGTAATACACAGGCACCCGCATTGCTCGATGATTATCCGGAAAAAAAGGCTGACCTGAATAGCGATGTTCCAAGTATAGAATCGGCACCCCGGGGTGGAGCGAAAACTGAAAACTCCCAGTCTATGCACGGTGGCCTAAGTGAGACCGGTGAAATAATTAAGGTATCAACAGATGTTTTATATATCGAGATAGACACCAAGGGGGGGATTCTTCGCAAGGTTGAACTACTGGGAATACCGGTTTCCAAAAAGGCGCCAAACCAGTCCCTTCATCTTTTGAACGACAACCTGCCGAATTATTTTATTGCACAAAGTGGCCTCATTTCACGGGATGCCGAAGCACCGGATCACCGTAGCCAGTACCGTAGCCAACGTAAAAATTACAGTCTTGTCGAAGGTGCAGATAAGCTCGAAGTAAAGCTGACCTGGGAAGAAGGTCAACGCAAAGTGACCAAGGTTTTCGGGTTTAAACGCGACAGTTACGAAATATCTCTACGGCATGAAGTCGTCAATGGCGAAAGCGGTGAATGGGTTTTAAGCCCTTATCTGCGATATTGGCGAACGGCTTTTTCAGAAGCTGAGGAGCCGCCCTTTATTCAAAGTTTCTTTGGTATCAGCTGGTACGAACAGAAGCAGGATGAGGAAGGTTACCGCTTTAGCAAAATACAGTTTGATGATCTGGAAGAAGAAAATCTGAAGGTACAGCAAACCGGTGGCTGGCTTGCCATGCAGCAGCTCTATTTTATAGCGGCGGTTGTTCCGCCTGCTGATCAGGTGCACAGCTACTTTGCCCAGCCCAAACCAATATCCGTAGGGACCAATCAGGGCTTTGCTGATGGTTATTCAGCAGGTTATATCGGCCAGCAGGAAATAGTACAGCCCGGTCAGTCGCATGTTTTTTCGGCGGATTTGTATATTGGACCGATGTTGCAGGGCGCGCTTCCAAAAGTGGCACCCGGTATGAAACTGGCGATCGACTACGGTATTCTGACCCTGTTGGCGGAACCACTATTCTGGGTGCTGGATAAATTACATGGCATTACCAGTAACTGGGGCTTTGCCATTATCCTGTTAACGCTGATAATCAAGCTGGCGTTTTACAAGCTTTCAGAACATCAGTATCGGGCAATGGCGCGTATGCGTAAATTCGCACCGCGTATTCAATCCATTAAAGAACGCTATGCAGATGACCGTGAAGGTCTGCAAAAAGCAATGATGGATCTGTATAAAAA
>JBFJXR010000048.1:0-17059 GCA_041622995.1 Nevskiales bacterium
GCCCCCTGGAAGACGACCAGGTCAATAGGCTGGATGTGTAAGCTCAGTAATGAGTTCAGCTAACCAGTACTAATTGCCCGTGAGGCTTGACCATATAACGCTCAAACATTTTTTGAGCGCCTGACCAGACTACTGTGTCAGATGTTCGACAACTTTATTTTGTTAACGATTTAGCTATGCCTGGCGGCCATAGCATACGTGAACCACCCGATCCCATCTCGAACTCGGAAGTGAAACCGTATAGCGCCGATGGTAGTGTGGGGCTTCCCCATGTGAGAGTAGGTCACCGCCAGGCTTTTAAATAGATAATCCCCAGCACGAAAGTGCTGGGGATTTTTTATTTTCGGGTCCAGAAAATTAGGTAACCCGAGATTGCTCCTTCAATTTGGGCATACAGTCCATCCATGGACATAACTGCCAGGCTTTTATGTTTATTAAAACCCCAATCCAAGGATTGGGGTTTTGTTTTTTTGTGGCAGTGAAACTTCGGCTGATCCCCGGCAACTCGCTTGCAGGCTCGTGGTATTTGTACGTGAGTATCTCGTACTTTCGCTGTTTTCGAACTCATCCGCCAGACATTTAAATAGATAACCCATGTCTGAAAGAGCTGGGGATTTTATATATCTGAAATCCATAATTACTCTAAAGCTTTAGAGATTTATTACCGATATGAATTATCGAGTGTACGTGCCTTTCACGTATACCAGATTTGGTGTGGCAAATGAAACTCGATATAGAAGCGCTGATGCAATCTGGCACAAATTTGCCAAGTCCTCCTGACGTTGCGAAGCAAATTATTCAATTGGCCACTCATTCTGAGCTAAACGCAGACTGTTTGTCCGATGTGATATCGACTGATCCGGCACTTACGAGCAAATTTTTACGCATTGTTAATTCTGCAATGTATGCGACATCTAAAGAGGTAGGAAGTATTAAACATGCAATCGTTATTATGGGCACGAATGCGGCAACCAGCCTGGCGCTTTCATTCTCTCTAATAGACACGATGAGGCACCAAATTGGAGGCGGTCTGGATTACAGGTTGTATTGGCGCAGAGCTTTGCTATCCGGTACTGCTGCACGTGTAATAGGCGAAACTGTGGGTGAGGCTGACCTTGAGGAGTTGTTTCTAGCAGGGCAACTTCAGGATATTGGAATGCTGGTGCTGGATAAAATCGAACCGGGTTTTTATTGCGGACTAAATCAGGGGCAATATGAGCAGGAAAAGGTCATCCTGTTCGAGCAGAAAAGTTACGAAGTTGATCATTCCTATATCGGAGGGCTTTTACTTAGAAAATGGAACTTCCCTGAAAGAACCTGTCTTGCCGTCGAGTCAAGTCATGACTCACTTAAATTGGTAAATAACGTTTCTGTAACGAAATTTGTACATTGTGTAGGTTTGTCCGGTCACATTGCAGACTTATTTCTTAATAGAAATGAATCAATGGATCACAGCAGGATAGCCAAAGTTGCCTATAAATGTTTGCAGCTAGAGAAAAAGAAAATTCAGGAAATCCTGAAGCGTATGAGTGTAATTATTCCTGATATCGAGAGTATGTTTTCTACAAGTCTGGTGAGAAGCGGTGAGATTCAAGGGATTCTGGAGAAGGCAAGTGACGTAATGGTAGTGCGTAATCTTCAGGCACAGAAAACTATAGATGATTTACAGACGGCCACAATTTCACTTGAAGCCCGTACACGAGTACTTGAGGATATAAGTCGGCGGGATCCGCTTACTGGCCTGTATAACCGAAGACACTTTGAGGCAGTTTTAGCCGCTTATTTTGAAGAGGCTGTAAATAATGGGTATCCGTTGAGCATTGCATTTCTAAATCTAGATAATTTTAAAAATGTAAATGATATCTATGGTTATGCAGCGGGTGATCAAGTTCTCATGTCTGCAGCACATATGATCAAACGCAGCTTGCGAAATTCAGATTTTATCGCCCGTTATTGCGGAGAAGAGTTTGTTGTAATTCTTCCGGATTCAGCTGAAAGGGTTGCTGTTGAAATCTGCGAAAGAATTCAAAATTCATTCAGGGAGCAATCCCATAAACTCAGTCAGGGCTGGGACGTACCCCTTACGATATCAATAGGCATAGCAACGAATACTGATGGGCGGCAATTCGAGAATGTAGGAGAAATGCTTAATGCAGCAGATTCTGCAGTATATGAAGCAAAAGATAGCGGTCATGATAATTGCCAGGTTTACTTAACGAAACAGATGGCCCCTGTGGCCAGAAATTTGCATTGATAGTACGTATTGCATCTGGAATGAGTGCGCTTTTAGAAGGTCAATGAAGTTATGAAAATAGATATACAGAGAATAATAAATTCAACTAAGAATCTTCCAAGTCTTCCTGGTGTTGCTGTAAATATTATACGGATGGTTGAAGATCCCGAAGTGAAAATCGGCAATGTAGTCTCACTGCTTTCAAAAGATCCTGCCATAACAAGCAGAATATTAAGAGTCGTGAATTCACCCTTATATGTATCTGCACGGCCAGGGGGCGTTGAAACCCTTAAAGAAGCCGTAGTGATTATGGGGCTGGATGCGACGTTAAACCTCGCGTTGTCATTTACCCTTTTGCAATCACTGAGGAAGCAAACAGGCAGTGGGCTGGACTACGAGTTCTACTGGCGCAGGGCCTTACTTTCAGCTTTGGCCGCAAAAGTGATTGGCGCCCAGATAGGCGTGCTGGATATGGAGCAGGTTTTTCTTGCCGGGTTATTACAGGATATCGGTATGTTAGTGGTGGATCGTGTGCTCCCGGGTTTTTATGATGAACTGGGAAACAGTCAGGTTACGCATGAAGAATTAATAGAATACGAGCGCACCCGGATGTATACCGATCACGCGCAAATTGGTGGGCTGATGTTAAATAAATGGTCATTGCCGAAGCGAACCAGCAAGACAGTACTTCGTAGCCACGATCCTGCGGATGTAGACAGGCAGCATAAAGTTGGAATGTTTGTCCGTTGTGTAGCACTGTCGGGACATGTGGCAGATCTATTCCTGAGTGATGAGAAAATGATGATTTATTTTGATCTGATTAAACGTGCAGATTCCTATCTATGTATTCCCGAGGAAGATATTCAGAATGTGATAGACCGAATGGTTAATGCGATTCCAGTCACAGAATCACTTTTTGCAATTAAGCTGGTTTCACAGCATGCAGCTTCAAAGGTGCTTGAAGACGCACATAAATCCTGGATGTTAAGAGTATCTTCAGCATCGAAGTAGATATTTTCTAAAGTATTTCAATTAAGTGTCGATATTCTGGTATAGAGTCAAGCCGATTCCGCAGTAGGCGAGCTATTACAACAGGGAATTTCAGTAATGAAATTAGACATGGAAAAAGTCATTAATTCGACGACGAGTCTGCCAAGCCTGCCCGCTGTAGCGACACAAATTGTTGAGCTAGCAAAGAATCCTAAAACTAATGTTTCTGCTGTTGCCGAGATGTTATCTAAAGACCCTGCAATTACCAGTAAAATCCTACGTATGGTCAATTCTGCAGTATTTCTTACGCAGAGGAAGGTAGAAAACCTGCATCAGGCAATTGTGATTATGGGCCTTGAACAGGCCATGTCGATGGCGCTATCTTTTTCGTTAATCTCCACAATGAAGAAGCAGCAGGGCGGCGGTCTTGATTATGGGCTGTACTGGCGCAGGGTTTTGCTAGCGGCATCAGCTGCAAAAGTTATCGGCGAATTTGTAGGGGAAGATGCGCTGGAGGAGCTATATCTGGCCTCACTTTTACAGGATATAGGTATGCTGGCACTCGCCAAGGCAGAACCGGATTTTTACAACGAACTGGGCGATGCGCAAAGCAATCAGAAGGCATTATTGGCATACGAACAGGCGCGTATGGATGGTGATCACGCCCTACTCGGCTCTGAATTACTGAATAGATGGAATCTGGCAGAGAGGACCTGTGTTGCGGTCAAGTTCAGTCATAATCCACTGGAGTACACGGAAAGTGCCGTTAACAGAAATTTTGTCCGATCTGTTGCATTGGCAGGGCACGTGGCTGATTTATTTGTAAACGAGGAAAAGAAGGACGCTGTTCTAGGAATTGGTCACCTGGCTTATTCTTATCTGGATTTTGATCATAAAAAACTACAGGTAATTATTGAAAAGCTGGGAATCTTAATTCCAGAAATAGAATCAGTCTTTGAGACAGAGTTTCTTGCAAATACTGAGCTGGATGAAATCCTGGAGCAGGCACGTGAAATACTTTTGAATCAAAATATAGGTGCATTTCGCGAAGTAGACAGGTTAAAACAGGAAGCGAAAAAAACAGATGCACAAAACAGAATGATCAAGGAATCCAGTTTTCGTGATGCCGTAACGGGGGCTTATAACAGAGATTACCTCGAGAGTTATATACACAAAATATTTCAGACTGCAAAGAAAACGGGTAAACCGGTGAGTATTGCCTTTGTAAGTGTTCAGGGATTGCAGGACGCTAATCATAAACATGGGCATAAAGCGGGCGATAAGTTGCTATGTATGGCGGCGAAATTGATAAGCGCGAAATTACAGCCTTCAAATATTCTGGCACGCTATGGCGGGGGTGAGTTTGTTGTGGTCATGCCTGGTGCAAATGCTGATCAGGCAGCCGAGTCTAATAGACAGATAGAACATGCTTTTGAATGTGCAACCAATACACTGCTGGATGGCACTGAAGTTACCCTTGAGGTTAAAACCGGGGCTGCGAGCCAGGCCGTAGAAACTGAATATCAGTCTGTACAGGCGTTATTTTCTGCTGCGGAAGTGGCCTTATTTGGCACCGAAAGTAAGGTGGAAGAATCCGGTGGTGCTCTGCACCATTAACAGGTTTTCTCTGGCTGTTGTTCTTCTTGCAAAATTGGCTACTGCATACGCCTGGTGAAACGCTTACACTTATGTAATGGCAGAACAACTTTCCCCGATTTTGGCACTATTTGAACGACCAAATCGTTTTATAGAGCAGCTACTACTGGTGCTCGGAAGAATCACTCCATCAAAACTAAGCGCCTGGTTTATTTTCAGGTATATACCGGTAGCTGTTGCCGCTAACCTGTCACTTAAGTTCCCGGCTCAAAAAGTTGCTTCAATAGCTGATCATCTGCCAAGTGTATATCTGGTGGATTTGAGCCTTTCCCTGAACGCTGAATCCGCCCGATATCTGCTTCCGGAGATATCACCGGCAACTTCTTCAAGAATAGCCAGACAGCTGGTTGATCAGCGTGAATTTGTGGCGATCAGTCGCCTTGTGGCTTACTTGGCACCTGCGGCGATGGCTCACGCTGTCTATGAGATCCAATCCCCTTCAGATCTTCTGAAAGTGGCTGCTGAAATCGATGAAAAACACCTGCTTTCACCAGCAATTATCGGTTTACCATCGGAACGGTTAGGGAGTCTTCTGGTTGCAGCTGAAAATGGTGCATATTGGCAAGTGGTTTTTGACATTGTGAGTGCAATGGATGAAGCGACGCAAAGGCAGCTGGGCGAGAGACTGGCAGAAGTGCCGGCTCAGGAGTTGACAGCATTCCTGCATGCCTCGCTGGCTTTTGGTGCCTGGCCTGAGCTGCTACGGATATGCCTGGATATGAGTGAACATGCACAGAGGCAACTCGCTGAGAAAATATCAGAACAGGCAGAAGATTTGCACCTGAAATTTATGCTTCAGGCCAAAGAACAGGGGCAAATGCAAGTGCTCCTGAAATTGGTCAGTGCAATGCCGATGCCTGCCCAAAGGCGTCTGGTTCGTATGGCGGGTCGACACGGCATACGCATTACGTCAGCCCTTTAGACGTGTGCTCTAAAGGGCGGGTCGGCAATTGGTTCTAAATTCAGGCAGGCATTTGCAGGCCAACATCGCCTTTGACGATACAGTATTCACCATTCTACTGACTGACTAATCTGACCGTAGATTTCCTGTAATCAATGCCATGGTCTTCGGGAAGCAGGTTTTCAAGTGTTGCCTTATCCACCTGACTTAGTGATCTCCAATGTTGCAGACACTTTCGCCAAACCTTGGCCTGAAAGCTCTTGGCTACGTGGCGAAATTCCTGTTCTCCCAACATGCCGTCATAAAGCGCACGCCCAGCGCTTAGTGCTTTTTCGTTGAATACTGTTTCTCCCTGTTCGCGCCACTGTTCGTAGGCAGTGATATTCAGCTGCATGAGAGGAATATGTGTTCTGCAGATTTCATTTAGCAGGGGTCGCAAGTCATTATCCAGACACCACTTGCCCTCAGCAGGGCGAGGAATGTCATGGTTTCGAATTCTAACTAACCAGTTAAATAGCACAGGCGTAGTATTTTTAATCTGTATGGCAGTGCTTGGGTCATCCAGATTCATGGCAAGTTCGCCATAAATAGCGGCGTCGGCCAGACTGAATCGGCTGCCAAGAATATAAGGGCGTTTGCTAAGTAATTCTTCAAGAATATTGAGCAGGCGAATAAATGAACTCTCCAGAAATTCATGTGTGGACGGGAAACCGGCTTTGGCAGGTGGCTGACGCCATTTTGGTAGCCCCGGAATTTTAAAAGCCTTATCTGCAACACTGAATAAATATGGCAAGCGTCTTACCTGTCGAGCGCTGAACCATGCCGCAAATGGGCCCTGTAACGGACCCAGTAGTCGTCTGAATTCGTTAGCCAATCTACGACCGCCAGTATTATCACTGGCTGAAATTTTCCAGCGCTGGTGATGCACCATATAAAGGCCAAATTCATCTGCATAGTCATCGATGAGTCTTACTATGAATGCCATTGCCGGATTATCTGGAATTAACTGTTGGTCTGGTTTCGCAATATTGTCATCCAGCCACCTGGCAATAGCTGTGGAGTCATACAGGTTTTCGCCGTCCGGGCCGAAGAGAAATGGCACCAATGGATATTCATCTTCTTCATCCATCTCGGGCCAGCTCAGCGGTGCTTTCCCCTTTATAAGTTTTTCCTTACGATGCAGGGTTTTCAGACTATGCCAGACTGATGTGTCAGCAGGCACAAAACGGTAAGGCAATTCAGTGTAATCACATAGCGCGATTAACTTCAGTGTGAATGGGGACAGTTCCGAGCCGTAAATATCCCAGTGATTTTCCTGTATTCGGGTCACATGATTACCGGATTCAAAATCAGTACACAGCCTACGGCAAGGCATAAAAAAAGGCGACTATAGAGCCGCCCCATGTAATTAGTGTTTGCAGATAATCAATGTAGCCGGAAATTAAGTCCTAACCAGATATTATCCTGATGGTGATGACCATGATGGCGATGGCCACAGTTGTAGTGTGAACGATAGTGCCTTTTTACGTGGCCATATCGATGACCTCTGTGGTGTTTCCTGTAGCCGTGCGGATGGTCATATCTATGATGTCCATGGTGGGCATGGCTGTGACTGCGGAAGGATTCGTGGCCTGCGTGCCCGGCAAAAGCTGTGCCACTCAAAGAGAGAGCGCACATGGCAGTAAGAGCTATGATTAATGAACGCAGATGCATGAGTAACCTCCAGTGAGTTCAGGTGCGAGTTCATCATGCATCTGCAAGGCTGAACCGAAACTGAACGTGAGGTGACTTCAGAATAATGCTTTAAATCTGCCCGGCAGTTTCCCGTTCTCCCTTTATCCAGCGCCAAGAATCCAGGACATCGAAAGCCAGTGAAATCCCATTGATGACAAACAGGATAATGCCGTAAAGGTATTCGGAGCCGGTCGCATGGTCAGGTGCATCAGGGCACCAAAGTCGCCAACCCAGATAGACCTGAAGAGGACCCCAGGCAATCAGATGCGGAACAGACATTAATCGATTCATTCCTGCATAGGCATACATAATCGGCAAGTTGGTTGTGACAACAAACATGGCAGCCCAGAATGCGGCGTCGCCGATAGGCGTCCCCCAGACCAGCAGCCAACCAGTATTAACCGGGGCGAGTATGAGCCCAACCCAGATCTGCACCCATAATGGAAGGCTGCGGAAAGACTTCCAGATGGCGGCGTTACGTTGCAGTACGGTCATTGGCAGCCTAGTGGGAAACCATATCGCGAATCACCTTGCCAGCCAGCCAGGCAGAGACGGGTCTGGGTAGCAGGCGATAACTCATTACTGTGATCAGATTAATCAGACCGACGACTGTCGTTCGCTTTTTCCCCAGTTTATTTAAAGCCTGGGTAACTACTTTTTCAGGCCCCATTGCCATAAAAGAAGAAAAGAAACCTGAATAGTCTTCAAATTCGGTTCTGGTCGCACCCGGACATAATGCCAGGACATCCACATTGAACCGGGCGAGTTCACCGCCGAGGGCTTCGGCAAGTATCAGATCATAGGCCTTGGAGGCTGAATAGTTTGCCCAGAACGGGATGGCAGCATGACCGGCAATGGAAGCAGAAAAAATAATGCCGCCACGTTTGCGTTCACGCATGGCCTGACCGAAGTGATGCGCCAAAATCATGGCAGCGCGAATATTCACGTGTACAAGCAGAAGTTCTTTTTCCAGGGTATTGTCCAGAAAGTCACCGCTGTTGGTGAAGCCGGCGTTATTAACAAGTAAGCCGATTTCAAGATCCCTGGTCTGTTCCTTAACCGTGTCGAGAAAGTCTTCACTGCCGAGATCAACAGCTACGGCGCGGGTCTGGATGCCGTATTGCTTTTCGAGTTCACGACCCAGTGCTTCAAGTCGATCAAGCCTGCGGGCTGCGAGCACAAGGTTCATACCCTTGGCGGCCAGTTCGCGTGCAAAACCTTCGCCAAGGCCTGCTGAAGCACCACTGACAAATGCCCACGGCCCATACTTTTCCTGAAATTTATTCATCGACGACTCCCACCTGAAAACCATGTTTGTTATGTAAACGCTATGCTGAGTGTAAACGACAAGGCTGTCCAGCGTGAGCCGGACAGAAAGGTATTTCCGTTAAGGCCGGTCTATTAGGCATGAGTAGTAAGCAGCGACGATTCGAGCTAATGGTAGGGGCGCTAACCAATGACCTGTATCGCTACGGTTACTGGCTGTGCCGTGACCCGCATGTGGCAGAGGACCTGGTGCAGGAAACCCTGCTGCGCGCCTGGAGATTCATGGACCAATTACGTGATTCGAAGGCGGTGAAGGCATGGTTGATTACTACCCTCAGGCGAGAACATGCCCGGTTATACGAACGCAAAAGACTCGAAATCGCCGATGTCGATGAGACGATTGTGGAGGACCCTCAATCACGGGATCTGTTGCTGGAGGTGGATCGCAATCGTATGCGACAGGAAATTCTGGCCCTGGAAGATGACTACCGTGAGCCACTGGCATTGCAGGTGGTGTTCGGGTGTTCGGTTAAGGAGATTGCCAAAACCATGGAACTCTCGGAGAGTGCCGTTATGACGCGGTTGTTCAGGGCGCGTAAACGCGTCATAGCCAGTTTTGATGATGTTCCGGATCGTCAGATACCAGAAGAGGTAGCATCATGAATTGTCTTGATTTCCGGCGACTGTGTCTGGTCGAACCCGCCAGTCGGGAGCCTCGTGTCTATCTGCATCTGTACCATTGCCCTGCATGTCGGGCCTATAGAAAACGTGTATTGCAGGCTGAAAATGAATTGAATAGTGTCATGTCAGTTTCGGTCCCGGAGGGATTGGGGCAGAAAATTGTGTTTGACGCAGAAATGACTTCACAACAGCGTCACCCCCGTTTCATCTGGCAGGCCATCGCTGCGAGCGTAGTGTTGGCAGTGACCATTGGAATCGGACTGGGCATTGCCAGATTTGCACCCGATGTGGTGCCGACTCTGGCAATGCATATCGCAGATGACCCCTTGCACATGTCGCCCCCGCAGTTTGATGCTTCACAGCGTCTGGATCAGGTCATGCGGCATCTTGGTGGCGTCTGGCAAGGCAGCAAGCCGGCCATTACGCATGCTACCGTTTGCCTTCTGAATAAACGTGCTGCTGCGCATCTGGTTGTTGCTGGCGATAAGGGGCCGGTCACCGTTTTCCTGCTGCCCGGGTTTAGTGCACGTGCTCAGCATGATGTTGTCGTTGATGGTCAGCTGGCAGCTGTCCAACGGCTGGGTGATGGCAGTATTGCCTTATTTGGTTACCCCGGTGAAAACTTTGCAGATATTGCAGCACATTTCGACGATTCGATTCACTGGAATCATGAAATTGCCCGTCTGCGTTACGATCTGCATATTGCGAGCAAATAAACGGCACTTACGATAAAGTCAGGTTCCCTGTCAGGAGTGTCCAATGCGTCTTTACGATCAGTATTTACTACCTTATCTGCTCGATTTTGCCTGTGGTATGAAAGATATCGGACGACAGCGCGAAAAGGTGGTGCCACAGGCTATTGGTAAAGTGCTGGAAATCGGCATAGGTACCGGCCTGAATATGCAGTATTACAACAAGTCCGGCATTGAAAAAATCTGGGGACTGGATCCGGCTTTGCAGATGCATCGCCTGGCTGCAAAACGGATCGCTAAGGCGGGTCTTGATGTTGAATTGCTTGGCCTGTCTGCTGAGGAAATTCCCATGCGGGATGCCAGTTTCGATACGGTTGTATGTACCTATACGCTTTGTACTATTCCTGAGCCTATTCAAGCGCTTGGTGAGATGCGTCGAGTACTTAAACCGGGTGGCAAGTTGCTGTTTTGTGAACATGGCAAGGCACCTGATGCATCCGTGCAACGTTGGCAGGATCGGTTGAATCCTGTCTGGAAGCCGCTCGCGGGTGGTTGCAACCTGAATCGTAAAGTGCCTGACTTATTGGCCAGCGGTGGATTCGATGTACAGAACATGGACACTATGTACCTACCGGGCCCACGCCCGCTGACGTTCAATTACTGGGGGACTGCTATCGCTGATTAGTCTGGTGATTGATGCCATCGAATTGAACTGACTAGCAGGGCAGCCCAGCCGATCATGAATAAAATGCCACCCAGTGGTGTGATCACTCCCAGTTTGCTTACCTGAGTCAGGGCCAGCAGGTAAAGGCTGCCGCTAAAGAAAATAATGCAAAGTGCAAAAGCCATAGCTGCCATGTTTAAAGACTTGAGTGCAGGCCGCTGGATTAGCAGTATTCCCACAAACATTAATGCCAGCGTATGAACAAATTGATACAAGACCGCCGTATGCCAGATCTTGAGTAATGCGGCAGGCAGGCTGCCCTGTAATGCATGGCTGCCAAATGCGCCCAGTATTACGCCGCTAAGCCCCGCAAGACTGGCAGCAATAAAACAATAGCGTGCGGTCATTGCCCAGATTGAGCAGCTTCCTCGTCGTGACGTTTCTTCTGGGCATCCATAAGTGTGCCTTCAACTGCGCGCGCCTTGTCCATGGTTTTGGTCTGCTCCAGAAAGACATTCTCATCCCTGTCTGGCTTGCTGCATGCGCCTAGCATGAGTATTGAACAAATCGTACTTACTATAAGAATTCGGAGGGTCATGTTTGTTTCCTGTGTGATGTTCGGATTCTATAGAAATCTACTCTGTCTGCAGAGCCTTGTGTACCCTCCGGGCTAAATCCGGAAGTAGGTGTTCACCAAACCAGGGGTTGCGCTTAAGCCAGATATTGTTACGCGGACTCGGGTGGGGCAAGGGCATGATGTCACCATCAAAAGAATCCCATGCTCTAACTGTTTCAGTCAGACTGGATGCCTGCCCGGGTAGATGCCATGCATGAGCATATTGTCCGATGATCAGTGTCAGTCGGATGTTGGGTAATTGAGCTAGCAGTTGATGACGCCAGGTTTCTGCACACTCCCTGCGTGGTGGCAAGTCGCCAGACTTGCCAGTGCCGGGGTAACAGAAACCCATGGGTAACAGGGCTATTAGTCTGGCGTTGTAGAAAGTTTCCCGGTTAATACCCATCCATTCACGCAGGCGGTCACCACTGGGGTCATCAAAAGGAATGCCGGATTCATGTACGCGCCGCCCCGGCGCCTGGCCGGCGATCAAGATTTTCGCGCGCGGATCTACTTGCAGTATTGGTCGTGGTCCGAGAGGCAGTTGCTCTGCACATAGCTGGCAAGCACGTACTTCCTGCACTAGTGCTTTGAGTTGTCTGTCCATATGATGCCGATTTGAATGAGCATTGCTTAAGGATATATCAGTTGAAGAAGCCCATATTGCTTAGCTGGAGCAGTGGTAAAGACAGTGCCTGGGCACTCTATACGCTGCAGCAGTCTGAAGAGTTCGAAGTGGTAGGACTGGTGACTACCGTCAATCAGGAATTTCAGCGTGTGGCTATGCATGCTGTGCGGCTGGAGTTGCTGCGTGTGCAAGCGAATGCTGTAAATTTGCCACTGGATATTATCGAACTGCCATGGCCCTGCAGTAATGAAGAATACGAGTCACGCATGACGGCTTTCATCGAGACTGTTCAGGCAAGAGGGATTCAACACATGGCCTTTGGTGATTTATTTCTTGAGGATGTGCGTGATTACCGAATCAAACAGCTGGCCGGGACCGGTATCGAACCAGTATTTCCCATCTGGGGTAAGCCGACGGGGCAATTATCGCAAACGATGGTAGAGGCTGGCTTAAGAGCCGTGCTGACCTGCGTGGACCCTAAAGTCCTACCCGTGAGTTTCGCTGGAAGAATATTTGATCAGGCGCTGCTGGATGACCTGCCAGACGGCATTGACCCCTGTGGTGAAAAGGGTGAGTTTCACAGCTTTGCCATTAGCGGGCCGATGTTCACGAGCAATATTGATGTTATAGCGGGTGAAATAGTAGAGCGTGATGGCTTTATATTTGCTGATTTAAAACTCAAGTCGCAATAAAAGAGGGTTTTTCCTTACTTGTTTGAATGCTCGAAACCCGCATTTATGCTAGCCTTCGCGCCCTTAGCGGGACAATATTTCAGGAGTTTCACCGATGGCGAGCTATAAGGCCCCCACCCAGGACATTCTATTTGTACTCAACGATGTTTTGAAAATCGATGAGTTAACAGCAATCGAGCGCTTCGCCGATGCCAGCCCGGATATCGTGGCCGGTATTGTGGAAGAAGCCGCCAAGGTTATTGAAGAGGAAATTGCGCCACTGAATCATATCGGTGACAAGATCGGATGCAAATACTCGAACGGTGAAGTTGAAGTGCCTCCTGGCTATGTCGAGGCTTACAGGCTTTTCCAGGAAGGTGGTTGGGTGGGCCTGGCCAATGATCCTGCCTATGGCGGGCAGGGATTGCCGTTCACACTTTCAAAAGTTGTAGGTGAAATGGTCAGTTCTGCCAATGTTGCCTTCGAACTGTATATCGGCCTGACTCAGGATTGCTACGAAGCCATTGAAGCAAGCGGCACTGAAGAACAGAAAGAAACCTATTGCCACAAACTGGGTACTGGAGAATGGACAGGCACCATGTGCATGACCGAGCCACAGGCCGGTACCGATGTCGGCGCAGTTAAAACCAAGGCCATCCCTCAGGAAGATGGCAGCTATTCACTGGAAGGCAGCAAGATATTTATTACTTCCGGTGAACACAAGATGGCAGATAACATTATTCACTTCGTGTTGGCACGTCTGCCGGACTCGCCTCCCGGTGTGAAAGGACTTTCAACTTTCGTCGTGCCTAAGTTCATAGTCAATGCCGACGGCTCACTCGGTGAACGCAATGCGGTGACGGCGGTTTCCATTGAAGAGAAAATGGGCATGCATGGGTCAGTCACTTGCACCATGGCCTTTGATGGCGCCAAAGGCTGGATGGTCGGTAACCCTAATCAGGGCATCCAGAACATGTTTGTGATGATGAATCTTGCCCGTATCATGGTCGGTTTCCAGGGGCTGGGCCAGTGTGAGCTGGCCACCCAGAATGCCATTGCCTATGCCAAGGAACGAATTCAGGGCAAGACCGCGAATGGCAATACTCCGATCATCGATCATCCCGATGTACGTCGTACTTTAATGCATATGAAATCGATCACTGAAGGTGGTCGCGTGCTGGCTTATGACATCGCCAAGAATACTGACCTGGCAAACCATCACCCAGATGAGACTGTACGGGAAGCCGCCCAGGACTGGGTGGAATTACTGACCCCAATACATAAGGCTTTCCTGACTGACTCCGGTGTGGAACTTGCCAGCATGGCAATTCAGGTTTACGGCGGTCATGGTTTTATTGCCGAGCATGGCATTGAGCAGATTGCCCGTGATGTAAAAATTACCTGTCTGTATGAGGGTACGAATGGTGTGCAGGCCATGGACCTGGTACGTCGTAAGCTTCTGATGCATAACGGTCGCTTGCCGCAGCGTTTCTTTGATGATGCCCAGGCGGCTATCAATGCAGCGGGAGATGACCTTGCATGGTTGACCGGCCCGCTGGGCAAGGCGCTTGCAGCGTTGACTGAAACAACCGTATGGGTGCAGAACAGCTTCAAGGAAAACCCGAATGATGCGGGGGCAGCTGCCGTGGATTATCTACGAGCCTTTGCACTGACGCTCTTGGGTTATAACTGGCTGCGTAGTGTGCAGGCAGTGTCTGGTCGTAGCGACGGATTTGCTCAGGGTAAGCTGGCCACAGCGAGATTCTTCACTGAGCGCCTGTTGCCAGAAGTGCATAGTCTTTGTGAAACAGCCAGTGCTGGCAGTGAAGCTTTGATGGCCATTAATGTAGATGTGATATAGCGATTTTGCTCATAAGCAACTATGGGCAAGTGCAGAACATTGGAAGATATGCTGGGCAGGTCGGTGACCTGCCCGGTGTCGCCACAGCGAATCGTTTCGCTTTGTCCATCTATTACTGAAACCCTGTTCTCGTTAAGTCTTGATAATCAAATTGCAGGTGTGACTCGTTATTGTCTACATCCTGAAGATAAAGTTTCAGACAAGCCCAGAGTCGGGGGTACCAAGCGCCTCAACTTTGATGCGATAGATGAACTGAAGCCAGATCTCATCATCGCCGAAAAGGAAGAAAATAACCGGGAAGATGTTGAGCGTTTGGCAGAGCTTTACCCAGTGTATGTCACTGAGGTGCGGGATTTACAGGGTGCACACGAAATGGTGCGGAATCTGGGTTCAGTCTGTGGCCGTGAGCGACAGGCCATCAGGTTGTCCGATGACATCCAGGCGGCATGGAGTGCCATTCCGGTTCTGGATCGCCCCTTGAAAATCGCTTATCTCATTTGGCGAAAACCCTTCATGGCGGCAGGGCAAGATACTTATATTGATGCTGTTTTACAGAGACTGGGCCTGGTAAATGTGTTTGCCGATGTAGAGCGTTATCCCGAATTTACTCTTGAGCATCTGAAGGAATTGCAGCCCGATGTGGTATTCCTGAGTTCGGAACCTTATCCCTTCTCTGAAAAACATCAGGAAGAAGTGGAGCTGGCTCTGCCTTTCGCGGAAGTACTGCTTGTCGATGGAGAAGCGTTCAGCTGGTATGGGTCGCATATGCTGGATGCCGCACGATATTTCTCCCGGTTGCAGGTATTGTTGAGTTAGCAGCCTTACTGGAATTTTCTTTCCCAGTTAATCTGCCAGCCAGATCTGGATTCTGACCCCAGTGATGCGGAAATCTGATCATTGCGGTATGGGTCTACAAACGCATTGTTTACAAAATTACCTATAAAACTTCCAAGCGCGTATCCCACCAGTACATCTGAAGGGTAGTGATGCCCGGCTTCTACCCGCGCCCAGCCTACAGACCCGACAACGGTATAGAGGCCTGCCGATGCCCATGCGCGCCCGGCGTCGCTCAGGTTAGTGTATTCAAGGTTACGTGCCGCCAGCGTTGCCTGAACGGCTGCGCCAGATGTATGTAATGAGGGAAAGCTGTCCCTTGATTTTCCATCCGGACGTTCGCGGTCCGTCACTGATTTCAGGACTTCGGTGGCGCCGAAATCCAGGACAAAAGCACCAAAACCCAGGTTCATGGCCTTGGCCTTGTTCCATGAAATCTTGCCTACATCACCTTCCGCGGTACCGCTGTCGTTCAGCATGGCTGTGGAATAATATGCAGCTGTGGTGCTGTATAGCATGATGTCGCTGTAGGTCTCGGCTTTTTTGTTGCTGCCGAAGATCGGAGTGTTGTCGATCGCCCAATCAGAAATATTATCGTCAATTCCGAAGGTCAGGACTGTTGCAGCCCCGAGCAGAGGCACATAAGTGTTGGGATTCAGAAAAGCGTCTCCTGCTGCACGGCTGATGTTTGACCACCCGGGTGACAGGGTCGAGTTTTCGCCCCATTTATTCATACGGTGAGTGGCGCAACCAGACACACTCAGTGCGATGAGCAGAAGTAGCGGGGTTCTCCAGTGACGTCGCATTTTGTTGCCTTCTAATAATTCGCGGGGAACGATGCCTCATAGCGTGTGACAGGTCAAATTCTGAAAAGAATTACAGGATGCAGGGTGATTATTAGTTAACTGGTTGTCATGGATTCGGATCGCCTGACGATGACAGCTTCCAGAATTTTGCGCTTGATGTCATCTGTGGCGGTGAACCATGCAGTGATTTCATCCCGATTTCTCAGGCAGCCACGACAAAGGTCGTGACTATTCAATTCGCAAATACCTATACAGGGCGAGACGGGAGCATCATCCATGATCAATCGAAATTATCTGTGATGCCGTATTACTAGTTGAACGGTTTGCTTTCATTAATAACCGGAGACCTGGGAGTTGAGATTGCATAGTGAATGCAGGCGTAGAATAACGTGGAGATTCTGAAATGGCGAATACAGTAAATTCGAAATTCTAAGGCAAGGCTCTCAGTTGGCCCTTGTCTTTAATGGATTCGGGTTAACAGACGTGGGGGTTCTGGAGCTGCGGGCATCGGACTTATAGCCCGGCTGTGTTAACCTCACGCGGCAAATTTGAGCCTTATTCCCATGACTGCAGTTCTCGAAGTTCGAAATCTTGTTAAACATTATTCGAATGTGCAGGCCGTTAATGGCCTGAACTTTAGCGTGAACAAGGGCGTTTGCTTTGGTCTGCTAGGGCCCAATGGCGCAGGCAAGACCACGACCGTTGAAATTATGGAAGGAATTCTTGAACCGACATCCGGTGAAATCCTGTACAAGGGCGAACCTTTGGGGCCGCGTTTCAAACAGGAAGCCGGTATCCAGTTTCAGGAAACGGCACTGCAGGACTA
>JBFJXR010000049.1:0-17000 GCA_041622995.1 Nevskiales bacterium
ATGGCCGCGAAAATAGTGAGCTTCCATTGGGACGCCGCAGCCACCAATCGCCAAAGCTGTGATAATGATTAAAAGACGCACTCTAAGCACTCTAACGCCGAAATTAAGGGGCGGCCAGCGAAGCTGGGCGTCCCACCTTGAATGACTTGTTAGATTTCATCTGTGATTTCCAAAGTTACTCTGGGATGCTCTCTGTCCTCAGGCGCCCAAAAACTCTTAACAGTACCCGTTACTTCAGAGCCTGAGTCCATAGCCTTTGCAAGGCTTTTGGCAGTATTGGCCTTTATGTGGCCAATTTGAATTAGAGAAGAGCCCAATAATCCACCAATGCGTGGCACTTTGAGAAAAACTGCGACTGCATTTGTATCATATTTATTTTTAGGGTCACGCTTTAGAACCACTTCCATACCTTCGCGACAATGCTTTTGAACTATTTTCTCGCGACCTTCAAATCCAGTTCCAGCTACAACAGCGTTTTTTCTCATACGTTATCTCTGGAATCTAACGCTTGAATTAAGGGGCGGCCAGCGAAGCTGGACGTCCCAGCCCCGCAGGGGCGTGCTTGAATGAATTGTTATGGGGCATTTTCTTTACCTAGTATTTCTTTGATTTCTTCTAAAACCTGAGACTCAATTTCAGCCACGCTGGCTTTTGGCGAAGGGTTTTCTTTCAAGTAGCGGTTAGTTGAAAGCAATAGTGGCATAGCTTCATCTACTTTTCCTAAACGATAGAGACTGAGGCCAAGATAACCTTCAAAGATGCTGTTTTCTACGACTTCTGGGCACCAGCGTTTGGCTTTAGAAAGTAGCTCATGACTTTTTTGGAAATTACCCTTCCAATATTTCATCATGCCGTTAGTGGCTGTGGCAGGTGATAGAGACTCCTTAAGCCATTTCACTGCTATGACCTATAACAAATGATAGGGAGACAAATATGTCTCCCTATCATTTGATCGTCCATAAGGCTGAAATGGAAAGATTTACGTTTATAACCATGTATATACCCCCTGCTCTCTTCTGAAATTACTATTTTTAAACGGAGACACTTTTATCCTAGCATCGAAATACTGTTAAAGGGATAATTTACCCCTTTGGAGTTAGCATTATGGGGTCCAATATCCACACCATCCCAACCCCCTCGACTGCTCGATCGTGTACGACTAACCTGTCTAAGACGTCATTATTCGCAACGAACTATCACAAGCTATATTTACTGGATAAAGCGATACATTTACTTCCATAAAAAACAGCACCCTAAAAATCTCGGCAAATTCCACATCGAGATGTTTCTCAATCACCTTGCCAGCAACCGCAATCTCTCTGCTAGCAGCCAGGCACAGGCACTCAACGCCTTGATGTTTCTTTACAAGCAGGTTTTGGATATTCAGATTCCTGATCTCGATAAGCTCAAACGGATTCGACGCAGGCAGCATGTCCCGATTGTTCTGTCCAAGTCAGAGGTAAGTACTATATTGGGGCTCATGAATGGCGCACCCAAACTCATGGCGCATTTGTTATACGGGACAGGGATGCGAATCACAGAATGTGCCACTCTCAGAATTAAGGATCTGGATTTTGATACCGCAACGATCACCGTACGAAGTGGTAAAGGCAACAAAGACAGGACCACGCTGCTACCAAATCGACTGGTTGGTCCATTAAGGGCGCAAATAACGCGGGTTGCTCAAAAACATGTTCAGGACAAACTTAAAGGGGGCGGGTATGCCCCCATGCCTAATGCACTCTATCGGAAATACCCCAGCGCCTCTCAAAGCTTGGGGTGGCAGTTTCTATTTCCCTCACAGGTGCTCAGACCTTGGCACGAACCCCATAAACTGGCTAGGTGGCACACCTCGACTAAAACTATACAAAGAGCGTTCAGAAACGCTCTAAGGACCTCAGGAATCACCAAGGCCGCGTCAGTTCATTGTCTACGCCATTCCTTTGCGACCCATTTATTAGCCAATGGTTGTGATATCCGTACGATACAGACGCTACTAGGACACAAGCACCTGCAAACAACGATGATCTACACCCATATCCAACAGGATCATGTGGGTGTTGTCAGCCCCGTGGATGTCCTGGATATCTCCTAGAAAAAGACAAGAGGTCGCAATTCTCTCGTATTTCAGAAACTGAAAATGACCTCCCGAGGGGTATACGGGAGGTCATTCTGAAACCGTGCCATTTCCTGCGCCTGTAAATTCCAGTCCAAGCCAGCCAAGTGGTCATGTGGTGCTGTGCTAAATCTTTGCAAAATCCTGCCACGGCACATATTCGTCACATATTCGTCACAGAGGCCAAGTCTGGCATTTACTGCCTGCGTGTCTGCTAAGTGGTCGTGATTTCTCCACAAATCTGAATTCGTCACAGGATATTTCAGACATAAAAAAACCCCAGCCAGCTAAGGTTGAGGTTTCTTTATACGGATCAGTGACTTATCCGATTTATTGGCGCGCCTGGAGAGATTCGAACTCCCGACCGCTCGGTTCGTAGCCGAGTACTCTATCCAGCTGAGCTACAGGCGCTTTTACACTAAATTGTCACATAAAATTCTCTTTGTCCTCTTCGTTCGTAGCCGAGTACTCTATCCAGCTGAGCTACGGGCGCATTTAAACTTAATATGTGAGATCGAACGTCTCACTGAGGGCGCGTATTCTAGCACGCCCTATTCCCACTTTGTGCAGTAATGGCGGAGAGGGAGGGATTCGAACCCTCGATGAGGCTATAAACCCCATACTCCCTTAGCAGGGGAGCGCCTTCAGCCACTCGGCCACCTCTCCGGAATATCATTTCCCGTTATTGCTAACGAATTTACTTCAATGTTGACGCTCCAATCGCGCCCTTCAAGTCTCGTCCTGACACTTGCCCCTTGAGGGCCCGCTTACGCGGTCCCGATTCGTTCCAGACGAATCGGTCAGACACTCGGCCACCTCCAAGGATTTCATATTCTAAGTTGGGACACTTGAAATACAACGCCCAAATCAACGTCTGGCATCAATTTGGGCGGCTAAGGATAACGGCTGTCAGTCTGTGGGTAAAGGGCTAACCTGCAGCGTTTGTCGATTGATCTATATTTCCTACATTATCTTCGTCTTCTTCGCTAATGCGGTTATAGATTTCTTCGCGATGAACGGAGACACTGCGCGGTGCATTTACGCCGATTCTGACCTGATTCCCCTTTACTCCGAGCACGGTTACTGTCACTTCGTCACCTATCATCACAGTTTCCCCCACCCGCCTTGTCAATATAAGCATGGCTTCCCTCCTCCGCTAGTCACCTTACACGCGCATACTGCTGTTTTTACACAACTGCGCTCTGGTTAACTACTAATTCTCCAGCAAATTCGTTTTAATTTTAGTCAGTGTTGCTCAATTCAAAGCCCTGATGCAAGGCTCGGACACCTAATTCCAGATATTTTTCGTCAATGACAACAGATATTTTAATTTCTGAAGTTGAAATCATCCGTATGTTGATGCCTTCTTTCGCAAGTACCTCAAACATTTTCGCGGCCATGCCCGCATGTGAACGCATACCCACACCTACAAGGGAAACCTTGCAGATACTGGTTGAACCTTCGACATTTCTGGCATTTAAACCATTACTCACGGCCTGTAGTATTTCGAAGGCTTTTTCATAATCATTCCTGTGAACAGTAAATGTGAAGTCTGTGGTGTCATCAGAGCCCACATTTTGCACAATCATGTCTACTTCAATGTTTGCTGCGCCTATAGGACCCAGAATGGCATGCGCTATGCCCGGGCGATCAGGTACACCCTGCACGGTCAGCTGGGCTTCATCCTGATTAAAAGCAATTCCTGAGATCAAGGGCTGTTCCATGTCATTATCCTCGACAGTTATCAGCGTTCCGGGTCCATCTTTAAATGTGGATAGGACACGCAATGGCACATTGTATTTGCCGGCAAATTCCACAGATCTGATTTGAAGCACTTTCGAGCCCAGACTGGCCATTTCCAGCATTTCTTCGAAAGTAATCTGTTCCAATCGACGCGCATTAGGCTCCACTCTTGGATCAGTGGTGTACACGCCATCAACGTCAGTGTAAATCTGGCACTCATCTGCCTTCAGGGCAGCTGCCAGCGCGACAGCAGTGGTATCTGAACCACCACGACCCAATGTTGTGATGTTCCCTTCCGGGTCTTTGCCCTGGAAGCCAGCGACTACAACAACGCGCCCGGCATCCAGATCTGCACGGATTTTTGCATCTTCGATTTTCTCAATTCGGGCCTTGTTGAATGAGGAGTCGGTATGAATGGCAACCTGACTGCCTGTATAGGATCGCGCTGGCTGCCCCAGTTCATGAAGGGCCATGCAAAGTAGGGCAATGGTGACCTGCTCACCAGTAGACACAAGCACATCATATTCTCTTGGCAATGGCTGCTTGCTGATTTCTTTAGCCATTCCAATCAGGCGATTGGTCTCGCCAGACATTGCAGAGACAACAACCACGATGTCGTGTCCCTGATCACGCCAGGTTTTAACCTTAGCGGCAACCGCCTGAATTCTCTCGACGCTGCCCACTGAGGTTCCACCAAATTTTTGGACGTACAGTGCCATGGTTAAACACGCTTCCGCTTTAGTGGCAGGCTGAAAGCCCGCAGTATAAAAAAGGTCGCGCATTGTAAACTATTGCGCATTTTCAGTCCCTTTTGATAAAGAAATGTACGCCTGCGGGCTTATTCAGCCAGTGCAGATTCTACCCATGGCTGTACACTGGCAAGGGCAGCATCCAGGTTTTCGGGGGATTGCCCGCCCGCCTGGGCCATATCAGGTCGACCTCCACCACGACCACCTACCTGCTCGGCTATATAACCCACCAGATCACCTGCTTTTACCTGAGCTGTTTTATCCTTGGTTACACCGGCAACGATTGAGACCTTGCCATCATTGGCAGCACCGAGGACGATAACTGCCGTCCCCAGTTTGCTTTTAAGCTGATCCATAGTCTCGCGCAAGGCTTTGGCGTCCATGCCATCCATACGGGATACGAGAAGCTTGGTACCACTGATATCAACTGCCTCGCCGGCCATATCACCGCCACGGTTACTGGCCAGCTTGCGTTGCAGGCTGGAAAGCTCTTTTTCCTGACGTCGACTGCGTTCCGCAAGTTGTTCAACCTTGCTGACAACATCATCACGGCTGGATTTCACTTTTTCGGCCACTGCCTGCAGGCGTTCATCATTTTTACGCACCCAGGCCAGAGCACCCGTGCCTGTAACCGCTTCTATACGCCTGACACCAGAGGCAATGCCCATTTCCGAAATAATTTTAAACAGGCCAATGTCACCGGTACGTCTCACATGTGTACCGCCACAAAGCTCGGTGGAGAAATCACCAAAGCGCATCACACGAACTTCGTCACCATATTTTTCACCAAAGAGCGCCATGGCACCTGTGGCAATCGCATCGTCATAGCCCATGAGATTGGCCTCAGCCTTTACATTGGCCAGCACTTCCTCATTGACCTGATCCTCAATATTCTGGATTTGCTGTGGCGTCAGCGGCTCATAATGGGCGAAGTCAAAACGCAGCCGGTCCGGCGCAACCAGTGATCCCTTCTGGGTAACATGTGAACCCAGCTCATCACGTAGGGCAGCATGCATCAGATGTGTAGCGGAGTGGTTTCGTATGATCAGCTTGCGGCGCTGCTCATTAATGCTCGCACTGACTGGGACTCCCACACGTATCTGACCCGCTTCAACTTTTCCGATATGCGTGTGAAGTCCTGCCTGCCTCTGTGTGTCCTCCACATTAAAGCGCAACCCTTCACCTACAAGTTCGCCACTGTCGCCGACCTGACCACCTGACTCCGCATAGAACGGACTTGCATCCAGTACAACTGCGCCCTGTTCTCCTTTTTCCAGAACATCGACTGAAGCACCATCCTTTAATATGGCGACAACATTGGACTGATGAGAAACCTGCTCATAACCGGTAAATTCGGTTTCTGCCTTAATGCCTGAGTCACCCTGGTAATCCGCCTTGAACTGGCTCGCACTTCTGGCACGCTCACGCTGCTCACTCATGCAGGCTTCAAAACCGGCAAAATCAATATCCAGAGCGCGCTCGCGACATACATCAGCAGTGAGATCTACAGGGAATCCATGCGTATCGTAGAGTTTGAAAACCACTTCGCCAGGCAATGTCTTATCAGCCAGCGCCTGCACTTCTGCTTCAAACAGGCGCATGCCCTGATCCAGGGTTTCAGAAAAACGCCCCTCTTCCTGCAATATCACGCGCTCTACGTGTGCCTGGTTATCGACCAGCTCGGGATAAGCGTCACCCATCTCACCAACCAGCGTTGAAACCAGTTGATGAAAGAATGCCTCCTTCTGGCCAAGCTTGTAACCGTGGCGAATAGCTCGCCGCATGATACGACGCAGTACATATCCACGCCCTTCATTACTCGGCAACACACCATCAGCGATCAGAAATGCACAGGAGCGAATATGGTCCGCAATGACCTTGAGTGAATTATCAGACAGATCATTGGCACCTGTAATTTTTGCAGCAACTTCAATCAGGTTTTTGAAAAGATCTATATCGTAGTTGTTATGAACGCCCTGCATGACAGCAGCCACGCGTTCAAGCCCCATACCGGTATCCACCGAAGGCTTGGGCAGAGGGTTTAACGTGCCATCAGGCGCACGGTCATACTGCATAAACACCAGGTTCCAGATTTCGACATAGCGGTCGCCATCTTCTTCCGGGGAACCGGGCGGACCACCGGCAATATCCTCGCCATGGTCATAAAAGATTTCACTACAAGGGCCACATGGACCTGTTTCGCCCATTGCCCAGAAATTATCTTTGGCGCCTATTCTGGAGATGCGGTCCTCTGGGACTCCAATTTCCTTAATCCAGATTTGGGCAGCCTCATCATCCTCATCAAAAACAGTTACCCAGAGGCGCTCCGCAGGGAGGTTCAATTCTTCTGTAAGAAATTGCCAGGCGTATTGAATGGCTTCGCGCTTGAAATAATCACCAAAGCTGAAATTCCCAAGCATTTCAAAAAAAGTATGGTGCCTGGCGGTATAACCCACGTTTTCGAGATCGTTATGTTTACCACCTGCGCGGACACAGCGCTGAGAACTGGTGGCCCGGTCATATGCCCTGTCTTCATTGCCAAGGAACACATCTTTAAACGGAACCATACCTGCATTGGTAAATAGCAGTGTGGGATCCGTGCCAGGCACGAGCGAACTTGAAGCCACAGGCGTATGCCCATGACGTTCAAAATAAGCCAGAAATTTGGCGCGTAACTCGTTGCTGCTGGTCATATGAACTCAGAATCGGATTATTCAGGTGCGCTATGTTACCGAAGGGTTGCCCCCCTGCGCCATCATCCATTTAGCTGAACTGGATGATTTCAGGGATTCACTCTAGATCACCCAATACTTTCCAGATGATCTCGGTGCTAAATCCACGGCTACTCAAAAATCGGGCCTGACGTGCCTTGTCTTCATAATTAAGGGGGACTTCGCCCTGAAAACGTTTACTGCGCGCTGCTGTGGCCTGCTCTACCCAGTCAACCTCGTATGTCGACAGTAGTCGTTCAACAAGTGCCTCATCGACCCCATTCTGGGTCAGCTCGTTCCGAATTTTGAGCGGCCCCTGCCCTCGATTTATTTTGCTGTGGATAAATGCTTCGGTGTAACGCTCATCGGAAAGCAGGTTTTCTTTCTGTAACTCACTCAGTATGGGCTGTATATCAGAGGGTTCAAAACCTTTCTGTTCGAGCTTTCTGGCCAGCTCAAAGCGGCTGTGCTCGCGGCGAGCCAAAAGGCCAATGGCGCGGTTGCGCACATTGGCCTGATCACTTTGGCTCATTGATCAATGAAACTGCGTAGCGGGCTTTACCCGAAAACTTAGGCCTCGGCTTCGTCCTGATTCTTGCTGATCACATCTTTTGGAGGCATGAGTATTGCGCGTAAATCCGCTTCTATAGTTGCCGCGGCTTCCGGATGTTCTTTAAGCCAGGTGCGGGCATTATCCTTACCCTGCCCAATACGCTCGTCACCATAGCTGTACCACGAGCCGGATTTCTCAATCAGGTTATTCTCGACGCCCATATCGATGATTTCACCTTCTCGCGAGATACCAGCGCCATAGAGAATTTCAAACTCGGCTTTTTTAAACGGTGGGGCCACTTTGTTTTTGACCACCTTGACACGCGTCTCGTTGCCAATAACTTCTTCACCACGCTTCAGCGCACCTATACGACGGATGTCCAGGCGAACAGAGCTATAGAATTTAAGTGCATTACCGCCGGTAGTCGTTTCTGGACTGCCGAACATGACACCAATTTTCATACGGATCTGGTTGATAAAGATCACCAGGGTATTGGACCGTTTGATATTGGCTGTCAGCTTTCTAAGTGCCTGTGACATCAAGCGAGCCTGCAGGCCTACATGGGAATCCCCCATATCGCCTTCAATTTCAGCTTTAGGCGTAAGCGCAGCCACAGAATCGATGACCACCACATCAACAGCACTTGATCTCACCAGCATGTCGGTGATTTCCAGTGCCTGCTCACCGGTATCAGGCTGGGAAATCAGCAAATCTTCCATCTGTACGCCTAGCGCTTCAGCGTAAATGGGGTCAAGTGCATGCTCGGCATCTATAAAGGCGCAGGCACCGCCGGCTTTCTGCGCTTCGGCGATAACCTGAAGGGTCAATGTTGTTTTGCCTGAAGACTCAGGGCCGTAGATTTCTACGACACGGCCTTTTGGCAATCCACCGATACCCAGAGCCACATCCAGCCCCAGCGACCCGGTAGAAATCGCTTCAATATCACGTATTGACTGACCGTCGCCCATTCGCATTACGGATCCCTTGCCATACTGACGTTCAATCTGGGTCAGTGCCGCGGCAAGTGCCTTTTTCTTGTCATCTTCCATAGCTCTACACTCGTTACTCGTTGTTAATGGTTGCTCAGTTAAATTCTGGTCATCTGTCTGTACTGATGTTGCTGCGTTCATGATCATGACAACTCTCCGGCAAGGGGCCAACGACCAATCAGGTCGTAACATAAACCTTGTTCGCGGCGGTGGCTATGCACCAGCACAAAATCATTTGCCACCCAGTGCAAATCCGGTTTTATCCAGTCTTGCGGCACCTGACGATGCTTGCGAAGCAGTGTCATGTGCGGTGTAAATGACCGAGTTTCAGTAGGGAGATTTTGCATGTGCAGCCCCTCTCTGAGTTGCGTTACGAGGCACTGTAATACATTACAGTAGTCGGTGCAACCCGCCCATACAACACGCTGTTTTTCGAAGCAGCCATAACAATTCACCCGGAATGAGAATGGCGCTGAATTAACGCGATCAGCTACAGTACGGGCCGCTGTTTCCTGCGCTTCTGTGACATCACCCAGATACGCCAGAGTCAGATGCCGACGCTCCGGCGGTACGCTCGGTTTAATTGCACTATTGGCAAACAGTCCACCCCATTCCCTACGGATGTCATCACCAGGCCACAGTGCAAAAAAAAGCCGCCTGGTCAGCTGCTCAGACATTAACGCATACGATCCAGCAATCCCTGCATCACATGCGCACAGGAGGCCCTGCGAACGGCATCACGGTCACCTGAAAACTGTATAACCTCGGTATGTGGCTCTGCGCCACGGACCTGCCAGGCAAACCATACAGTGCCTACCGGCTTGTCCCTGGTGCCACCATCCGGGCCAGCCACACCACTGACCGATAGCGCCCAATCAGCGTGACTATGAGCCAGTGCACCTTGCGTCATGGCGGCCACAACTTCGCGACTGACTGCACCAGATTTCCGGATCACTTCCGCGGGCACAGATAACATTTCCTGCTTGGCTTCGTTGGAATAGGTCACGAAACCCCGGTCAAACCAGGCAGAGCTACCGGCCACTTCAGTCACCAGTTTGGCGACCCAGCCTCCCGTACATGACTCCGCCGTGGCGAGCTTTAAACCGGAAGCATTGAGCGATTCTGCGATGGCACGGGCCAGGTCGGAGAGTTGTTGATGGGTCACTTCGGGATTCATGTATGAAATCTAACATGACCCATCGTGTAAAAAAATGGCCCCGTGATAACAATATCGACGGGGCCAGTCAGTATTAGCGAAAAATCAAAATCTGTAGCGCACACCAAGCTGCACAAAGTCCCTGTCGCGCAATAAGTTATATTCACCTGCTCCATAGAAGCCGATATAACCCAGCGTTGTGCTCCAGCTCTGACCTATGCGTGCCTCGACATTGGCAATGAAATTCTTGCGACCTTCAATGAAATTTTCACCAGGGCCGGGAGCCGTTCCGCCTACGTCATGCATCCAGATAAGTGTGGGCTCAAGACTAATGCCCGGAAATACATTCGGATAACGGAATATGCCGATCAGGCGATATCCCCATGAAAAGTCATCGGCAAACCCGTCTGTTTGCTGAACCGGGTTAAAACGAATACCGGAAGGCCCAATAACTCCGGAGTTTGACTGGCGTGAGCCATCTGCCCCGCTACCATCTGTGCCGGCACTGGCATGGGTAAAGGTTGCCGGCCCTTCAATTTGAAGTTCATCACGATCGGGCAGATCAATAACCTGTGTGGCGCCCATTTCAGCAAATACGATGATCTGGTCAGCAAACACCCAGTTCTTGGGGCCGATAATATAGGTGCCACCCAGATTGTATTGCACCGTATCAAACGGTTCCCAACCCTGAATGCGCTCGCCTGGCGCATAGGAGAGTGGATCACGACCACGATAACCGGATACGTAATCCGGCACGCCATAGCGCGCACCTGGTAGCTGGGCAACTGTACCCAGACCCGGCACACCAAAATCATAGCGGTCAGTTTCGTCACCTTTTCCATTTCCGCGCGGGAAAATATTTTGCAGGGCAGCAAATGCAAGATCTGTATCGTCAACTTGTAATGGCGCATCCGGACGGTAGGCGATTTCGCCCTGCATGGACAGGTCGCCGAATGTTGTATTGAAGCTCACGCCATAGACCTGGATATCTTCCGGATATTCCAGCTGCGCCTTGATTGTTTCACTTGGAAAGGCATTGCCATTGGGGCCAATATTCTGATCACGGACAGGCGGCGCCACCGCACCCGGTTGAGCACTTTCTACGACCAGCGCAGCATCTGCCCCCGGACAGACACCCAGCACATTAGCCACGTCCTGAACATCCTTGGTCGGACCAATGGCGGCAGGTGCGGGGGCATTAGGCCCGCTCAGACATCCATACTCACCTGCATAGAAACTCAAATAAGGCAGGCGGCTGTGGTAGTTTGCGGCATACAGTGAAATTTCAGTGCCATTGTTCAACCATTCGGCGTAATAACGCAGTGCCAAACCATATTGACCACCATCCTTGGCACGGTTTTCTGGCAACAGTTCCGGCGTGCCGTTGGTATCTGTTACGGCTGACAACATAATCTGATCAGCAATTCCGGTTCGAAAATGATTCTCTGCTGTTTTACCGAATCCCAGAAAGATCTTGTCCGCTGCGTTATCTGAACCCACATCAACCGTAGACATGTAAGACCCCGGCGGTGGAATTTCTACTGGCTCCCAGTCGTATTGATAAAACAACTCTGTCGTAAGATTGTCTGTAATGTTTGTGCCCAGACTAATTGCACCAATGGGTGTCAGCACCTCAGACAAATCCAGGAAGGCAGGACGGAACAGGTTATTTACATTTGGCGTGTTAAATGTATTCAGTGAATTCACAATTATCAGCGTGCTCTCGCCCCAGTTAATAGGCTGTCTGCCAATTTTGAAATTGAGTTCGCGATCCCCAAAAAAAGGTATATACCCGGACAGGCTTGCATCCATCAACTGGAAGTCCGTACCTACCTGATCTCTGGCGGCACTGTTCTGGGCAATACTTAATGGCTCACCCTTGAAACCACGCCGCAGACCTGTCTGATCAACCACGTTCTGCGATCCGGAATTGGGATGAAACACCGGGCGACCACGGTTTTCGGTATCGTAGAAAAAATAACCACGGGTAAAAAAGGTGAAGTCTTCCCAGGCCAGTTTCAGGTCGGTCGTAATTCGCCCGACCGCCTGTGTGATGTCACCCTTATCAAAGTTAAGATTGCCATCATCATTGTTATTTGAAAATTGGCCCGGTGCGTTTATGGCGACCTGGTTTGCGCCGTGGCCTTCCCCAATTACGCTATTGAGACCCAAAGATGAATGCAGGGGATTCACATAATCGGTATGCCCCTGACAACTCGTACCCGCCCCATTAGGGGCAACCGGACAAAGATCAGGATTAAGATTTGCCTTACCCACCAGATCATCAGCACGATCTTCAATTCGCCACTGTGCAGCTAATTGAACTGATGTATTCCACGAACCGGCAATGCCCCCGAAAACATCCCAGTCAAAAGTAACGGCCGATGCAAGCGGCGCATTTAATATAATTAAGAATATTGCGCTGTGACGTATAAACTTCATTCTCAGAATCCTTCCCTAAACTGAATTTGTACTGGTAAATGCCAGACACATGAATCTACTGTACCCCTACAGCAGTTAAATTTCGCAGCACATTATTCCATACGGCGTAGCATGTTTCATAGAATTTCACATCAGCCTTGCACTTCATGGATATCTCTTTGCTAGCATAGTGCTCCACAACCGCCTAACACTCATGTCTACAATAGAACTTAAAGCATCTGTGACCAAGAAAAAAACATCCGGCCATACGCCAATGATGCAACAGTATCTGGCACTTAAGGCGGAACATCCCGATATTCTTCTATTCTATCGAATGGGTGATTTCTACGAGCTTTTCTATGAAGACGCAAAGAAAGCGGCCCGCATACTCGACATTACCCTGACCCAACGCGGCCAATCTGCCGGCGAACCTATCCCGATGGCCGGCGTGCCCTACCATGCTGCCGAACAATACCTGGCCCGCCTGTTACGACATGGCGAATCCGTCGCCATCTGTGAACAGGTAGGCGACCCCGCCACCAGTAAAGGGCCGGTAGAACGCAAGGTCATGCGAGTTGTAACGCCGGGTACTGTGACCGATGAAGCCTTCCTCAATCAACGTCGCGACAATCTGCTGATCGCCATTCATCACGATAAGAGAGGTTTTGCCATCGCGGCACTGGAACTCAGTAATGCCCGATTCTTTGTGCTGGAAGTTGATAATCATGATGACCTGCTGGCTGAAATCGAACGCCTGCAGCCATCGGAATGCCTGATAAATGAAAGCAGCCAGTTAAAGCTCGACATGAAAGGTCTGCGCGAGCGACCACCCTGGCATTTTGATGAAACAACCGCTCGCAAACTTCTACAAAAACAATTTGCCACCAAGGATCTCACGGCCTTCGGCTGTGAAGACAAACCCCTGACGATAATGGCCGCAGGTGCCTTGCTGCAGTATGTTCAGGACACGCAGAAAGCGGCCATACCGCATCTGATTCGCCTAACCACTGAAAGTCGCGACACGGCCCTGCAACTCGACGCGGCAACACGACGTAATCTGGAACTTGAACAGAATCTGGGCGGCGGAAGCGAGCACACGCTGATCAGCATTATGGATCACTGCGCCACAGCCATGGGTGGACGCATGCTACGGCGCTGGCTGCAACGCCCCTTGCGTGACCAGCATGTACTGCGAAATCGTTATCAGAGCATTGCCAGCCTGCAAGACGGCAGGCATCACGAAAGCCTGCAGGAACAACTGGCCGAAATTGTCGATGTAGAACGCATCCTCGCCCGTATTGGATTACGCAGTGCAAGACCACGCGATTTATCTGGTCTGGGTCACAGTCTGAATCTTTTACCCGCTATCCATCAGCAACTCGGCAGAATTGACAGCCCGAGACTTCAGACTTTATGTGGTGAACTCGGCCATCATGACGAGCTATCCAGACTTCTGGGGACGGCTATCATAGACAGCCCACCCATGCTTATCCGTGACGGCGGCGTTATTAAAGAAGGTTTTGATGACGAACTGGATCAGCTCAGGAAACTAAGCCAGAACGCTGATCAGTTCCTGCTGGAACTTGAGCAACGTGAACGAGCACGCGTCGGTGTCGATGCTTTGAAGCTGGGTTATAACCGCGTGCATGGTTATTACATTGAACTGAGTAAAATTCACAATGAAAAAGTACCGGATGACTACACCCGGCGCCAGACACTTAAAGGTGTGGAGCGTTACATCACACCCGAATTGAAAGAATTCGAAGACAAGGTATTGAGTGCACGTGAACGGGCATTGGCCCGGGAAAAACACCTGTATGAATGCCTGCTGGATACACTGGCGGAGCATATAGAAGCCCTGCAGGCCACAGCCGCAGCCCTGTCTGAACTGGATGTGCTGGCCAACCTCGCCCACTGTGCCCTGGAAATGAACTGGGTCGAACCCGAACTCATCGAGTCATCCTGCATCGATATCAAGGAAGGGCGGCATCCGGTGGTAGAACAAAGTATCAGCGAACCCTTTATCGCCAATGATCTGTCACTGGATGATGCACGGCGGATGCTTGTCATTACCGGACCCAATATGGGCGGTAAATCCACTTACATGCGACAGACAGCCCTGATTACGCTGATGGCACATATTGGAAGCTTCGTGCCCGCAAGCGCCGCCAGGTTCGGTCCCGTGGATCGTATATTCACCCGCATCGGAGCGGCTGATGATCTGGCGGGCGGACGCTCAACCTTTATGGTCGAGATGACAGAAACTGCCACTATTCTTCATCACGCAACCCGTAACAGCCTGGTGCTGATGGATGAAATAGGACGCGGCACCAGTACCTTCGACGGACTGTCACTTGCGCATGCCTGTGCTGACTGGCTGGCCAGTGAAATAGGTGCATTTACATTATTTGCCACCCATTACTTTGAACTGACCGATCTGGCAGAGCATCAACCTTCAGTGCGAAACGTGCATCTTGATGCCACAGAATATTCTGCGGGTGGAAAGGAAGAATTGATATTCCTGCATACGGTTAAGGAAGGCCCTGCAAACCAGAGCTTTGGCCTGCAGGTGGCAGCGCTGGCCGGCTTACCCAAGCCTGTACTTAAGCTCGCCCGGCATTACCTTGCTGATCTTGAAAGTCGCCAGCTGCATGACCTGACAGACACGGACACCCCGAAACAGATAGGGCTTTTTCAAACCCGGGAGAAAATCATGCCGGCTCCGGCACTGGAAAAACTGGAAGCCATTGATGTGGACGAATTAAGTCCAAGGCAGGCACTGGAACTGCTTTACGAACTCAAGAAATTATCAGAAGAGTAATTGATTCCAAGACCATAAAACCCTGGTATTGCCAGATCCCAGGCCAAAGCAATCTCCAGGTAATGGCGTCAGGACTGCCACGTTTTCGTGCTACGCGCAGGAACAGTGAGCGCTTTATAGCCCAGCCTGATGCAATGCGAATTTCACGGCCAATACTACGCCTCCAATAAACACTAACGTCATCAATATGCCGATTATGATGAAGTGAGAGGCCTTGCCATGTTTGAAGTCACGCTCCCGATTGGCTTTGCTTTGCACGCCGAAAAATGAAGCATTCACACTTTTAATCATCTGCCACAGCGTAGGGGCCTGGTCTTTTATTGGAGTTTGTTCATCGTTCATCGAAATATTGTACTGCAAGTAAAGGCACTCACTGCGATGCAGATAAGTGCCTTTACTCATCTGAGTTAATAATTAGCCAGCAACTCGACACCTGCCGCGCTGTCAGTCTCAGTTTTGTGAATAACATCATCCAACAACAAGCGCTCTATCTTCTTACCTATGAGAGGGATGTTGGCATTGGCAGTAAAGTTCAGCACTAATGTGCTGCTATCACCCTCGTCGACCAGCTCCATTTCACAAAACAACTCGACCGGGGCACCTTTAATATTTATGTCGAGGCGACCCGTTTTATTTGCAGTATTCCAACTGTCTTTCTGGGTAACCGACATGGTTTCGGATACCAGTTTCTTTGCAAATCCCGGCAGTGGCACATCCGCCGGCACATCGCGTTTAACTTCTATGGAAAAATTATCACCTTGATGGGATACATTCAGTAATTCGATATTGATGGCACCAGTCATTTCATATTTCTTCAGGAAATACGCCTGATCGGTAAACATTTTCAATACAGTATCTGCACCCTTGGGAAATTTTGCTTTACGTTGTTCGTGCATGCTAACCCTCTATCGTGTCATTGATGACAGGCATCAAAATCAAAAAAAAGCAGCCGCAGGGAAACCTGCGACTGCTTTTCAATACTCAAACTTATCGAGAAGTCTTCTTCTTCACACTCTGTGTAGTAAAGAACTTGTCGTCATACTCCACTGAAAAGTCATTAGGCTTGTCTTCGTTGATCATCGCGGTTGCGAAGTAACCCGTGGTCTGGAAGTCATAGATCAACTCCGGCACACCACCCACCGCCTGTACGTTCGTTGTATAGGCTGCATGACCTTCCTGGAACTTCCAGAGTTCGTCACGATTGTCGTAACAATCAACAGCCACTACGTACCAGGAGTCTTCGTCAATGTAGAAACGACGCTTCTTGAAGCTGTGGCTGGTACCGGCCTTCAGGTCAGCCTCGACCACCCAGACACGATGCAATTCGTATCGAGCCAGATCCTGATTAATGTGGTTCTTCTGCACAATGTCATCGTACTTGTACTTCGGCAGATTGATTTTGTGCGAGTTGTAAGGAATGTAGATTTCCTTCTTGCCTACCAGCTTCCAGGTGTAACGCTCAAATGAGCCATTAAACATATCAACCTGATCGTAGAACTGGTTGCCATCGGTGCCTTCATAGGGATTATCAAAGCCTACATTCGGTGCGCGACGGATACGACGCAGCCCCGGGTTGTACAACCAGGCGCTACGGGTATACGGGTGCTCCCAACCTAACAGAAACTGCCCGGCGTTACGGGGTGGCGCCAGCGTTTCAGAAAGGTAGTACAGGCCTACGTCATCTTCATTTTCAAATGACTGTGGGTTCTTGATACTGCCGTAGGTGAACTTGACGTCTTCA
>JBFJXR010000050.1:0-16599 GCA_041622995.1 Nevskiales bacterium
CCATTACTCGCACCGTGATGTTATGTCGCGTCCCCTGCATCCTGCCAGTTGGCGACGATTGTCTTTGTCCTACTACTATAACTGTAACGAACTTTTCAGTTACAAAAAACTATTGAAGCTATTTCTTTTTGTCAGCCAGATATTCACTAAGTTCATTCTGCCTATGGCAGACTATCATTTATTGACACTTAAACAATAAGTAATTAACCAAAAGATTACATTCCGGGGAACAATTAATGGAAGAGTCCGTAACAAATTTTGCACAAATTCTGATCGATGTATACCTGCCGGAATTCCTGGATAACATCTGGCTGTACCTCTCTATGCCGGTCATCAGCGGACTTGTTGGTTGGGGCACGAATGTATTGGCCATCAAGATGATGTTCTACCCCATAGATTTCGTCGGCATCAAACCCATCTTCGGATGGCAAGGCATCGTGCCACGCAAATCTGAAAAAATGGCGCGCATCGCGGTTGACACGATCACGAGCAAACTTATCAGCGTTGATGAAATGTTTGAGCGCCTCGATTCCGATCGAATTGCTGAAGAACTCGAAGCACATATTCTGAACGTTCAGGCGCGTGTAACCGAAGACATCATGCAGGAGCATCACCCTGAATTGTGGCGCATGCTGCCGGGTCCCGCAAAGAAAACCATTATCAAACGCGTACAGGCGCAGGGGCCCATCATTGTCCGCGACCTGATGGATCAGATTAAGGGCAACATCCATGAAGTGTTTGACCTTGAAGACATGGTGATCAAGTCATTGACCCGCGACCGCCACCTCCTCAATCGCGTTTTCCTGGAAACCGGCAAACCCGAATTTGATTTCATTGGTTATTCCGGTCTGTTTTTCGGCTTTGCCTTTGGCCTTGCACAAATGCTGATCTGGATTTTCTACAAGGGTGCATGGGTATTACCTGCCTTCGGATTGTTTGTCGGCTGGGCAACCAACTGGGTCGCACTGAAAATGATCTTCCTGCCCAGGAACCCGACCAATTTCGGCCCGATTACGGTGCAAGGCCTGTTTCTCAAACGCCAGAAAGCTGTTGCTCGTGACTACGGCAATCTTGTCGCCGATGAAATCCTCACCCCCTCGAATATTCTGGAATCCATTCTGAAAGGCCCGTTCTCGAACAACCTCTTTGACATGATTGAGCGCGAAGTTAAACGCGTTGTTGATGAAACTGCGGGAATAGCCAAGCCATTCCTCAAATTCAGTATTGGCGGTGACAATTATCAGGCCATCCGCGAATCTGCTGTCGACCAGATCATGGAGAGCATGCCGGACACGCTGGGCATGATTACCGAATATGCAGAGGATGCGATGAATATTCGCAGCACCCTGATCAACCGCCTGCAGGAATTACCACCAGATGATTTCGAGGGCATGCTGCGGCCTGCCTTCCAGGAAGATGAGTGGATGCTGATTGCGGTCGGAGCGGCGCTGGGCATGGCTGTCGGCTTCTTCCAGCTATTTGTGTTGTTCGGTGATTACCTGGCTCAGCAGCTCATGAACAACGCCTGGCTTATTCAGTGGTTTGTATAAGTCACTGAAACGGATAGTTACTCAAGAATATAGTCCAGTTTGCGCGTTTCTCCGTGCTGCATGACAAAGAAACGTTCATCGGCAATGCCTGCTACCTTACGTGCGGCAGCCAGTCTTTTAGGCGGCTCATCCATAGGTTCATCGGTGAGTTTGAAAGTACCCCAGTGCATTCCGACACCGTATCGGGCGTTCAGATCCTGAAACACCTGCACGGACTCTTCCGGATCCACATGCGCAATACGCATGAACCAGCGCGGGTCATAGGCACCGATAGCCAGAGCTGCCAGATCAAACGAACCGAAACGCTCGCCTATATCCGCAAAATCTTTCGAGTAACCTGAATCTCCCATAAAGAAGAAGCGAAAGCCCGGTGCTTCCAGCACCCAGCCTGCCCATAAGGTCTTGTTGCGGTCCAGCAATCCGCGCGCGCTGAAATGCTGCACAGGTACCGCGTGATACTCGAACTCACCCTCCTTGTGAGACTCCCACCAATCACGCTCCACCACATTATCGATACCGATATTGGCAAACCATGTCTCCAGTCCCAGCGGTACCATGTACAACGGCGCCCCGCCCGGTTGATTCGCCAGTCGTTTAACGGTTTCCAGATCCAGATGGTCATAGTGATTATGCGAAATAATCACTACATCGATATGCGGCAACTCATCGAAATCCAGCCCCGGCGGTGCCCAGCGCTCTGGCTCACCAAACGACATGGGTGATGCCCGCTCGGTGAGATGCGGGTCGGTAAGAATATTCACCCTCTGGTATTGCAACAGGAAAGTCGAATGCCCGATCCAGGTCAGGGTAGGGTCAGTGCGGTTTGCCTTGAGATAGACCGGGTCATTATCGGCCAAGGGGAAATCAATGTTGTGCTCACGATCCCAGTCGCGTTCTTTCAACCATTTTAATAACGACAGGCCACGCTGGCGCTTGCCGGTGTAATTGTTCACAAAGCCGGTCGGCGTGTGATGCGGTTTATCAGGATTGTAATGCGGCATGGTTTTGAAATAACTATAGGCGATGAAAGCAATTACCAAGACGAAAACAGAAAGCAGCACTCTGAAAGTCATTGGGAAGGTTCAGCTTACCGGGCGTTGGGTGCTTGTGCAGCCTTGCGGACCGTTGGCCGCAGGGACGCGGCCATCGAGCCCCCATGGATGGGTTCACGGCGAGTCTGCAAGGCTGCACAAGCACCCAAGGCCTGCCTCACTCTAAAACACCTGACACAATACGACCTTCCTCACGCAACTTCTCCATGTGACTTTCAATATTGCACATAGCCAGTGGCATCAGCCGCTCATCGAGACCCTTATAAACTACCGCGAGAATCTCTTCCCTGCTCTTGCCGTCGCGATGCATATCCAGAATCTGGCCTTCTCGCATTTCACGATGCATGAGGGTATTCCTGATTCTGAATGTCGTCCCCATGCCCATGCCATGCGAGGGATAGATTACCTTCGGATCCCAGTCGATGACACGCTGCAGCGTGGTCATATACTTGCGCATATTGCCTTCTGGCGGCGCGATAACCACGGTGCCGATACCCTGAATCAGGTCACTGACGATGCACCAGGACTTATCGGTCGGCATCAGTGCCAGTTGCCCTTCATCGTGTCCCGGCACGGCGTGAATCATCACATCCCGACCCAGCCACTGGGTCAGCATCTCGCCATCTTTACGTATGACCGTTTCTACGCCTTCGAAAAAACGACCTTGTGTCTTCTTCTCGATGCGTTCGAAGCTGTCCTGACTTACATGCAGCGGAACGTCATAACGCCGTGCCATCACATCGGCATACTGACGATGGTCCGGGTGATGGTGGGTCAGGAAGATCGCATCGAAGCCAACCCGATCTGCGGTCCGACACAGTCGTTCCAGTTCATCTTCATTCTTGGGTGAGGGATCGATCAGAAACTTTTGTTTGTCGTCGTCTCCAATCAGGAAACAGTTCGTACGGGTTGCGGGCGGGATCGTATGTGAAGGCACCGGCATCACCCGCACTCCACGCAAGGCTTCGATACAGGGCACATATTTCTCGGCATCAAAATCAAACATCAGGGCAGAAAGATCACGCTGATCCGGCGCTTCGGCCAATGACTTAATCACCGCAATGGTCGGCGGCACGCCAAGCAACTGACCATCCTCATAACGTGCCGCGAGCTCGGTCCAGGGCGCCCATTCCCCATGCGCGGTTTCATGCGGATCGATATCGAAGTCCACCGCCTCTTTGAGTTCGATGCAATAAAAGCGGGTATCAAAACGAAAGGGTTCGAATGACGGTGTAACCGCGACGCCCAGCTTGGTGATATCAGTCACCATGCCCTCACGGATAGCCGCCGCCAGATCGAAATTGATTTCCTCATCAATCTCCCGGCACAAGGCCCGCATCAGACGTGGCTCATGCTCGCTTAACCAGCGCTCTTCATAAGGGGTGTCAGAGTCGGTTTTATCCACCTTGCCGCCCGGAAACGCCCAATAGCCCGGAAAGGCCGGCATCTCGGGACGCCGCACGGTGATAAAGCCCTGGTCACCACAAACAAATACTGCGGTAACTGCGTCAATTACTGGTCTGGTCACAAATTGGGGGGCTGCTAACGCTCAGTGTTTTTTCAAACCAATCAAATCCAAGCGCATAAGCCTTACGTACAAGCCACGAGGAAGATGGTAGAGCAAGCCTGCCAGCAGTGCCATTGGCAGTGGAAACACCACACGCAGCCGGCGCTTCTCAATGGCTTTGAATATACGGTCGACCGCCTGCTCGCTGCTCATCAGGAACGGCATATTGTGTGGATTGTTTTCTGTCAGAGGTGTGGCAACAAAGCCCGGCGCCACCACGGTCACATCGATGCCATGTGGCTTGAGGTCAATCGACAGGGATTCACAGAACTGCATCACTGCGGCCTTTGAAGCACCATAAAAAGCCATGCCCGGCATGCCGGTAATACCGGATACCGAACCCAGCGCGACCAACTGACCTGCCCCCTGTTTGCGCATGATCTCCATGGCAGGTTCGAAACTGTTGATGGTGCCCTGCAGATTCACCGCCATCACCATGCGACCCCGGTCGAAATCCGGGAAGTCTGCCTTCGGCATCGAGATGCCGGCATTGGCCACCAACAGATCAAGACCGCCAACACGCTCAGAAAACCCTTCTATTGCTTCCCTTGTCGCTTCAGTATCCGTTACATCGGCCTGGGTATAGTCGAGACCCTCCGGCAGGCTGGCTGCAACCGCATCCTTGTCCTCAATGGAGCAGGTGCCAACAGCCGCGCCAGCATCCAGATAACGCTGAGCCAGCAATAGTCCCATTCCGGAAGTGGCGCCCGTGATAAAAACTCTCTGCGCTGCACTCATGCGACTGCCAGCCTTAATTCACGCCGATTCCAGTACATGGAGAGACTCAGGCCCGTCACCAGATGCCAGACGCCCCACCAGGCGGCAATCAGTGCCATGCCCCCCATGCCGCCAAAGAAGTTGAATATCAGGATCAATCCAAACGCGGTGTTCTGAATCCCGGTTTCAAAAGCGACCGCCTTAGCGTCACGCTTCTCCAACCCAAGTCCACGCGCCATCCAGTAGCCCAGCAAAAGACCGGCCCCATTGACGATCAATACGATCCAGAAAGCCAGCCCGATATGGTTAATAAAATTCTGCCAGTTCGCGGCCATTGCAACGACAATAAATCCGACCATCACCATGATTGAGAGTATGCGCATAGGCTTCATCAGACGCATGGCCAATGACGGCCTGTAGCGCGAAGTCAGCATGCCGAGAATGGTCGGGATAATGAGAATAGTAAGCACCGTGCCAAAGATCTGCGCGGGGGCAATATTGATATCTCGCAGCAACTCGGCGGTATGCGGATTGATTTGCCCCCAGAACAAAAAGTTGAAAGGTGTCATAACAATTGAACACATGGTCGATATGGCCGACATGGAAACAGACAGCGCTGCATTCCCACCGCCGAGCGAAGTAAAGAAATTCGAGACATTGCCGCCCGGGCATGAGGCCACAAGGATGATACCCAGGGCCAATGAAGGATGGGGCTGCAGAATTAACAGGATGATCGTGGCGAAAGCTGGCATCACAAAGAATTGAGATGCCAGACCTATGAGTGGCGCTTTGGGCGCCCGTACAACTCGCTTGAAGTCATCAATCTTCAAATCCAGTGCCACGCCAAACATCACCATTGCGATAATGATATTCAGAAATTGCAGCGCACCCGGATTGAAGTTCAGCTGTATCTGATCAATCGCATTCATATATTCATCAGTGGCTGTACATACAGCCACTCTCCCAGCCTTTCTTTTATATGCGAGGAATTTAAACATGAGCCGCGCGGACTGTACAATGCAGTACGATACAAAATGACAATAAAAATAAAAACTTATGAGGACTGATAAACGGAGTACGCCTGTGGGCACACCCAGAGTATTAATCACCGGTGCCGGTGGCTTTATTGGCCAGCGCCTGTTACAGGTTTTGGCAGACGACTACCCGGACATGCATGTGGTCGCCACCGCCCGACGCAAACCGGCATTGGATTTAATTGGTAATCACGGCACCAACGTTCGCTATGAAAAACTCGATGTCCGCGAACCCCATGCTGTAGACATACTCAAGAGGGAAAACATCGACACCGTGGTTCATCTCGCCTCGGTCGTCACCCCCGGTCCGGGCATGGATCGAGCAACCATGTATAACATTGACGTCAATGGCACACGCAACATACTCGACGCCTGCCTGGCTGCAGGTGTTAAAAAAATCATAGTCACGACGAGTGCGGCCAGCTACGGCTACCATCCCGACAACCCCGTGCCGCTGAAAGAAAATGATGCCCTGCGGGGCAACGAGGAATTCCCCTATTCCGACCATAAGCGCCTGATCGAACAGATGCTGGCTGAATACCGACAACAGCATCCCGAGCTCGCTCAACTCATTTTTCGTCCGGGATTCATTCTTGGTCCAGGCTGCGACAACCAGATCACCGCCCTGTTTGATAAGCCGGTCATCACCGGCATGCGGGGGACTGATACACCCTTTACAATCATCTGGGATGAAGACGTGGCCCGCGGCATTATCGAAGGCATCATTAGCGACAAAACCGGAATCTATAACCAAACCGGTGATGGTATCGTTACTTTAAGGGAAATGGCGCAGATGCTCGGCAAGCCCTTTGTCGCGCTACCGGTGCCCTTTGTACAGGCTGCACTCTGGTGTCTGAAACGACTCGGAGTCTCTCAGTATGGACCGGAACAGGTGAAGTTCCTGCGTTTTCGCCCGGTGCTATCCAATCAGGCTCTCAAAGAAGAATTCGGTTATACCCCCCAAAAGTCGAGTCTGGAATGTTTTACCGAATACTGTCGCGGGCGAGGCATTTTAAAAAACCCGCCCAAGACATGATGCTGGTACTTCAGCATCCTGGCACTATACTGCCAAAGACATAACAACCGGAGAGACGCATGACCCTTTGTCCTATTGCCCTCGCTGCGGGCTGCAAAAAATGCCCCATGTTTTCCATCTGCCCGGCCAAGAGCCTGATTGGCGATCAACCCAAAGACGGCGAGCAAAAGCCCGACAACAATAAAGGCTAGTTATGTCCAGAGTGTTTGTGACCGGCGGCTCTGGCTTCGTCGGAAGAAACCTAATAGCTGTGTTAACTGCACGGGGCGATGAAGTCATCGCTTTGGCCCGCTCTCCAAAGGCCACGTTAACGGTCGAGGAGTTGGGCGCCCTGTCAGCGCATGGTGACCTTGATGACACCGAGGCACTCAAAGTCGGCATGCTGGGCTGCGACACCGTGATCCATGCAGCTGCGTTGGCCGCTGAATGGGGTGACCCTGACGACTTCTATCGTTTCAACGTCACCGGTACCGAAAACGCCCTTGCAGCTGCAAGAGCCGTTGGCGTAAAAACCTTTGTACATATCAGTACTGAAGCCGTACTGGCGAATGGCAGCCCTATCATCAATGCTGATGAGAGCAGGCCCATTCCCGACAACGCCCTGCCCCTTTATCCCAGAACCAAGGGAGAAGCCGAAACCGCTGCGCTTGCCGCCAATGGCGAAGATTTCAGAGTCGTGGTTGTTCGCCCACGAATGATCTGGGGCAAGGATGACAGCACGTTGCTGCCTGCCTTTGTCGAAGCCGTAAATGATGGCCGTTTTATGTGGATGGATGGCGGTCACTACAAAACCTCCACCTGCCATGTCGACAATGTCATTGAAGGTGTATTACTCGCAGCAGAAAAAGGGCAAGGCGGCGAAGTCTATTTTCTGACGGATGGTGATCCCGTCGAATTTCGAGAATTCATCACCGCCGTGCTGGCCACTCAGGACGTCACACCTGCTGACAAGAGCATACCAACCTGGCTGGCATGGCGTGCAGCACAGACCTGCGAAGGCATATGGAACCTGTTGGGACTCAAGTCACTGCCGCCGATCACGCGCTTCACTGTCAATATCATTGGACAGGAAGTGACCGTCAACGACAGCAAGGCCAGACGCGAACTCGGCTATACCGGCCGGGTAACGCGAGAAGAAGGCCTAGCAGGCATCAAGAGAGTTGTGGTGTAAGCGCCAGCTAACTGATTTTTCCACATTTCAAATTGGCAGGAACGGCCACATCCATCATCTTGGGGTCTGGCAAATCCAGATTGTTCATGATCTGCGCATACTCATAAGCAGATGCCACCTGCAGACGTGGATTAAATTGGCACTCTTCTGCAATCGTACTTACGCCCCAGCCCTTGTAGTCATGCCCAGGATAGACCAGCGTGTTATCCGGCAGCTTAAGCAGCTTGTTGAACAGGCTGTCATAGGCCGCATACGGATCCCCATTCTGGAAGTCGGTGCGCCCGGTACCACGTATCAGTAATGCATCGCCGGTAAACACCCGGTCATCCATCATGAAGCTGAACGACTCATCCGTATGACCCGGAGTAAACATCGCCCGTAATTTCATATCACCGACTTCGATTACCTCATCTTCCTTCACAGTGCGACTGACACATTCAGCCTTGGTGAACTCCCCCATGACTGTGATACATCCAAGCACATTACGTAATTCACCCAACGCTGTGACGTGGTCGGCATGAGTATGCGTATCGATTGCCATGACCAGTTGCAGCCCCAACTCGTCTATTAACTGAACGTATTGTTTGCTGTTATCCAGCACAGGATCAATCAACAATGCCTCCCCGCCCGGTCTGGAGGCCAACAGGTAGGTATAGGTCCCTGATTCAAGATCATAGAGTTGACGAAATATCATGTTTAGGCTCCTGTCCATTGCCTGATAAGCATGCCGATTCCTATCAGAAACACGGCTACCGCAAAGATTTTCTGTAATGTTGTGCCAGCTATTTTTCTGGCCAGTATACGACCGGCCAACATGCCCAAGGCACCGCCAAAAATGAAGGGCATGGCCACCGGCCAATCAATAAGACTCGATGTCATGACTACGGTGGCTGCGCCCGATACACCAATCAGGGTGATGACCAGCAAAGAGGTTGCGACGGCATGGTGGATACTCATCTGCGTGACGTACATCAGTATGGGCACAATAATAAAGCCGCCACCCACGCCAAACAGACCCGACAGGGCGCCGGCAGCCAGACCTGACAGTGCCAGTACGAGGGCACATGGCGCCGTCATTCTCAGCTTGCCATCGGTTGAATGTCGGCAAACTGCACCCTGTGCAGAAAGATCCTCAGGCAAATCGGCCCGCACCACACCCGCATCGCCGGGTGAGGACTGCGAACTGCGCCAGAGATTGACCGATACGGCCATCATCAGCATGGCAAATCCCATGATAAGGATGACAGGGTCTATCAAACTGCCCACCTTCACGCCAACAGGCGCCGCGAGCATGCCTGTGGAAGCAAAAATCAGGGCAGCACGACGACTGACAAAATCACCTCTTATCACGCCCAACGTTCCAATCAATGCGGTAACCGTCACAACCAGCAATGAGATGTGAATTGCCGCAAGTGGCTGGGTCCCTGCCCCATAGATCAACAGCGGCACGGCCAGGATAGAACCACCCGCCCCCGTCAGACCCAGTGACAGGCCAATCAAGATGCCGAATATCAGTAATAGAATAATCACATCTTCCTCTCTGAATCTCAGGCGTATTTCGCCATTAGCTGGGTAAAGTGCTCGATCGTATCCTCCACTTCTGGAGACTGATTACTGGATTTCTCTGCCAGTTCCCGTTCCATGGCGCAGGCCATCATCTGGTAAAACGCCTTGTCGAGCGCCTTTCGTGAGGCAGCCAGTTGCTGGGCGACACGCTCACAATCTTCCTCACGCTCGACCATCCCCTGCACACCTCTTAACTGGCCTTCTATTCTTTTCAGCCTGGCAAGCAGCGCCTGTTTGTTTTCCAACCAACGGGGTTCCATATCCTTTACCTCAAGATACTTGATCATTCCAATCACTCAATATACTATAGGGGGTATAGTATATTTACGCAACCGGAGAACTGAAAAGTATGAATGAGATTTTTATTCAGGCCACCATTGGCGGCTTACTGATTGGTCTCTCAGCCACCATGATGCTATGGCTCCATGGCCGCATTGCCGGCATCAGCGGTATTGTTTATGGCCTGATTGACCGCCCCAAGGGGGACACCCTCTGGCGCGTCTACTTTATCGTCGGCCTCATGCTTGGCGGCTTCCTGATGTCCCAGCTATTACCTGGCGCCATTGTTCCCCGGGAAGGTTTCCCGTCTGTACTGTTACTCATCGCCGGATTTATTGTGGGCGTTGGCACCCGTATTGGTGGCGGCTGCACCAGCGGTCACGGGGTCTGCGGGATTGCCCGCCTGTCGAAGCGCTCCATATCAGCCACGGTCATCTTCATGGCCAGCGGCATGGTTACCGTCTTCATTGCTCGCCATCTGCTGGAGATAATCTGATGAAGTCACTGTTAATGATTGGCGTTGCCGGCAGCCTGTTCGGTGCCGGTCTGGTGTTATCACACATGGTTGAACCTCAGCGTGTACTAGGTTTCCTGGATATTACCGGCAACTGGGATCCTACCCTCATGTTTGTCATGGCTGCGGCACTGGCCGTAACGCTTCCGGCTTTCCGATGGGTATTGAATCGCCCCGCACCGGTCATGGAAAATAAGTTTTGCCTGCCCACCAAGACCCGGGTAGATACCCGACTCGTTCTTGGCGCCATTCTGTTTGGCATCGGATGGGGATTGGCCGGCTATTGCCCGGGCCCTGCAGTCACAGCACTTGCACTAGGCTGGACCGAACCCTTACTGCTCGTGGCTGGCATGCTGGCGGGCGGCTGGGTTGGCAAACACTTCTCGAACTAATCCCGATAAGGGCACAAAAAAAGCGGCCCCTGTTTAACAGGGGCCGCTTTCGTATTAACTGGATCAGGCTTCCTTGATCTTGCGATATACAAACAGCAGAAGCACACCACCGCCAACAGCAAAAATCAGGTTGACTATCATACCGCCACCTATTCCCAGCAAGCTTGAAATAAGCCCACCGACAAATGCACCTGCAATACCTATGAGTACTGTTACCCAGAACCCGCCCGGGTCCTTACCCGGCATTATCCATTTGGCCAATACGCCAACGATAAGACCCATAAAGATCCAACCGATAATATCCATCAAACCCATAGCTACTCTTCCTCATCTGTGTTCGCGGTAATGCTTTTCATTTTAACTTCGCCGTTGGCGAATTTAACCGAAATAGTATGGTCGCTGCCTATCCAGGTTTCCGACGAAGCCGTCAGCGATCCAATGCTGCCACTATTCACCTCATCAGGCTTGCCCAGAAGGCTGTAGACCTGTTCATGGCTCATGCCAGACTCGACTTTGTTGTAATTATCCTGTGATACCTTCGAGCAGCCCATCAATACGGCAAAACAAAAAACCAGCGCCCAAATAAAAATGCGATTCATGCCACCTCCTGACAAATAGTTATTGTGTCAGATCTCTCTCTACATATACCCGACAGGGTAAAGAATAACAGCATTACAGAACTTCCTGAGTGACGGTCAAATACGAAGAACAGACTGCTAAAAAAATGCCACCTGCGGAACCGGTCCGAGGTGGCATGCAATGAATATTTTAAAAGATCAGGAATTCGATGAAGTCTGCTGTTTGCAAACCGCTTCAGAGCCTTCCATGAGGAAAAGCACCATCACCATCATTTGTTCTGCAATCGCCTCTTTTTCTTCAGGACCCTTGTCCAGTGCCGTACCGCCCATGGCAAAAACCAGTCGGGTAATTGCCTTGGCCACCAGATCTGCCCGATGCAGAGGTGCCTCGGCTTCCGTGGAGAGGCGAATCAGATCCTCATGCAATTCACTTTCAAAATGTGTCAACACCTGATCGACCGCCTGCTTATAAGCGTCCGAACCCACCGAACCCTCACAAAGCAGTACATGCAAAAGCTGTTCTTCAGCCTCCAGCTGCTCCATGAATGCATCAATAGAGCTGCGGATTATGCTCGGTGCGTTGGTTGCGCGATTACGTGCCTCGCGAATTACCGTACGCAGGGTGCCACCTGCACGGTCTATCAGAGCAACGGCAAGTTCATCGATATCCCGGAAGTGCCGGTAAAAGCTGTTAGGTGCAATGCCTGCGGCGCGGGCAACTTCACGCAGACTCAAAGTGGAAACACTACGATGCGGACCAATAAGTGTAATTGCTGCCGCCATAATATCTTCGCGATCTATATGCGGCTTGCGGTGCGGGGGATTGGCTTCCGTGGCAAAACCCGCGTTCATTACTGCTGTGGTCATAGGCCACTCCAAAGTCGTTTGATTGCATCTTATAAATCAACTTACTTAATAAATATACATGCAATTCCTGAACACCGGGCTTATTATACACATGTATAGACAATTGTATATATGTATGTATAATAAGCTTCATTACTAACTTTGATGCGTGTGGGGAAACATCTCATGGCTTATAACAACTACGAAATATCACCCAAGAGCTACGGCTCATTTGCAGCCTTTATCGGCATGCATATTGCCTGCCTTGGCGTGTTCTGGACGGGTTTCACGACCGAAGCGGTAGTTATGGCCATTACGCTATATGTAGCACGCGTATTCGGCATCACAGGTGGTTTCCATCGCCTGTTTGCCCATCGCACCTACAAGACCAGCCGCCCCTTCCAGTTTTTCATGGCATTCCTCGGCCAGATGTCCATGCAGCGTGGCATGATCTGGTGGGCTGCCAAGCATCGCGAACATCACCGCGACTCGGATATGCCCGTGGATGCCCATTCACCTGTGCAACATGGCTTCTGGTTCTCACATTGTGGCTGGGTATTCAATGAAAAGGCATCGCAGGCTGACTATGACCGTGTACCCGATCTGACAGCTTTCCCTGAACTGGTGTGGCTCGACAAGCATAAGTACATGCCTGGTGTTCTGACTGCCATCATGTGCTACCTAATTGGTGGTGCCCCCGGTCTTGTCGTTGGCTTCTTCATGTCGACGGTATGCACGTATCATGCAACCTTCTTCATAAACTCGCTGGCACATGTGTATGGCAAGGCCCGCTACCTGACCGGTGACGAGTCCAAGAACAGTCTTTTCCTCGGCCTGCTTGCCCTGGGCGAAGGCTGGCATAACAACCATCACTATTACATGGCATCGGCCCGTAACGGCTTTATGTGGTGGGAAATCGATATCACCTATTACATCCTGAAGATCTTCAGTTGGTTTGGTCTGGTATGGGATCTTAAGCAGCCCCCTGAACGTGTACTCAAGGGGGATCGCCAACTGCCAAGTCATTTACTGGATCGCCTCGGCATGCTGGTTGCCCAGCGCTTCTGTGTCGATGACATCATTGCACGTGTGAGTTCTCGCATAGCCGACACTCACCCGACGGAAGTCAAGCTACCTGAATTAGTCAAAGCAGAACTACCGACACTTGAGGAGATCAATGCGAGTGCTGGCAAGTTCCTCGCCAAAACCGAAGAACTCAAGGAAGTGGTTGTACGCGCTCACAACCATTTGGCAACCACGGTCAGCGAAAAATTAATCCATCAGAACCAGATGCCGAAAACAGCCTAGCTGTCAGCTTTTAACAAAAAAACCTGCTAACGCAGGTTTTTTTATGCTCAATTACTCGACAGATATCTTATTGGTAGCCTTCCGCCAACAGTACAATAATCGAGTCTTTCGACTTGTATGATTTCGCATACTCACATGCTTGCGCGAGTACACAGGCCGAATCAAATGGCACGACCATACCTTCGGTTTCAGCAAGCATGGCAATTAAATTCCAGGTATTAGCCAGTGATGCCACTTCGTAAGTGACTCGGCCAGTCGCCTCGATCATTTCCATTTCACGATTCAGCCTCGTGTACTCAACCAGAGTTCGGCGGCTATCCGTACTGCTGACACTCTTACTCATCAGGGATTGGTAACTTTTAATCTGCTGGGTCAGCCGAGCACTGGTTTTTGCATTATTTTCATCAGGTGTCACAAGAACGATATCAACATCTTCATTCACCAGAAACGGGTCAACGAAACCTATCGCATCCGGGCATTGCCCTCCCCTCACAAAAAGTCCTTTCGGAAGGCCGCCAGTTTTATTCTTTAACTGACGATAAGACTCACGACCAATAACAGCCTGAATATCATTTGTAATGGTCGGATACGGATGTGGCCCCGCATTCAGATTAAGCATCATGAAAGTATTCTTGGGACTTACCAGCCAATAGTCCAAGGCAGTGTTTCTCAACTTGTCATTACTGTCCGCAGATGTAACTTCTCTTATCTCAGCGCCAATAAGTTCAATTTCAAATCTTTCGTTCTCGGAACACCCACTTGGCCCCTTGGGTACGAAAAGGGCACATTTCAGGCCATTATGTGCCGCAGCCCTTGCTGCAAGCACAGCTTCGTAGCCTGACTCTGTTGCGTAAACAACTTTACGCATTCCAAGTTCACTGGCAATCCAGGCCTGCCCCATAAGGTGCATTCGCAATCGGGCATAATTTATAGAAAAGTCATCTCGTTTAATGTAAATATTCGCACCACCGACAGCCTTAGAAAGCCTGCTGGCAAATAAAAGTGGCGTGGGCCTGCCAACAGTACTGATCAGATCCAAATCCAGATTAGCGATGTATCTAGGATCAACGCGCAACTTCGCATAGCTCTTGGCCAGTCCTTTTAAAGCTGACACAGCTTCATCGGACTCGCCCATCCTGCGATTAGGCATGACCTGGCTTACTTCTGCTACGGTTAGTTTCGGTTTTGCTCGACGACTGAAAAGTGCATGCCCGGTTTTCAGGCTGTAGGCCATCTCATGAATCATATCCCAGCTATCATCGTCATCACCGACATGCTTTTGATACTCTTCCGCCTGGCTGACAAAAGCCTTTGTATCGCCCTGCTCATAGTGCAGCTTCAAAAGCTTCAAACGAAGATCCTTACGATCAGGATGATCCACTAGCACCTGCTGAAGCAATTGCACAACTTCGGAATTAAAATCATTTCCGACTGCTACCAGTGTTTCGTTCGCGGCACCTGCTTTAGATGCCTGTAATTCCGACTTTGCCATAATATCCTGCACACTCATGTGACCGTCCTTGTATGAGTTATAACATAAACTACCAACTCTAAGTAACTGATTCCTTTCAGTGACTTCACAAAATAAAGAGATAATGAAGGCATTTATCTCATATAAACATCTACAAACGGAAATTTATCGCGATACCAAAACCCGCATTCCATGGGGGCTTAGTGCGTAGAAACGCCAATTTGCCAGCCAAATCAACAAGCCAGGGCATTCCATACCGGGATAGCATCATCATTATTCTCCTGTCAACATGATATATATCGGCAGGACGAACCAAAACTTGAGCTACATGTTACGTCTGTACTGACCGCCAACCTCAAACAGAGCATTTGTAATCTGCCCCAATGACGCCACACGTACAGCATTCATAAGTTCAGCAAAGATATTGCCGCCCTCAATTGATACCTGTTGCAGGCGTTTTAGTGCTACCCGTGCTTCATCGGCATGACGTGACTGGAAATCTCGCAGGCGTTTGATCTGGTCATCCTTTTCGTCATTTGATGAACGAGCAAGCTCGAGCGTGGTCTCCTGGGAAACCTCATTCGGATTCTGGTAGGTATTCACCCCGATAATCGGCAACTCACCGGTATGCTTCAGGTGCTCATAGTGCATGGATTCATCCTGAATTTTGCCACGTTGATAACCGGTTTCCATCGCACCCAGTACGCCACCGCGTTCGGAAATACGTTCAAATTCGGCCAGCACGGCCTCCTCCACCAGTTCGGTGAGTTCATCGATGATGAAGGCACCCTGAGTCGGATTCTCGTTTTTCGACAGACCCCATTCCTGGTTAATAATGAGCTGAATGGCCAGTGCCCGGCGCACTGATTCCTCGGTAGGCGTGGTGATTGCCTCATCATAAGCATTGGTGTGCAGGCTATTGGCATTGTCATACAGGGCTATCAGGGCCTGCAATGTGGTGCGAATATCGTTGAAATCGATTTCCTGTGCATGCAGCGACCGTCCAGAAGTCTGCACGTGGTACTTGAGCATCTGCGACCGTGCATTGGCACCGTAACGATCCTTCATCGCCACCGCCCAGATACGACGTGCCACCCGACCCATCACGGTGTATTCAGGATCCATACCATTCGAGAAGAAGAATGACAGACTTGGAGCAAAGTCATTAATGTCCATGCCGCGTGCAAGATAAGTCTCGACGTAGGTCAGGCCATTGGAAAGTGTAAACGCCAACTGGGAAATCGGGTTCGCCCCGGCCTCGGCGATGTGATATCCGGAAATCGATACGGAGTAGAAATTCCGTACTCTATTCTCGATAAAGAACTGCTGGATATCACCCATGCACTTGAGAGAAAACTCGGTACTGAAGATACAGGTGTTCTGGCCCTGATCTTCTTTCAGAATGTCAGCCTGCACTGTGCCACGGGCATTTTCCAAAGCAAATTTTCGAATCTCGGCAGACTCGGATTCACTGGGCTCACGGCCATTTTCTTCCTTGAATTTCTCGATTTGCTGATC
>JBFJXR010000051.1:0-16283 GCA_041622995.1 Nevskiales bacterium
CGAGATGGTGATGCCTGGTGACAACATCAGCCTGAAAGTAGAGCTGATTGCGCCGATTGCGATGGAAGACGGTTTGCGTTTCGCGATTCGTGAAGGTGGCCGTACAGTGGGCGCCGGCGTCGTCTCCAAGATCATCGAATAAGCGCTAAATAGTTTGGCGCGGCGGGTTTTTAACCCGTCGCGCTTGTTTGTTTCTGAAAGTAAGACCTCAGGGTCTGCTTTATAGGGTTGTTAGGCCAGTAGCTCAATTGGCAGAGCGGCGGTCTCCAAAACCGCAGGTTGGGGGTTCGATTCCCTCCTGGCCTGCCAGTTTGCCGGGCAGTTGACCCAGGTTGATTGTCTGACGCAAGGCATGGTGAAGAAGAGTATGAGTTCCGAAACGGAAAACACAGGGTCCGGGTTTGATACAGCGCTGCTGTTTCTTGCCTTGGGAGTATTGGCGGCCAGTATTACCGGTTTCTATTACTTTCAGGATCAGGCGAATGATCTGGTGCGCGTGCTGGGCATGCTTGCCGGCGGCGCATTGGCCATCGTGATTGCCATGCAGACCGGTATTGGTCGTACTGCCTGGGGCTATATACAGGGTTCGAGAATCGAGTTGCGCCGTGTTGTCTGGCCAACCCGCAAGGAAACCCTGCAGACCACTTTGATGATCATGGTAGTGGTGCTTATTCTGGCGCTGTTCCTGTGGGGTCTTGATGCCTTGCTGTTATGGGCAATGAAATTATTGACAGGCCGTGGATAGCACGCCTGTGGTTGAGGTAGAGAATATGTCGAAGCAGTGGTACGTGGTACATGCGTACTCGCAGTATGAGAACAGCGTTAAACGTTCTCTGGAAGATCATATTAGCCGTGCGGGTCTTGAAGATCAGTTTGGCGATATTCTCGTGCCCACCGAAGAAGTGGTTGAGGTGAAAGAGGGTGTGCGTCGTACGACCGAGCGCAAGTTCTTCCCTGGCTACGTGTTGGTCCAGATGGAAATGACCGACGAAACCTGGCATCTGGTTAAGTCCGTACCAAAAGTGATGGGCTTTATTGGCGGTTCGGGCGATCGTCCGGCGCCACTGACCGATGCCGAAGCCAACAAGATTCTGAGTCGCATTGATGAGAGTGTGGATCAGCCACGTCCCAAGACCCTGTTCGAGGTTGGGCAGGCCGTGCGCATTATTGATGGGCCATTTGCAGACTTTAATGCGGTGGTTGAGGAAGTTGATTACGAAAAGAGTCGCCTGCGTGTGTCTGTGCTGATTTTTGGCCGTTCAACACCGGTGGATCTGGAATTTGTTCAGGTAGAAAAAGCCTGAGGTGAGTGAAGCGCAGGTCGCTTCGTGATTATTTGGGGAGCTGATTGAGTTCAGCGTTTGCACCCACCTTGAAACAGAGGTAGTACAACATGGCTAAGAAAATCGAAGCCTATATCAAACTGCAGGTACCTGCAGGTAAAGCCAACCCAAGTCCGCCCGTAGGTCCGGCACTGGGCCAGCATGGTGTAAACATCATGGAGTTCTGCAAGGCTTTTAATGCCGAAACGCAGGGTATGGAAGATGGTCTGCCGATTCCGGTTGTGATTACGGTATACAGCGATCGCAGCTTTACCTTTATCAAGAAAACACCGCCAGCCTCTATCCTGTTGAAGAAGGCTGCCGGTATCAAGAGTGGCAGTGCTGTACCGCATACCAACAAGGTAGGCAAGGTGACGCGTGCCCAGCTTGAAGAGATCGCCCAGACCAAATGGGATGATCTGAATGCAGCAGACATGGATGCTGCCGTTAAAATTATTGCAGGCAGTGCGCGTAGCATGGGCCTGGAAGTGGAGGGCTGATCATGGCGAAATTAACCAAGAAACAAAAAGCCATCCGCGAAATCGTAGAGGCAGGCAAGCTTTATCCGCTCGAGGAAGCGCTGGATATTCTGAAGTCCATTCCCGGTGCCAATTTTGCCGAGTCACTTGATGTCTCTGTGAACCTGGGTATCGACGCACGTAAGTCAGATCAGGCGGTTCGTGGTTCCACCGTATTACCGCATGGCACAGGCAAAAGCGTACGCGTTGCTGTATTTGCACAGGGCGATAATGCTGATAAGGCAAGGGCTGCAGGTGCGGATGTCGTTGGTTTCGATGATCTTGCCGAGCAGGTTCAGGCTGGCCAGATGGATTTTGATCTGGTAATCGCCACACCGGATGCGATGCCGGTTGTCGGTCGTCTGGGTCAGATACTCGGTCCGCGAGGTCTGATGCCTAACCCCAAGGTCGGCACAGTTACTGCCGACGTTGAGACAGCAGTGAAGAATGCCAAGGCCGGTCAAGTGCAATACCGTACTGAAAAGGGCGGCATTATTCATTGCACCATCGGTAAAAAAGATTTTGATACACAGGCACTGGTTGAAAACCTGAGCGCATTGCTGGCAGACCTGAACAAGGCCAAGCCGGTTGCTGCCAAGGGTGTGTACATGAAGAGAGTAACGCTCTCAACCACAATGGGCCCGGGCATAATTGTGGACCAGTCTACATTACCTGCAGCTGCCTGATTTAAAGAATACATGCTGGCAGTTTGAAGTCAGCGTTAAAAGTACTTTGTGACTCCGGTCAGTGATGGCCGGGATCGTCAAAGACCGTAAGTACCTTCGGGATTAAACGGCGAGAGCTGGCTTACGCAGACGATGTGCGATTGCCTTTTTGTTGGTGACGTCATCGTTAAGGTGGGGCGTTCATGTGAACGTTCTGTTCGTCAACGAGAGTTTGAGAGGTTGGTAAAAATGTGTTTTTCAGCTGAACAGGCTCTAAGCAACCAGGAGATGTCGAATGCCGCTTAGGTTAGATGACAAAAAAGCCCTGGTCGCGGAAGTAAACGAAGTGGCCGGTAAAGCGTTTTCGCTTGTGGCTGCTGAGTACCGTGGTCTGACGGCCGGTGAAATGACCGAGTTGCGTTCTAAAGCCCGTGAGGGTGGAGCGTATCTGCGTGTGGTCAAGAACTCACTGGCCAAACGTGCGCTCAAGGACACTGAGTTCGAGTGCATGGAGGAAGTTTTGATAGGGCCGCTGATTCTTGGGTTTTCCATGGAAGATCCAGGTTCTGCAGCACGCATCATCAAGGATTTCCGTAAAGATCATGAAGCTCTTGACGTCAAGGCGGTATCGGTAAGCGGGCAACTGCTTCCGGCATCGGATCTTGAGAGACTGGCTAGCCTGCCGACTTACGATCAGGCTATCTCTATCCTCATGAGCGTCATGCAGGCACCTGTAACGAAGCTTGCGCGTACTTTGAAAGAAGTGCCCGCCAAGACTACGCGTGCAGTGGCTGCAGTCCGTGATCAGAAACAAGCAGCGTAACGACCGAAATTATTCGCCGTTGCATTTAAAGATATGACCTGGCCCCAGGGCCGGTCGAAAAGTTAGATTAGGAGTTTTGAAATGAGCGCAGCTCTAAGTAAAGAAGATGTATTGGAAGCCGTAGCCAACATGTCCGTTATGGACGTGGTTGATCTGGTTGCCATGATGGAAGAAAAGTTTGGCGTATCTGCTGCAGCCGCTGTTGCTGTTGCTGCTGGCCCGGCTGCTGGTGGTGATGCTGCCGCAGCAGAAGAGAAAGACGAATTCGACGTCGTTCTTGCCAGCTTTGGCGACAACAAGGTGGGTGCCATTAAGGCGGTTCGTGCAATCACCGGTCTTGGTCTGAAAGAAGCCAAGGATATGGTTGAAAGCGCACCTACGACTGTTAAAGAAGCAGCCGGCAAGGATGAAGCCGAAGATATCAAGAAGCAGCTGGAAGAAGCAGGCTGCAGCGTAGAACTCAAGTAAGTTACCCGGTAATTATTACTTTGAGTTTTAGCCGAATCATCGGCAGTGTTTGGGAAGGCTGGCGGTCTGAGACCGCCGGCCGTTTCCTGTTTGTTTTTTGCCGCATTTGCGGCGTACGCACGTTTTTTGTGCGTAGTGTTCTTCGCTGAGGAATAGCGCGATGGCTTACTCGTTCACCGAGAAAAAGCGTATCCGGAAGGATTTCAGTAAACGCTCTTCAATTCTGGAAGTGCCCTATCTGTTGGCAACCCAGGTGGATTCTTACCGTCAGTTCCTGCAACTTGATCGTAAGGGATCAGATCGTCTTGAAACCGGCTTACATGCTGCTTTTAGTTCCGTATTTCCAATGGTTAGCTACTCAGGTAGTGCCGCACTGGAATACGTGAGTTACCGTTTGGGCGAGCCCGCCTTTGATGAGAAGGAATGCCGTATCCGCGGCTTGACCTACTCCGCGCCATTGCGTGTGACTGTGAACCTGATCATTTATGACAAGGACAGCAAGGCCACGCCCAAGCCGGTGAAAGAGATCAAGGAGCAGGAAGTCTACATGGGTGAATTGCCGCTCATGACAGATAACGGCACCTTTATTATTAATGGTACTGAGCGTGTCATTGTTAATCAGCTGCATCGTTCGCCGGGTGTGTTCTTTGACCACGATAAGGGCAAGACGCATTCCTCAGGTAAGTATCTGTATTCAGCCCGTGTGATTCCTTACCGTGGATCCTGGCTGGATTTCGAATTTGATCCAAAAGATATTCTGTATGTACGTATCGATCGTCGCCGCAAATTGCCGGCATCGATCCTGTTACGTGCCCTGGAATTTGATAACGAACAGATGCTGGAGTTGTTCCACGACTTCAACATCTTCCACCTTGATAAGGACAAGGTGCGGCTTGAGCTTGTGCCTGAGCGTCTGCGTGGTGAAACTGCGATCTTTGATATCAAGGCTGGCCGCAAGGTTATCGTAGAAGAAGGTCGACGCATTACGGCACGTCATATTCGCGAGCTGGAAGAAGCCGCTGTTGATACGCTGGAAGTGCCTGAAAGCTATCTGATTGGCAAGCTGCTGGCCAAGAACATCATTGATGAGGAAAGCGGTGAGCTGATTGCAGCTGCCAATGCCGAAATTGATGAAGAAATGATCGTGGCATTACGTGCGGCAGGCATTACTGATCTGCCTACGTTATACGTTAATGACCTTGATCGTGGCCCCTATGTTTCCAATACACTGGCTGTGGATATGACCACAACCCGTCTGGAAGCCCTGGTGGAAATTTACCGCATGATGCGTCCGGGTGAACCACCAACAAAGGACGCTGCCGAAACGCTGTTTGGCAACCTGTTCTTTAGCGAAGATCGTTACGATCTTTCCGCTGTGGGACGCATGAAGTTTAACCGCCGCATTGGTCGTGACGAGGTCACTGGCTCATCGATTCTCAGTAATGAGGATATCATTGAAGTCATGCGCGAACTGATCAATATCCGTAACGGTAATGGTCAGACAGATGATATTGATCATCTGGGTAACCGACGCGTACGTTCGGTGGGTGAGATGGCTGAAAATGCCTTCCGCACCGGCCTAGTACGTGTTGAGCGTGCTGTTCGTGAGCGTTTGAGCATGGCCGAAGCTGATGGCCTGATGCCTCAGGATCTGATTAATGCCAAGCCAGTAGCAGCTGCGGTTAAGGAATTCTTTGGTTCCTCACAATTGTCGCAGTTTATGGACCAGAACAATCCGCTTTCAGAAGTGACGCATAAGCGTCGTGTTTCTGCGCTTGGGCCAGGCGGTCTGACGCGTGAGCGTGCCGGCTTTGAAGTGCGAGACGTTCATCCGACACATTACGGGCGTATCTGCCCTATTGAAACGCCTGAAGGCCCGAATATTGGTCTGATTAACTCTTTGTCCGTGTATTCACGTACCAATGATTATGGTTTCCTTGAAACGCCTTACCGCAAGGTAGTGAATGGCAAGGTGACTGACGAGATCGTGTATCTGTCAGCCATTGAAGAAGGTCGCTACGTGATTGCGCAGGCCAATGCCAATCTGGATGCCAAGGGCAAGCTCACAGATGAGTTGATCGCTGTTCGTTTCCAGAATGAATTCACTATTTCTGCTCCGGATCGAATCGAGTTCATGGATGTGTCGCCACGCCAGATTGTATCGGTGGCTGCTTCATTGATTCCTTTCCTTGAGCATGATGATGCCAACCGCGCCTTGATGGGCTCGAACATGCAACGTCAGGCGGTGCCCTGTCTGCGTGCCGAGAAACCCGTGGTCGGTACCGGTATGGAGCGCAAGGTGGCGCTGGATTCCGGTGCAGTTGTGGTTGCGAATCGTGGCGGTGTCGTCGACAAGGTCGATGCAGGTCGTATCGTGGTTCGTGTGAACGATGACGAAACCGTTATTGGTGAGTCTGGCGTGGATATCTATAACCTCGTCAAGTACACCCGTTCCAACCAGAACACCTGCATGAACCAGAAGCCTCTAGTGAAGCCTGGGGATGTTGTTGCCCGGGGTGACGTACTGGCAGACGGTCCTTCAACCGATATCGGTGAACTGGCTCTGGGTCAGAACCTGCTCGTGGCTTTCATGCCATGGAATGGTTACAACTTCGAGGATTCCATCCTGATCTCCGAGCGTGTGGTTCAGGAAGACCGTTTCACAACAATTCATATCGAAGAGCTGACCTGTGTCGCTCGCGAGACCAAGCTTGGTCCGGAAGAAGTCAGTGCCGACATTCCGAATGTGAATGAAAGCGCATTGGGCAAGCTGGATGAATCCGGCATTGTTTATATTGGTGCCGAAGTCCGCGGTGGCGACATCCTGGTCGGCAAGGTCACACCCAAGGGCGAAACCCAGCTGACACCGGAGGAAAAACTCCTGCGTGCCATCTTCGGTGAAAAAGCCTCTGACGTGAAAGACACCTCCATGCGTGTACCGCCCGGCATGGACGGCACCGTGATTGATGTGCGTGTATTTACCCGTGACGGTGTTGAAAAAGACGCCCGTGCCAAGGCCATTGAAGAAGAGGAACTGGCTGAAGTTCGTAAGGATCTTAACGATCAGTTACGTATCTTCGAGGATGACGTTTTTGAACGTCTGCGTCGCATGCTGATGGGCAAGCAGGCAGATGCTGGCCCAGGCAAGTTGAAGGCCGGCACCAAGATCACGGCACAGTATCTGGAAGAACTGGATCGCGAGAAATGGTTTGATATTCGTCTGCATGCCGAAAAGGCCCAGAAAGAGCTGGAAGCCATGGCCAAGCAGATCAAGACTCAGCGTGAGGACTTTGATCAGCGTTTCAGCGTCAAGAAGGGCAAGATCACCGCGGGTGACGAGCTCGCGCCTGGCGTATTGAAGATGGCCAAGGTTTATCTTGCAGTGAAGCGAGTCATCCAGCCGGGTGACAAGATGGCGGGTCGTCATGGTAACAAGGGTGTGATCTCACAGATTGTGCCTGTAGAAGATATGCCGTTTTCTGAAGATGGGCGTCCAGTTGATATCGTTCTGAACCCATTGGGCGTGCCTTCGCGCATGAACATCGGTCAGGTGCTGGAAACCCATCTGGGTTGGGCGGCCAAGGGTCTGGGGCTGAAGATTGGCGCCATGATGGAAGCCAAGGCTAAATTGTCCGAGTTGCGTGGTTTCCTCAAGGAGGTCTACGCAAGCACAGGTGCCGTACAGGAAGACATTGACAGTCTGACTGATGACGAAGTGATGGCATTGAGCAACAACCTGCGTGGTGGTGTGCCGATAGCTACACCCGTTTTCGATGGTGCTTCCGAAGCCGAGATCAAGGAACTGCTGAAACTGGCTGATTTGCCGGAATCAGGACAGTGCACATTGATTGATGGTCGTACCGGTGATGTATTTGAGCGTCCCGTGACTGTTGGCTATATGTACATGTTGAAGCTCAACCATCTGGTTGATGACAAGATGCATGCACGTTCTACTGGCCCGTACTCGCTTGTGACTCAGCAGCCGCTGGGTGGTAAGGCACAGTTCGGTGGTCAGCGCTTTGGTGAGATGGAGGTCTGGGCGCTGCAAGCCTACGGTGCTGCATACACCTTGCAGGAAATGCTGACTGTGAAGTCGGATGACGTGACGGGCCGTACGCGTATGTATAAGTCCATTGTTGATGGTGATCATCATATGGATGCCGGTATGCCGGAGTCATTCAACGTATTGACCAAGGAAATTCGTGCTCTGAGTCTGAATCTCGATCTGGAGCTGGACGACTAGGTCGCCCAGAGTCAGCCAAAGAGTGAAAGAACCCAGAACACAAGCTTGTACGTTGCGGGTATTGCCCGTAACACAGGAGTCGAGATGAAAGATTTATTAAGTCTGCTGAAGAATCAGGACTATGTAGAAGACTTTGATGCCATTCGGGTGTCACTGGCTTCACCGGACACAATCCGGTCATGGTCCTATGGTGAAGTTAGGAAACCGGAAACCATCAACTACCGTACGTTCAAACCGGAACGTGATGGCCTGTTCTGCGCCAAGATCTTCGGCCCGGTCAAGGACTATGAATGTCTTTGTGGTAAGTACAAGCGCCTCAAGCATCGTGGTGTGGTGTGTGAGAAGTGTGGTGTTGAAGTTACGCTCGCCAAAGTGCGTCGTGAGCGTATGGGGCACATTGAGCTGGCCTCGCCGGTTGCTCATATATGGTTCCTGAAGAGCCTCCCGTCCCGCATCGGTCTGTTGCTGGATATGCCGCTGCGTGCCATTGAGCGTGTGCTGTACTTTGAGGCCTATGTGGTTGTTGAACCTGGCATGACGCCTCTGGAGCGTGGCCAGCTACTGACTGAAGAAGAATTCCTGCAGACGATTGAAGAGCATGGCGATGACTTCGAGGCCCTGATGGGTGCTGAAGCTGTACTGGGTATGCTCGATAGTCTGGATATGCATGCTGAATGTCTGCAGATTCGTGAAGACATTAATGGCACGCGTTCCGAGACCAAGATTAAGCGTCTGGGTAAGCGTCTCAAGCTGATTGAGAACTTCCTGGAATCAGGCAACAATCCGGAGTGGATGATTCTGACCGTGCTTCCAGTGCTGCCGCCGGATCTGCGTCCGCTGGTGCCATTGGACGGTGGTCGTTTCGCCACTTCAGATCTGAACGACCTCTATCGTCGCGTGATCAACCGTAATAACCGTCTGCGTCGACTGCTTGAGCTGTCTGCGCCTGACATCATCGTACGTAACGAAAAACGCATGCTGCAGGAATCTGTAGATGCGTTGATTGATAACGGTCGTCGTGGCCGCGCCATTACTGGCAGCAACAAGCGTCCGCTGAAATCGCTTGCCGACATGATCAAGGGCAAGCAGGGTCGTTTCCGTCAGAATCTGCTCGGTAAGCGTGTGGACTACTCCGGACGTTCCGTGATTGTGGTGGGCCCGACTCTGAAACTGCACCAGTGCGGCATTCCGAAGAAGATGGCTCTGGAGCTGTTCAAGCCATTCGTATTCTCACGCCTTCAGCGTCTGGATATGGCCAGCACTATCAAGGCCGCCAAAAAACTGGTTGAGCGTGAAGTGCCGGAAGTATGGGACGTTCTCGAAGAGTGTATCCGTGAACATCCGGTCATGCTTAACCGTGCGCCTACGCTTCACCGTCTCGGCATCCAGGCATTCGAGCCTGTGCTGATTGAAGGTAAGGCTATCCAGTTGCACCCATTGGTCTGTGTGGCATTCAACGCCGACTTCGATGGTGATCAGATGGCTGTGCATGTGCCGCTATCCATTGAGGCCCAGCTGGAAGCCCGCGTGCTGATGATGTCTTCCAACAACATCCTCTCGCCTGCAAATGGCGAGCCGATCATCGTACCTACACAGGACGTGATTCTGGGTCTGTACTGGATGACGCGTGATCGAATCAATGCACTGGGCGAAGGCATGTTGTTTGCCGACGTTGAAGAAGTTCACCGCGCCTATAGCAGCAACAAGGTTAATCTGCAGGCGCACATCAAGGTGCGTATTGATGACGTGATCATTGCTGAAGATGGCAGCGTGACCGACATCCAGCATATTGTAGAAACTACAGTAGGCCGCGCACTGCTGAAGGAAATTCTTCCCTACGGCCTGCCGTTTGAACTGATTAACCGTGAGCTGAGCAAGAAAGCAATTTCCGGTGTAATCAACACTTCTTACCGTCGCTGTGGTGTTAAAGACACTGTCGTTTTTGCTGACCAGTTGATGTACATGGGTTTCCGCCAGTCAACCAAGGCGGGTATTTCCATCGGAATCGACGATATGGTGATTCCGGAAGAGAAGACACCCATTATCGAAGCGGCCGGAAATGAAGTTAAGGAAATTGAAGAGCAATACACCACCGGTCTTGTGACCCAGGGTGAGCGCTATAACAAGGTTGTGGATATCTGGTCTCGTGCCAACGAGCAGGTCGCCAAGGCCATGATGGACAAATTGGGCACCGATAAGGTGATTAACGCCGAAGGCGAGGAAGTCGACCAGACTTCATTCAACTCAATCTTCATGATGGCTGATTCCGGTGCTCGTGGTAGTGCTGCGCAGATTCGTCAGTTGGCCGGAATGCGTGGCCTGATGGCCAAGCCGGATGGTTCAATTATTGAAACGCCGATTACAGCGAACTTCCGTGAGGGTCTGGACGTTCTGCAGTACTTCGTATCTACCCATGGTGCCCGTAAGGGTCTGGCTGATACGGCGTTGAAAACTGCTAACTCCGGTTATCTGACCCGTCGACTGGTTGACGTGGCTCAGGACGTGGTTGTGATTGAAGAAGATTGCGGCACTGAAGGCGGTCTGGTCATGAACCCGATCGTTGAAGGCGGTGATGTTGTTGAACCGTTACGCGAACGAGTTCTTGGTCGTGTATTGGCTAAGGACGCCATGATTCCCGGTTCGGCTACCGAGGTGGCTGTTGAAGAAGGTACGCTGATTGATGAGCGCGTTGCTGATCGACTGGAAGAGCTTTCTGTGGACGAAGTCGTAGTTCGTTCTCCCATTACCTGCGATACAGCTTATGGCGTATGTGCCCAGTGTTATGGTCGTGATCTGGCGCGTGGTCATCGTGCCAATATCGGCGAGGCTGTCGGTGTGATTGCTGCGCAGTCCATTGGTGAGCCGGGTACCCAGCTGACCATGCGTACCTTCCATGTGGGTGGTGCCGCATCTCGAGCTGCGGCAGCTGACGGTGTGGATGTGAAGTACGGCGGTACAATCAAGCTGCACAACATTAAAACTGTTAAGCACAGCGCCGGACATCTGGTGGCGGTATCCCGCTCGGGTGAAATCGGTGTGATTGACGATCATGGCCGTGAGCGTGAGCGTTACAAGATTCCTTATGGTGCATCAATCGGGACTGCCGATGGTGACAAGGTTGAAGCCGGCGTAAACGTAGCCAAGTGGGATCCACATACTCACCCGATCGTGACTGAGGTTGCAGGTAAGGTGAAGTTCGTCGACTTCCAGGAAGGCGTTACCGTGAACCGTGTTACTGATGACATCACGGGCGTGTCGACTCTGGAAATGACCGATCCCAAGCAGCGCGGCGGTTCAAGCAAAGACCTGCGTCCAATGCTGAAGCTGGTCGATGGCCGTAATCATGAGCTGAAATTCCCGGGTACAGATATCCCAGTGACTTACACATTGCCTGCCAATGCTGTGGTCACCGTGGAAGATGGTCAGAAGATGGGCGTGGGTGACGTGATCGCACGTATTCCGCAGGAATCATCCAAGACCCGTGATATTACCGGTGGTCTGCCACGTGTGGCCGATCTGTTCGAAGCGCGTAAGCCTAAGGATCCTGCAGTACTGGCTGAAGCTTCCGGTACTATCCGCTTCGGTGAGGCAACCAAGGGCAAGCAGCGTATCAAGATCATTGACGGTGACGGCAATGAAACAGAAATGCTGGTACCTAAATGGCGCCAGATTGGTGTGTTCGAGGGTGAGCACGTGGAACGTGGTGAAATCATCTCTGATGGCGAGCCAAGTTCACATGACATTCTGCGTCTGCGCAGTGTGTCGGATCTGGCCAACCATCTGGTCAAGGAAATTCAGGACGTTTACCGTCTGCAGGGCGTGAAGATCAATGACAAACACATCGAGGTGATTGTTCGTCAGATGCTGCGTCGTGTTGAAGTGCGAGATCCGGGTGAAACCACACTGTTGCAGGGCGAGCAGCTTGAATTGCAGCGTCTGGAAGAAGAAAACCGCCGGGCCAAGGGGGAAGGTCTGCAGTTGGCCAAGTACGAGCGTATGTTGCTCGGTATTACCAAGGCATCGCTGTCGACTGAGTCCTTTATATCTGCGGCGTCCTTCCAGGAAACTACACGTGTATTGACCGAATCGTCGGTTCGTGGTGCACGTGACAGTCTGCGTGGTCTTAAAGAAAACGTGATTGTGGGTCGCCTGGTGCCAGCGGGTACCGGTCTTGCTTATCACGAAGAGCGCAGACGCCAGCGTGGACGCAATATGCTGGTCGACATGGCGCCTTCGAAGAAGGCACCAGATGCAGTTGCCGAAGAACCTGCAGGAGAAGAAGCCCAGGAAGGGTGATTCTTTTTTGTAGTGATAAAACGGCGCCTTAGGGCGCCGTTTTTATTCATAACTTCCTTAATCCCCGATTACGCTGGTGGGAGATGAGTGAGGAAGTCTGAGTGCCAAGTGTAAACGGGCCCGACGGGGTTTAGTCCCTCTGGGTCAGGCGGTCGGCCAGCTTGTCACCAATATCCTGACAAAGTTCGCGACCGGACAGTGCCCGTTCTTCGCCATGCAAACTGAGTAGCACCTGATATTTATTGCCAATCAGCTTGGCTTCATAGCTGGCCCTTACCCATATTCCCTGCAAATAATCATCCAGTGGTGCCCAATGGGTATACCAGGCCCTTTTTTGTTTCAGTTTCAGGGATAAGATTACGTCGACTTCCTCACCAGGTAGCCCTATTTTAATATCTGCATTCATTAAGGCTTTTTCTAGGCCATTTGCGCAGTCCCTGGACTCAATATAGACGCTGTAGACCGCTTTACTGCTGGTGCCCCGGGGCGTAACTTGCGCAGATGTCAGTATTGGCTCGTTTTTTAGCTGAGATTCCGGGGTAAGGGCGCCTGCATGCAGGAGCGCGCCATTAAGGGCTAACAGGGAAAAAATGACCGTATTTGCTGCGTTGCGCCAAATATTGCCAATGCAAATCATCGTTTGAGTCCTGATCGCCATAAAACCTATCATAATCGCCTTGACAGTCTATGGGTGCATCTATATTATTTCGCGCCTCACTACGACAGGTCGGCATCTCCGGCCTGTCGTTTCTTTATATTTAAGCAAGTGAATTATCCAGAGGTGTTCGCTGGTGGCAACTGTCAACCAATTGGTCCGGAAAGGTCGTAAAGCCAAGCCGGTTAAAAACAATGTCCCCGCCCTGCAGGCTTGTCCTCAGCGTCGTGGCGTATGTACGCGTGTTTACACAACAACCCCGAAAAAGCCGAACTCGGCTTTGCGTAAGGTTGCCCGTGTGCGTCTGACCAATGGTTTTGAAGTAACCAGTTACATCGGTGGTGAAGGTCACAATCTTCAGGAGCACTCGGTGGTTCTGATTCGTGGCGGTCGTGTTAAGGATTTACCAGGTGTGCGTTATCACACTGTGCGTGGTTCTCTCGACGCCAGTGGTGTTGAAAGTCGTCGTCAGGGCCGTTCCAAGTACGGCGCCAAGCGTCCGAAGAGCTAGGGTAGATCCATGTCACGTAGAAAGGTAGCAGCCAAGCGCGTCATCCTGCCGGATCCTAAATACAAGTCCGAGCAGCTGACCAAGTTCATTAATATGGCAATGAAAGACGGCAAGAAATCAACCGCCGAAAAGATTGTCTATGGTGCGCTGACCGAAATCGGTGAAAAGCGTGGTGGTGGTAACGAGCTTGAGGTGCTTGAAACCGCATTGGACAACGTGCGTCCATCCGTGGAAGTAAAATCCCGTCGTGTGGGTGGTGCTACATACCAGGTGCCTGTTGAGGTGCGTCAGGTGCGTCGTACTACGTTGGCCATGCGCTGGTTGATTGATTCGGCGCGTAAGCGTGGCGAACATTCCATGGCCAAGCGTCTTGCCGGTGAGTTGCTGGATGCGTCCGAGCAGCGTGGCGCGGCAGTCAAGAAGCGTGAAGATACGCATAAAATGGCTGATGCCAACAAGGCCTTTTCGCACTTCCGCTGGTAGCGGAACAGCGCAAGATTATTCCAATGGAACGCACCACTCCTATCGATCATTACCGCAATGTAGGCATTATGGCCCACATTGATGCCGGTAAGACGACGACTACGGAGCGCATTCTTTATTACACAGGCATCTCCCACAAGATGGGTGAGGTGCATGATGGTGCGGCCACCATGGACTGGATGGAGCAGGAGCAGGAGCGTGGTATTACCATTACCTCGGCTGCGACCACCTGTTTCTGGCAGGGAATGGAAAAGCAGTTCGATGCCCAGTACCGCATCAATATTATTGACACTCCGGGCCACGTTGACTTCACCATTGAAGTGGAGCGTTCGCTGCGTGTGCTTGACGGTGCAGTTTGTGTGCTGGATGCCAATGCCGGTGTAGAGCCGCAGACTGAGACAGTCTGGCGTCAGGCAAACAAATACGGCGTGCCTCGTATCGTGTTCATCAATAAAATGGACAAGATGGGTGCGGATTATTTTCGCTGTGTAGAAATGATTAAAACCCGTCTTGGCGCCGTAGTTGTGCCAATCCAGTTGTCCATAGGCGCTGAAGAAGGGTTTGAAGGTGTGGTGGATCTGGTTCGGATGCAGGCCATCTACTGGAACCATGAAGACATGGGGGTCACCTTCGAAGCGAAGGAAATCCCGGAAGAATTACAGGCTAATGCGATTAAATATCGTGAAGCCATGGTTGAGGCTGCGGCCGAAGCCAGCGAAGAATTGATGGATAAATACCTCGAAGAGGGTGATTTGTCCGCTGAAGAGATCAAGAAAGGCTTGCGCGCACGCGTGATTGCCAATGAGATCGTGCTGACCCTTTGTGGAACAGCCTTCAAGAACAAGGGTGTGCAGGCCATGCTCGACGCGATTGTCGAATACATGCCTTCACCGGTTGATGTGCCGCCGATTCCAGGTCAAGACGTGGATGACGCTGAGAAGAAGATGGTGCGCAAGAGCTCGGATGATGAGCCTTTCGCTGCGCTGGCCTTCAAGATTGCGACTGACCCCTATGTGGGTACCCTAACGTTTATTCGTGTTTACTCAGGTGTATTGAAGTCCGGCGATGCCGTGCTGAATGCTACCGACGGTAAGAAAGAGCGTGTGGGTCGACTCCTGCAGATGCATTCCAATAATCGTGAAGAGATTAAGGAAGTGCGCGCCGGTGATATCGCGGCTTGTGTCGGTCTTAAGAATATAGTGACCGGTACGACACTTTGTGATCCTGCCAGGCCTGTATTGCTTGAGCGTATGGAATTCCCGGAGCCGGTGATATCGGTGGCTGTTGAGCCGAAGACCAAGGCTGACCAGGAAAAAATGGGTGTTGCCTTGCAGAAGCTTGCGCAGGAAGATCCTTCTTTCCGTGTGCATACCGATGAAGAGTCTGGGCAGACCATTATTTCCGGTATGGGCGAGCTTCATCTCGAAATTATTGTTGACCGCATGATGCGTGAGTTCAGTGTGGAGGCCAATGTGGGTCGTCCGCAGGTGGCTTACCGCGAAACTATTCGCAAGGCGGTTGAGCAGGAAGGTAAGTTTGTACGCCAGTCCGGCGGTCGTGGCCAGTATGGTCACGTCTGGCTCAAGATTGAGCCTCAGGAACCTGGTGCTGGTTACGAATTTGTAAACCAGATTGTAGGTGGCGCTGTTCCTCGTGAGTATGTTCCAGCTGTCGATAAAGGCGTGCAGGAGCAGATGGAAAACGGCGTTATTTGTGGCTACCCGATGGTCGATGTGAAGGTCACCTTGTTTGACGGTTCCTATCACGATGTTGACTCCAACGAAATGGCGTTTAAAATCGCCGGCTCCATGGGCTTCAGAGAGGGTGCAAGCAAGGCTGATCCGGTGCTGCTTGAGCCCGTGATGGATGTCGAAGTTGTAACGCCGGAAGAGTATATGGGCGACATCATGGGTGACCTTAACCGTCGTCGTGGTGTGGTTCAGGGTATGGAAGACGGCCCGGCCGGAAAGTCCATCAAGGCTGAAGTGCCGCTTGCCGAAATGTTTGGCTACTCGACAGACATGCGGTCCATGTCTCAGGGTCGCGCAAACTACACAATGCAGTTTTTAAAATATAACGAAGCTCCAAACAGCGTGACCGATATGGTCATGAAGAAAGCTTCTTAATCGATTGCCATAGAGCTTGAAGGAATCGACGAATGTCAAAAGAGAAATTTGAACGTAATAAGCCGCATGTGAATGTGGGCACGATTGGTCACGTTGACCATGGCAAGACGACGTTGACGGCAGCGTTAACGGTTGTGCAGGGCAAGAAGTTTGGTGGTGAGTCGAAAGCTTAC
>JBFJXR010000052.1:0-15590 GCA_041622995.1 Nevskiales bacterium
AACATGCGGAGCATGGATTCTTTAATTGAGGCCGGAGCGGCATAGCAGACAAAGCAGGTATCCGGTGCCTGGGTAACTTCATCCCCGGACTTGCGACGGGCTGCATCAAAACCGTAAACCTGCGGATATTTGAAATCGACATCTGCCTTCGTACGGTAAAACAGGCAGACATTGGGATGATCCTGCAGGTTCTGACCGATTCCCGGTGCGTTTACTACGACCGGTATTTCATGGGCCAGTAATTCTGCTTCTGGTCCTACCCCGGAGAGCATGAGCAATTTCGGGGTTTCCAGTGCGCCTGCACAGAGAATGGCTTCCTTGTTAATACCTGCCTGACGGGTTTCGCCATCTATGCCGTACTCGACAGCAACTGCCGTCCTGCTGTTATCAAAAACCAGCCTTTGGACCAGTACGCCTGTCACAGTTTTGAGGTTGGGCAGATCGGTTTCATGTAGCCATGCCCGATAGGAACTGCGCCGCTGTTCACCCTTATAGTTGATGTCGTTATAACCGACATAGCCTCCCAAGTCGCCATCGTTCAGGCCGTCTTTACGCTGAAAACCGGCCTCGACCGAGGCATCTATAAAGCGCTGGGCGAAAGACGTGGCAGGTCGGGGCTGTATGTTAAGTTTTTGCTCCATCGCCTCAAAAACAGGGCAGAGGTCATCCCATTGCCAGCCCGCAGGCCAGTTCTCAAAATCCTTTTTATCGCCGCGTGTGTAGACCATGCCGTTTACAGAGCCGCTGCCGCCCATGCCTCGTCCCGTGCCGGTATACAGGCGTCGGTTCCCACAATGCTTCTGGACAGAACTCATGCGATGCCACATCAGGTCATCGTTGGCGAAAGCATCCTTGAAACCATCCGCGGAAAGTGTTTCCGGATTCTGCCCGGCAGGGTTGCCCGCCTCGAGCAGCAAGACTGTGCCGACATTGGCGCTGGCCAGCCGGGCCGCTGTAATACAGCCTGCCGAACCGGCACCAATCACAATGTAGTCGTAGTTTTCTAAAGCAGTCATACCACTTGGAACGCTCGAATCAACAATTGGAGATAATGTACATTGCATTTACAGTAATTGCAATTACTTAATTTAAAAGTTATATTTCGCCCATGAAAAACAGCCAGACTGCGAGTAACAAATCTTCCGCTGCCGTTACTCGCCCGCGTGGGCGTCGCAAGCAACCGAAAGAGCTGCGGGAAGCCAAGGAAGCGCTTTATCGTGAGCACATCATGGATGTCGCCGAGCGCATGTTTGCCGAACTGGGTTTTGCAGAAACCAAAATGCAGGATGTGGCTCGTGAAGCAGGTATTTCACTGGGCACGCTTTATCAGGCTTATCCGGGCAAGGAAGACCTGTACCGGGGCGTTCTTATAGATCGTGACGCCAAGATGTTTGAAGAAGTGCTGGTTAAAGGTGAGAAATCAATCAGTGCGCCTCAATCCGTAGAGCAGCTGTTATGGCTGACGGGTATCAATCTCTCATTTCTGCTGAATAATCCGGACTATCTTCGTATGCAACTACAGGCGGGCTATGCCTGGTATCACAGTGCGGCCCAGGTGAGTTCGGATGAGAAACAGATGTGGGAGCGCGGGCTGGCCATGATGGAGCAGGTGTTTGCCTGGGGTATAAAGGAAGGTTTGTTTATTCCTGGAAATACGGGGGATATGGCTCGACTGTTGATGTCCCTGCAACAGACGAGGCTGGCAAACTGGGTAACCAGTGGCATGTCAGAGGCGCATGATGTTGTCGTTACCCGTATTCAGGCGGATTTTGTACGTAATTTCTGTTGCCCCGGGGTTGCCGGAAAACTGATGTCAGAAGATGGTGCGACACTGAACGCTAAAACCCTGGCTGTTATAGCCAGTATGTAGTCAAACGGGTTGGGTTATTCGCCACTCAATGGTCTGAAATAAAGGCCTATTTCCGGGACACTATCAAATTTATGCTTCCACGCATATTGCAGGCCGAGTCGGTCTTCCACTATTCGATGATCCAAGGGATCGATACCCAGTGGTTCACAAAGCAGGTCTATTGTTGTCTGTGCGATGGTTATTCGGGTGCCGAAATGATCCTTGTTGGACGTTTCTATACGCGCGGCATAATTTGGCGCGGTGCCAAGAATCGTCTGAATATTCTGGTCTGTTGTTACACCCTTGCGTCCATGGGGCACATCGACGTAAGTAAAATCGCCTGAATACATTCCGATGCCGAAATCAAGCAAATCGTCATACCGGTTAATACCCAGTTCCTTAAGCATAGGGTTGATGACGGTGGTAATTTTTTCCGACATTGATTCGCCGATTTCAACAGCCGCGCTTACAGCCGCCTGGGCATGTTCCTCTCCCTCGAAGGCGACCATGGCACCATCTCCCAGTACCTGAAAAATGTATCTGTCGATCTGGCTTTCTTCAATCTTGGCCTGCAGGCATGCGTGCCACTCCTTGTACAGATTGGATGTAAGTTCTATGAGATAAGACAGTCTTGCTTCGTACTGGGTGAGTCCTGAATCCAGAATGTTCGCTTCGCGAGGGTTGGTCACCATTCGAGAGCAAAGCAATGTGAAGTTTCGAAGGTCCAGGAAAAACACAGTGCCCGTTGTTATCTTTAATGCCACAGTTTTGCCTAATAGATTCTTTAACCGGGAATTAATGTACATCAGTATTCCGGCAAAACGTAATATGGGGGTTTTGTTACGACATTTGCATTTGCCGCCCGGCAAATATCTGTTTCATGCCGCTGTCACCTAGCTCAACAACCAGTGTCGACGTCACTGTGAATTTTGTCACGGTGATTTTCCATCCATCGTCAGTTAGACGATATTCGTCTTCGTATTCGCCACCCAGTTGTGTGAGAGTATTCATTTCGGTGTTGATGAGTTGATAGGTAAGTGCCCATAGACCTTTGGCATTCCTGGGATCGACCACTTCAATGCGCGGATTGCTGCCATGATGCATTTCTACCATATGTGGGTGGCAGGCCATCTGGGTATAGATGGTTTTCAGTTCATCGGCATTATCAAACGTGCCTACTGCGCCGTAGTCGATATGAATCGCCCCATCAGCGAAACAGGCACGCATTCCGTCCGGGTCCTTGGCATCACAGCAGGCCAGGTAACGAGCCTTTAATTCACGTACGGCCTCAATGGCTTCAAGTCGGGCAATGCGGTCTTCAATACTGTCAGTCATGATTCTTCCTTACAGGATGCCAGGAATGATCGCCTTGCGATCAACCGGATAGTCTTCAAATTTTTCCCGATACCAGCGATGGTGTGACAACGCTCGAGGGAAAAGGTTGGATATTGTAAACAGGGCGAATGTCAGGCCGGCAGGCGTGAAGCTCATCAGTGCCCAGCCTGACCAAAGGATAATCTCGCCGAGATAGTTGGCACTCGAAACATATCTGAACATGCCACCGTGCGGGATTTTGTAGCCCGTTTCCCCCGGTTTCCTGAGGTTGATCAGAATGCTGTCGGCCTGAAAGTTGATCAGCCATCCTGACACAGCAATCAGTAGCCCGGCGATAAAGCGCGGGTCAGTTAGCCAGCTGTTTTCCATGAGATGTGCCGCCATCAAGACGGCAAAGCCGTTGACGAAACCGTTTACTGCATTAAAGGCGATTCCAAATACTACGCCACTGAGCGGGAAGCGTTTGCCGCGATCCTGCATTCGTAAGGGATAGAGAATTGCGCGATAGCAGTAATGACTTTGCCAAAGTACAAACAGCACAACGGCTGGCGTTGACGGCGACAGTTCAAACACCGACGCCAGACCCCAGAAAGTCAGCGCGAATGACCACCATTGAGGGGACTCAAACACGAGCCATGCAGGCAGGGCAGGTAACGTCCATTTCTCATTGCCCTGCATGTGCCGTCCATAGGCATTGGTTTTGAACATCGTTCCCAGGAAAGTCAGGGCTGCAAGTGCAAGAACACCCCATAGCAATATTTCCTGCAGGCTCCCAAGTTCTGATAGTGTCATTCTTATAACCGACTGTTATCCAAGGCTGCAGTTCACATCAACGACAATGTCAGCGAATCACCCATATGGCTGATGGTAATAAAGGTAGTCCTCATGGGTGATGCTGAGGTATTGTCATACCCTCAGTATGTTGAGAGGCATACTCAGGGGGAAGCTGGGTATCAGTTTTAGAACAGTAGAGGGGGGTTCTAATGAGAGCATTGCTAATAGGTATTGTGGCGGGGGCTGCAATTGCCGTGCTTTTGTTCCTGGTGAAGGGAACGCAAAGTGTAGATGCTGAGTTGCATGCTAAAAGGCTGGATCTGCTTCAGCATATTGCTGATCTGGATAAAGGTCTCGATCGCGCCGTCACGCTTGAAACCTCCTCGGCTCTGGAAGAAAGTCGAAATAGCCGTGTTCAGGTACTGGCAGATATGGGTGATGCCCTTATTTTGCTCACAGAAGGTCCTATCTCGTTAAAGGGCTTGAGTGCAGAACTGGATGAGCGACTTGCTGATTTTGATATGAAGATCGGCGATAAATTCGGATTGACCTTCGACTTCGAGTCACAGACCAGTCGAGGCATTGAACGCCTGATTCGAAGTGTTGACTCTGTTCCATTCTATACCGCCAAGCTGGTGCTGCTTGCAGAAGGCGATGATTCATTATTGCAGTTGCTTCGGAGTATTCAGTACGCGGTAACCACCTACGGTATGGTGGCTAACCCATCTGAAATTGCACGAACTGCCATCGATCAGCGAATCAGTGAATTGATGGAACGAGCACAGACCAGGGATGAAGAGTTCCAGAATCTTGCCAAGCGTCTGAAAGGAAGTGTGTCAGACGTTCTGATCGATAAGAATGAACTGGTCAAGCTGCTGAATGACTTCCTTTCACAGCCTGCTGCTGAAAGTCTGCAACAGGTTGAAGGTGCATATCTGAATTATCACGAAACCCAGGTGGCCGCAGCTGCCCAGTACCGACTCTATCTGGCTGTTTATACCGCCTTCCTTCTGCTCCTGTTGGCAGCACTGGGTATGCGACTGGCCAAGAGTTTCCGTGATCTGGATAAAGCCAACGAGACACTGGAAGAGCAGGTTAAGGAGCGTACCCGTGATTTGAGTACAGCTCTGGATGATCTTAAAGAATCACAGGCACAGCTGGTGCAGTCCGAGAAGATGGCATCGCTGGGTCAGATGATCGCCGGTGTGGCGCATGAAATTAATACGCCGCTTGGTTATGCCCGGAGTAATGCCACCATCATTCGTGGTGCTATCCAGGATATCCGCGGTGTTTGTGAAGCACAGTCCCAGGCATTGGAAATGATCAATTCGCCTACCGCTACTGATGACCAGATTGGTCAGGCCATGGAAGATGCCATGACCCTTGAAGGGCAGGTTCAGGCAGTGGATCTGACCAACGAACTTGATAATCTTCTGGGACATACGGAATTTGGCCTGACGCATATCAGCGAACTGGTACAGAGCCTTAAGGACTTCTCACGAGTCGACCGTTCCAGAAGTGATTTGTATAACGTAAACCAGGGTATAGATTCGACCCTGAAGTTGGCCTCGAACCATCTCAAGGACAAGGTTCAGGTTGACCTGAATCTCACAGAAGGGTTGCCCGAAATTGTATGTTCGCCTTCCCAGATCAACCAGGTATTGCTGAATCTCATTACCAACGCTGCACAGGCTATTGACAAGCCGGATGGCAAAATTACGATTCATACCAATTCAGTCAAGAATGGCGTGGGTATACGTATTGTTGATAATGGATGCGGAATGACGCAGGACGTCCTGGACAGGATTTTTGATCCTTTCTTCACAACCAAGGATGTGGGTAAGGGCACTGGTCTGGGTTTGTCCATCAGTTATAAAATTATCGAAGACCATCACGGAAAAATTCACGCCAAATCCAGTCCGGGCAAGGGCAGTGAATTTGTGATTCTGTTACCTTTGAAACAACCAAAAGAAGAGGGCGCTGCTGCAAGTGAAGAAACAATGCCGCAGCCAGGCCTCGCAATAGCGTGATGGAAGGGATGACAAATGAGTAGCGACGCAACAGTTTTATTTGTAGATGATGAGCCAGGCATTCTGGCTACCATGCGTATGTTGTTCCGGGGGCGCTATAACCTGCTGTTTGCAAACAGTGGTGCCGAAGCTCTTGAGATCATACGAGCCCAGCATGTCGATGTGATTGTCAGCGACCAGCGTATGCCCAACATGATGGGTGTTGAGCTTTTACGCGCTGTGCGTGCTGCCAGTGAAAATACCATGCGTATACTGCTGACAGGTTATTCCGATCTGAATTCCATAGTGGGCTCGATAAACGAGGGCGAAATATTCCGTTTTGTGAATAAGCCCTGGGATAATGACGAATTACTTCACAGTGTGGCCATGGCTGTTGATGCAGCCAAGGTTAGCGCCCGGTTTGTGCCACCTCCAATATCGGATCAACCAGGGCCATTAGGCGGCACTGGCATTCTCGTCATGGACGATGATCCGCAAATGGCGGCTAAAATCCAGACAATTCTCGGGCCCGACTACAAGGTCAGTGGTGTGAGCTCATTAAGTGCTGCGGTTGATCATCTGGAAAAAGATGATGATGTCGCTGTGGTGATTTCAGAAACCCGTGTAGAGGCAACACCGGTAATCAGTATGCTGGGACGTCTCAAGGAAACCAAGCCTGAGCTGGTCAGTGTGATACTTACCGAGCGTGCGGACGCCCATTCAGCGATTGACCTGATTAATCAGGGGCAGATATTCCGTATGATCAGTAAGCCGGTGCATGACAGTCAATGCCGGATAGCTGTGAAGTCTGCAGTACGACAGCATGAGAAGCTGTCCCATGCGCCCGAATTGCATAAGCGTTATGAGGTCGCTGTGTCCAAAGAGCCCCCGCCATCCAAGATGAACGATGGTCTGTTGAACCGTATTCGTGGGTTCCGGTCACGCGCACGGACCATGGCCTGACAAGAACTTAATCAAGATACAAAAAAGCCACCCTGGAAAACCAGGGTGGCTTTTTTATTGTACTGAGCCCTGGTGTTATTGACCCGCCCTGGCCGCTGCCTGCGGGCTGAATTCCTGCGTTGACATAGGTGTATCCAGCCGCCACCAGTTTTCACCTGCTTCGTTACTTAGATAGGTGGCTTCATACGCCCCCGAAGTGAGGTTGTGATACAGCGATACGGTGCGATGGAAGGTGCCGGATTCCTGTGAATAAAAATAGGCCACCCAGTTGACGCGCCAGAGAATGTCCTGGTTATCGTAACTTTCCGACATATAGGCCAGCCAGCTGTCTTCATCCGCATAAATGCGACGTGACTTGTAGATATGTCTGTAGCCTTCCTTTAGATAGCCCTCAATTACCCATACGCGGTGCAACTCATAGCGCATGTACTCAGGGTTGATCGTATTGGGTGTGATCAGTTCCTTGTAGCTGATGGCAGGATCATTGATTTTGTTGTTGTGGTAGGGAATGTAGATTTCTTTCTTGCCTACCAGCTTCCATGTGTAGCGTTCAGGTGAGCCGTTGAAGATATAGTCATCATCAACCGTACGCAGTCCGGCAGGTGGCACCGGATAGTCAAAGCCTACTTCAGGCGCCTTGCGCACACGACGGATGCCGGGGTTGTATTGCCAGGCCTGGGTCGTATCCGAGGTGTAGTCATTGGGCTGATACCCCACTGCTACTTCGCCATTGGCACGTGCGGGTAACAGTGTTTTAACAAAGAAATAACCATCGACCTTGCTATTGAGTGGCGGGCGAGGATTGGCGTTGGGGTCGTTACCGGGATTCATGGTTTTGAATTCGGACCGGCCCCAGGCTATAGAGCCATTTTCGTAAACATCAGCTGTATCGTAGGTAACTTTTTCACTATAGGCGCGGTGTGGTTTGATCACGTTCCAGATGGCTTCAACGCCTGTTTTAGGGAACGGGAAGGGGTGTACCCCGCTGGTGCCGGAAAGTGAAAGGCCGTTTTCATTGATTTTGGCCTCTGCCGCGTTTTTCTTCGCCACATCACAGGTCCAGTCGGCAAATTTGAAATCCCTGTGGCTTTGATAGATGTGCATCTTGAAAGTGTCGGGGTATTTTTCGAACATCCCGATCTGGCCTTCAGTGAGTTTGTCCGCGTGTTCCTTATAATTGCTGGCTGTTATGGTAAAGAGCGGTTTCTCATCATCGTAAGGACTTGGTTCATAGCCGTAATCCTTGGTAACGCCTGGCCATTTCTTATACCACTTGCCGGTGTATTCAGCGACGCCGGATTCTGTGCCAGCACGTTCGGCACCGAGGCATGTGTATTCATCGCCACCTAGTTTGGCGATTTCTTCTGCAGTCGCAGCGGCGTAAACATTTGTAGTTGAAATGCAAAGCCCTAACAGACCTGCAGCTTTAATGACTCGAAGTCCCATTGTCTTCTCCTGCTGCCCGTGGGCAGTTATTTTGATTCCCTCGCATAAGGGAATGTGCCTGTTTTCAGGCGTTTATGCCTACTCTTTTGTAATCGTGCTATAGGCTTTTAAAAATAATCGCATTGCCGGCTCCGGCATGCAAACAATAAGTATACAAATCAGGACAGAAACTGAATGCCCGTAAGCTTCTCTGATATGTCCCAAAGTCTTTTGCCGGTGGCCGGATCTGAGGCTGTTGCTTTGTATTTGACTCTGGCAGGTGAGCCGAAAAACTGGAACGGACCATCCGGGCCGATGTATTCACCCCCGGTAATATCAGGAGCAGTGGCTGCATATAGCGTGGGCAATGCCCCCTTGGGTGCAGGCATGGCAAGCAATACATCGCCGAGTTTGACGAAGAAATCCTTGACCTTGTTGCCATCCGGGTTGGCTCCGCTGGTAATGTTTGTAGCGGTATAGCCCGGATGAGCGGCTGTCGCCGTAATGTTCAGGCCGGCAGCCTTGAGTCGTTTATCCAGTTCAAGGCAGAAGGTCAGGTTGGCCAGTTTGCTCTTGGCGTAGGCATCGAAGATTCCGTATTCGGTATTCTCGAAATTCGGATCATCCAGATTCAGGCCATCGATATTTCTGTGCGCCATGCTGGTGACGGCCACTACACGAGAACCCGGTGTAGCTTTGAGGGTGTCTATTAACAGACCGGTCAACGCAAAGTGCCCCAGATGATTGGTACCGAACATGGACTCGAAGCCGTGCCTGGTGCGCGTGATTTTCGGGCCACCCATTACGCCGGCGTTATTGCAGAGAATATCCAGCTTCGGGAAACGCTCTGTAAATGCCTGTACGAAGCTCTTAACGGAATCCAGGTCGGACACATCAAGCTGCATGACTTCCAGGGTGCCGGCAGGTTGGCGTTCACGTAATGCTTCGGCGGCCTTGTTGGCTTTATCCGGGTTGCGGCAGGCCATTATGACCATTGCACCGTGGCCTGCCAGCTCGGCAGCTGTTTCATAGCCGATGCCACTGTTGGCGCCGGTGACGATGGCTATCTTGCCTTCAAGTGAAGGAATGTCGCTTGTAGTCCATTTGTTCGCCATGTTTCTGCTCGTATTGGTCACTCTGAGGATGCTATCCCAGGCTTTTGCTGGGGGGTGTCTTGATGAAGTATTCACTCATCATGACCGTCGTGATGTTCCAGAGATTCAGGATGCGTGTGACGGACTTCAGCATAATGAACATGTGTATCAGAACCTGGAGCCGGTTCTTTGCACCGTAGAACAGCAGGCTGTTGGTCACGTGTTCACCGGATGGCCAGTCTTCCTCCACAATGCCTTCAAATTCTTCAGCCCCCGGGGTAATGACATCTTCGACGATGTGCCGTACATAACGGGTACGCGGTTGCATCCATTCGCTCATGGGTGACTGATGACCAAACCAGCGTTGCATCCATTTTTCTTTGGGCACTCGTTTTGGCTTGCGAAGCAGGGTCACTGCAAGGATACCGGGACTGCGTTCGCCATCCGGCCAGTCACGTGGTCCGGCATGGGGGTTGTCGCCGTAGTCGCTGTACAGCCATTCGTCGACTGCGTAACCCGCTATTTCAAAACCGGCTTCGCGCAGCAGGCTTTCACAGGCTGTTCGTTTGTCTGCGTCATCGGTCCAGATGTTTGTCTGCGCGATGAAGGGATCAGAAAACAGGGGCTTGGGTGCGGGCGAGGGTGTTGTCGCCAGGTCGTCGCAGATATTGATCTGCAAACCATCTATGCCAGTGGCCAGTAATTTGCTGGCACAATCTTCAAGCAGAATCTCGCGCCTGACATTGGGTGCCATGGGTGTGCGATCCCACATCAGATAGATGGTTTTACTCATGGCTGTTTTCTGCGCGCTCGCGTAGTTTGCTGCGGGTTGTGACTTTTGCACGTGCCTCATCAAGATAGGCCTGGGCTATAGGCAGCAGTTCAGGAAAGCCATTCTCACGCTTGTAACGCGGGTGATAACCAAGTTCCCTGCGCGCCTTATCAATACGGAAGCTCGTGCTTACGGTCATGTTGCGTATGCCATGGCGGGTTAGCACGGGTTCAGCACCGCCGAGGAAATGGATGATTTCCATGATGCGGGCCGTTTCCTTCATCAATGGGCCGGGCAAACGGAATGTCGGGAATTTATCGCCCAGTCCCTCAACCAGTGGCCGGAACCATTCAAGTGCATTCAGAGGTTCTTCATCAACGATGAAGTAGGGCTGGCCCCCTGATACTTCCGGTGTGTTACGCAGGGACCTGGCAGCCAGTAACTGGGCGTCAGCGAGATTTTCAACATGGGTATTATCCATGGTGGCCTTGCCATTGCCGATCAGTACTTTGAAATTATTCTTGGCCATCTGATCGAGCAGGCTCTTGATCATGATGCAGTTGGTGTCAGCACCCCAAAGGCCACCGGGTCGCAGGGCACAGGTACGCATGCCACCGGGGGTGTCTGCAGCCAGAACCAGCTTCTCGGCTTCTACCTTGGTGATTGTATAAAGATCTTTTGTTTTGCTTGAATAGGGCAGGTCTTCATCCTTGTCGATGAGGACGTCATCCATAACCACGGCAAAGGAACTGGTTTGCACGAAGGCTTGCACGCCGGCATCTTCAGCGGCACGCAGCATGTTCTGGGTGCCGACTACATTTACCTCATGCACAAAGCGGCGTAATGCAGGTCGGGCAATTGCAACGAGACTGATCAATGCAGCGACATGAAAAACGGTGTCTACACCTTCACAGGCCTTACGCATGGCGTCGTAGTCGCGCAGGTCACCGACCAGACATTCCACATCGCCTTCATGCTGATGTTCCATGACATCCAGGCTGCGTACCTTGCAACCGGTAGCGGCCAGTCGACGTACGATATGTGAGCCGACATAACCAGCACCACCCGTGACAAGGCAAACCTTGCCCACTTCTTCGGGCGTAAGTTCGGGGGGTGGTAAAGTTTTCATGGTCATGCGTCTGTCTCCGTCGCAGATTCGTAAATATCACGGGTAGCCTTGCTGAAAAACGAGGTTTTCTGTTTTCGCGACATAAAGCGGGTAAACAGGTTCACGCTACGGTTCATGCGACCGGCGATATGAATGGGTCCTTTGCCTAGTGCGTCAATAGCCTCGCGGGCAACCGTTTCGGGTTGCATGGGAAAGGCCTTGGCCTTTTTATCAGCGGGGGTTTTACGCAGGAAGTCAGGTGTTTCAGTGGCACCGGCCACGCAGACCATGGCATCCACCCCGTGGGGTTTGAGTTCGGTCCACAGGCTTTCAGCCAGAATGGTGTCAAAGGCTTTGGTGGCGGCGTAGGGGCCGACCAGTGCTGACCCCTGAAAGCCGGCCATGCTCGACATGATCAAAATGCCACCCTTGCCTCTTTCTATCAGGCGCGGCGCCATGATGTGGGAAAGTGTGACAGGGCCACGACAGTTTACGTCGATGGTTTTATTGTAGGTCTCGAGTTTCAGACTGGTGAATTCGCCAATAATTGAGTAGCAGGCATTGAATATCATCAGACCGACATCCACGCCTTCGATGATCTTGCTGAACTGCTCGGCGAGATCCGGCGCCCCCAGATCAAGAGAAACAGGGCGAATCTCGACCCGATGACGACGACGCAGCAATTCCGCGTCTTTTTCCAGTGGTTCAATGCGCCTCGCGAGGGTGATTACGTTGATGCCACGCTCGGCGAGTATATGTGTATAAGCCTGCCCAATGCCTTCCGAGGCACCGGCAACCACGGCCCAGGGGCCGTAGCGGTCATGAAATTCGGGAAACAGAATCATGATCTGCCTCCTTGGTTATGTATGTCTATCAAGGGTATTCCCGCCGAACTGTATTTATAGATGACTGGATACTACGGAAAAAAGTGAGACTAAAACTCATCTTTTCAGCGTAGGTGCGTTCTGTAGCGTCAAACGGGTACGGGTTACCTCGTCAGGAATCGCTGCAAGTACATCCATGTACGCTCCGGCGGCGACGTCCATGTCGCCGACGGTTCCTGACGAGGTAACCCGTACCCGTTCGCCTCGGGTGCGGTGGTGATTCGAAAGTGTTGCCCGAGATATCAGAACCCTTTGCTACGTTATGTGAGCTAGTCATTTTGGACGAAGCAGCTATTCCCCTCGACATAGAAACTGACTGCCATCGAATATTGAATACATGCATTCTGCATGTCAGAGTGCAAATAAACAGAGGAAATGCCAGTGTCAGCTAACGTAACACCAGAAGTATTGATCCAGAGAGCCCGCGATATGGTACCCGTTCTTAAAGAACGTGCTGCCCAGTGCGAGGCTGATCGTAGAGTACCCAAGGAAACCGTTGCCGATATGCAGGCTGCAGGCTTTTTTGAGGTACTTAAGCCCAAGCAGTACGGCGGTTACGAAATGGATCCGCAGGTGTTTTACAGCATTGTGACCACACTGGCTGAAGGCTGCATGTCCACCGCATGGATTTATGGCGTGATCGGCGTGCATAACTGGCAAATCGCCCTGTTTGATCCGCAGGCTGCGGCCGATGTCTGGAAAGACAGCAATGACGTCTTGATTGCCTCGACCTATATGCCCAAAGGGCAGGTCACACCGGTTGAAGGTGGATTTAAATTCTCCGGTCGCTGGGCATTCTCCAGTGGTATTGATCATTGTGACTGGGTGTTCCTGGGTGGCCTGATCTTTGGTGCCGAAGGCGAACCCCCTGAGTACCGCACCTTCCTGGTGCCTCGTGAAGACTTCAAAGTTGAAGATACCTGGCATGTCATGGGCCTGAAAGGCACCGGCAGTAACGACGTAGTCGTAGAAGATGCATTCGTACCGGAATACCGCACGCACAAGGCCAGCGATGGCTTTATGGGTACCAACCCGGGTCGCGACACATTTACCTCGGACCTCTACAAACTCCCGTTTGGCCAGATTTTTGTGCGTGCCGTTTCAACGGCAGCCATTGGTGGTTTGCAGGGTATGCTGGATGAGTTCGTCGGCTTTGGCCGTGCCCAGATAGGCAGCATGGGTGCCAAGACTTCTGACAACCCATTGGCTCAGCAGGCTGTGGCTGATGCGACCAATGCAATTGATGAGATGACCACCATTCTGAATCGAAACTTCGATGTGCTCATGGGCAAGATTCGGGCTGGCGAGGCACTGGATGATATCAACCAGCGTCTGCACTACCGCAATCAGGCAGCCCAGGTTGTCGAGAAATGTGCACAGAATGCCTGGAAGATTTTCTCTTCTACTGGCGGGCAAGGCATCTTTACCACATTGCCGTACTACCGTTATCTGAATGATATACAGGCTGCACGTGGCCATTACGCCAATAACCCTGACCAGTTCGCCAAGAACTTCGGGGCAGTGGCATTGGGTGCCGAAAACGCGGACTTCTTTATCTGATTTTTCTTACTGTCATATCGACCGGGCGGAGAATCTCAACGTATGAGATGTCTCGACTAAGCTCGACATGACAATGAGTGCCGTCTTCTCAGCTGTGAGATGACTGCTGGATGGTGAGTAAACATGAGTAATTGGGATGCTGAATACGACGTTGTCGTCGTAGGTTCAGGCGCCGGCGGCATGACCGCGGCACTATGCAGTCAGGCCAAGGGACTGTCGACGCTATTAATCGAAAAAGACAAGGTTTATGGCGGCACCAGTGCCGTGTCAGGTGGTGGTATCTGGATACCCTGTAACGATCAGGTTGAGGCCAAGGGCGGCAGTGACGATCTGGAAGCAGCACGTGGTTATGTGCGTACCCTGACAGAAGGTAAAACCGAACCAGGCCGAGTCGACGCTTATCTCGATCATGGCCCGGAAATGGTGACTTATCTTGAGAAGGAATTCGGGGTCAGGTTCGATCTCGTGGTTCGTTATCCTGATTATTTCATGGGCACGGAAGGGTCCAAGGCGAGCCATCGTTCCATGGAACCCGCAGTGTTTGATGCTTCCCTGCTGGGCGATGAATTCGAGAATCAGCGTGATCCCTATCCGGGCACACTGATCATGAACCGGCTCAGCATGACGCAGGCGCAGGCGCATACCTTGCTCGCCAAGGAAAAGGGCTGGGTCATGATGTTCATCAAGCTGCTCTTTACCTATTGGCTGGATATTCCCTGGCGTTTCAAATCTTCACGTGACCGTCGTCTTAAGCTGGGTCAGGCATTGGTGGCCTGGCTGCGTCTTGCGATGATGAAACGGGACGTGCCCATGTGGCTGAATACCGGTCTGGAAGACCTGGTGGAAGAAAATGGTCGAGTAACAGGTATTGTTGCCAAACGTGACGGAAAAACCATTCGCATTGGCGCGCGTAAGGGCGTCATTCTTGCCTGTGGTGGTTTTGAAGCTAACCAGAAAATGCGTGAAAAATACCTGCCGCTTCCGACCCATGCTTCCTGGAGTGCAGCCCCGGGGTGCAACCATGGTGAAGGCATTGAGGCGGGAATCAAACTGGGTGCATCAACACGCGGTATGGATCGTGTCTGGGGCGCGCCGAGTATTGTTTCTCCCGTGGGTAATCCTGCCACCTGTCTGTTCGTTGAGCGTGCACTGCCACGCGCAGTAATGGTGAACAGCCAGGGCAAGCGTTATACCAACGAAGCCGGCGCCTATACAGCGGTTGTTTACGCCATGATCCGTGATCATGAAGAGAATGGTGGGGCTGTACCCAGCTGGTTTATTGCTGATGCGGTATATCGCAAGAACTACCCTATGGGTCCGGTACTCCCCGGCATGATTCAGCCGGACAGCAAGGTGCCGTCCGAATGGCTAAACGTTATTTATTACAAGGCCGATACGATTGAAGATCTCGCCAGACAGATTGGCGTGGACTATGACGGCCTGAAAGAAACCATCGCCCGGAATAATGAATTTGCCGCCAAGGGCGTGGATGAAGATTTTGGCAAGGGTGGCAACGAGTTTGATCGCTATTACGGTGACTCCAACGTTAAGCCAAATCCCTGTCTCGGCCCGATTGAAAAGCCGCCATTCTATGCCGTGAAAGTACATCCCGGAGAGTTGGGTACCAGTGGTGGTCTGGATGCTGACGAACATGGTCAGGTCAGAAGTGAAAGCGGCGGCATGATTGATGGTCTGTATGCCATCGGTAATTGCTCGGCGGCCGTTATGGGCCGCAGTTACCCGGGCGCCGGCTCCACGCTGGGTCCTGCGATGGTCTATGGCTATCTTGCGGCTGAAGATATTGCCAACAAATCCGG
>JBFJXR010000053.1:0-15374 GCA_041622995.1 Nevskiales bacterium
CAAGTAGACAATAATATCTGCAGACTCATACATGGCTACGCCAGTATTGGGATCCACCAGATAAGGAAACAATGACTGGCCGCCTATTTCGGCCACCTTCGGGCGATACAGCCTGCCCCCCTTCGGACATGGATAAATCATCACATCCAGATCTATTTCTGTCAGTGCCTCACGCACCAGTCTGCAATAAGGGCAACCTTCTATGTCGTATAACTCGAGCGGCAGCTCTGGCTGTTTTGCTGCAGGTCTCGACATGGTGCCCCGCCAGTAACGCGAGGTAGACGCCAGTACTGAATTGCTGACATCCAATAATTCAGAAACATTCATAATTTCATCCAGACAGCCCTTAAACGGGCGCTAATAAGTAAAATAAACAGAACAGGATATTAAATAATTACCTGATCATTTGCCTGCGCGTCATAGGCCAATTAGTCTAGCCGCAGAAACCTTCAGGGCAATTCAAGGAGCCCCATGTACGCCAGACGCAATTCCTTCAAAGAAATACATTATGACAAAACACGCATCTGCGTGGCATTCCTCATTGTGTTGATTTCAGGCATGTTGTCCGGCTGTGACGGTGATCAAAATGCCACGGGTACTCTGACAGAGAAAGTCACCAACAGCATCAGCTCAAATAGCGACAGGACAGCTGACCCCTATCGGGCCAGGCTAAGCACCGAGGCCATGAAACTATTTGGCGTTTTACCGATGCCGGCCGCGGATTCAATCAATCAAGCCGCTATTGACCTTGGACGAATGCTATTTCATGACCCCCGGTTATCCGTAGATGGCGAAACTTCATGCAACAGTTGCCACAACCTGATGGCTTACGGTATCAGCCCACAAAATCAGGCCGGTGGTCGTAATATTCCCACCGTATACAACAGTCATCTGAATATTGCCCAGAATTGGGATGGAAGCGCCGAAGACCTTAAAACGCAGGCCAGAGAAAGCATTCTTAGCACAAAGAAAATGTCCATGGACTCCGAAGGCTCGCTGGTAACCAGAATAGCGGTCATTCCCGGTTATACCGATCAGTTCGAGGCAGCTTTTCCTGATGATGAAATCGCATTGAATTTAGACAACATTGCGGCCGCCATTGCCAGTTTTGAAGCTGGCCTGCTGACACCCGGAAGATTCGATGATTTTATGCAGGGGAATCTGAATGCACTCACTTCTCCTGAATTGCACGGTCTGGAGCTGTTTATCCAGTCAGACTGCGGCGATTGCCACAACGGCCCGGCGCTGGGCGGCAGAATGTTTCAGAAAGCAGGACTAACAAAGCCCTTTACAACAAATGACCCGGGGCGGTTTGCTGTGACCGGCAATGAAGAGGATCGCGGCGTTTTTAAAGTACCCGGCCTGCGTAATGTTTCACGTACAGCGCCCTATTTCCATGATGGTTCTGTAATGCGGCTGGTTGATGCTATTCAGCTAATGGGCGAACACCAGCTAGGAACTCAATTTACCGCAGCTGATCTGGCTTCAATAGCCATGTTTCTGGAAAGCCTGACAGGCACGCCTGATGCGACCTATATCGCCACACCCGACCTGCCTGCAGAGCCCACCAGGACGACCCCATTGGGCGCAAGCTAGGCAAATCAAAGCAGATGATTCATTTATTTACCGATTTTGGCCTTAGCGGCCCGTATGTCGGCCAGATACATGCCGTACTTCATGAAAAATTACAGTCAAATGACCGGTATATAGCCGTAATCGACCTGATGCACGATGCGCCTCAATTTAACCCGATTGCAGCCGGCTATTTATTGGCATCCCTCGCACCACGCATGTCTGCACATGACATCTGTGTAGGCGTCGTCGATCCGGGTGTGGGCACTGATCGGCGAGCGATTGCTATCAAGGCAGATCAGCGCTGGTTCGTAGGACCGGACAATGGCCTGTTTGCGGTGCTGCCTCACGTCTTCAATCAGCTTGAGCACTTCGAGATCAGCTGGCGGCCACAACAGCTGAGCAACAGCTTTCACGGGCGGGATATATTCGCGCCTGTTGCAGCTGAGATTGCACTTGGAAATGCAGAAACTGTACTAAAGCCAATTAGCGCCATTGACGGCGCTGAGGCAGATCTGGCTGAAGTCATTTATATAGATGCTTTCGGTAATGCCATGACCGGCATTTCGGGGGCCGATTTAACAGCCTCAAGCGTTCTGATTGTAGGCGGGCATAAATTCCAGCATGCGACGACCTTTGCCGATCAACCTGCAGGTACGTCAATCTGGTATATCAATTCAAACGGACTGCTTGAACTGAGCATCACTCGGGGCAATGCCTCCGACACCCTGAATCTGTGTATCGGAGACAGGATCGTTCAGGATTTATAAATCGCCCCAAACAGAGCACCCGCAAGAACACTTTCCCCTACTGCTCCCAGTATCCAGTTAGCAACCATGCCACCCGGAAACGGCTGTACGGCGTAAAAAACCAGGTATACGGAAGCAAAGGCAATACCTACGCACACGCCTGCCAAAACACCAGCCCCTACGCCTTTCTTGCCACTTAACGCGAGCGTTGCAGCGATGGCTGTAGCCATCATGAACTGACTAATCAGCATGAACTGCATGGGTACGTCCTCTGGCTTGCGCCAGAACTGTTCATAGGGGTCGTACCAGGCATCTTTCATGTAGACACCATGAAATATAAAGTCGAAAACGAAAATAAGCGCAAATGCAGCAAGTAAAGCCATTAAAAACCGAATCATGAATGTCCTGTATCAAACGACTGATTTCTGTTAAATCTAGCTTAACGCGTCATCGGAAAATGCCCAACCTATTGTGACTGCGAGGACTCGCAGACAACGCCGCAGCCTCCCAGGTTGGAATGATCGCACCAGGCCCGCCAGTTAGTGCCGGGCACCTGCCTGATCAACATAGGCAGCTGAGCCACGCAACAGCCGATTGCGCCACTCCCACTCATCAGACTGGGCAACATCCTCCAGAAACTCGACCTCACTGCCCATCTGTAATGCAATCGGTTTGCCATTTTTAAACAATATCCGATTACCCGGTACGGCCGGTACCTTGTCTCCTGGCAGGACGACGCCCAACAGATTCAAGGGGTCAGCGGCCGATATTGTAACCATGGTTACAATATCGTTTTCCCGGTGTTTCCTGATCAGGCACATCGCTTCGGGCAAGGCAAACTGCTCACCGGCAAAACCCGTGACAAAACGCCCGCCGCGGATTTCTCCCCGGGCTTCCATGCGTCGGTAAACGTAATAAAGCTCACGCCATGGCGGCAGATCGGTCTCGCGAGCCAGCAGCTTTCTGAATACCACGCCGTATCGTTTCAGCAACGCGCGTGCAATATGTTCTACCTCCGGATCAGCCAGCCCGCCATCCGTCTGCGTCATGGGGCGATGCCGCGCGACAGACCAACGACCAGCGGCATCAATGTCATTAATGCCCCCTACCGCCGAACGACGACTTCGCCGCTGTCGACCATATCCAGGACGTTTATTGGCAGGTGCAAGCAAGGCACGCAAGCCGGTAAAGCTATCAGAAGTCACTAACCCCCGGCTCACAAGTTCTGCAAGGGCCTGCTCCACTTCAGTGCGCAGCATCCCCGTGTCGATCACCAAATCAATAAAGAACGACGCGCCCTGGGCCTTCAACAACTCCAGAAGTTTCTCTCCCCGACTGGAAAGCGCGGGCATTTCATCCGTCTCACGGCTGCGCCATGCGGCGGCCTGCTCACGGGCATAGAGCTGAATCGGCGTACTGCGAACCGGGCCGGAACGGGCTTTGGCATCGGCCACGACCCGGGGCAAGGGTCGTTGCCAGACGATCTGCCCACCGGCACACAACCGGTCCAGCATATTCGGCAAATACCGCTTCACCCGCAGTGGCAGGATATCGGTCTCCCATGCCCCGGCAGACACTGCATAGCCCTCAAGCTGGGCAATCACCGCTTCAAGGCCGGCTTCGCCTTCACGACGAGGATCATTACGATCAGTCTGCACCCCCTGCCAGTCAAACAGATAACGCATGAATGCCTGCGGTGCCACAGGCTCAATCTCGGCGCGCTTACGCTCCCGTGTATATCGATGAATACGTGCCAGCAAGCGCCGCTCGCAAACCTCATCCTTACCGGTACCGCTGTAGGCCCCGCGCATGACATAGCCCTCGGTCTGCAGGGCCAACAGAGCCTGCTCGATATCGGCCAAGGGCAAACCCAGTGGCGCTGCCAGCTTTTCGGCAGTAGTAATCACAGCCATATCCAACCGGCCGCGTAATATTTCCCGCAATGCTGCCAGGCGGTCTTCGGCGTACCCCAACATGGGAGCATCACCTTCAATGCTGGCGTCGGGACAAACCATATGCAGCTCGGTCAGACGCTCCGCAGCCACCCATAACGCCTCTCCTTCAGATGGTGTGAGAATAACCGCCCTGCGCTGCGCCTTTAAGGCATCAAACAATGACTGCCAGTTGCAGCCTTCGGCAGCTGTCAAAAATCCGTGCACCACCAGCGCATCATGCAACTCATCAACATCGCCTGCGCCTGGCTGTACTTCCTGCCACACCCGCACAATGGCATCCGGATCAAGCTTGCCTAAATCAGCTGCCTCAACAATGTTCTGCAAACCCTGCGTACGTACTGCCAGTGTGCGACGTTCCTCGGCCGCGCCGTCATCAAGGAAAGCATAGGGCCGTGCATTCAGGATCGCTTCAGACAAGGGCGATGGTGAGGTCAGATCACAACAGACAATCTCGATCTCTTTTGCCTCAATGCCTTCCAGCACTTTAATAAAACCGGCTTCATCCATCACTTCGTGCAGACAGTCCTGCAAGGTCTGCTGGATCAATGGATGTTCCGGCACTTCTCTATGGCCGGGCAGATTGTCCTGGCAGGCAACGGCGTCTGGAAAAACTACAGTCAAAAGGTCTTCGGCATCAGTGCGCTGAAACTGGGGAATCACCCGCTTGCCACCGATATTGCGTTTGATGGCCAATGACACGCTCGCTACCCAGCGCCATCGTGTTGGAAACATCGGTGCCTGTAATATCGCCTGTACCAGAGTTTCATGTGCACTGGCAGCTTTCACATAGCTGGCCGGCTCATTCAACGGAAAACTGTGCGTTGGCCCCAGAGATAGCACCAGCGAATCTTCCAGTGCCGAGGCCTGCAATTCGAAATTGAACTGGCGGCAGAATTTCTTGCGTAATGCCAGGCCCCATGCACGGTTCACACGGGAACCATAGGGCGAATGAATGACGAAATGCGTGTCGCCGGTTTCATCAAAGAATCGCTCGAACACAATCTTCTTCTGGGTCGGCAGGCAACCCAGTGCGGCATTGGCTGCTCCAAGGTATTGCGTGAGTTGGATAGCCGCCACCTCGGTCATGCCGAGTTCTGCCATGAGCCATTTCTGACAGGCCTGAAGCCCATTGAGTAGCTGTGCCTCCATCAGTTCTCTCAATCTCGATACCGACTGCGACAATTCATCAGTGCGACCCGGTGATTCGCCCAGCCAGAACGGGATATTTGGTGGCATGCCCTTGGCATCCTCCACCAGCATCTTGCCGGCTTCCAGTTTTAGCACCCGGTAGGAGGCATTACCCAACTGGAAGATATCCCCCGGCAGACTTTCGAAGGCGAAGTCCTCATTCAGGCTGCCAATCGACAGGCCATCGGGCAGCAGAACAACGTCGTAGTCAAACTGATCCGGAATGGTGCCGGCATTGGTCACTGCCGCCAGCTTGGCACCTTTACGCCCCCGCAGACGACCATTGACCTGGTCGTAGTGCAGATAGGCACCGCGACGACCCCGGCGCGTGGCAAAGCCATCGCCCAGCATCTGGATAATGTCGAGGTATTGTTCTTTCTTGAGGTCAGCATAGGGGGTGGCCTTACAGAACTGCGTATAGAGATCATCGACACCCCATTCGTCACAGCCCACCTCGGCGATGATCTGTTGAGACAGAACATCCAGGGGAATATGAGGCTGACGTATGCGATCCAGCTCCCCGCGGCGTACGGCATCCATCATGGCCGTGCACTCAACCAGATCATCCAGCGACAAGGGGAACAACCTGCCCTTGGGCGTGGCCTCCACGGCATGGCCGGCACGACCCACGCGTTGCAGAAACGCGGCAATGGAACGCGGCGAACCCAGCTGGCACACCAGATCTATGTCTCCGATATCAATACCCAGTTCCAGTGAAGCAGTCGCCACCAGTATCTTGAGCGAGCCTGCCTTGAGACGCTGTTCGGCCTGCAAGCGATGTTCCTTTGCCAGAGAACCATGATGGGCGGTGACATTCTCCTCACCAATGCGCTCGGCCAGATGACGGGCGGCACGTTCGGCAAGCCGTCTCTGGTTCACAAATATAAGGATGGTGTTATGCGTCTGGCTGAGTTCGGCCAACCGGTCATAGATTTCTGCCCAGACCTCATTGGCCATCACCGCTTCAAGCGGTGAAGACGGCAACTCCAGAGCCAGATCCCGATCACGGTTATGGCCGGAATCAATAATATTGCAGGGCACATCGCGATCGCCGATGAGCAGCTTCGCCATATCCTCAATCGGTTTCTGGGTAGCCGACAATCCAATCCGCACGGGCGGCTTGTCGCACAGGGCCTCGAGACGTTCCAGCGACAGCATGAGATGTGCGCCGCGTTTGCTGCCTGCCACGGCATGCAGTTCATCAACAATCACACTGCGTACTGACTTGAGCATTTCACGGCCGGAATCCGAGGTCAGCAGGATGTACAGTGACTCTGGTGTGGTCACCAGGATATGCGGCGGCTCCTTGCGCATGCGCTGACGTTCACTTTGCGTGGTATCACCAGTGCGCACGGCATCGCGGATGGGCACATCACCGAATCCCTGCGCTATGAGTTGTGCACGGACGCCATTGAGCGGTGCCTGCAGGTTCTTCTGAATATCATTTGACAGGGCTTTAAGGGGAGAGACGTAAAGTACATGGACCTCATTTTCCAGGCCATGAGACAAGCCTTCCTCTACGAGATCGTTAATTGCGCCCATGAATGCGGCAAGGGTTTTACCGGATCCGGTGGGTGCCGCGATGAGTGCATGCTGCTGCTTGGCGGTGGCCGCCCAGGCCTCTTGCTGGACGTCGGTTGGCGACTTAAAGCTGTCTGCAAACCACGCGGCTACGGCAGAATGAAACCACTGCTCCATGCCACTGCTTGCTTTGCTTTTGGGACCAAATTCCAGGCGACCTTGCATACCCTATTATCGCCAATTGTTGCCTGACCGGCAGCTACAGTTCACTGGCCCATTTCGCCACTGTCTGTCCGATCTCGTTGGGATGGTCTTCCTGAATATAGTGCAGCCCCTTTCCTACATAATGTGTCTGGATATTGGGCAAACCTTTTTCAAGCTCGGCGACCTGGTCTTCAGTAATCAAGGCGCCGGGCTTGGCCCACAGGAGCAGCTTGGGCAGGGGTGTTATATGCAACCAGTCACGGTACCCACTGATGAGATCGTGCGTATCTTTCGGCTTACCATCAATCGGTATTTCATTTGGCCAGACATATAACGGCTTCCGACTCGCATAGGTGGGGTACGGCGCTGCATAGGCTTCTTTTTCATCAAAAGTCTGCTTATGAATCATGAACATCGGCAGCATACGCTTCACAAAGAAATTCGCTCCCTGAATCATCCAGGGGCCGGTCACTGGATTTCGGAATAATCTGAAAATCAGTTTTGCTGACGGCGGAAACTCTTTCCAGGATATTGTACCCATGATCGCTTCCATGAAAGCGATGCCTTTCACATTTTCTTCATGGCGACGCGCATAGTGAAAACCGAGCGCGGACCCCCAGTCATGAATCACCAGAACGATATTTTTCAGACCTGTCTGTTCAATAAAAGCATCCAGGTATCGGGCATGATCAACAAAGCGATACTCAATGTCCGGCTTGTCTGACTTGCCCATACCAATCAGATCTGGCGCCACCACTCTTCCCTTGGCCTTTAGATTGGGAATGACTTTCCGCCACAAAAAGCTGGAGGTCGGATTGCCGTGAATGCACAGGAAAACCAAGTCACTTTCTTCCGGGCCCGGCTCATCCACATAGTGCATTTTTGAGCCCAGAACTTCGATGTAATGGCTCTCGAACGGATAGTCCATGTTCTTGCTCATAATCACTCCAACAGGATTCACTACTCAGATTAACCAGCATATATCCCAATCACCACAATAAGAATTGTTATTTCACCTCATTTTGACCTGAATGACTGATTTCTCACCACAGTCTCCTTAATAACTACTAATGACGGCGTAAATTGGGATAACTATGCTATCAAGTGACAACCTGTTTAAATCTGACAAAAACGAAACTCTGCTGCTGTGTTCATTATCGGCACAGGATAATAAGGGACAAGGCAATGACGACAACACATGAATGGCAAACCCTGTTCAAGGGCGCGATGGTCTTTGATGGCACCGGCGCTTCGCCCGGGCAAATGGATATTGCAGTGTCGGATGGACGCATTGCTGCGATGGCACCCAGCCTGAATCCAGCAAATGCCGATACCGTAATTGATGTTACAGGCAAATGGCTCACACCCGGTTTGCTGGATATTCATACGCATTTCGACCTGGAAGTTGAGCTTGCCCCAGGACTGCCAGAAGCGGTTCGTCATGGCACCACAACCTGCGTAGTATCCAACTGCAGCCTCGGTGTTGCACTTGGTAATCAGCGTCGTAATGGCGAAGACCCGATTGTCGACTGTTTTGCCCGCGTGGAGAACATTCCGAAACCCGTATTAAGCAAGGTGGCAGATGTCGTCGACTGGAATGATTCAGGCGATTATCTTGACCATTTCGACCGACTCAACCTTGGGCCCAATATCGTACCGATGATGCCGCACTCCATGATGCGCATTGAAGTTATGGGTTTGACTGAAAGTGTGAGTCGCGAGCCCAGCGCTGAAGAACTTGGAGAAATGGGAAGGCTGCTGGAAAAAGGCATGTCGGAGGGCTATGTAGGTTTTTCAACCGATGCTCTGCCCTTCCATTTTCTGGCGAATACACCCAACGAACGCAAACAAATTCCCACCCAGTTCGCATCGCACAAGGAGCTCAAATTCCTGACGCATATCGTGCGCAAATGGGAGCGCGTGTGGCAGGCAACACCACCGAAAGACAGCCGTATCGCCACCATCCGCACCTTCCTGCTGACCAGCGGTCGCTTCTATGGCAAAACGCTGAAAACAACTGCGACTGCCGCCATCGACCTGGTGACCAACCGCAGCATTGTTCGCATGGGCACCACCCTGTCAAAAATACTGAACTCCAGGTTAATTCGCGGCATGATCCGCTTTCAGGCCTTGTCAGCGCCCTTCAAGGTCTGGTCAGACGGTGTCATCACGCCTTTGTCTGAAGAAGTGCCTGAACTGCGTCGTCTGAATGAAAAGGAACTGGATGATCGCGAGGGTCGCCTGAAGATTCTTAATGACCCTGAATACATCAGGGATTTTCGCAAAATGTGGTTCAAGGGCAAACGCGGCTTTAATCTTGAGCGCCTGAAGACCCTGTTACGCCTTTCAGACAATGTGATGAGCCGTGAACTGCGTGACATGCAGATCGACCAATGCCCGGTCGAAGCCTGGAGTGGCGAATGGATGGAATCCGTCTACGGTCGCCTTCTGACCTGGCAGGCGGGTGACAAACGCGTTGCACGTGATGAATCCGAAGCCGAGGCCTTTGCCAGCTTCCCTTTCCCTATTGGAGATGACTGCGAGTTTTTCCTGCATCTGTTGCGTCGTTATGACACAGACCTGCGCTGGGTCACGACGGTTGCCAATACCAATCCGGAAGTTGTTAAAGGGCTGGTTTTCAATCCAATTACCTTCCCCGGTTTCAATGACAGCGGCGCCCATCTCACCAATATGGCGTTTTACGATGGCAACCTGCGAACCTTGAAATTTGCCCAGGAAGACGGTCTGGATAAAGTTGCTTATGGCGTACACCGGCTTACTGGTGAACCTGCAGAATTTTTTGGCTTGAATGCCGGCGTACTAAAAATCGGTGCCCAGGCGGATATCACAGTAATCGACCCTGATGCCCTACAGGCCTATGAACCTGAGGCCAGGGTCGATTACATTTACCGGGATTTATTCGATCATCACCAGATGGTGAACCGTCCGGAAGGTGTAGTTACACACACCATGATTGGCGGATACATGGCCTGGCAGGACGGTGAATTTACCGAGCACTTCGAAAATGTGCGTATGGGTAGAGTGTTGCGTCATCGTGACCATGAGCTTGAAAGAAACCTGGCCGCCAACTCCGATCAGGGTCAGACAGCCTTGCAGGCGGCCTGAACAACCTGACTGCGCCCCTCTAAACGAGGGGCGTTTCCCGGGATAGCGAAGGCATGCTTTCCGTGGCTACCATAAAGGCCTCCACGTTCTGCGCCACCTCGCGCGATTTTTCAAAGTGTGCAATGTGAAACAAGGCATCGCCCTCATTTACCGGGGGCAGATTTGTACGCCCAATAACAATACCTGCAGCAGTAGCCTTCAATTCCACTTCCGCCTGCCCATAGGGGTCGGAAATCACGCCCAATACCTGGCTAGGTGTAACGCGTTCGCCAAGTTTGACCGTGGAGCGCAATATTCCGCTAGCAGAGGCCCTGACCCAGCTGCTTGATTGGGCAACCACGGGCTCGACTATTCGTCGTACTTTTTTGGCCGGCAACATATCCAGTTCGCGCATGACATTCAGCACCCCACGAACACCGGCCCGAATACACACCTCGTCAAACCTCAGGGCTTCACCGGACTCATACAGCAATACAGGTTTCTGGTTTTTGCTGGTGTACTCACGTAATGAACCAGCACGTATAGGAGCGTTCATCACCACAGGCGCACCAAATGCCTTTGCCATACGCTGGGTTTCCGGATGCGTCAGATCAGCTCTTATCTGGGGCAGATTTGGCCGGTGAATAGCACCGGTGTGTAGATCAATGCCGTAATCAGAATGCCCAACGACTTCTTTCAAAAATACATTGGCCATACGTGCCGCCAGTGATCCTTTTTCGCTGCCTGGAAAACTGCGGTTCAAATCCCGCCGGTCCGGAAGATAACGTGACTGAATCAGAAAGGCCTGCACGTTTACAATCGGTACTGCAATCAGGCACCCACGCAACTCCTTCAGCGCCTTTAGACTGAGGAGCCGACGAATAATCTCGACCCCATTGAGTTCATCACCGTGCAGAGCTGCACTGATAAACATGGTGGGGCCGGGTTTTTTACCCCTCGCCACGGTAACCGGCATGGTCAACGGCGCGTGGTAGAGCTTGGTAATAGGCACATCAATAAAGCTGCGTTCACCCGGCTTCACTTCAACACCGGCAATCTCGAGTTTGTCTGTAACCTTAAGCACAACAGTTATCCCTGAATCCTATTACGCATACGGCCTTGAAAGAGATTTTTTGCCTTAATGCGTTGATCATGCCTGCGATTTCCTGGCCTGTGGCCGTTTGCCGACTAAATATGAGACTTGTGAATCTACCAGCATATGTCCGCGCAATGCCGTACGCCCAAGTAACATACGGAATTTCATGTTCTCGCGATTTGTGAGAGTGATCTCAATGGGCCATCTTTTACCGCCCATTAAAAGATCCGTCTTGATCACAGGTCGCAATTCACTGTGACCACCAGAGTCGGTGACCTGACGCTCGTCAAGCAGTGGAAATACACACTGCACAACGTCTGGTTCTCTTTGAAGCGGGTGAATGGAAAAACGCACCGACCGCACGCCGTCGATGTCCAGCGTTTCCAGATCAAAGGTATGTAATGCAGATGTCCGGGCGCCGGTATCTACTTTTGCCTTGATATGAGAGATACCCAATTCAGGCAGGGCAAGCCACTCACGCCATCCTACAATTATTTTTGACACAGCTATTTCCAGTCGATCAGGGGATTATTCTAATCCTAACCGGGATTTTAGATAGCTTTTCCTGATACACACATGGATGCTCCACGCCTGATGCCGTAGAATTCGCGCTTACAGGGAGAGATCATGCAAAGCGATTTGGAAAACGAAATCAGGGAATCAGTCAGGCTCGCTCTGGCTGAAGATGTTGGCAATGGCGATCTGACCGCCGCATTGGTTCAGGAAGACCAGCAAGTCGATGCCCATGTTGTGGCACGTGAATCGGCCGTTATTTGCGGCAAAGACTGGTTCAATGAGGTTTTCAATCAACTTGACCCCGATATTAAAGTTGAATGGCTGATAGACGATGGCGCCTATATCGGACCCAAGTCCATTATCTGCCGCCTGCATGGCCCGGCACGCAGCATTCTCACTGGCGAACGCACCGCACTGAACTTCCTGCAAACCCTTTCAGGCACCGCCACCCACACCCGGCGCTTCGTTGAACGGGTTAAAGGCACCAAAACAGAAATTCTGGATACGCGGAAAACCATCCCCGGCTTACGCAGCGCCCAGAAATACGCCGTGACTTGCGGCGGCGGCGTCAATCATCGTTTTGGTTTGTTCGATGCCATCCTGATCAAGGAAAATCATATCGAGGCCATTGGGTCGATCGCCAAAGCAGTGGCCTCAGCCAAGGAAGCATCTACTGACGTACGCATCATTGTCGAAGTTGAAGACCTGCACCAGGTGAAAGAAGCCCTGGAAGCCGGTGCTGACCAATTGCTGATAGACAACCTGCCCTCACACATCCTTGCGCGCGCAGTGCAGATCGGCGAAGAATACCGACGCTGGCACCGCGACCGTGTCATCAAACTCGAAGCCTCGGGCAATATCGAAATTAATAATGTGCGTGATATAGCCGACACCGGTGTGGACTGCATCTCGATTGGCGGACTGACCAAAAATATAACCGCCATTGATCTTTCGATGCGCTTCGGCGCCGAAGAAGAATAAGCCAACTGGACTAGCGCTGATTGCGGAGTCGTTGGAATCCCGCTTCGAGATCCGCGATCAGATCGTCAACATCTTCCAGACCCGCATGCACGCGCAGGCATGGGCCGGACTCCCATTGCGTCGCAGTTCGACTTTCGGCAGGATGCGTTGGCAGGATCAGGCTTTCGTATCCACCCCAACTATAGCCAATGCCAAATAGCTGCAAGTCATCAAGCATGGCGGCCACTGCAGCATCCGCAACTTCAGAATTCAAAACCACGGCAAACAGGCCACAGGCACCGGTGAAATCCCGTTGCCATAGTGCATATCCCCTGTCCCCTTTCATCGCGGGATTGAGAATGCGCTCAACCTCGGGCTGTTCAGCGAACCATTCACACAACTGCATGGCATTGTCAGCATGCTGAATCATGCGGGCGTGCAGTGACCGTAAGCCCCGCAAGCCCAGGTTTACGTCATCCGGCCCGGCACAGTTACCCAGTTCTATTGCTGTGCGCTTTACCGGTTCAAAGGTTTGTTGGGTGCAGATCAGAGCACCGAGCATGGCATCTGCGTGACCCACGATATATTTGGTCGCTGCATGCACCACAATATCCACGCCATATGATATTGCCTTGAAATAAAGTGGTGTCGCCCAGGTATTGTCCATGATGACCGTCACCCCCCTGGAATGGGCTGCCGCAGCAATCGCCGGCACGTCCTGAATTTCAAAAGTCAGCGAACCCGGCGACTCAAGAAATACTGCCTGCGTGTTGTCTTGTATCAGTGACTCGATATCCGGTCCTATCAAGGGATCGTAATAAGTCGTTTCCACGCCCATGCGTTGCAGCATGCCGTCACAGAATTTGCGCGTGGGGCCATAGACGGAATCTGTCATCAGAATATGATCACCGGCTTTTACACAACTCAGCAATGCAATCGTGATAGCCGCCAGACCGGAGCTGGTGGCTACGGCCTTATAACCGCCCTCCAGTTCTGCAAGCGCCTGTTCAAACGCAAAATGCGTGGGTGTGCCAAAACGGCCGTAATACACGCCTTCCATGGGACTCGCACTGGCGGCCTGCAGTTTTTCTACGGTAGGGAACAGCACAGTTGAAGCATGATAGACCGGCGTGTTTACCACGCCATCGAAGCGCTCCGGGTCACGACCGGCATGGACCAGGCGGCTCTTGTCTTTCAGTTTGCCGCTCATAAACGACCTTACTGAATCGACTCAACCGGGCTGGCATGGCCTTGCCAGACGGCACGACCATTTATATCCGGCACACATGGGCAGTACGCATGCACACCCTTGCGATCACTTAACCATGCAAGGTTCAGGGTATTCCAGACATCCTGCGACTGCAGCCAACTCAGCCCGCTTTGCCACCATTGCGTACCCGATGTTTTTAATAACGGTGCAAAGCCGGAAAACTGATCGAGTATCAGCATCCTCCAGTCAGTCGCGCGTTGGCGGGGCACCAGATTATAGTTACCGGCTTCAATACCCGCCCTTTTAGCCGCAGCATCTGCCGCTGCACGCAGTCCACCGAACTGGTCCACCAGACCCAGTCGCTTGGCGTCGCCACCACTCCAGACACGCCCCTGCGCAACCCGCTCAGCCGCCTGCTCACTCAGGCCACGCGCCTCAGAAACACTTTTCACAAATACACGATAAAAATTCTCGACCGAGGCCTGAATGGCACCAGACATTTCAGGAGACAGGGGCTGATCCAGACGCATACCGCCGGCAACGCGCGTTGTCCCGACACCATCGGTATGCACGCCCAGTTTCTTGAGTGGTTTATAAATGTTGGGCATCACACCAAAGACACCAATAGAACCAGTGACGGTAGAGGCCTGGGCGAAAATCTCATCCGCATTCATCGCAATCCAGTAACCACCGGATGCGGCCACACTCGACATGGAAGCCACGACGGGTTTTCCATCACGCTTGGCCAGTACAATCTCACGTCGCACGGCCTCCGATGCAGTGACACTTCCGCCGGGACTGTCGATTCTCAATACAATGGCTTTTACATCCTTGTCGCGACGGGCCTGATCAATATGCCAGGCCAGATCTTCACCATTGACGGTGCCCTGACCTGCAAACCCATCCACCAGTGTGCCGTCCGCCACAATCAATGCCACCTGACTCTTGGCAGAATTTTCCTCTGCAGAATTGGCTTCGCTGCGTACTGCCCACAGATAGCTGCGGTGATTTATTTGCCTGAAGCTGCCATGTTCCTTGTCACGACCCACTTCCTGGCTCACCCGGGCACGCATTTCCTCACGGGTCATTAGTTTGTCGACCAGCCCCGCATTCAAAGCCAGCTTGGCCGCATCACCACCAAGCTCCACCAACTGTCGGGGGAATTCATTGGCGTAGGTATCCACACTGCCCTTGGAAAGCTCGCGCGCTTCGGTCACATTCTTCTGGTACACATTCCACAGGGTCGCCAGCCACTCTTTATTGGCGGCCTTGGCCTCGGCAGACATGTCATTGCGCAA
>JBFJXR010000054.1:0-15034 GCA_041622995.1 Nevskiales bacterium
CCGCTTTCGTCCCAGCCGGTGATGATAAAGCCGAGCATGCCGGCCCATGCGATGGGCACACCGCAGGCTGCAGCTGTACCGACAGACTGACGCATGCTTACCGAGCACCAGTTAAGAAACGGCACCATGAAAGAGCCACCACCGATCCCGATCAGGGATGACGCACTGCCAATTAGCGTTCCCGCAACTGAAAGTCCGGCAGGGCCGGGTAGCGGCGTATGTGCCCTGGGTTTGAAGTCGAGCCACATTTTTACTGCGACCAGCAAGGCGGAGACGCCAACAATCCGTCGCAGCGCCTCACTGGATACATGATCGGCAATCACCGCACCGATCAGGGCTCCGAGAATGAGGCCAGGCATAAGAAATTTGAAACTGTCCCACAACACACCGCCCCGATTATGATGGGCCAGCATGGAAGAGATTGAAGTGGCCGAAATAATGGCCAGCGATGTGCCAATGGCTATCTGCATAATGATCGCATTATCAATACCCTGCGTCGGCAGGAGAAACGCGAGCGCGGGCACGATAATCATGCCCCCTCCGACGCCAAACAGACCAGCCATTAAACCGGCGACCGCGCCAACAGCAAGATAAATCAATAGGCTTTCAAGCATTTAATTCTCCAGTACGCGTGGCATTCTACTCCAGTAAACTAGCGCCAGCGCCTGTAGTCTCATGAGATGCAAGAAACAAATTATGTCGCCGAGAATTTTTTTAATCTGCCTGTTGCTGTTCTTCCCATTTGCCGGGCAGGCACAAAGCGATTTACGCCAGCAATTTGTGGTGGCTCTGGGACAAGTCGAGGCAGGTAATTCCGAGGCAGAGGATTATCCCGGGTTAAAGGCATATGTTCTCTATCCCTACCTTGAGGCCGCCGCGCTGCGGAGAGCCTTGAGACGGAGTCCGGGCTCATACACAGATAAACGTATCCGAAGGTTTCTGGACGAGCACGGGGAAACAGCTTATACCCGGAGTCTGCACGTGAGCTGGATGCGGCGCCTTGCCAAGGCCGGTAGCTGGCAAAGCTACCTGGACTATTATCCGGCGCGGTCGACCGAAGAACTCGAATGTCTTGCTGCGCAGGCGCGAATCAATCTTGAATCCGAGGGCGCGGGAATTGTTGCCGAAAGTCTATGGTTGACTGGTGGCCTCCGGCACAAGTCCTGTATTCCGGTCTTTAAATGGCTTGAAAGCAAGGGGCGTTTGACCCAGGAATTGATCGACGCACGTGTGCGCATGGCAATGGAAGTCGGCAATCTGAAGCTGGTCAGGTCGCTGGCAGCAAAGCAGGGCGGTGCGAAGAAAAAGCGCACAGAACACTGGCTTTGGGCCTGGAGAAACCCACGAGATGCGATTTCACGTTTGGCTGCATCAGGCGACAGGCAAATGGATGCTGAAATGCTCGGACAGGTATTCAGACGCCTGGCGACGCGTGACCGTCCAAAGGCCGCTGCGTTCTATGACCAGGCGATGGCACGAAGCCAGGCGGACGACACCTTAAAGCTTCAATTGGCAGCATTTATCGGTTACCGGCAAATTCTGAACAGGGAACCGGAGGCACTGTCCTGGTTCAAGCGTAGTGGCACAGTATCCTTGCGTCAGGTGGAAAGTGACTGGCGAATCCGCAGTGCAATTTATGCGGAGTCCTGGCAAGACGTCCTGATGTGGATAAATGCGCTGCCTGCTACCGAACAGGAAAGTCCGCGCTGGAAATACTGGCTGGGTCGGGCTCATCTGGCGATGGGGGACAGGGAAAAGGCCCTGGCATCTTTTGTTGATATCAGTGGAAAACGTGATTATTACGGCTTTCTGGCGGCTGATCAGATTTCCGGCCAATATGGCATTGTCGACCGGCCGGTGCTTGTAGATTCGGAAATTCAGGCGAAACTCAAGGTACGCGAAGATGCTCGCAGAGCATTCGAACTCTGGAAAATCGGCATGAATGACAAGGCCCGGTCCGAGTGGAATGCACTGTTACAAAGCTTGAGTAAAGATGAACAGTTACAGGCCGGGATTCTGGCAGATGAATGGGGCTGGTGGTCTCCTGCAATTCTCAGCTACGGCAAGGCTGGCTACTGGGATGATCTGGCCCGGCGTTTTCCCGCGCCCCATCGCACAATTTTTACGCGTGAAACCAAGCGCCAGGGTATCGAGCGAAGCTGGGCCTATGCGATTACACGTTCCGAGAGCATGTTTGCTGCCGATGCCCAATCTCCTGTGGGTGCGCTTGGTCTGATGCAGCTTATGCCGGCGACTGCAAAACAGGTTGCTCGTCAGGAGCGGATGAAATGGCGCGGGACTGCCATGCTGTACGAGCCCGCACACAATATTAGATTGGGTACACGTTACCTTGCTGATATGCGCAAGCGCTTCGACGGTCACATTGCACTCGCGACAGCCGCCTACAATGCCGGTCCACATAATGTGGGTAAATGGCAACCGGCACGAACATTACCAGCTGACATTTGGATAGAGGCGGTGCCATTTTCTGCCACGCACAATTATCTGAGGCATGTGCTCGAGTTCAAGGCCACCTACGAGTGGCGCCTGACTGGCCAGTACACACGTTTGTCCGATGTCTTGCCTCCCGTACGCGGCCGATAAGCCACACCCTGAAAAATCAATAACATTCATGGACTTGACCTTGCTCGCGTCTGGAGTAAGGTGGTGTCAGGCTCACAGGGGGCTTACAGTTGGTTAAAGCACAGCGAATAGCCATTCTCGGTGGCAGTGGATTTTTGGGGAGTCATCTCATTCCGCGTCTGCTGAGCGATGGGCACCATATAAAACTACTGACTCGTGATCAGGGCAAAATGCATGTGCCTGATATTTTGCCTGCAGGTGATATCGTGCAGGGCGACCCTCACGACCTGACCGTTCTGGAGCCCTTTATTAGCGGCCACAGTGTTGTGATAAACCTGGTCGGCATATTGAATGAGCGGGGTCGCCGTGGCCGTGAGTTTCAACAAGTTCATGAAGAATTGCCGCGACAGATGGCGCGAATTTGCCGCAGGCATCAAGTCAGACATGTAGTGCACATGAGTGCCCTGGGTGCTCAGGCAGGCATGTCGCCCAGCTTCTATCTGCGTTCCAAGGGCGCGGGCAATAATGCCATCATGGTGGAACTTGGTAATGCGGTGCCGTGGACCATATTTCAGCCCTCAGTCATATTCGGCCCGGACGATAAATTCGTGAATCGTTTTGCCATGTTATTGAAACGTGTACCGGGGGTCTTTCCACTGGCCTGCCCCGAGGCGCAGTTCGCACCCGTATTTGTTGAAGATGTGGTCGAGGCATGTGCGCGGGTTGTGGCCAATGAGCGTTTCTTTAACAAACGTATAGAGCTTTGCGGCCCTGATGTTTATTCATTGCGGCAGATCGTGGAGTTTGTTGCCCGACAGGCAGGCATAGATAAACGCATATTCGGACTGCCTGATTACATGGCGCGTATGCAGGCCTCAGTTATGGAATTGTTGCCCGGCAAACCCTTTTCCAGGGACAACTACCAGTCGGCGCAGGTGGCGAGTGTTTGTAATCCCAACGATCGTCAATGCCTTAGGTTTAGTGCTCTGGATATACAGCCACAAAAAATGACAGATGTAGTGCCCACCTATCTGGACTCCGCCACGCAAAGCTCGGGTTAGTTACACTTGCAGTTGTCATAACTGCTTTTTCAGGAATGCCCGGTTAACCTTGTGAAGAAATACCTAGTTGGTGGCGCCATCCGTGATCGTCTGCTTGGCTTGCCTGTCGGTGAGCAGGACTGGGTAGTCGTGGGCGCCAGCCCCGAAATGATGCTCGAACAGGGTTATAAACCGGTCGGGAAAGATTTCCCTGTTTTCCTCCATCCTGAAACCGGTGATGAATGTGCGCTGGCCAGAACCGAGCGCAAATCAGGGCGGGGATACCACGGCTTCGTATTTCACACTGGGCCGGAAGTGACACTCGAAGAAGACCTGATGCGCCGCGATCTTACCGTGAACGCCATTGCCCAGGATCTCGACTCGGGCATATTGATCGATCCATATGGCGGGCAGGCGGATCTGGAAAAGAAGTACCTGCGCCATGTGTCCGAAGCCTTTGTCGAGGACCCATTGCGAATATTGCGAGTGGCTCGTTTTTATGCTCGCTTTAAACCTCTTGGCTTCACTATCGCACCAGAGACCATGACGCTAATGCGTGAAATGGTCAGCAACGGGGAGGTCAATGCACTGGTTGCCGAGAGAGTCTGGCAGGAAACCAGTCGAGCCCTGATGATGCCTGCACCTGATGCCTATTTTGGACTACTGCGCGAATGCGGTGCGCTGAAAGTATTGTTTCCGGAACTTGATGCGCTCTTCGGTGTGCCGCAAACCGAGAAATATCACCCCGAGATCGATAGTGGCGTGCACGTTTTGATGGTGCTTGAACAAGCGGCCAGGCTGGATACGGATCTGAGAGTTCGTTTCGCCTGCCTCTGTCACGATTTTGGCAAGGCAGTCACACCGGGTTTTGTCCTACCGGGGCACCGCGGGCATGAGACAGCGGGCATCCCCCTGGTGGAGGCATTCTGTGAACGCCTGCGGGTACCGAATGACTGTCGGGATCTTGCGATTCTGGTCACAGAACTTCATTTACATGTGCATCGTGCGCTGGAGCTTAGGCCGGCAACCCTGATTAAGGTCTTCGATCGTCTTGATGCCTGGCGCAAGCCTGAGCGTTTCGAGAATTTTCTGCTGGCCTGTGAATGCGATGCACGTGGGCGCAAGGGTCTGGAAGACGAGGACTATCCTCAACATCAATACCTGCGAGATGCATTGACTGAGGCGACACGTGTACAGGCCAGCGACGTTGTGGCGGACGGGTTTCATGGCAAGGCGGTTCGTGATGAGCTGCTCAAGCGGCGTACCGAAGCCATGAAAAACTGGAAGGCCCGGCAGAAAGTCTGACTATACAAACATAATCAGAATGACGCTCCCGAGCACTATGCGGTAGATAACAAAGGGCAAAAATCCGATACGTTCCAGCAAGCTGAGTAGCAGGTGAATACAGCCCAGACCTGTTAGAAAGGCGACTGTCGCTCCCACCAGCATTACGCCCCAATCGACAGCGCCCGGTTGTAGCAGCAGCGTGACGAGTTCATAGCCAGTAGCCAGCAGAATAACCGGTAGCGCCATCAGAAATGAAAGCCGCGCAGCCGCGGTTCTGGAGAGCCCCAGTGCCATAGCTGCTGTCATGGTAATGCCGGAACGCGATGTTCCGGGAAATAACGCCAGTGCCTGCGCACAACCAATCATGAAAAACTCGCCCCAGTTAAGTTCACTTTCGGTACGTTTGCCACGTAGTTTCGTATCTGCCCACAACATCAGCAGGCCGAATAAAATCAGGTTACCTGCTACCAGAGTGGGCGCGTCGAACTTCAGTTCAAGCACGCTTTGCAGGAGAAGCCCTACAACACCAGCGGGAATGGTGGCAATGACCAGCCCCCAGGCCATACGCATGTTCGGGTCACTTTCACGACCACCCTCGGGACTGCTGTATAGCGACCTGATGCCGCCACTGACAACGGGCATGAGATCGCGGCGAAAATAGAGAGCGACGGCGAGAAAGGTGCCGAAATGCAGGGCAACATCAAATGCAAGGCTTTGATCTTTCCAGCCCATCAGTAACGGCGCGAGCACGAGGTGGCCCGAGCTAGAAATGGGCAGAAACTCGGTCACGCCCTGAAGGATGCCCAATAGCGCGGCTTGAAAATTATCCATATACCTTCGCCTCTGTCACCGTAAATTGAATAATAGCCGTTAGACTATACCGATCCACATACTTGGAATGAAAATCAATGAGTAACCAAGACAGGGATGATAACGGAATACAGGATAGAGTTGCATTAGTCACGGGTGGCGCACGACGAATCGGCGAGGCTATCGTGCGTGAACTTCATAATGAAGGCTACCGGGTTGCGATTCATTGCCGCGACTCTTTGGATGACGCGCAGACACTTGCTAGCGAATTAAACGAGAGCTATCCCGACACGGCCATCGTGGTCACTGCCGACTTGCTGGATAAAGACGGTCTGCCTGAAATGGTCGAAGAAATACTGGGGGAATGGGGGCGACTCGACGCCCTGGTGAACAATGCTTCGAGTTTTTTTCCGACCCCTCTGGCAGAAGTGGCTGAACAGGACTGGCTTGACCTCACCGGCAGCAATCTCAAAGCCCCGTTGTTTTTATGTCAGGCGGCCATGGATGCCCTGATTGAAAGCGAGGGCGGTATCGTCAACATAATAGATGCCCAGTGGCAGCGGCCCTTGGCCGATCACCCGGTTTATGCAGCGGCCAAGGGCGGGCTGGTAGCACTAACGCGTTCGCTTGCCAGAGACCTTGCGCCAGATGTACGTGTAAACGGAGTGGCGCCCGGTGTGATTCTCTGGCCTGATAATAAGGCGCCAAACCCGGACGAGGCGGAACGCTGTATTCAGCGTATTCCCATGCAGCGTATGGGGGAGCCTGAGGATGTGGCGGGAGCGGTGCGCTTTTTATTAAGTGATGAGGCCAGTTTTATTACGGGACAGATTTTGTCCGTGGATGGCGGGGGGGGGCTGATTAGCTAAACGGTAGCTAGAATGTTACATCCACCGGGATCAGTTTGGGCGCATTCACAGACAGCTCAGACCATAGTGCCGCCATGCACTTGCCCTCGACAGGATGTAACAGCTCTGGCGCAAGGTCAGCCAGGGGGCGCAGCACAAAGGCATAACTCAGGATTTCATCTCGCGGTACTGTCAGGTCCGGGCGGTCGATGATCAGGTCATCAAACAGCAGCAAGTCCAGATCGAGTGTGCGCGGGCCGAAGCGGGCTTCGCCTCGTACTCTGCCACACTGGTTTTCAATTTCGTCCAGAGCTTCAACGACCTCATCCACATGATCATCTGTGTTGAATGCGAGCGCCAGGTTCAGAAAATCTTCACCCTCAAAGCCAACCGCCTCAGTACGATATACAGGTGAGAGCTGCAGTTCGCCGTAATGCTGGCGCAAAATATCCAGACCGCGGTGAATATGTTTTTCAGGCGCAACATTACTGCCAACGCTGACAAAAACAGTCGACATCAGGCGAAGTCTTCGCTGCGTCGTTCGATAATGATGCCCACACCGCTGGCACCGCGGACTGCACCGGCTTTATTCAGTGTGACTTTTACGTAAGGTACACCGAACTCCGTCACGATCACTCTGGCAACGGATTCGGCCAGCGTTTCTACCAGGTTGAACTGGCTTTCCTCTACAAAGCTGATCACGCGCTTGGCCAGGGATTTGTAGTCCAGTGTGTCTTCAATGCTGTCACTGGCAGCGGCTTTCCTGATGTCGGTACCCATCTCCAGATCAAACCGCACATTCTGTTTGATGCGGCGTTCCCACTCGAAAATGCCGATGACGGTATCGATACGTAAGTCGCTCAGGTAAATCTTGTCCATGACCGTATCTATGCTCTTGTTCATATCATTCCAGGCGCTACCAGGTCTTCCAGCGACCAGCGGGCTTTGGCTTCAATCGGAAAGGGGGGTTGCAGCGCATCGGCAATCCGGCAGCTGCCCGCATAAGCAATCATTGCACCATTATCCGTGCAGTAGGCAGGACGGGGAAAGTGCAGGCTGGCACCACAGGATTCAGCGACTTCCTGCAGACGCGCGCGTAGCTGTAAATTGGCCCCAACGCCTCCGGCTATGACGAGACCTGTTGCCCCGGTTTGCTGGATGGCTCGTTCACATTTGCGCGCAAGGGTGTCGACCACGGCATCTTCAAATGCGCGCGCTACATCCGCTTTGGTCTGATCATCCGGGGAGTCTAGTTTCTTTAACAGGTCACGTACGGCGGTCTTCAGGCCACTAAAACTGAAATCCAGTCCCGGGCGATTCAGCATCGGGCGTGGCAGGGTGAATCGCTCCGGGTCGCCCTGGATTGCCAGTTTGGCAAGCGCCGGGCCACCCGGATAACCAATGCCCAGTAATTTTGCCGTTTTATCAAAAGCCTCGCCCGCAGCATCATCCAGCGTTTGTCCGAGAATTTTGTATTCACCGACACCATCCACTTCTACCAACATGGTATGTCCGCCTGAAACCAGCAGGGCCACAAATGGGAACACAGGTGCGTCATCCTCAAGCATGGGCGCAAGCAGGTGCCCCTCCATATGGTGCACAGGAATCAGCGGAACTCCCCAGGCTGTGGCCAGTCCTGCGGCCACTGAAGCGCCAACCAGCAAAGCGCCAATCAACCCGGGGCCGGCGGTATAGGCAATGGCATCAATACTGTTTTTATCCGCATTTGCGTCGCGCATAACCTGCTGGATTAATGGTGTGAGCTTGCGTACATGATCGCGTGAGGCCAGCTCTGGCACCACACCGCCATATTGTGCGTGCAGTTCAATCTGGCTGTATAAAGCCTCGCCCAGCAGACCTTCCTGGCTGTCGTACAAGGCGACGCCGGTTTCATCACAGGAAGTTTCAATGCCTAGTACACGCATGGCAGGCATTTTATAGAAGAGTGAATGCAGATGTTGCTAAAGGCTGTATTTAGCATTTGTTTTGCATTATTGGGCTTTGACCAGTAAAATTCTGCGCCCTTTCGGCCTACAGCGTTTCTGAAGGCCAGAAAACCCTGTAATTACATGTGTATCTGGAGAGTGAGGCTTCATGCCCAACGTAAGAGTTAAAGAAAACGAACCGTTTGAAATCGCATTGCGACGCTTCAAACGCGGCTGCGAAAAAGCTGGCATCCTGCCAGAAGTTCGTCGTCGTGAGTTCTTTGAAAAGCCCAGTATGGAACGCAAACGCAAGAAAGCGGCCGCTGTAAAGCGTCACGCCAAGAAGCTGTCCCGCGATCAATTGCGCCACGTGCGCATGTACTAGAGTCGGTTTTAATCGACTTTCTTTTCCATCGATCGATCTGAAGATCAACGATGAGTCTTAAAGAACAAATTACGGCTGATATGAAAGACGCCATGCGCGCGCGTGACAGCGAGCGCCTGGGTGTTATTCGCCTGGTACAGGCTGCAATCAAGCAGCGCGAGGTCGATGAGCGTATCGAACTGGACGATGCAGCCGTGATTGCCATTCTTGAAAAAATGATCAAGCAACGTCGCGAGTCAGTGCAGCAATACACCGACGGTGGCCGCCCGGAGCTTGCTGATCAGGAAACGGCGGAAATCGCCATTCTCCAACCCTATCTGCCAGCTCAGCTTGGTGCTGATGAAGTTGCCGCTGCCGTTACGGCTGCGATCGCTGAATCCGGTGCAACCGAAATGAAAGACATGGGTAAGGTGATGGGCATTCTCAAGCCCAAGCTACAGGGGCAGGCCGACATGGGCCAGGTCAGCGCCCAGGTTAAAGTCCAACTCGGCAACGCCTGAATTACTACCGCGCAGTTGAACCACTGCCAGGCAGACTCGTAACGTAATTCAAAAATCCCTTACGTCCTGTAATTAGCCGTTCTCGTTTAAACTCCACTGCATGGGCCGCATTCCACAAAACTTTATTGACGATCTGCTTTCACGGACAGACATTGTTCCGCTGATCGACACCTATGTGCCGCTCAAGAAAGCCGGGCGTGAATATCACGCCTGTTGTCCCTTCCATAGCGAGAAGACCCCTTCCTTTACGGTGTCACAAAGCAAGCAGTTCTATCACTGTTTTGGCTGTGGTGCGCATGGCACAGCATTGAGTTTTCTCATGGAGTATCAGCGCCTGGAGTTTCGTGAGGCCGTGGACGAGCTTGCCCGTCAGGCGGGCGTCGACGTGCCCGAAGAAATGGGTGGCGATTCTGACGGCGGTGAGCGTCGGGAAATGTTTGCGGCCATGGATCGCGCGCAACAGTACTTCCGGGATGGCCTGCGCAACTATCCGCCTGCAGTGGAGTATCTGAAAGGCCGCGGCCTGAACAAGGATATCGTGAACCGCTTTGGTATTGGCTATGCGCCAGAAGGCTGGAGTGGATTGGTGGATGCCCTGCGTAAACAGGGTGTCGATGAAAAGCTGGCAGTAAAAGCAGGACTTGCGGCGCGCCGGGAAGGCCAGACGGGTGCCTATGACCGTTTCAGGCAACGCATTACCTTTCCGATTCGCGACAGTCGTGGACGGATTATCGGTTTCGGTGGTCGAACCGTTGTGGACGATTCTGCGAAGTACCTGAACTCCCCGGAGACGCCGCTATTTCACAAGGGCCAGCACCTGTACGGGCTTTATGAGTTACGTCAGGCCTGTCGTGATCTAAAGCGGGTGATGGTGGTTGAAGGCTATATGGATGTGGTTGCGCTGGCGCAGAACGGCGTGCCCTATTCAGTTGCCACGTTGGGTACAGCGACCACCGAAGATCATCTGAATACGCTGGCGCGAATGACGCCGGAGATACTGTTCTGTTTCGATGGCGATCGTGCCGGTCGCGATGCTGCCTGGCGGGCGGTTGAGCGTGCACTGCCAGTGCTTAAGGATGGCTGTGAGTTACGTTTCATGTTCCTGCCTCAGGGAGAGGATCCTGACAGCATGATAAGGGCGGAAGGTCGTGATGCATTCGAGACGCGCCTGAGTTCGGATGCAGTGCCTTTGTCACAGTTCCTGCTTGATCATCTGAAGGCAGAAGTGGATCTGACCAGTCTTGATGGCAAAGCGCGCCTGATTGAGCTTGCGCGTCCACATGTCGGCCGGATCAAGGCGCCAGCCTTTCGTATGCTCTTTTTAGGACAATTGGCAACGCTGGCCGGACTTGAGGTGACAGAACTGGAGGCGGTTCTGGGTGGAGAGCCTGTGCCCCAGGCCACCATGGCCCGCAAGCCGGTGAAGGAAAGCCCCGGCACGACACCGGTAAGGCGCGCATTACAGTTGCTTATGGAGCAGCCCAGCCTGGCGGCTGAAACGGAAAACCTGGAAGCATTGAGAGAAATCGGACTGCCAGGTGTGCCGCTGCTCGTTGAGGTCATAGATTTACTGAAGTTAAATCCGAAATTTACTGTTGCAAACATTCTGGAGCACTGGCGGGACAAACCCGAGCAGCGACATCTGGGCAAGCTGGCAGGCATGCGACCTGAAATCGAAGAAGGAAATCTTGTCGCCGAATACCGGGATTGCCTGACCCGCCTGGTAAAGCAGGCCGGTGGAGAAAAGCTGGATGATTTGCTGGCATTAAGCCGTGAGCGAGAACTCAGTGCTGACGAGAAGGCAGAATTGAACAGATTATTGCGTGAAAGTGCCTGAAAAACGCACTTTCGAATATAAAAATAAACATTGAAATTTGGCAGATACCTAACTATATCGATAAAATGGTGAGTTCGTTGTGCTCCTTTGCGGGCTCAAATCCACATTATGGAATTCTCAGTTTATGAGTACAGAGAAGCAGTCTCAGATTAAGCTTCTGATTGCCCAGGGCAAACAGAAGGGTTATTTGACTTATCACGAGGTCAATGACCATCTTCCCGACGATATTGATTCCGAGCAGGTTGAAGATATTGTCAATATGATCAATGACATGGGCATCCCTGTGCATGAAGTGGCACCGGATGAAACAGCCCTGTTGTTGTCCGACGGTCCGGCTGTCGATTCTGAAGAAGATGATGACGATGCGCTGGAAGCCGCCGCTGCTGCTGCTGCGGTCGCCGCAGAATTCGGTCGCACTACCGATCCTGTTCGCATGTATATGCGCGAAATGGGTTCGGTTGAGTTGCTTGATCGTCACGGAGAAATCCGCATTGCCAAGCGCATTGAGGAAGGATTGCAGGAAGCGATGACCGCGCTTGCGTACTTCCCGCCCACCGTTAAACATGTCATTGACAGCTACGCATTATTTACGGCCGGCGAGAAGCGCATGGCTGAGATTCTTGGTGGAATCGGCTTTGTCGATATGAGTCCATATGAAGTGGGCAGTCCGGCGCCAACGCCTGCAGATGCAGTAGACGATGACGATGATGTAGAAGACGAGGGACCCAAGGGTCCTGATCTTGAAGAAGTCGCGGCCAAAATGGCTGAGATGACGGAACAGTACAAACTGGCCGTACGTTCATTGAATCGTGGCGGACCGGAAAACGCGAAAACCCAGGAGCATTGGGCAGCGCTTTCGGAAATGTTTATCCAGTGGAAATTCAATCAGCTGTTTGCAGACTCTCTGGTGCAAATGTTGCGTGGTCAGATTGAGGTCATCCGTAATATCGAACGTGAAATGATGATGATCTGCGTGCGTACGGCTGGCATGGATCGTCGTGATTTCATTAAGCAACTGCCGGAGAATGCCACGAACAAGGACTGGTGGAATAAGCTGATTCGCGCCAAACGTAAATACTCGTCCACTATTGGGCAGCACAAAGATGAACTTGTGCGCCTGCAAAACAAATTACTGGCCATTGAGGAGAGTACTGGTCTGACAATTGGCGATATCAAGGAAATGAATCGCAAGATGTCTATCGGCGAGGCCAAGGCCCGTCGTGCCAAGAAAGAAATGGTGGAAGCCAACCTGCGACTGGTTATTTCAATCGCCAAGAAGTACACCAACCGCGGTCTGCAATTTCTGGACTTGATTCAGGAAGGCAACATCGGTCTCATGAAGGCGGTCGACAAGTTTGAATATCGCCGTGGCTACAAGTTCTCGACCTATGCTACATGGTGGATTCGCCAGGCCATTACGCGTTCTATTGCGGATCAGGCCCGCACCATCCGTATTCCGGTGCACATGATCGAAACGATCAACAAACTCAATCGTATTTCCCGGCAGATGCTGCAGGAAATGGGCCGCGAAGCCAGTCCTGAAGAACTGGCAGAGCGTATGGAAATGCCGGAAGACAAGGTTCGCAAGGTGCTTAAAATTGCCAAAGAACCGATTTCCATGGAAACCCCTATTGGTGATGACGAAGATTCACACCTTGGAGATTTCATTGAAGACGGCAATGCAGAGTCACCAGTGGATTCGGCAACCAACGAAAGCCTGACCGAAGCTACCACCAATATTCTGGCAAGCCTCACGCCACGTGAAGCCAAAGTACTACGCATGCGTTTCGGCATTGATATGAATACTGATCACACACTTGAAGAAGTGGGCAAGCAGTTTGATGTCACCCGTGAGCGTATTCGTCAGATCGAAGCCAAGGCATTGCGCAAATTGCGTCATCCTTCACGTGCTAACTTTCTGCGTAGCTTCCTCGACGAAAACGGTTAGAATCCCCTCCAAAATTTGGGCCTGTAGCTCAGTTGGTTAGAGCGCGCGACTCATAATCGCTCGGTCGTAGGTTCGAGTCCTACCAGGCCCACCATTTCTTTTTCTTTATAAAATACAGCTGAGGATGGGACTTATTTTTGGGCATCTGGCAAAAAATAAGTCCCAATATCTCATACTTGGCCTTACGGGCATGTGCGGTTAACTAATTAATCGTCAATTAGGCTGTTATTAGGTTTGTCTGTGGATGCCCTGCTGATAGCCGCAAATCATATTAGTTCAATTGGACTTACTACCCCCTTATGATCTTGTTCTATGTGGGTATAAATCATGGTTGTCTGTACATGCTTATGGCCTAAAAGCGTTTGAATCGTGCGGATGTCGCAGCCATTGGTCAGTAAGTGAGTGGCGAATGAGTGTCTAAGGCAATGCACGGAGGCTGCCTTTGTAATACCGGAAGTATTAAGCGCCTTTCTGAATGCGCGTTGTATGGTTGAGGTTGATGCGTGCCATCGAACCATTTTGCCATGCTCGTGCCAGGGCCTAAGAACCTGTGATGGGAATAGGTACTGCCAAGCAAGTGATTGAGATGCCGAGGGATACTTCCTATAGAGTGCATTGGGCATAGGGGCATATCCTGCACCTCTAAGCCGGTCATTGGCATGGAGCTTGGCTATACGTGTTATCTGGGCCCTGAGATCACCCTTTAGCGTTTCTGGAAGAAGGGTTGTTCTATCCTTGTTTCCCTTGCCACTCCTGACAGTAATAGTTCCAGTGTCAAAGTCCAGATCCTTGATTCTAAGCGTTACACATTCGGTTACCCGCATGCCGGTGCCATACAGTAATTGTGCGACTAGCTTGGGCGATCCCTGCATGAGTCCAAGAATGGCGCTGACTTCATTCTTTGATAGCACAACGGGGACATGATGGCGTCTACGGATACGTCTGAGTTGGGTTAATTCTGAAATTTCAATTTCAAGAACTTGTTTGTACAGAAACATCAGGGCATTGAGAGCCTGTGATTGACTGCTGGCCGAGAGCTTTCTATTTGTCGCCAGATGGTTCAGGAATGCCTCGATATGGTTTTTTCCTAACTCTTTCGGGTGCTGCTTCTGGTGAAAATAGATGTATCGCTTGATCCAGTAGATATACGAAGAAACGGTACGGGGGCTGTAGTGAAGTCTGAAACAGGTTTGACGAACCTGATCAAGTAAACGGGGAGGGCGATTTGCTGAGGTTTGGTGACCCCATAAGGCTAACTCCAAAAGGACTTAATTATCCACGTGCCCGATATTTGGTGCTAGTATGAAGGTGCCTCGATTTGCTATAAACAATATTAATGCTTGAGAGGGCTTATCTTTATGAAAATAAACACTTTATCTCCATATTTCAGCGTATTTCTGGAAACATGATATACGGACGCTTTTGTCTGTATATTATTTGTTAGGCGTCAAACGATGACTAGGCAATTCCGTTACGAAGAACTTAGTTGCTTGGCACTTCAACAAGCCATTAAAGCTAATGGCGCTTTTGAGGTCGTTTTGGCTGGTGAGCAAGCTCAAGCTTTCGAGCACATTACTCGGTCACTCACTACCGGCCAGCAAATAGACCAAGAACCCATCGCACATTTTAAAAATCAGAACCGGCTGCGGAAAGTATTCATTCGGCTTATTCGTAATATTCCGTTAGCCTGTAAAACTATGTTCAAGTTTCATCGCTTTGGTGAGTTCCGGACGTTTTGGCACCTTGAAGGACCTTTGTCCGTTTCGGCCTCCGCCCAAAATAGCGACGAAGCTATCTTTAGGGTTAGCCGCCTAACAAGTCATTCAAACGGGACACGCCCTTCCGGGCGCGCCCCTTAATTCCAGCGTTAG